>NZ_JBIUWO010000002.1:332051-574108 GCF_044743505.1 Pseudomonas sp. NPDC087612
CACCCGAACGCCAACGGCACCAACAGCCTGGGCGAGAGCTTTACCGTAACGGCTACGGACACCGATGGCAGCACCGCCAGCGGTTCCATCGATGTGAACATCGTCGACGACGTACCGACCGCGGCGGGCGATACCAATGCCGTCACCGCCACCGAGAACCAGCTGACCCTGACCGGCAACGTGCTGACCAACGACGTGCAGGGCGCGGACCGTGTACCCACGGGGCCAATTACTGCCGGCACCTTCGTCGGCACCTACGGCACCTTGGTGCTGGCCGCCGACGGTTCCTACACCTACACGCTGAACACTGCCGATCCGGACTTCTTCAACCTGCATGGCGGCGGTAACGGGGTCGAGACCTTTACCTACACCCTGACCGATGCTGATGGCGATGTGTCCACCGCCAACCTGGTGCTCAACGTCACCAACCTCAACGACCCGGTGACCCTCAATGGCTTGAATGTTGAAGGCGGCGAGCTGACTGTTTTCGAGAAGAACCTTGGCGACGGCAGCAACCCGGATACGCCAGCCCTGACCCAGACCGGCAGTTTCACGGTGACCGCGCTGGACGGTGTGCAAACCCTGACCGTCGGTGGCATTACCGTGGTCAGCGGCGGGGTGGCCAGCGGCTTCCCGCAATCGGCGACCACCGCCCTGGGCAATACCCTGACCATCACCGGTTATGACGCCTCGACCGGCGTGGTGACCTACAGCTACACCCTGCTCGACAACGAGGCCCACCCGAACGCCAACGGCACCAACAGCCTGGGCGAGAGCTTTACGGTCAGTGTGACGGACACCGACGGCAGCACCGCCAGCGGGTCGATCGATGTGAATATCGTCGACGACGTGCCGACCGCGGCAGGCGATACCAACGCCGTTACCGCTACCGAGAACCAGCTGACCCTGACCGGCAACGTGCTGACCAACGACGTGCAGGGGGCGGACCGTGTACCCACGGGGCCAATTACTGCAGGCACCTTCGTCGGCACCTACGGCACATTGGTACTGGCCGCTGACGGTTCCTACACCTACACCCTCGATCCTACCGACGCAGACTTCAAAAACCTGCACGGTGGCGGCAATGGCACCGAGACATTCACTTACACCCTGAAGGACGCCGACGGCGACATCAGCACCGCCAACCTGGTGCTGAATATCACCAACCTCAACGACCCGGTGACCCTCAACGGCCTGAACGTCAATGGCGGTGAACTGACCGTTTTCGAGAAGAACCTCGGCGACGGCAGCAACCCGAATATTCCGGCCCTGACCCAGAGCGCGAGCTTTACCGTCACCGCCCCGGACGGCCTGCAGACTCTGACCGTCGGTGGCATCAACGTGGTCAGTGGCGGCGTGGCCAACGGCTTCCCGCAATCGGCGACCACCGCCCTGGGCAATACCCTGACCATCACCGGCTACAATCCGGCGACCGGCGTGGTGACCTACAGCTACACCTTGCTCGATAACGAGAGCCATCCGACGGCCAATGGCGCCAATAGTCTCAACGAAAGCTTTACCGTAACGGCTACGGACACCGATGGCAGCACTGCCAGCGGGTCCATCGATGTGAATATCGTCGACGACGTACCGACCGCGGCAGGCGATACCAACGCCGTCACCGCCACCGAGAACCAGCTGACCCTGACCGGCAACGTGCTGACCAACGATGTGCAGGGCGCGGACCGTGTACCCACCGGGCCAATTACTGCCGGCACCTTCGTCGGCACCTACGGCACATTGGTACTGGCCGCTGACGGTTCCTACACCTACACCCTCGATCCTACCGACGCAGACTTCAAAAACCTGCACGGTGGCGGCAATGGCACCGAGACATTCACTTACACCCTGAAGGACGCCGACGGCGACATCAGCACCGCCAACCTGGTGCTGAATATCACCAACCTCAACGACCCGGTGACCCTCAACGGCCTGAACGTCAATGGCGGTGAACTGACCGTTTTCGAGAAGAACCTCGGCGACGGCAGCAACCCGAATATTCCGGCCCTGACCCAGAGCGCGAGCTTTACCGTCACCGCCCCGGACGGCCTGCAGACTCTGACCGTCGGTGGCATCAACGTGGTCAGTGGCGGCGTGGCCAGCGGCTTCCCGCAATCGGCGACCACCGCCCTGGGCAACACCTTGACCATCACCGGTTATGACGCCTCGACCGGCGTGGTGACCTATAGCTACACCTTGCTCGATAACGAGAACCATCCGACAGCCAATGGCGCCAATAGTCTCAACGAAAGCTTTACGGTAACCGCCACCGATACCGACGGCAGCACCGCCAGCGGTTCCATCGATGTGAATATCGTCGACGACGTACCGACCGCGGTGGGCGATACCAATGCCGTCACCGCCACCGAGAACCAGCTGACCCTGACCGGCAACGTGCTGACCAACGACGTGCAGGGTGCGGACCGTGTGACAACCGGGCCGATCACCGCCGGCACCTTCGTCGGCACCTACGGGACATTGGTGCTGGCCGCTGACGGTTCCTACACCTACACCCTCGATCCTACCGACGCAGACTTCAAAAACCTGCACGGTGGCGGCAATGGCACCGAGACATTCACTTACACCCTGAAGGACGCCGACGGCGACATCAGCACCGCCAACTTGGTGCTCAACGTCACCAACCTCAACGACCCGGTGACCCTCAACGGCCTGAATGTCAACGGCGGTGAGCTGACCGTTTTCGAGAAGAACCTTGGCGACGGCAGCAACCCGAATATTCCGGCCCTGACCCAGAGCGCGAGCTTTACCGTCACCGCCCCGGACGGCCTGCAGACTCTGACGGTCGGTGGCATCACCGTAGTCAGTGGCGGCGTGGCCAGCGGCTTCCCGCAATCGGCAACCACCGCACTGGGCAACACCCTGACCATCACCGGCTACAACCCGGCCACCGGCGTGGTGACCTACAGCTACACCTTGCTCGATAACGAGAGCCATCCGACGGCCAATGGCGCCAATAGTCTCAACGAAAGCTTTACGGTAACCGCCACCGATACCGACGGCAGCACCGCCAGCGGTTCGATCGACGTCAATATCGTCGATGACCTGCCGAGCGCTGTTAACGACACCAACGCAGTTACGGCCACTGAGGTACAGCTGACCCTCACCGGCAATGTGCTGACCAACGATGTACAGGGCGCCGACCGCGTAACCGGGCCGATCACCGCTGGCACCTTTGTCGGTACCTACGGCACCCTGGTGCTGGCCGCCGACGGTTCCTACACCTACACCCTGAACCCCAACGATACGGACTTCATCAACCTGCACGGCGGTGGCACAGGTGTCGATACTTTCACCTACACCTTGCGCGATGCCGATGGCGACACCAGCACAGCGACGCTCAAGCTCAATGTCAGCAACCTGGACAACCCGGTCACCATTGACGGCCTGAACGTCAACGGTGGCGAACTGACCGTCTACGAGAAGAACCTCAGCGACGGCACCAGCCCGGACTCTCCGGCCCTGACCCAGAGCGGCACCTTCACCGTTACGGCCCCTGACGGGCTGCAAAGCCTGACCGTCGGTGGCATCAGCGTGGTCAGTGGCGGGGTGGTCAACGGTTTCCCACAGAGCGGTACTACGCCGCTGGGTAACTCGATCACCATTACCGGTTACAACCCGGCCACCGGGGTGGTCAGTTACACCTACACCTTGCTCGACAACGAAAACCACCCGAACGCCAATGGCATCAACAACCTCAACGAGAGTATCAATGTCGTCGCCACCGACACCGATGGCAGCTCCGCCAACGCGACGATCGATGTGAAGATTGTCGACGACGTACCGAATGCAGTCGGGGCAGAACGCTCGGTGACTCCGGGGCAGGTGGACTCCAACCTGCTGCTGGTGATCGATGTGTCCGGCAGTATGAATGAGGCGTCCGGCGTGCCGGGGCTGACGCGTATGCAACTGGCCAAGCAGGCGATCAATGCCTTGCTCGACAAGTACGATGAAATGGGCGATGTAAAGGTCCAACTGGTGACCTTCTCTACCGGGGCCAACCAGCCTTCAACTGTGTGGGTGACCGTCGACCAGGCCAAGGCCATCGTTAACGGCCTAAGTGCCGGTGGTTCGACCTATTACGATTCGGCGATTACCTCGGCGCAGTCGGCCTACACCACCGGGGGCAAAATCACCGGTGCGCAAAATATCGTGTACTTCTTCTCCGACGGCGCACCTACGTCTGGGCACGCGATTACCGCGCCCCGCGAAGCTGCCTGGGAGACTTTCCTCGATAGCAATGGGATCAAGTCCTACGCGATTGGTCTGGGCAGTGGCGTCAATGCCAGTAACCTCAACCCGTTGTCCTACGACGGTAGTACCCACACCGACACCAACGCCACGGTGGTCACCGACCTCAACCAGCTCAACTCGGTGCTGTCTGGCACCGTCCAGGGCGCGCCGATCACCGGCAGCCTGATGAGCGGCGGCCAGTTCGGCGCTGATGGCGGCTTTATCAAGTCGCTGGTTATCGATGGCACTACCTACACCTACGATCCAAAGGGCAACGGCGGTGCGGGCTCTTATGCCACCAGCGGTGCGGCGGACCGGGGTACTTTCGATACCGGCACCAACAGCATTACCGTGAAGACGGCGATCGGCGGCAGCATCGTGGTCAACATGGATACCGGCGACTTTACCTACACGCCGCCCAAGGACACCGGCAGCGGCCAGGTCGAGCAGATCGGCTTCGTCGCCAGTGACAACGATGGCGATACCGCCAGTGCCAACCTGGTGATCAATGTCTACGCCAATACCGCGCCAGTGGCCGGGGCCGACCATGTCATCAGCAACATTCTGTCGAGCAGCATCACCGTGCCCGCCGAAGCCTTGCTGGCCAATGACAGCGATGCCAACCATGACCGCCTGAGCGTGCCTTCGACGACCACCTTCGATACCGGCTGGGCGGCAAAAGGGGCAGGCTTTACAGTGGGCAGCGGTACACCGCCGACGGTTACCTTCAATGGTACCAACAACACCGGCGCCAACCAGCTGCGGGACCTGCCGCGCAGTGCCTTCAGAGGCCCGGCCGATGCCATGACGGCGGCACTGGTTGTCAGCGGCTACCTGGGGGCTGTAACCACGGCCAATGCCAACGATGAGGACCTGTTGACCGTTACCCTGAAAAAAGGCGAGACGCTGACCCTCGATCACAACCTGGCAGCGGGCAACATCCTGATGGAATGGAAAGACGAGAGCGGCAGCTATCAAACCATCGCCGACGGCGGCTCTTTCACCGCCAGCCATGCCGGGGTCTACAGCATCCACCTGGTCAACCTCACCAACTCGTCAGGCAGCAACACCAACGCGGCTGAAAACTACGCGCTGACCATGACTGTCGACTATTCCAACGCCCAGAACGAAACCGCCTACGGCACCTATACCGTCAGCGACGGGCATGGTGGCAGCAGCACCGGCAATGTCGACTTCGTTTATCAGGAGGGCAATACCCTCACCGGTACCAGCGGTGACGATACCCTGCTGGCAGGTGCTGGCAATGACACCCTCAATGCCGGGGCGGGTAACGACGTACTGATCGGCGGGGATGGCAACGACTTCCTCTACGGCGGTGATGGCAATGACCTGTTGATCGGTGGTGCCGGCAACGACCTGCTCGACGGTGGCGCGGGTATTGACACCGCCAGCTACGCCAGCGCCGGCAGCGCGGTGACGGTCAATCTGAGCACGGTCGGAGCGCAGAACACCGGGGGGGCCGGTACCGACACCCTGGTGGCGATCGAGAACCTGATCGGTTCGGACTACAACGACACCCTTACCGGCAACGACAACGCCAACGTGCTTAATGGCGGCCTGGGCAACGACACCCTGATTGGCGGTGGCGGTGATGATGTGCTGATCGGCGGCCCGGGCAACAACACCCTGACTGGCGGCACGGGTAGCGATACCTTCCTGTACCAGCAGGGCAACACCGGGCACGACGTGGTCACCGACTTCACCCCGGGCACCGATCGTCTGGATCTGTCGCAACTGTTGCAGGGTGAGAATGCGACGACAGCGTCGCTGGATGACTATCTGCACTTCAAGGTCACCGGCAGTGGCGCCAGCGTGGTGTCGACCATCGAGGTCAGCTCGGTGGCAGGTGCGGCGCCGACCCAGACCATCGACCTGGCAGGGGTGAACCTGGCCCAGCACTATGGTGTGACGGCAGGTGCGGGCGGGGTGATTGCGGCAGGGCAGGACACGGCGACGATCATCAACGGCATGCTCAACGATCATTCGTTGAAGGTGGATACCGTCTGACGGTGTAGGCCTGTGGGAGCTGGCTTGCCAGCGATCGAGCGCGCAGCGGTCATAATGCAGGCAACACCTTAGGTGCTGACTGCAACGGCCTCATCGCTGGCAAGCCAGCTCCCACAAAGATCTGTGGGGGCTGTCTTAGGACGGGCGTCGCAGGGTCTTTTGCCGCAGGATGTAAATGCTCACCAGCACCGCGCTGGTGAGCATGAACCCCCGCGCCCAGATCAGCGGCACCAGGTAGCAGGACAAACCGATGCTCAGCCACATCAGGCCGATGGCGTAGACCTTGCCTTTGAGGGGAATGCCTTCGCCACTGAGGTAGTCACGAATCCACGGCCCGAGCTTGGGGTGGTTGACCAGCCAGTGGTGAAAGCGCGGCGAGCTGCGCGCAAAGCACGCAGCGGCCAGGAGCAGGAACGGGGTGGTCGGCAGTACCGGCAGGAAGATCCCGATCACCCCCAGCGCGACGCTGAGCCAGCCGATGGCCAGCAGCAGGTAGCGCATGGACGCCGACTCAGTGGTGGCGAGGCTTGAGCAGGGCTGGCTTCTCGTCCGGCGCGTGCAGCAGCAGGTACAGCGCGGTCAGGGCTTCAGGGATCTGCACGATCATGTCGTCCTGCAGGTTGGCGTCCTTGGCGATGTCTTCGAATTCTGGCTGTTCATCGAACAGGCCGGAACCGACCATGATCGGCAGGAGCATCTCGCTGACTTCGTCTTCAGCGGTCTCGAACCAGGCCTCTTCGCGCATGAACACGCCTTCCATGAAGCCGATGCACCAGCCGCGCAGGTCGGAGTCGTCCGGGTCTTCACCCAGGTCGAGGTCGCACGGCAGTTCGAATTCCTCGTCGCTGGCCAGCTGGCGGGCAACGTGGGCTTTGAGCTGGATCAGCGTGGCTTCGATCTCTTCACGCTGGGCGTCGTCCTTGTAATGCGGCTCTTCGGCGAACAGGGCGTCGATCCATTCGCGCTCGGGAACCTCTTCGGCACCGATCGACAGCGCGGTCAGGAAGCCGTGGGCGGCCACGTAGTCGAGCGCCTCTTCATGCAGCTCGTCGGCGTCGAGGAAGGCTTGCAGGCGGGTCAGTTGCTCGGCGAAGGACATTACGGGGCTACCTTGGGAATAAACGATACTGAATTCTAGCACCTTGCAGCGCAAACGAGGCAAAGGAAGACGTCTATCGCAGAGCATCCTGCTAGGCCGCAGGCTCCGGTATAATGCCCGGCTTTTATCCCAGGGCCCTTGTAACTCGGGGGTCGGGTAAAAGCCGCTTACGCATTTTCGGGTGTCGTCAGCGGGTTTTTCGTCCAGCCTGTGCCCAGGATGGTTCTGCGATTTTTGGAGTTTTTATGCTCGAACAGGCTCAGCGCGTCCTCAAGGACATCTTCGGTTACGACAGCTTTCGGGGGCGCCAGGGCGCGATCATCGAATGCGTGGCCAAGGGTGGCGATGCGCTGGTACTGATGCCCACCGGCGGCGGCAAGTCGCTGTGCTTCCAGGTCCCGGCCCTGTTGCGCCCCGGCCTGGCGGTGGTGGTCTCGCCGTTGATCGCGCTGATGGACGATCAGGTGGCGACCCTCGACGAATTGGGCGTGGCCGCCGCTTCGCTGAACTCGACCCTGAGCGCCGAGCAGCAACGCGAACTGGCCGGGCGTATCCGCCGTGGCGAAGTGAAGATGCTTTACCTGGCTCCCGAGCGCCTGGTGCAGCCGCGCATGCTCGATTTCCTGCGTACCCTCGACATCGCCCTGTTTGCCATCGACGAGGCCCACTGTGTGTCGCAGTGGGGCCATGACTTCCGTCCCGAGTACCTGCAACTGGGGCAACTGGCCGAGCTGTTCCCCAACGTGCCGCGCATTGCCCTGACCGCCACCGCGGACATGCGCACCCGTGAAGAGATCGTCACCCGCCTGCACCTGCAGAACGCCGAGCGCTTCCTGTCGAGCTTCGACCGGCCGAACATCTTCTACCGCATCGTGCCCAAGGAGCAGCCGCGCAAGCAGTTGCTGGCGTTCCTCGGCGAGCGGCGCGGCAACGCCGGTATCGTCTACTGCCTGTCGCGCAAGAAGGTCGACGACGTAGCGGCCTACCTCTGCGAGCAGGGCTTCCCGGCCTTGCCTTATCACGCCGGCCTGCCTGCCGAGACCCGGGCGTCCAACCAGCGGCGCTTCCTCAACGAGGAAGGCCTGATCATGGTTGCCACCATCGCCTTCGGCATGGGCATCGACAAACCCAACGTGCGCTTCGTCGCCCACCTGGACCTGCCCAAGTCGCTCGAGGCCTACTATCAGGAAACCGGCCGCGCCGGTCGTGACGGCCTGCCTGCCGATGCCTGGATGGCCTACGGCCTGCAGGACATGGTGATGCTCAAGCAGATGCTGCAAAACTCTGAAGGCGACGAGCGCCACAAGCGCATCGAGCAACACAAGCTCGATGCCATGCTCGCCTTGTGTGAAGAAACCCGCTGCCGCCGCCAGACCCTGCTCAACTACTTCGACGAAGAGCTGCCGCAGCCGTGCGGCCATTGCGACAACTGCATCGATGGCGTGCAGACCTGGGATGCCACCGAGCCTGCTCGCCAGGCGCTGTCAGCGGTGTATCGCACCGGTCAGCGATATGGCGTCGGCCACCTGGTGGATGTATTGCTGGGCCGCGACAACGAAAAGATCCGCAACTTCGGCCACGAGAAACTGGCCGTGTACGGCGTTGGCAAGGACCGCTCCGAGCACGACTGGCGTTCGCTGTTCCGCCAGTTGGTCGCCCGCGGCCTGGCCGACATCGACCTCGAAGGTTACGGCGGCCTGCGCCTGTCCGACACGTGCCGGCCGTTGCTGCGCGGTGAAGTCAGCCTCGAGCTGCGTAAAGATCTCAAGCCACAAACCAGCAGCAAGGGTGGCAGCAGCAGTGGCGGCAGCCCGGCCAGCCAGCTGGTGCGTGGCGAAGAGCGCGAACAATGGGAAGCCCTGCGTGCGTTGCGCCGCAAGCTGGCCGAAGAACATGGCGTGCCGCCGTATGTGATCTTCCCCGATTCGACCCTGCTGGAGATGCTGCGCAGCCAGCCCACCAGCCTCAGCGAGATGGGCCGGGTCAGCGGCGTCGGTGCGCGCAAGCTCGAGCGTTACGGCGAAGCCTTCCTCGAAGTGCTGGGTGGCGGCGTCGAAGCGCCAAAGATCGTCACCGACCTGCGCCACGAACTGGTCAGCCTGGCCCGCGCCGGCATGACTCCGATGCAGATCGCCGGGCAGCTGAACTGCAGCGAAAAGAACGTCTACAGCCTGCTTGCCGAGGCCATTGGCCGCCAGGAGCTGTCGCTGGACCAGGCCCTGGACCTGCCGGAAGACCTGCTGGGCGAAGTTCAGGATGCCTTCCTCGATGGTGAAGGCGAGTTGCCGCCGGTGTCGGCGATTGCCGAGCAGTTTGGCGGGCGAGTGCCCGAAGGTGTTTTGTATTGCGTACGGGCCGCGCTGGCTGCCGAATTCGAGATGTAAAACCGGCCTTGTCATCATTTATAACGATTATCGAAGCACCGCCAGCCGTATGAGCCTTGCCTGCGGCTCACGGTCATGGTTAGCTGACTAATAATTAGTTCTGATGATGAGTTTCTCTATGCCGTTGACCGACCAACACAAATTCGGGATGCAGCTGGCACACATGTCCCGCGGCTGGCGCGCCGAACTGGATCGCCGCCTGGCCGGGCTGAACCTGTCCCAGGCCCGCTGGCTGGTGCTGCTGCACCTGGCCCGTTTCGACGAGGCGCCGACCCAGCGCGAGCTGGCCCAGAGTGTCGGCGTCGAGGGGCCGACCCTGGCGCGCTTGCTCGATAGCCTGGAAACCCAGGGGCTGGTGCGCCGTCAGGCGGTGCTCGAAGACCGACGGGCGAAAAAAATCCTCCTCTGCCCACCGGCCAAGCCTTTGATCGACCAGATCGAAACCATTGCCAACGCCTTGCGCGCCGAGCTGTTCGTCGGTGTTGACGAAGAGGACATGCGCATTTGCATGCGCGTCCATGCGCGGATCCTGGCCAACCTGGAAAAGTCCTGATCCTGCTCAGAAGGTGTGACCCAGGTTCAGGTACATCGCCTTCTGATTCTCGCTGTTGGCCCCGTAGCTGAAGTTCAGCGGCCCCAGGGGCGTCTCGAAACCGACGAAGATGCTGGCTGCATTGATGTAGCCACTGTCGAACTCGTTGTCGTTGTTCCAGGCCCGGCCGCGTTCCAGCGAACCGCCCAGGTACAACGGGAAGTCCAGCGGCAGGTAGGCGCGTGGGGTCAGGCGGCGGTAGTAGACCACGCGCATCAGGCTGACGTTCTGTCCCGACACCGAGTCCTGGCGAAAGCCCGACAGCTGCCGCGCACCGCCGAGCACGAAGCTTGAGGTGACCACCTCGGCATCATCCAGGGTCCTGCCGTAACGACCGCCTACCACCCAGGTGTTGGGGCCGCTGCTCATGGCCTTGTCGATGTTCAAGTCCCACTGCCGGTAGCGCTGGTCCGAGCCCAGGTTCGGGTCGAACTGGCGCAAGGTCAGGTTGATGTCCTCACCGCTGTGGGGGAAGTAGACGTTGTCGAGGGTGTCGAACGAGTACTTGAGCTCGTAGAAGCCTTCGTTGAAGTTGACCTTGGGCAGGTCCTGGTCGCCGATGCGCACCTCGGCCTGGCCCCAGGCCTGGCCGACGCCAAAGCGCACTTCGCCGTTGTTGCCGATCTGCCGACCGAAGTTGAGACCGAAGCCATAGCGCTCCAGACGGTATTCGGCAATCGGGTCGTCGTCCAGGGTCGCCTCGATGTTTTGCGAGCCGAGGTCAATGTATGGCGCGATGAAATAGCGCGAGCCGGCATCCAGCGGCTGGTAGAACTCGCTGTACAGCTCTTGCTGGTCGCCGATCTGCGCGCGGGTCAGCCATTCGGCGCCGAGGGAGTTGATGCCGTTGACCCGGTAGCTGGCACCGATGTTGAAGGCGCTGTCGCCGCGCATGTCGTCCGACAGGTTCAGGCCCAGGCGCAGGTAGTCGGTGCCGCCGCGACGGCCACGGGCGTTGATCACCAGGGTGTTGTCGTCACCCTTGTGCACTACCCGGTACTGGACCCGGTCGAAGTAGTCGAGGCCGTACAGGGTGCCCATGTCGGTCTGCAGGCGGCCCAGTTCCAGTGGCTCGCCGATGGGTTGGCGAATGTAGTAGCGGATCACGTCGTCGCTGACTTTTGAATCGTTCTCGATGCGGATCGCGGTGATCACCGGTGTGCGCTGGCTCGGCGAGCGTGCGGCCAGCAGCTCGCCGTCGCTGGCCTGCGGGCGCTTGAGCACCGCCAGGCGTGCGTCCAAAGCGCGGGCGGCGCGGTAGCCGGCGTCGATCATGTCCTGGGCGCGGCCGAAATCGGTGACGCCAAAACTCGACAGCGGTGGCTGGATGAGAATGTCGTCGCGGTGCAGCGCTGCCAGTTGCTCTTCGGAGTTGCGTCGGGTCATCAGGGTGATCGACTGGTTGAGCACATCGACCACGGTTGCCAGCTGCTTGCGGCTGCGCAGCGGGGTGCCGATATCGACGACGATGGCCACGTCCACACCCATCTCGCGCGCGACGTCCAGGGGAATGTTGTCGACCATGCCGCCATCGACCAGTAGCCGGCCATCGATCTCGACCGGGGCGAATACCGCCGGGATCGACATGCTGGCGCGAATCACCTGGGGCAGGTGGCCACGACGGAATACCACCTTTTCGCCGCTGGCGATGTCGGTGGCCACGGCGCGGAAGGGAATCGGCAGCTTGTCGAAGTCGCGGGTGTCGCTGGTGTGGGCGAGCATGCTTTCCAGCAGCAGCGCCAGGTTCTGGCCCTGGATCACCCCCAGCGGCAGGCCCAGGCTGCCGTCGTCGCGAAAGCTGAGCTTTTGTTTGACGAGAAAGTCGCGGTCATCCTGCTTGCGCCGAAACGGCACGTCCTTGCGCGGCGGCGCGTCGGACAGCGCCTGCTGCCAGTCGATGTTGAGGGCGAGCTTTTCCAGTTCGTCGATCTTGTAGCCGGAGGCGTACAGGCCGCCGACCACCGCGCCCATGCTGGTGCCGGCAATCGCATCGACCTTGATGCCCTGTTCTTCCAGGGCCTTGAGCACGCCGATATGGGCCAGGCCACGGGCAGCACCGCCGGAGAGCACCAGGCCGACTTTCGGTCGGGGCGCTTCGGCGGCCAGCAGCGGGAAGCAAACGAACATCAGCAGCAGGGATAACAGCAGGCGGTGCATCATGACTCTCGGAGCGAAGGCTAAAGACCGCTAGTATAAGCGCGCCCACCTGTCAGGAGACCTTCAGTGTATGTCCGCGCATAAACCGGAAATTGTCATTACCTACTGCACCCAGTGCCAATGGCTGCTGCGTGCCGCCTGGCTGGCCCAGGAACTGCTGAGCACCTTCAGCGACGATCTGGCGCGGGTGGCCCTTGAACCCGCCACCGGTGGCTCCTTCCGTATTACCTGCGACGGCGTGCAGATCTGGGAGCGCAAGGCCGATGGCGGCTTCCCTGAAGCCAAGGTGCTCAAGCAGCGCGTGCGCGACCAGATCGACCCGCAGCGTGATCTGGGCCACAACGACCGGCCCTGACCCTCAGCCCTGGGCGAGCGCCGCCTTGCCTACTTGATTGCCGGCCGCCAGGCGGCTGGAAATGACGATGGCGAGAATGATCAGCACACCGCCCATAAGCATGCGCAAAGTCGGGGTTTCGGCGAAGATCAACCACGCCATGGCGATGCCGTAGACCGGCTCCAGGGCAAACACCACGGCAGCGGTGCGCGCCTTGATCACCGCCAGGCTGGCGACGAACAGGCTGTGGGCGACGCCGGTACAGAACACCCCGAGCAGGCCGATCCACAGCCAGTCCATGGCGCTGACGCTGCCCAGCGCCGGCGCGGCCACCGGCAACAGGCACAGGGCGACCACGGCGTTCTGGCACAGTGCCGCCTGCACCGCCGGGATGCGCCCGGAGCCTGCACGGTTGGTCAATGACAGCAGTGAAAACAGCAGGCCTGACAGCAGCGACCAAAGCAGGCCGCCGGTGGCCTGGCTGGCCAAGTCGAAGTCCGGGGTTACCAGCACCAGGCCGATGCTCACCAGCAGCACCAGGACGATCTCGTTGGTGCGGATGCGCTCGCGAAACAGCAGGCCTTCAAGGATCACGGTAAAGGCCGGGAAGCTGGCAAAGCCGAGGGTGGCGATGGCGACACCGGCGACTTTCACCGAAATGAAAAAGCTCACCCAGTGCCCGGCCAGCAGTACGCCGCCGAGCAGCAGGCGGCGCCAGTCCTGGGCCTGCAGGGGCTGCCAGGCCTTGCGCGCAAAGCCTGCGAACACGGCCAATGCCAGCACGGCAAAAGCGGCGCGGCCGAAGACGATGATCGCCGGCGCGGCGCTGGCCAGTTTGCCGAATACGCCGGTCAGGCCGAAAAACAGTGCGCCGATGTGCAGGGCGCCGAGGGCAGTGCGGTGATTCATGGTGGTCCTTGTCAGAGAGCAGGGCAGCGGCGCCAGTTTACGGGGGCGGCGCTGGCGCTGTCTGTCGCGGTCCTCGCGTCAATTGTCGGCACAATCGCGGCGCAAGGCACCAGGCGTGCGGCCAAACGCCTTGAGCATGGCGGCGGCAAAGGCGCTTTGCGAGCTGTAGCCGACCTGGCAGGCGATATCGCCGATCGGCAAGCGGGTATCGCGTAGTAGCTGCCGCGCGCGTAGCAGGCGACGCTGGCGTACATAGTCCATGGGCGTGACCCCGCATTCAGCCATGAACCGCGCATGCAGGCGCGCGCTGGATAGCCCGGCCAGGCGCGCCAGGTCGGCCACCTGCAGCGGGTAGGCGGCGTTCTGCTCGATATGCGCATCGAAGCGGGCATAGGGCAGTGAGGTTGTCGGCGCAACGGGCGCCGCGCCGCCGTTCAGGCTGGCCAGCAGCAACACTGCACCTTGCTGGGCGATTAGCGGATCGTTGATCGGGCTGGCCGCCAGCCAGTCGACCAACTGCTGCTGACGATGGTCCAGGTTCAACGGCCCGGCCCGCTCCAGCAGGCGCTGGCTGGCGTCCAGGTGCGCGCCCAGGCTCTGGCCCAGCCAGTTGTCGACCGGGACGTCCAGCACCAGGCAATCGCTGCCGACAGTACTGCCGCAGGTGTGATGGCGGCCAGCCGGGACCACCATCAGGTCCTGGCGGTCCAGCTGCGCGCCGCGGCCTTCGACCTCGAACTCCAGGCGCCCGCGCAGGCCGAACACCAGTTGCGGATGGTCGTGGCTATGGGCGATCAGGTCGTGGCGATAATGGCGCAGGGAAAGTATCGGGGCGCGGCTCATCGAAGGCTCCTCCGGCAATCGCAGCAGTGTACAGGCAAGTAGGCGGCCGGGCATGTCATCAGACCGACACCGGGCGGTCATGTTCGATTCACCGCTGCTTGGCAAGCTGGCGCAAACCTTCCCGGAGCCTGCCGATGACCCGTGCCGAGCTTGTCAGACCCTCGCGCAAACAGCGCGTGCGCACCCTGTGGATCTCGGACGTGCATCTGGGCACCCGGGATTGCCAGGCCGAACACCTGTCGCAGTTTCTCAAGGGTTACCAGGCCGATCGCATCTACCTGGTCGGCGACATCATCGACGGCTGGAAGCTGCGCGGCGGCATGTACTGGCCCCAGGCGCACACCAACGTGATCCGCCGCCTGCTGACCATGAGCAAGCGCGGTACCGAGGTGATCTACGTGACCGGCAACCATGACGAGTTCCTGCGTCGCTACTCCAAGCTGGTGCTGGGCAATATCCAGTTGGTCGACCAGGCCGAGCACCTGACCGCCGATGGCCGGCGCCTGCTGGTGATTCATGGCGACCAGTTCGACGTGATCACCCGTTATCACCGCTGGCTGGCGTTCCTCGGCGATTCGGCCTACGAATTCACCCTGACCCTCAACCGCTGGCTCAACCACTGGCGTGCGCGCTATGGCTACGGCTACTGGTCACTGTCGGCGTACCTCAAGCACAAGGTCAAGAGCGCAGTCAGCTTCATCAGCGACTTTGAGGAGGCCATCGCCCATGAGTGCGTCAAACGCGGCTTTCATGGTGTGGTCTGCGGGCACATTCACCATGCCGAGATCCGCAAGGTCGGCGAGGTGGATTACCTCAATTGCGGTGATTGGGTCGAGTCGTGCACGGCACTGATCGAGCACTGGGACGGCAGCATCGAGCTTTATCGCCTGGCCGACGCCCAGGCCGAAGCCGCCCGGCGCCAGGCCGGGCTGGAGGAGCTGGTGGATTCAGGCAGTGGCGGCGGGTTGCTCTAGCGCGGCCTTGTAGATCGACTGCCGGGGCTTGGCGAACAGGCGCTGCAGCATCGGCTCGAAGAAGCTCAGGGGCAGGCTGTCGTAGCCCGGATCGAAGGCGGCGGCATCGTATTTGGCGCAAAACTCGATGGTTTGCTGGTACTGCGGATGGTCCTGGAATTGCTCGCGCAGGTGCCGGTCCATGCCCAGGTGATGGAAAAAGTAGTAGCCCTGGAACACCCCGTGTTTTTCTACCATCCACAGGTTTTCCGGGCTGATGAACGGCTTGAGGATGGCGGCGGCGATGTCCGGGTGATTGTAGCTGCCGAGGGTGTCGCCGATGTCGTGCAGCAGCGCGCAGACCACGTACTCTTCATCGCGCCCGTCACGCCAGGCGCGGCTGGCGGTTTGCAGGGAGTGGCTCAGGCGGTCGATGGGAAAGCCGCCGAAGTCGCCATCGAGCAGCCGCAGGTGCGCCAGGATGCGATCGGCCAGCTGGCTGGCATAGGCCCTGAAATCCTCGGCGATGATTGCCCAATCCTGCTCGGTACCGTCCTGCATGTGGTTAAAGCGGGCTTGCTGGTTCATCGGCGCTCCGAAACGCGGGGTTTCAGGGCACTCTACCTGTACCGTTGGTCGGGGCAGTGGCCGCCCGGGACGGGTTTCTGACCTTGCGGGCCGAAATCAGAAGCTGACCTTGCCGCGCAGCATGTCGCGGTACATGGCGAAGTCGCCAATCAGGCTGTACAGCGGGTGCTTGAAGGTGGCGGGGCGGTTTTTCTCGAAGTAGAAGTGCCCGACCCAGGCAAAGCCGTAACCGGCAAAGGGCAGGGCCAGCAGCAGCAACCAGTTGCCGCTGCCCAGGGCAAAGGCGAGTACGGCGATGACCAGGCTGGTACCGACGAAATGCAGGCGCCGGCAGGTGGGATTACTGTGCTCGCCGAGGTAATAGGGGTAGAACTCGGCAAAACTGCGAAATTGCTGAGGGCTGTTCACGACACTGCTCCAGAGTCTGGTCAATCTGACGAAGATACACGGCGTGGAGCCTGATCTGAGTCTAGAGTGAGTAACACTACAGAGCAGTGACAATAGGCGCCAATTGAGTATCCTTTGAGATCGCCGCAGGAGCGGCTTGTCGGTAACAAAAGAAGCCAGCCATGAGCGAAAGAACCACGTCAGCAAGCTGGGCATCAGGGATCGTCAAGGCACTTGAACTGGAAGGGCTCGATTGCCGTGCCATGTTCAAGCAACTTGGCCTGGATTTCACCGCGCTGGACGATCCCGACGCACGCTTCACCCAGGACTCCATGACCCGCCTGTGGCAGTTGGCGGTCGATCTTTCCGGCAACCAGGCGATCGGCCTGAACATGGCGCGGGTGGTACGCCCGGCGTCCTTTCATGTGGTCGGCTACGCGCTGATGTCGAGCCGCACCCTGGCCGAAGGTTTCGAGCGGCTGGTGCGCTATCAGCGGATCATCGCCGAAAGCTCCGACCTGAGTTTTCGCCTTGAGCCCGACGGCTATGCGTTGATTCTGACCGTGCATGGCGATCACCTGCCACCCACCCGGCACAGTGCCGAAGCCTCGCTGGCCTGCGCCCTGGCGCTGTGCAGCTGGCTCAGCGGGCGAGTGATCCAGCCGCGTCGGGTGCTGGTCCAGGGGCCGCAGCCCAAGGACTTGGGCCCGTACAAGACCGCATTCCATGCCCCGCTGGTGTTCAGCGCGCCCTACGATGCGCTGGTGTTCGAGCGCGCTGATATGGAGGCGCCGCTGCCGACGGCCAACGAGGCCATGGCCACCTTGCACGACCGCTTTGCTGGCGAATACCTGGCGCGCTTCTCGGAAAGCCGGGTTACCCATCGTGCGCGCCAGGTGTTGTGCCGGGTTTTGCCCCAGGGCGAGCCCAAGCGCGAAACCATCGCCCAGGCCCTGCACCTGTCGCAGCGCACCTTGCAGCGGCGCTTGCAGGAAGAGGGCACGAGCTTTCAGACGCTGCTGGACGATACCCGCCGCGAGCTTGCCGAGCAGTACCTGGCGCAAGCCAACATGACCCTGCTGGAGGCTGCCTATCTTCTGGGTTTCGCCGACCCGAGCAATTTTTTCAGGGCGTTTCGCCGCTGGTTCGATGTCACCCCTGGCGAGTACCGGGCGCGCTTGAACGGGGCCGCGGCGGCCCCGTCAGAGGGTGAGCCGGTCAGTGACGCCAGAACGCCGGCATACACAGCACCAGCACCGTAATAATCTCCAGACGCCCGAGCAGCATGCCGAAGGCCAGGATCCACTTGGCCGCATCCGGCAGGGTGGCGAAGTTGCCGGCCGGGCCGATGGTTTCGCCCAGGCCCGGGCCGACGCCCGATACGGTGCTGGCGGCGCCGGTCAGGGCGGTCATCCAGTCGACACCCAGCAGCGACAGGGCCAGGGCGATGACGCAGATAGTGATGGCGAAGAAGAACGAGAAGGTCAGGATCGAACGCACGATCTCTTCATCGAGGCGGTGGCCGTTGTACTTCTGCTTGATCACCGCCCGGGGGTGAATCAGCTGGTTCAAGTTGGCCTTGAGCAGGATGTAGGCCACCTGGAAGCGGAAAATCTTGATGCCGCCAGCGGTCGAGCCCGAGCAGCCGCCGACAAAACCCAGGTAGAAGAACAGCATCAGCGAGAAATTGCCCCACAGGCTGTAGTCGCCCAGGGCGAAGCCGGTGGTGGTGACCACCGAGGTGACGTTCAGGGCCACGTGGCGCAGGGCGTCGAGCCAGTGCAGGTTGGTGGTGGCCCAGTACCAGGTGCCAAGCACCAGCCAGGTCGCCACCAGCATCGCCAACAGGCCCTGGACCTGCTGGTCCTTGATCAGCGCCTTGCGGTTGCCGCGGATGGTCGCCACGTACAGGGCGAACGGCAAGCTGCCGAGGATCATCACCACCACCGCTACCCAATGCACCGCCGGTATGTCCCACTTGGCCAGGGACTGGTCGGAGGTAGAGAAACCGCCGGTGGAAATCGCCGACATGGCGTGGTTGATCGCATCGAAGGCGTTCATGCCCGCCAGCCAGAAGGCCAGGGCGCCGAGGGTGGTGATGCCGATGTACACCAGCACGATCGACTTGGCGACCATGTGCGAGCGTGGCATGACCTTCTCGGAGCGGTCCGAGGACTCGGTCTGGAACAGGCGCATGCCGCCGATGCGCAGCAGCGGCAGGATCGCCACGGCCATGGCGATAAAGCCGATACCGCCGAGCCAGTGCAGCAGCGAGCGCCACATCAGGATACCCGGCGACATGCTGTCGAGGCCGCTGAGTACGGTGGCGCCGGTGGCGGTAATGCCGGACATGCTTTCGAAAAAGGCGTCGGTGTAGCTGATGTGCTGGGTCAGCAGGAACGGCAGGGCGGCGAAGATGCACACCACCAGCCAGCTGCTGACCGTCAGCAGGTACATGTCGCGCGGGCGCAGGTGCACGTGCTCGGGGCGGCCCTGGATGATCAGCGCCAGGCCTGCGATAAAGGTGATCATGCTGGCCCACAGGAACGACGGCAGGTCGCCCGTGCGGTCGAAGATCACCAGGGTGGCCATGGGCACGACCATGCTGATCGCCAGGGTGATCAGGAAGATGCCGATGATGAAACCAATGATCCTTAAGGTCGGCAACGCCATGTGATCTGCTCTGACTCAAAACGGAAGGGCGCCATTCTACCTATGGACCTTTTTAAGTAAACGCTAGAATAGCCCGACATTTATCCACAAGGGGTAGCCAATGGAGGCTCTCGACGCATTGCTCAACCGGGTTTCGGTTCCACGTCTGCTGGATCCGGCACCCAATACCGCACAACGCGAGGCGCTGTTTCAGGCCGCCCTGCGGGCACCGGACCACGGCCAGTTGCGGCCCTGGCGCTTCTTGACGGTCGAGGGCGAGGCGCGGGCCAAGCTTGGCGAACTGCTCGCCGAAGCGGTCAAACTCAATGGCGAGACCGGCCAGGCGGCGCTGGACAAGGCCCGGGCCATGCCGTTGCGGGCGCCGTTGCTGGTGGTTGTGGTTGCGCGGCTGCAGGATCACTTCAAGGTGCCGCAGTCCGAGCAGCGCCTGGCGGCCGGTTGCGCGGCCCACGGTATTTTGCTCGCGGCTCATGCCCAGGGTATTGGCGCGGTATGGCGTACCGGTGAGCTTTCGTACAGCAAGCATGTGGCCAAGGGATTGGGGCTGGCGGACAACGAAGAGATCATCGCCTTCCTGTACCTGGGTACTCCACAAAATGAACCGCGCACCGCGCCGGTGCTGGCGACGGCTGATTTTGTCAGTGCCTGGGAGTAGCAGCGGGGGTTAGGGCCTCATCGCGGGGCAAGTCGAGGCGTCGCACCGCCGCTCCCACAATGTAGGAGCGGGCTTGCCCCGCGAAGCTATATTGAGTCAGGCCTTGCCAGTGGCAACTCTAGCGTGGCAACAAACCCGCCCTGGGGATGATTGCCCAGGCTCAAGCTGCCGCCATGGCGCTCCGCCGCCTTGCGCGCAATGGCCAGCCCCAGGCCATGGCCTGCGGCACTCTGCCCGGGCGCCCGGTAGAACGGCTCGCCCAGCTGCGCCAGGTGCTCTGCGGCCACTCCCGGGCCATGGTCACGCACACTCAGCACAATCTTGTCGCTTTCGCGCACCCCGGTGATTTCAATCGGCTGCCCGGCCGGGTTGAAGCGCACGGCATTGCGCAGCAGGTTATCCAGCGCCCGTTCCAGCAGCGTCGGCCAGCCTTGCAGGTTGAGCCCGGGTTCATGCTGCAGCAGGATCTCCTGCTCCGGCGCGCCCAGTTGCGCGTCCTTGTGCACGGCGGCCAGCAGGGCATCAAGGTCCACCGGTTCGGCCCGTGCCTGTTCGGCATCGACCCGGGCCAGCACCAGGATCTCACTGATCAGCGCTTCGAGGCGGTCGCATTCGCGGGTCAGGCGCGGCCACAGGGCCTGGCGCTGCTCGGGTTCGGCGCGTTCGGCCAGGGCCAGGGCGATACGCAGGCGTGCCAGCGGCGAGCGCAGTTCATGGGAAACGTCACGCAATAGCTGGCGCTGGCTGCCGATCAGGCTCTGCAGCCGCGCACCCATGCGGTTGAAGTCGTTGGCCAGTACGCCGAACTCGTCACGGCGGTTGGCCAGGCGCGCCAGGCTGTTCTGCTGGTAGGTAGTTTGCCCCAGGTCATGCACGGCGCCGCGCAAGCGGCTCAGCGGGCGGGTGATCGACAGGGTCACCAGCAGGCTGAACAGGGTCAGCACCACCAGGGCGATGCCTAGGGCGCTCAACGGCCAGAGCAGGCTGTCGCGGTGCCAGGCATCCAGTTCCGGGTGCGGGATGCGATAGATCAGCAGGTAGGTCTCGCCGCTGTCGGGGCTGGTGTATTCCTCGGTCAGGCGGCGCCACGGCAGGCGCCGGTCGTCGTTGTGGCGGCGCGCCTCGAAGGCGGCGGCGCGGCGCGGGAAGGTGCCGGGCACGACGGCGTCGCCACTGTCGTTGAGCACTTGCACATCGATGTTGTAGCGGCGCTTGCGGTGTTCGAGGTAATGCTGGGCGTATTCCGGCCCTTGCTGTTCATAGCGCTGGGTCCAGTTCTTGGCCAGGGTATTGAGGCCCGGGTGGCGGCTGAGAATCCAGGCGTCCTGGTTCAGCATGTGCCCGAGCAGGATCGACAGCCCGGCAACCAGGGCGATGGCTAGCCAGAAACTGGCCAGGATGCGCCAGAACAATGAACGCAAAAGAGGCACCTCTAACGGAAAAAGCCCGGCCTGCTGGGGCAGGCCGGGCGGGTGGCTGACAGCTTACTGGGCCTTGTTGGCTTTTTCAGCTTTCCAGGCTTGGAACTCGGCCCATTCGGCGCGGCGTTCATCCTGCTTTTTCTTCATTTCGTCGAACTGTTTTTGCTGTTCGGGTTTGAGCAGGGCGCGAATCTCGGCCTGGGTCTTGTCCTTCTTGGCCTTGAGCTCGTCTTTCAGGGCCTTCTGGTCAGCGGCCGGGAGTTTTTCCAGGTAGCGCTGGGTGATTTCCTGACGGCTTTTCATCTGCTCGCCCATCAGCTTGCCGATCTGCTGGCGCTGTTCGCGGCTCAGGTCCAGCTGGGCGAAAGGCGCTCCACCGCGGTGGTGCTCGCCGTGGCGCGGGCCGCCGGCATCTGGCATGGCCATGGCAACGGTGGGCAGAGCAGCGGCGAACATCAGGGCGATAAGGGTCTTGCGCATGGTGACTCTCCTTTCTGAGGCCGGTCGTTACCGGATGTGCCCAGTCTAGGGAGATCAAGGTCAGCGGCGGTCAGGCAAGGGTAAAGCTTGGGTAAAGATGCCTGCGCGCCGTGCTGACATTACAGGCTGTAGTAGTAGCCGCGGCTGCGCAGGGCGACGATGCGCGGGCGGCCATCGGCGTGCGGGCCGATCTTCTTGCGCAGGTTGCTGACGTGCATGTCCAGGCTGCGGTCGTACAGGGTCAGCTTGCGGCCCAGGGCGATCTGCGCCAGTTCCTGCTTGTCCAGCGGCTCGCCGGGCTGGCGCAGCAGGGCTTCGAGGATGCGGCTCTCGGAGAGGGTCAGGGCCAGCTCTTGCTCGTCGATGCTGACCACGCCGCGGGCCGGGCTGAAGCACAGGTCGCCGATTTCCACCTGGCTCGGCGTCGCGTTGGGGTGGCTGCGGCGCAGCACGGCGCGCAGGCGGGCGGTGAGTTCACGCGGGTCGCAAGGTTTGGCCAGGTAGTCATCGGCGCCCAGCTCCAGGCCGAGAATCCGGTCCAGCGGCTCACCACGGGCCGAGAGCATCAGCACCGGCAGTTCGGCGTGTTCGCTGCGCAGCTGCTTGAGCAGCTCAAGACCGCTGCCGTCGGGCAGCATCACGTCCAGCACGACGGCGGCCGGCGCCTGTTCGGCCAGCGCCTTGCGGGCGCTGTGGCCATCGTGGCAGGCACGTACCACGAAACCTTCCTGGGTCAGCCAGCTGCCGAGCAGCTCGCAGAGTTCCTGGTCATCATCAATCAGTAACAGCTCGCTCATGACTCACTCAATTCAACCATTGCCGACGCTTTCTGTGTCCGCCACTGGCAAAGATACCGCAGAGTGCTGCAAACAGGGCAACTGCGCCACCAATCAGGAACCATTGTTGCTGCTCGGTGATGAGTTTCGGCGCGGCGCTGGCCTGCAATTCCTTGAGTGCCAGCTTCAGTTTCTGGTTTTCCTGGCGCAGACGGGTGAGCTGGGCGCTTTCGCGTTCGCTGTCGGCGTTGTGCAGTTGCTGGACCAGGGTTTCGCGCAGGCGCTCGCTTTCTTTGAGGCGCTGTTGCAGCTCGGTGATCTGGCTGCCGGCACTGAGCGACAGCGGGGTGCTGGAGCCGCTGGGCTCTTCAGCCTGGGCCAATGGGGTCAGCAGCAACAGGCACAGCAGCAGGGACAACGGACCTTGACGCATCGGAACTCCTGATTCCATTGGATGGTTCAGGAGGTTGTCGGCCATCGGGCGAGAATAATGAGCATTTGCCAAGAGAAAGCTGCAAGGGGCGGTGTGCCGGCTTGGCCACCGCCCTGCGGCATTACGGCAGGACTTGCTTGAACGGCTTGACGATGACGTTGGCGTAGACGCCGGCGGCAATGTACGGATCGGCGTCGGCCCAGGCCTGGGCGGCGCTGAGCGAGTCGAATTCGGCGACGATCAGGCTGCCGGTGAACCCGGCGGCGCCCGGGTCGTTGCTGTCAACGGCCGGGTGCGGGCCGGCCAGTACCACGCGGCCTTGCTCCTTGAGCTGCTGCAGGCGTTCGATATGCGCCGGGCGCGCGGCCAGGCGTTTTTCCAGCGAATCGGCTACGTCTGTGGCAATGATGGCGTAAAGCATGTCATTCCTCGTGCTTGGGAGTGGAAGGCGGAGTGCTCGGGTCGCTGTCGTGCAGGTGGCGCGACAGGTACACGCCCTGGGCCACCAGGAACAGCACGGTCATGCCCAGGCTGCCGAACACCTTGAAGTCGACCCAGAAGCTCTGGAAGGTGAAGGCGACGAACAGGTTGGCCGCGCCACAGAACAGGAAAAAGCCGATCCAGGCGATGTTCAGGCGCGTCCATACCGGCTCCGGCAGGGTCAGGGCGTGGCCCATGATGCGCTTGATCAGCACCCGGTCGCCGATGAAGTGGCTGCCGGTGAAGGCCAGGGCGAACAGCCAGTTGACCACCGGCGCCTTCCATTTGAGGAAGGTTTCGCTGTGGAAGGCCAGGGTCAGGCCGCCGAACACCAGGCAGGCCACCAGGGTCAGCCACTGGCCTTTCTCCAGCTTGTGTTGGCGAAGGAACAGGGCGCCGTAGACCACCAGCGAGCTGATGATCAGCATCGCCGTGGCGCTGTAGATGCCGCCCAGTTCGAAGGTGTGCCCGGCGAATTCGACGGCACGCGGTTCAAGCTTGTAGACGATGAAGAACAGGAGCAGCGGGATGAAATCGATGAATTGTTTCACAATGGCAGCCAGAAGCAGGATGTGACGGCATAATAACAAACATCAATGACAGCGAAAGCGCCACCTATGAATGTTGATCTGCACTGCCACAGTACGGCCTCCGACGGCGCCTTGTCGCCAACGGTTCTGGTCGCCCGGGCCCATGAGCACGGCGTGCGGATGCTCTCGCTGACCGACCACGACACCCTCGAAGGCCAGCTCGAAGCCCGCGCCGCCACCCAGGCCCTGGACATGCACTGGGTCAGCGGCATCGAGCTGTCGTGCACCTGGGGCGGGGCGACCATTCATGTGCTGGGCTACAACTTCCCCCTCGACGCCGCGCCGTTGCAGGCCGCCGTCGAGTCGCTGCACCGTGGTCGCTGGTTGCGTTCGGAAGAAATCGACCGACGGTTGGCACTCAAGGGCATGAAGGGCGCGCTCGACGGCGCGCGGGCCATCCAGCAGGAACTGGGCGACAGCGGCAATGCCCCGGCGCGCCCGCATTTTGCCGAGTACCTGGTGCGCGCAGGCTATGTAAAAGACCGCGCCGAGGCGTTTCGCAAGTGGCTGGGGGCCGGCAAGCTGGGCGACGTGAAGCTGCACTGGCCAACCCTGGAGGAGACCGTCGAGACGTTGCGCCAGTCCGATGCCTGGGTCAGCCTGGCCCACCCGATGCACTACGATTTAACCCGCAGCAAGCGCCGCCGGCTGATTGCCGACTATATTCAAGCAGGCGGGCAGGCGCTGGAAGTGGTCAACGGCATGATGCCGGCCGAACAGGTAGGCACTCTGTCGATCCTGGCCCGTGAATTCGGTCTGCTGGCCAGCGCCGGCAGTGATTTCCATGGCCCTGGCACCTGGGGCGAGATCGGTGTCTACCGGCCATTGCCAGAGGACCTGCCACCACTGTGGCGCCGATTCAAACATGAGCAGCCTATCGCGGCAGTCTGAACAGGAAGAGAACGTGAGTCAGTTTTTCCAGATTCATGCGGAAAACCCGCAACCGCGCCTGATCAAACAGGCCGTCGAAATCATCCGCAAGGGCGGCGTGGTGGTTTATCCCACCGACTCCTCCTACGCCATGGGTTGCCAGATCGGCGACAAGAACGCGGTTGAACGGGTTCGTCGCCTGCGTCAGCTGGACAAGAACCACAACTTCACCCTGATCTGCTGCGACCTGTCGCAGATGGGCCTGTTCGCCAAGATCGACACCGCCACCTTTCGCCTGCTCAAGGCCCATGTACCGGGGCCGTACACCTTCATCCTCAACGCCACCCGCGAAGTGCCGCGCCTGCTGCTGCACGAAAAGCGCCGCACCATCGGCCTGCGCGTGCCGTCCAACCCGATTGCCCTGGCCCTGCTCGAAGAGCTCGGCGAGCCGCTGATGAGCGTCAGCCTGATCATGCCCGGCGAAGACCAGCCGATGACCGATCCCTACGAGATTCGCCAGGCCCTGGAGCATCATGTCGACCTGATCGTCGATGGCGGCTTTGGAGACCTCAAGGCCTCGACCGTGATCAACCTGGCGGGCGATGAGCCGGAAGTGATCCGCGTCGGTTGCGGCGACCCTGCGCCGTTCATGGTCGAAGCGTGAGCCAGGCGACCACCCCCCAAGGCAGTATCGACCCGCAAGCAGGCGCCCAGCAGGAACTGCCGCTAGTGCTGGTGTATGGCGAAGCCATGACCGAGATGCCGGTGGACCTGTACATTCCGCCGGATGCCCTGGAAGTGTTTCTGGAGGCCTTCGAAGGGCCTCTGGATTTACTGCTGTACCTGATTCGCAAGCAGAACGTCGACATCCTCGACATCCCGGTGGCGGAAATCACCCGCCAGTACATGGGTTACGTCGAACTGATGAAGACCGTGCGCCTGGAGCTGGCCGCCGAGTACCTGGTGATGGCGGCAATGCTTGCCGAGATCAAGTCACGGATGCTGCTGCCGCGTTCGGCCGAGGTCGAGGAAGAAGAGGCTGACCCGCGTGCCGAACTGATCCGCCGGCTGCAGGAGTACGAGCGCTTCAAGGCCGCCGCCGAAGGCATCGACGGCCTCAGCCGGGTTGGCCGCGAGGTCATCGTGCCGCGCCTGGACGCGCCGCAGGCCAAGGTGCGCAAGCTGTTGCCCGAGGTCAGCCTGGAAGAGCTGCTGGTGTCGATGGCCGAAGTGCTGCGCCGTGGTGATCTGTTCGAAAGCCACCAGGTCAGCCGTGAGGCGTTGTCGACCCGCGAGCGCATGAGCGAAGTGCTTGAGCGCCTCAGGGGCGGCGGCTTCGTGCCCTTCGTCGAGCTGTTCAGCGCCGAGGAAGGCAAGCTCGGGGTGGTGGTGACCTTCATGGCGATTCTCGAACTGGTCAAGGAATCCTTGATCGAACTGGTGCAAAATGAGCCCTTTGCGCCGATCCATGTCCGCGCCCGCGCCGAGTAACAACTGAGCAAGCCCATGAACCTGAACGAACCGCGCGACCTGGCGCCCCTGCTCGAGGCCTTTTTGCTGGCCTCGGGCAAACCGCAATCCCTTGAGCGCCTGTACGAATTGTTCGAGGAAGCCGAGCGCCCGGAACCTGCGGTGTTCAAGAAAGCCCTGGAGGTGCTGCGCAAGTCCTGCAATGGCCGCGCCTTCGAGCTCAAGGAGGTGGCCTCGGGTTACCGCCTGCAGATCCGCGAAGACTACGCACCCTGGGTCGGCCGGCTGTGGGAAGAGCGCCCGCAGCGCTACTCCCGGGCCCTGCTGGAGACCATGGCGCTGATCGCCTACCGCCAGCCCATCACCCGCGGCGAGATCGAGGACGTGCGCGGTGTGGCGGTCAACACCAACATCATCAAGACCCTGCTCGAGCGCGAGTGGATCCGCATCGTCGGCTACCGTGAAGTGCCGGGTAAACCGGCGATGTTCGCCACCACCAAGGCCTTTCTCGACCACTTCAACCT
Source organism: Pseudomonas sp. NPDC087612 (assembly GCF_044743505.1). Lineage (NCBI taxonomy): Bacteria > Pseudomonadati > Pseudomonadota > Gammaproteobacteria > Pseudomonadales > Pseudomonadaceae > Pseudomonas > Pseudomonas sp. NPDC087612. Next base: position 358,949 of record NZ_JBIUWO010000002.1, read on the forward strand.
GAAGAACCTCGATGACCTGCCGCCGCTGGCCGAGTTGCGCGAGATGGAGCCTGAGCCCGAACCGGTACTGGAACTGGACGATGCCCCGGTACCGGCGCACCTGCAGGCCCTGGCCGATGCCAGTGCCGAGCCGCAAGAGCCCCAGGAAGAAACCAGCTTCCGCAGCCTGTTGACCGAACTGGACGCCATGGAAGAAGGGCTCAAGACCGATTTCGATGACCTGGTCGACGACACCCAGGTGGATCTGGACGACGAGCCGTTGGCAACCGAACCGCAGACGCCGCATCAGTAACCCTGGCCTTCGGGCGGATAGACCCGGCAACTTTTGCAATTTCGGCTAGTCTCAGGTGCGTTCACGCTGCGATCAGCGTATGATTCGCGACCCTTTTTGGCGCTTGTTCGCCATACCAGATTTTCGTAAATACACCGGGAGGTGCCCAGCATGAGTGAAAAAGACCTGCAAGAAACCCAGCCATTGCCGCCATCAGGCGAGAAACTGCAAAAAGTTCTTGCCCGTATCGGCGTGGGCTCGCGCCGCGACGTCGAGGCCTGGATCAGCCAGGGCCGGATCAAGGTCAATGGCGTCAATGCCACCCTTGGCCAGCGCGTCGACCTGCACGATGCGATCTCGGTCGACGGCCGCGTGATCAAGCGCGAAGAAGCTGCCGAAACCGTGCGCCGGGTGATCATGTACAACAAACCCGACGGTGAGATCTGCACCCGTGACGACCCGGAAGGCCGTCCGACCGTGTTCGACCGCCTGCCACGGCCGAAAGAAGGCCGCTGGATCAACATCGGTCGCCTCGACATCAACACCACCGGCCTGCTGATGTTCACCACCGACGGTGAGCTGGCCAACCGCCTGATGCACCCGTCCTACGAAATGGACCGTGAGTATGCGGTACGTGTGCGTGGTGAAGTCGACGAAGACATGATTGCCCGCCTCAAGGCCGGTGTCGTGCTCGAAGACGGCCCGGCGCGTTTCACCGACATCCAGGAAGCCCCTGGCGGTGAAGGCTTCAACCACTGGTACCACTGCGTGGTGATGGAAGGTCGCAACCGTGAAGTACGCCGCCTGTGGGAATCCCAGGGCCTGGTGGTCAGCCGTCTGAAGCGCGTGCGTTTCGGCCCGGTGTTCCTCAACTCCGACCTGCCGATGGGCCGCTGGCGCGAAATGAGCCAGCAGGAAGTCGACATTCTTGCCGCCGAAGTGGGCCTGACCCCAGTGGCCATGCCGGCCCTGAACCACAAGAGCAAGGACAAGCTCGAGCGCCTGCAGCGCAAGTCCACCCGTCCGCTGGGCCGTGGCGAGCGCGTGCGCACCCTGCGTCCGGCCCAGGATGGCGCTGCAACCGGCGAGCGCCCTGCGCGCCAGCCTCGTGGTGAAGCCGAGCGTCCGGTTCGCCAGCCCCGTGGCGACGAGCGTCCGGCCCGTCAGCCGCGTGGTGAAGCGCCGCGTAAGGACAGCGGCCGTGGCAGCAGCACCGTGGCCGAGCGCCCAAGCGACATGAACAAGCGCGGCAAGCCGGCGCCCAAGCGTCCGGGCAGCACCCGCAACAAACCGCGCCCGTAAGTCGGGCCGGTTAAACAAGCCAACCTTCGGGTTGGCTTTTTTTTGCGCAAATTTCCTTGTCTTACAGACACTTCCGTAAGCCGTGGAAAGTTTTTACACCATCATGTAAATAAATCGTTACAAATATCAGCCGGTACACGGGCCCTGGCTGGAGATTTCTATGGGTGTAAACAGAACTTGCCGAAAGCCCCGGGCCAGGGCGCTTTACCTGCCCGTCAACAGCTTGTTCGCAGGCCCCGGGAGCGGTGAGATAGGCGCCATTGCCGTGTGCAAAGCCGGGCCGGAGAGCCGGGCATTCAATAAGAACAAATGGAGGCGCCATGTACGCCGATTACCTCCCCAGGCTAGAACCCTTCCTCAGGACCGGTGCGTTTTGTCGTCAGACAGTCACGCAACGTGTTGACCCCTGCGCGTCTGTAGGGGTATACAATGCGCCGCGTTTTAACTGTGACCCCAATGCGTACCGCGCACTCTTGCTGACACCCGGCTGATTCGCCCACGGCTTATGCCCTGGACGGGCAGCAGTTGGCCAAGATCCTCAAGGTAATCACCTTGTTAATTCCGCTGCGCCACGAGCGCGGTGGGTCCGATTCCGTCACAGATAAAAACAAGCAGGTGACTTCGTTCATGAGTGGACAAAACACGCATTCAGGCGAGCTGAAACGCGGCCTGAAAAATCGCCATATCCAGTTGATCGCCCTGGGCGGTGCAATCGGTACCGGGCTGTTCCTGGGTTCGGCCGGGGTGATGAAGTCGGCGGGCCCGTCGATGATCCTCGGCTATGCGATCTGTGGCTTCATTGCCTTCATGATCATGCGCCAGCTCGGCGAGATGATCGTCGAAGAGCCGGTAGCCGGCTCCTTCAGTCACTTCGCGCACAAATACTGGGGCGGTTTTGCCGGCTTCCTGTCGGGCTGGAACTGCTGGGTGCTGTACATCCTGGTGGGCATGTCGGAGCTCACCGCCGTCGGCAAGTACGTGCACTACTGGTGGCCGGAGATCCCGACCTGGGCCTCGGCGGCTGCTTTCTTCATCCTCATCAACGCGATCAACCTGGCCAACGTCAAGGTGTTCGGCGAGGCCGAGTTCTGGTTCGCGATCATCAAGGTCCTGGCCATTGTCGGCATGATCGCCCTGGGCAGCTGGATGCTGGCCAGCGGTAGCGGCGGCCCGCAAGCTTCGGTGAGCAACCTGTGGGAACACGGCGGCTTCTTCCCCAATGGCGTCAGCGGCCTGGTCATGGCCCTGGCGATCATCATGTTCTCCTTCGGCGGCCTGGAAATGCTCGGTTTCACCGCTGCTGAAGCCGACAAGCCGAAGACTGTGATCCCCAAAGCGATCAACCAGGTGATCTACCGCATCCTGATTTTCTACATCGGTGCCCTGGTCGTGCTGCTGTCGCTGACCCCATGGGACAGCCTGGTCACCAGCCTCGATGCCGCCGGTGGAACCTACGGCGCCAGCCCGTTCGTGCAAGTGTTCTCGCTGCTGGGCAGTGATGTTGCTGCGCACATCCTCAACTTCGTGGTGCTGACCGCGGCGCTGTCGGTGTACAACAGCGGTACCTACTGCAACGCCCGTATGCTCTACGGCATGGCCGAACAGGGCGATGCCCCGGCGGGCCTGGCGAAGATCGACAAGCGCGGTGTGCCGGTGCGTTCGATCCTGGCTTCGGCAGCGGTGACCCTGGTCGCGGTGCTGCTCAACTACTTCATCCCGCAGCACGCGCTGGAGCTGCTGATGTCGCTGGTAGTGGCCGCCCTGGTGATCAACTGGGCGATGATCAGCTACTCGCACCTGAAGTTCCGCCAGCACCTGAACAAGACCGGCCAGACCCCGCTGTTCAAGGCGCTGTGGTACCCCTATGGCAACTACATCTGCCTGGCCTTCGTGGTGCTGATCCTGGGCATCATGCTGCAGATCCCGGGCATCCAGATCTCCGTCTACGCGATTCCGGTCTGGCTGCTGGTGATGGTGGTCTGCTACAGCCTGAAAACCAACCGCAGCAAAGCGGCGGCAGCGGCTACCCCGGCCTCGCTCAAGCGCTGATTCACACGGTTGAAAAAACGCCCCGGTTATCCGGGGCGTTTTCGTTTACAGGTAAATGATCTCGATCGTCGCCGAGCCGTCGAGGTGGATGTCCTGGCGGTTGTCCAGTTCGCTGGTGGCGGCGATCACCGGCATGATGTTGATTGGCGTGCTCAGGTGGCGGATGGCGATCGGGCCGTTGCTGTTGTTCTCGACATCATTGAAGCCGAGCAGGGTAGTGGTGGTCAGCGCTTTGCTGGTGCTGCCTGCGGTGCTCCAGCCGGTGCCGCGGGTCGACTGGGTGAGGTACACCGCCGGCAACTGGTCGGCGCTGATGTGCAACGGGTCGATCTGCACCTCGTACAGGCCGATTTTGTTCTCGCTGGCATCGCGGCCCAAACCGTAGAAATTCAGCGAATCGACCACCGCCGTGCCGTCGCGGTTGTCCTGCATCAGCAGGGCATAGCGCGCCGGGCTGTCGCACTGGATCGACAGGTTCAGCTGACGCGTGGGCAGGCGCGTGCGCTTGTCGCTGTTAAGGCTCTGCAGGCTGATCTTGCCGTAGTCCACCACCCCGCCCTGGGACAGCAATGGCGTGCAGGCCGCTGGCTGGATCTGCCATTGCAAGGCCAGTTCGGCAGTGCTGCCGGAGGCCGGGGCAGCGAACTGCCCGCTGCTGCGCAATGAGGTCGACTCGCGCACTTCGAAAGCCTTGGCAGACAGCTCGGCTTCGAACACCAGGGTCAGATTCAGGCTGCGGCCTTGCACGGCTTTGCCGGCCCGGACCGGGACCATGCCGCTACGCGGCTGCCAGCCCAGCGAGGCGCTGGCCGGGCCCGGCACGGCGCCGGTTTGTTCGATCCGGGCCAGGTCAACGCGTTCGCCGTCGACCACGGCATCGGCGGCACGTATTCGGTAGTGCCCGCCAGCGGCGAGTTCGAAGCGCTCGCCGTCCAGGGCATTGGCTGTATAGAACACACTCAGGTCGGTGCTTTCGCTGCAGCTCAGGGTCAACTGCGCGGATTTCTCCGGCAGTGCCAGGCCTGGGCTGCCGGGCTGCAGGCGGCTGCGGTCGAGGGTGCCATAGTCCAGCGGCGTCGGCGTGATCTGTAATCGGCATTCATTGGCGAAGGCTGTCAGCGGCAGGCCGAAGAGCAGGAGCATTGCAAGCTGGGGTTTGTACCGGGTGTTCATGATTTGACGCATCCTCACCAAAGCGGTGTATGGAAGGACGACACAAGGTGTAGCTGCCGTCTGGCGTCATGTCGTCGCGAAGGGGGGTCAACTGCAGGTGCGTTGGGCCTGGGTGTAGTAGCTGTCGCTGCTGGCGCCGGTATCCGGGTCGAGGGTGACGCGGCATTCGCGGGCCTGGTGGTCGCTGATGATCAGGTGGCCGATGTCGGCGCTGTTGTCGATGAACACCAGCCCGCCCGGTTGCACCAGGTTGATGAAGCGGCCGCGATCGTCGAACACCGACGCGCCGCTGGGCAATGGCTGGCCGCTGCTGTCGAGCAAAGTCAGCAGTACCCGGCGGACACTCCAGGCGCGCAAGCTCAGGCGCGGCACCGCGCCGCGAGTGGCGCGCAGTACGCCGGCGCCCTGGTCGACGTTGATGTGGGTCGGCAGGCTCTGGGTGTCGACCTCGACCGGGCTTTTGCCATAGGCGGTGAGCGAGGCCACCACCGCGTTGCCGGCATGATCGGTCCACACCGGGCCGCTCGGGGTGCTGGCCTTGACGCCGGGGGTGTCGGTGACCGAGAGGATCGCGAAGGTATCGCGGATCGGGTAGGGCGAGGGGGTGATCCCGGCCCCATGCACGGCGATGCCGCCGCGCAGGCCGAGGTTGTAGTTGCTGTTGTCGCCGTCGCCGCTGTAGTTCAGGTCCAGCTGGGTGTAGCGCGGTAACGCCGAAAGACCGGCGCTGGCCAGGGTGCTGGAATCGCCGGAACGATGTTCGGCGCCCAGACGATAGCCAAGGCTGTCACTGACCTGCTCGTTGTAAGCCACCGTGCTGGTGGTACTGCTGTCGTTATGGCGCACGCTGCTGCGCAGGCGCCGGCGACCATCCAGGGGGATGCTGGCACTGAAATACACGGCGTCATCGTTGTAGCCGTCGCTGCTGCTCAGGGCTTTTTCCACCGTCGCCGAGAGTGTGACACCGCCGTAGCTGTTGCCCCAGGACAAAAACAGCCGTTGCGTGCTGTCGTGCTCGTAGTAGGTGCTTTGCGTGTATCCCAGGTTGAGGCTGCCCAGGGCGCGGCTGGCCCAACGCAGGCTGGTGCTGAACTGGTCGCGGTAGCTGGAGGCGAACTGATCATTGTCGCGGTAGGTGCTGTCGAGCAGTTCGCGGTAGCCGCGGCTGCGGTGGTTGGCGGCCACCAGGCTGCTCCATTGCTCGTGCATTTGCCAGTTGAGCTGGCCGCCCAGTTGCGCGCCCTGTTGATCGAGGCTGCTGGCTTGCGCGCCGATGGCAAACACCTCGGTGCTGAGCTGCGGCGTGAGCGCGGTGCCGAGGCTGGCGCCAAGGCTGCGATAGCCCTGGGCGAGGATCAGGCCGCTGCTGATGACCGAGGTATTGCCCAGGGCGCCAGACTGACCCAGGCTCACCACCGCCGGGTCGTCGCTGCCATGGCCATGGCTGCGCACCACGCCGGCGCCGACGCTGTAGCCGCTTTGCGGGCGGGCGCTGGCGGCGAGGCTGGCCGGTACGCGAAAGCGCCGTTGCTCGCCATTGGTTTCGATCACCGTCACTTCCAGGTCCGAACGCGAGGTGATGCGCGGGATGTTGGTGAGGGTGAAGGGCCCGGGCTGTACCACGGTGCTGTACAGCAAGGCGCCGTTCTGGTGCACCTCGACCCGCGCCTGGCTGTTGGCGATACCCTGCACGCTGGCGTTGTCGAGCTGCGAGAGCAGGCCATACTCCGGCGTGAGCTGCGCGCCAATGATCTGCGCGCCGTTGAGCACCGGGTTGACCAGGCTGATCTCGCCGGCCTGGAACAGGCTGCGGTGCTGGGCGAAGCTGCGTTGCACATAGGTGTCGAGCATTTCGCTGCGCATCTTGCCATCGAAGCGGCTGTGCACCTGGCGGCTGCGCAGGATCCAGTTGTCCAGGTTCAGGCCCAGTTCGGTATTGGCCGCGGCATAACGGCTGGACTGGCCATCGTAGCGGTTGAACGAGCTGAAAATGTCGTAGTTCAACAACCCGGCAATGCCGCCCTGGCTGTAGTCGTCGGACAATTGCCGCTCGTCCAGCAGCGCCTGGTCCGGTACGAACAGTCGCACCTGGTGCTGACCGGGTTGCAGTTCGACCTGGGCTTGGGGGAACGCTGTGGCCAAGGCCAGGCAGTCCGGATCGGCAGGCTGCTCCTGGGCATCCAGGGTGGTGGACCACTCGGCGGGTTGGCGCAGCCCGGCGAAGGCCAGCAAGGGATTATCGACGCACAGGCTGCCATCCTCGCCGAAACGCGCCTGGGTGGTGCCCTTGTCGCGGCCGTTGACGCTCAAACTGATCTGCTGACGCCCTGGCGGGAAGCGGGTTTGCCGGCCAAACAGGGCGGCCAGCTTGGGGTCGATACCGCGCTGGCGCAGGACCTCCTGGTCGAACACGCTGTGCCCGGGCGCTGCGGCTTCATTGGCGGCTCGCGCCGGTTTGAAGGTCTCAAGCCCCAGCAGGGTCAGGCACAGGCCCAGTATCAGTTGCTCGCGTGGTCGCGGTTTGCCAATGGCATTGTCGATGACCTTCACAGGATGCGTGCCTCGTATGGATCGACCGCAAAGCCATAGACCGTGGCCGGCTGAAAGCGCACGGTGTTGGCCGCAGCGGCGGCATCAGGCAAGTCGAGGGTGATGGTTTGATTGGCCAGCAGGTAGGTGCGGCCAAGGTCCAGGGCGTGCTGGCCGGGCAACAGTTTCAGCTCCTGGGCCAGGCGCACCACGTAGGGGGTGTTGTTCTCCACCCGCAGTTGCTTGCCGTCGATGCGCCAGGTCAGGCCTTTCCACGGTTCGCTGTTGCGCGCCAGGCCCTTGGGATGGAGGATCACCGGCAGGTTCTGGCGCACGCCGAAGTTGACCCGCATGGCCCCGGGATCGCCCGCTGCGGTTTCGCGGATACCTTCGAAGATCACCCGGCGCAAGCGTTGGGTCTGCAACTGTTCCTTGCCGACGTAGTGGAAGATCACCTGTTGTTCTTTGCCGGCTTCGACCCGCGCCACCGTGGGCTGCACCACCAGCAGGTTGTCGGTGTCTTCGCTCGGGTTTTCGATAAATACCGCCAGCAGGGCGGCATGCGGATCGGTGTTGGTGACCACGAAGTCGCTGCCGTTGGCGCGGGCTTCTTCAACGATCACCACCGAGGTTCTGGGCACCATACCGTCGGCGTGTGCCTGCATCAGGGGTAGGGTGCAGATAAAAATCGCAGGCAGCAGGCCGCCGGCAAAGGATTTGCACGCAATAGTCATGGTTGTAATGTTCTTGTGCGGCGTCGGGCGCAGCTCCCCTTGAGTTGCATCCGGCAAGCTCATGGCGGGGGAGTGCACTGGCCGTGGGTCATGGCCGGGGTGCGAGGGTTCCCTGTTCGCGCCCCTTGGGATCTGCGGTCAGAGGTAGAACACTTCAATGGTAGAACTGCCATCGATAGGGATCGTGCCGGTGACGGTCAGGCTTTTCTTGATGTAGCCCCGAAGGTCCATCAGCAGGCTCACATTTCTGGCGGGGTCGGGGCGTAGTTGTATCGATTTGGCGATCCCTGCGCGAAAGCCCGGTGTTTTGCCGGTATCGGCCAGACTGCCTCGGTCGTCACCTAGTCCGCTCCAGGAATGACCGCCATCGTCTGAGTAGAAGTTGTACCCCTGCTCACCATCGATCAGGGTATTTTCGAATTCCCACGACATCATGTAAGAGCCGAAGCTTTCGCCCTCGTGCATGCCCAGGCCAAAGCGATAGTTTCGCGGATCAGTGGCATCTCGTCGATTATCATTGGCAGCCAGGGCAAAGGTGGTAGGGCCGTCGCAATCGATCGAGAGGCTCAGGGTTTTAGCCGGAAGCTTGTACTCGGTTGGCCCTTCTTCCAGATTGGACAAGGCAATGTTTCCGTAATCGACCACGCCACCATTGCCCAGGGTAGGGGTGCAGGCTGTCGGGGTAATGGTGCCGGTCACAGTGAGTTCGGCAGTGGAGGCCATGGCGTTGGCAGTGGCCAGGCTCATAAGTGCGGCAAGGCTCAGTACGGACTTTTTCACAGTACGGTCCTTCAAGTTCTGTAGGGTGCAAGTGTCCTGTCTCGCGAGCGCGGTTCCCCCGTCCTGCTGTCCAGCAGGCAGGGGAACGCCATTCGGCGATCAGGGGCCTTTTGTATCAGTTGGATAGCGGCCGTTGCCTTACAGGTACTTGACTTCGATGGTGGCGCTGCCGTCGAGCTCCATGGCCCCGTTCAGGGTCAGGTCTTTGTTGATGAAACCACCGACAATCATGGTCAGGTTGACGCTGGTCGCTGGAGCCGGCCCCAGTTCGCTGCCGGTGGTGGAGAAGCCCACCAGGTGGGACGGCGCACGTCCGGCGTCATACAGAACGCCGTCGAGGATATTGCTCCAGGTGTTGCCGTTGTCGTGAGATTCAATGGTATAGCCCTGGGTGCCATCAATCACGAGGGTTTCATAGTTCCACTTCATCGCGAAGTGACCAATGGCCTGGTCTTGATGGGTTCCCAGCCCGAACAGCCAGGGGTTGGCCGGGCTGCTGTCGCGGCGGTTGTCGTTGGCGATCAGGGCAAAGGCGGCCGGTGCGCTGCATTCGATGGAGAAACTCAAGGTTTTATTGGGCAGTTGGTAGCCAGCAGAAGTTTCTTCAAGCTCGGTCAATGCCAGCGAGCCGTACTCCACCTGCCCACCATTGCTCAGGGTGGGGGTGCAAGCGGCCGGCGTAATGGTTCCGGACACGGTCAGGTCGGTGGTGGCTGCCATGGCGTTGGCAGTGGTCAGGCTTATCAGCACGGCAAGGGACAATACGGACTTTTTCACAACGGTTTTCCTTTTAAGTGTTGGTGTTGGGTATTGCGATGTGACCCGTTTCGCGAGCGCAGTTGTCTGTTCCCTGTCGGACTTGCCAGGGAAAAACGTCGGGCGTTCGGCGGGCTCTAGTAATTACTTGTAACGCGTGGGCGTTCTGTTACCCGCTAGAGGTACTGCAACTCGATGGTCATGTGCCCATCGAGCAGCGCCTCATCGACATGGGTCATGTCGTTGCGCAGCCAGCCGGCCACGTCCAGTCGCAGGTTGAGGACTTCGGCTGCGCTGGGGCTGGTCTGCCCCCGCAGAGCAAAGCCCAGGCGTGACTCGGGCTTGTCACCCAGGTGCTCGAAGCCGCTGCCTGGGACTTTCACCCAGGTGCTGCCGCTGTCTTCGGAATACAGGGTGTCGGCCGGCAGGTTGTCGAGGGTGGCGCCGTTGTCGGGCCAGGTCGCGCTGTAGAAGCCGATGGCCTCTCCGCCGCTGGTAGTGCCCAGGCCAAACGCCTTGGGCAGGGGGATCGAGCTGCTGTCGCGACGGTTGCCGGTGGCTACCAGGGCAAAGCGGGTGGCACGGTCACAGATGATGCTGAAGGTCAGGCTGCGCGGCGCCAGGACCGAGTGGTCGGGGATGCCGGGCTGCGGAGTGAGATCGGGCATGCTGATGTTGCCGAAATCGACCTGGCCATTGCTGGAGAGCGACGGCGTACAAGCTGCAGGAGTGATGGTGCCGCTGATATTGACGTCGGTACTGCTGGCATGGGCGCCAGCACTGACGAAGGTCAGCAGTGCGGTCAGGGTGCACAAAGGCTTGGTGTTCATTATTCGGTCCTTTGAAAATGAATGAACCTCCGTGCCGTGGTTGGTCTTATGGTGGGGCCGGCAGCGGATGGCTCGTCAGGCGCGCTGGGCATGCCTGCTGTACCAGTTATCAGGGCGAGCCCTGATCCTGTGTCATCCGTGACGATTTTTCACACGTTTTGGCTAGACGATAGAACGTGCGAATGTTTGGTTTTATGTGCTTTGCTTGGCCTTGCCCAGGAGTAAACAGCGGGGGCATAGTGCTCGGCAAGGCTGTCTGTGTTGTTCGGATGCCGATTATGCCCAAAAAAATGTTCGTGTAAAGGGGTTTTGATTGAAAAATTGTGCAACAACTGCACCGAAATCGGCACAAAGCGGTGAACGATTGCGTCAGGAGCGTACCCGCCTGGGCCTTCGCCAGGATGATTTCGCCCAGCTTGGCGGGGTCAACCGCAATACCCAGGGCAGCTATGAAAAAGGCGAGCGCAACCCGGATGCGGCGTATCTGGCGGCGGTCGCCGGGGTTGGTGTCGATGTGCGCTACGTGATCACCGGTGTGCGCACGATCGATGATGGCGCTTCGTTGAATGAACCGGAGCAGCGATTGCTGGCTCAGTACCGATCACTGGCTATCGCTGACCAAGAAGTTGTGCATAGAATTGTCGGGGCCATGCACGACGCGAAGGGTAGTGGCGTATAGCTATTATCTCAATTTTCCTACGAAACGCTCGGAACGGTCCTGGTGGGTCCGCAGGGAATTGCTCGTAACGTCGATGCATTCAGTCTCGCTAGGGAAGGGTGATCATGTCGGAGCATAAAACCTGCGCATTCAACACGGAAAGTAAGGCTTCGCCTGTGCAACGCTTGAGTGAAGTCGAAAACGAGCTGCTGATTTTGTTTCGCCAGTTGTCCCCGGTGGACCAGGGCTGCGTACAGCGTGTAGCCCAGGTGCTGTGCCTGGGAGCGCAAGAAGCTGAGCGGGGACGCTGCCGAATACCTGAGTCGGCCTGAATGTTTGATCAAAGGATGTGTGATGTTGCAGTTATCCAACGCGGTGCAGATCCCGGACGACGAGATCGAGTTGACTGCCATCCGCGCCCAGGGCGCCGGCGGGCAGAACGTCAACAAGGTCTCCAGCGCCGTGCACCTGCGTTTCGACACCCAGGCTTCGTCATTGCCGCCGTTCTACAAGGAGCGTCTGCTGGCGCTGAGCGACAGCCGCATTACCCGGGACGGGGTGATCATCATCAAGGCCCAGCAGTATCGAACCCAGGAGCAGAACCGCGCCGATGCCCTGGAGCGCCTGCGCGAACTGATTCTCTCGGCGACCAAAGTGGAAAAGGCGCGGCGCCCGACCCGGCCGACCCTGGGCTCGAAAACCCGGCGCCTGGACACCAAGAGCAAGCGCGGCGTCATCAAGGCCGGGCGCGGCAAGATCGATTACTGAGACAAATGCCGCGGCGGTTGCAGGCGGGCCTGGCGGTACAGATACAGGCTCAATAGCAGGCCGCAGAACGAGGCGCCGGCGGCAAAGACAAAGATCGAGGCAAAGCCGAAGCCGGCGGCAATTGCCCCGGCCAACGGGCCGGTGATGCCCAGCGACAGGTCAATGAACAGCGAATAGGCGCCCACGGCCGCCCCGCGGTTGGAGGCGGATACCAGGTTCACCGCTTCGACCCCCAGGGCCGGAAACACCAGCGAGAAACCAAAGCCGCTCAACGCCGCACCGGCCAGGGCCAGCTCGGCGCTCGGTGCCTGCCAGAGCAACAGCAGGCCGAGGGTTTCTACCGACAGGCAGGCGATCGCCACCCGGTACCCGCCTATGCGATTGATCAGATTGCCAAACAGCAGTCGCGCGCCAATGAAGCAGGCGCCGAACAGGCTCAGGCACAGGGCCGCGTTGTTCCAGTTGTGGCTGGCATAGTACAGGGTGACGAAGGTGGCGATGGTGCCAAAGCCGATCGAGCCCAGGGCCAGCCCTGAGCCATGGCCGAATATCCGCCCGAGCACGTGCAGGAACGGCAGGCGTTCACCCGCCACTACCGGGGCGGCGGTTTTCGGCCAGGCCAGCGCCAAACCCAGTACGCACAGCAGTAAAATGCTGGCGCCCATGCTCCACAGGCCGAAGCGTTGCACCAGTTCCACGCCCAGCGGCGCGCCGATGGCCAGCGCGCCGTAACTGGCGATGCCGTTCCAGGAGATTACCTTGGCGGTGTGTTGCGCGCCGACCCGGCCAATGCCCCAGCCAATGGAGCCCGAACCCACCAGGCTTTCGGCGCTGCCCAGCACCAGGCGCCCGACCAGCAGGCTGGCCAGGCTCAGCCAGGGTGCATGTTGCAGCCACGCCGAAAGCAGCATGAACACGCCGCTCAAGCCGCAACCGGCCAGGCCATAGAGCACCGCGCGCTTGCTGCCCAGGTTATCGATGAGGCGGCTGGCGTAGGGGCGGCTGAGCAGGGTGGCCAGGTACTGGACGCTGATCACCAGGCCCGCGACTACGGCGCCGAAGCCCAGGTCGTTGTGCACATAGCCAGGCAAAACGGCCAGGGGAATGCCGATGTTCAGGTAGCCGATAAAGGTAAACAGGACGATGGAGACGACTTGCAGGGTGACCGCAAGGGGGCGCGGTGAGTCGGGCATGGGCGGGCTTTCGTAAAGGGGAATTCTTGACGGTGTGAAAACGTGTTGACGGGGTGGTCCCTGCATCAGCCGTTTTCACACAGTCTGATCGTTGCGCGAGTTATTCCTGGTCGGCGCTGGAAGTTTCGTCGCCGTCGTAGTCAGCCTGGGCTGGTTCGGCGCTGTGAGTGGCAGGAGTCTGCTCTTCTGGGTTCAGGCTTGGGAAGGGAAGATTCGGGATTTCATGCATCTCGTCGTTCCTCGCAAGTGTGTGGAAAGGCTGCGCAAGGCGCGCATGGGCTTGTGAAAGCCTGTGCAGGATACAGGAGTCTGAATGACAGTATGAATTTTCCTGCCGATTGGTGTTGAAGGTCGGCGGATCTTCCGGGGCTGTTGCGCAGCCGATCGCTGGCAAGCCAGCTCCCACAAGGTCCGGTGTATGCATGACCTGTGGGAGCTGGCTTGCCAGCGATGCTTTTAGCGACAGACGTCGGCGATGGCCGCAGCCAGTGCTTCAAGGCGTGCCGCATCGGCGCCGGCGATGTTCGCCCGGCCAGTGCCAACCATGTACACGCTGTGGCGCTCACGCAGTTGCTTGACCTGCTCCGGTGACAAGCCGGTGTAGGAGAACATCCCGCGTTGCTCGGCGATGTGCGCGAAACGTTCGCTCAGGCCGTGGGGCGCCAGGGCCTCGACCAGACCGACCCGCAGCTCGGCAATGCGCTGGCGCATGGCCTCGACTTCTTCGACCCACAGGCGCTTGAGGTCGGCGTCGCCAAGAATCTGCGCCACCACCGCCGCGCCATGATCCGGTGGTGTCGACCACAGGTTGCGCGCCAGCAATGCCAGTTGACTACGCACATCCAGCAGCTTGTCGGCATCGTGGCTGCACACCAGCAGAGCGCCGGTGCGGTCGCGATAGAGGCCGAAGTTCTTCGAGCAGGAACTGGTAATCAGCAGCTCAGGCAGTTCGGCGGCGAACAGCCGTACCGCCCAGGCGTCTTCTTCCAGACCATCGCCAAAGCCCTGGTAGGCGAAGTCGATCAACGGCAGCAACTCACGGCGGCGCACCACCTCGAGCACGGCGCGCCAGTCGTCCTGGCTCAGGTCGAATCCGGTCGGGTTGTGGCAGCAGGCGTGCAGCAACACTACGTCGCCCTTGGGCGCAACTTCCAGGGCGGCCAGCATCCCGGCGACGTTCAGACGGTTGTCGGTGCCGACATAGGGATAGTGGCTGACCTTGAGGCCGGCGCCGGCGAAGATGGTTTCGTGGATTGGCCAGGTCGGATCACTCAGCCAGATACCGCGGCCCGGCAGGCAGTGTTCGATGAACTCCGCCGCCAGGCGCAGGGCACCGGTGCCGCCCGGGGTCTGGGTGGCGCCGGCGCGCTGCTGGCTGAGCAGCGACGAATCACTGCCCAGTACCAGTTCGCTGATCAGTCGGCCAAATGCCGCATCGCCATGACCGCCGACGTAGCTCTTGCTGGCCTGTTGCTCAAGCAGGCGCTGTTCAGCCTGTTTGACCGCGGCCGGAATCGGCGTCAGGCCCTGGGCATCCTTGAACACGCCGACACCGAGGTCGAACTTGTTCGGGTTGCTGTCCTTGGCATACGCCTCCATCAGCCCGAGGATCGGATCGCCGGGTACGCGCCCGATGGCGCCGAAGTGCATTACTTGCGGCCTTCTGCGGTGCTGGCGACCTCGTCGGTGCGCGCGGCCATGATGAAGTCGTTACGGTGCAGGCCCTTGATCGAGTGGCTCCACCAGGTCACGGTGACTTTGCCCCATTCGGTCAGCAGGCCTGGGTGATGGCCTTCGGCTTCGGAGATTTCGCCAACGGCGTTGGTGAAGGCCAGGGCGTGCTTGAAATTCTTGAACAGGAAAACTTTTTCCAGCTGCATGATGCCGTCACGGACTTCGATGTTCCAATCCGGGATCTGCTTGATCAGTACCGGCAGTTCTTCGTCGCTGACCTGTGGAGCATCGGCACGGCAGGCTTCGCAGTGGGCTTGGTTCAAGGCGTTCATAAGGTTTTCCGCAAGTGGTTTGTTATTGGTTTGCAAGGTCGCTCAGGCGGCGACCTTGGGTGGAAATTTCGGTGCGTGCAGGCCCATCTTCATTGCCGTGTGGACCATGCCCATGATGTCTTCGTGGGCCAGGTCGAACAGGCGCTTGAGGTTGGGCAGGGCGAAGTACAGCGGCTGCAGGATATCAATGCGGTACGGCGTGCGCATGGCTTCCAGCGGATCGAACGCCTGGTGCTCGGGCTCGCCGGACAGGCTGTAGACGGTCTCTTTCGGTGAAGAAAGAATGCCGCCGCCGTAGATCTTGCGGCCTTGCGGGGTGTCGACCAGGCCAAACTCGATGGTCATCCAGTAGAGGCGGGCGAGGTACACGCGCTCTTCCTTGGTGGCCTGCAGGCCGAGCTTGCCATAGGTGTGGGTGAATTCGGCGAACCAGGGGTTGGTCAGCAGTGGGCAATGGCCGAAGATCTCGTGGAAAATGTCCGGCTCTTGCAGGTAGTCGAGTTCTTCTTCGGTACGAATGAAGGTGGCTACCGGAAAGCGCTTGCTGGCCAGCAGTTCGAAAAAGGTCTGGAAGGGGATCAGGGCAGGTACCCGGGCAACTTGCCAGCCGGTGGTGGCGCCCAGCACCTTGTTGATCTCACCCAGCTGCGGGATGCGGTCGTGAGGCAGGCCCAGCTGGTCGATGCCGTCCAGGTATTCCTGGCACGCGCGGCCTTCGATCACCTTCAATTGACGGGTAATCAGGGTGTTCCACACCGCATGTTCCTGCTGCGGGTAGTCGATAAAACCCTGCGCATCGGGCTCGCGAGCCACGTATTGCGTCTGTTTCATGCTGCTCTCCTGCTGAGGGCCATTCTTGTTATGTGTTCAAGCCATTGCCCCTAGTGATAACCCGCATTTCTCTGGTTTGCAGCGTCCTGACGGCAGCTTCGCGCTCGAACCGCTCCGGATTTTGTAACGATAACTTTACAAAATGGCCGGCATCCCGAAAAAACGGACGCTTTAATCCTTGAAACTGCGGCTATCTGTCACATAATCTTTACGACTATTCTTCGGTCGCTGCAAAAACTTGCTTACCGTGGCGCGTACCAGACCTTCTTGTAGGACATTTCATGCGTATTAAAGTGCATTGCCAGAACCGCATCGGCATCCTGCGCGACATTCTCAACCTGCTGGTGGAGTACGGCATCAACGTCGCCCGCGGTGAGGTCGGTGGCGAGCATGGCAATGCCATCTATCTGCACTGCCCGAACCTGATCAACCTGCAGTTCCAGGCCCTGCGGCCGAAATTCGAATCGATCGCCGGGGTGTTCGGGGTCAAGCGCGTCGGCCTGATGCCCAGCGAGCGTCGGCACATGGAGCTCAATGCCTTGCTTGGCGCGCTGGATTTCCCGGTGCTGTCGATCGACATGGGCGGCTCCATTGTGGCTGCCAACCGCGCTGCGGCGCAGCTGCTCGGGGTGCGTGTCGACGAGGTGCCGGGCATTCCGCTGTCGCGTTATGCCGAGGATTTTGACCTGCCGGAGCTGGTGCGGGCGAACAAGTCGCGCATCAACGGCCTGCGGGTCAAGGTCAAGGGCGATGTGTTCCTCGCTGATATTGCGCCGCTGCAGTCCGAGCACGACGACAGCGAGGCCCTGGCGGGTGCAGTGTTGACCCTGCACCGCGCCGACCGCATAGGCGAGCGCATCTATAACGTGCGCAAGCAGGAGTTGCGTGGCTTCGACAGCATCTTCCAGAGTTCGCGGGTGATGGCTGCGGTGGTGCGCGAAGCGCGGCGCATGGCGCCGCTGGATGCACCATTGCTGATCGAAGGCGAGACCGGCACCGGCAAGGAGTTGCTGGCCCGTGCCTGTCACCTGGCCAGCCCCCGTGGCCAGGCGCCGTTGATGGCGCTCAACTGCGCCGGCTTGCCCGAGTCCATGGCCGAGACCGAACTGTTCGGTTACGGCCCGGGGGCGTTTGAAGGCGCGCGGGCCGAGGGCAAGCTGGGGCTGCTGGAACTGACGGCAGGCGGCACGCTGTTCCTCGATGGCGTCGGTGAGATGAGTCCTCGCCTGCAGGTAAAACTGCTGCGTTTTCTGCAGGACGGCTGCTTTCGTCGGGTAGGCAGTGATGAAGAGGTGTACCTGGATGTGCGGGTCATCTGTGCCACCCAGGTCGATCTGTCCGAGTTGTGCGCCCGTGGCGAATTCCGCCAGGACCTTTACC
Organism: Pseudomonas sp. NPDC087612; assembly: GCF_044743505.1. Lineage (NCBI taxonomy): Bacteria > Pseudomonadati > Pseudomonadota > Gammaproteobacteria > Pseudomonadales > Pseudomonadaceae > Pseudomonas > Pseudomonas sp. NPDC087612. The sequence continues at coordinate 376,209 of NZ_JBIUWO010000002.1, forward strand.
ACCGCCTCAACGTGCTGTCGCTGCATATTCCGCCGCTGCGCGAATGCCTGGACGGCTTGCCGCCGCTGGTCGAGCACTTTCTTGACCAGGCCAGCCGGCAGATCGGTTGCCCGCTGCCCAAGCTTGCGCCAGCGGCCATGGAGCGTTTGAGCCAGTACCACTGGCCGGGCAACGTGCGGCAACTGGAGAACGTGCTGTTTCAGGCCGTGTCGCTATGTGACGGCGGGGTGGTCAAGACTGAACATATTCGCCTGCCGGACTACGGCGGCCGGCAACCCTTGGGCGAGTTTTCCCTTGAGGGCGACCTGGGGCAAATAGTCGGGCGTTTCGAGAAGGCAGTACTGGAGCGCTTGATGAGCGAATTTCCCAGCAGTCGGGCGCTGGGTAAACGCTTGGGAGTTTCCCACACCACTATTGCCAACAAGTTGCGTGAACATGCAGTCGGCAAATCGGATTAATTAATCTGGCGTTAATAAAGTATGGGTAATACAGGCAGGTTATTAGTTGCAGGTGTACTGTCCAAATAGTGCAGCGCGCCTCGTTGAATGCCAACCGAGGCGCTGCAGGCGGTCAACCCGTTGGATCAACCGTTCGAGCACCCGTTACCCATCACCCGGTACTCGAGAATGTGGCGCTTGCCCTGGGAGTCTTCGTAGGTCATGCGCGCCGGGACCACTTCGCAGACATTCGGCACTTCGCTCATGGAAATGACCTTGGCGATGTCCAGATGTTGCGAGTAACTGTACTGTTCAACCGGAATCTGCTCGGCGCCGCCATTTGCAACTTCGTCGGCCATCGCCACGCTGCAAAGACTACCCAGTGCCAATACCAGTAAAGCTTTCATCTTCATTTTTACCTGTCTAAGGTCGTAAGGGGGCACGCAGCGCTTGTGGCGCCGCGTGTACAGCAGGATCAACTATCACGATTATTTGCCGATTAACTTCCCTTCGTGGGGGGCTACAAGAAAGTTAATCGTGGTGCCGTTGCTGGCGAGGTGAATTCTAGGAGTGCGGCCTGCGCTTAAACAGCCACGGTTTTGATAAACACTGTTGGCAGAAACTGTAACAATCGCCTGGCAGACTGCCGGGTAATTTTATTTTTTCGCCGTGCAGACCCGGCCTTGAGCCTTCGCGGTTTGTCGCAGGGAGAAAAGACCAGGGCGTTACTACCAACGTCGAATGGCCGGCGCAGTCTGGTACAGTTACAACGAGGTCATACAAAAACAACTATTACACCGAGGTAACAAAGATGAGTGCGGCTCCCCTGTATCCCGTTCGTCCCGAGGTTGCGGCCAAGACGTTGACCGACGAGGCGACCTACAAGGCCATGTACCAGCAGTCGGTGATCAACCCGGACGGCTTCTGGCGCGAGCAGGCTCAGCGCCTCGACTGGATCAAGCCTTTCACCAAGGTCAAGCAGACCTCCTTCGACGACCACCATGTCGATATCAAATGGTTTGCTGACGGCACTCTGAACGTTTCCTACAACTGCCTGGACCGCCATCTGGCCGAGCGCGGCGATCAAGTCGCGATCATCTGGGAAGGCGACGACCCCTCCGAACACCGCAACATCACCTACCGTGAACTGCACGAGCAAGTGTGCAAGTTCGCCAACGCCCTGCGTGGCCAGGATGTGCACCGCGGTGACGTGGTCACCATCTATATGCCGATGATCCCCGAGGCCGTGGTCGCCATGCTGGCTTGCGCCCGCATCGGTGCGATCCACTCGGTGGTGTTCGGCGGCTTCTCGCCCGAGGCACTGGCCGGGCGCATCATCGACTGCAAGTCGAAGATCGTCATCACCGCTGACGAAGGTCTGCGTGGCGGTCGTCGCACCGCACTCAAAGCCAACGTCGACCTGGCCCTGACCAACCCCGAAACCAGCAGCGTGCAGAAGATCATCGTCTGCAAGCGCACCGGTGGCGACATCGCCTGGCACCAGCACCGCGACATCTGGTACGAAGACCTGATGAAGGTTGCCTCCAGCCACTGCGCGCCGAAGGAAATGGGCGCCGAAGAAGCGCTGTTTATCCTCTACACCTCCGGCTCCACCGGCAAGCCCAAGGGCGTGCTGCACACCACCGGCGGCTACATGGTCTACGCCGCGCTGACCCATGAACGGGTGTTCGACTACCGTCCGGGCGAAGTCTACTGGTGCACCGCCGACGTCGGCTGGGTCACCGGCCACAGCTACATCGTCTACGGCCCGCTGGCCAACGGCGCGACCACCGTGCTGTTCGAAGGCGTGCCGAACTATCCGGACATCACTCGCGTGTCGAAGATCATCGACAAGCACAAGGTCAACATCCTCTACACCGCGCCGACCGCCATCCGCGCGATGATGGCTGAAGGTCAGGCTGCCGTCGCCGGTGCCGATGGTTCCAGCCTGCGCCTGCTGGGCTCGGTGGGCGAGCCGATCAACCCGGAAGCCTGGAACTGGTACTACCACACCGTCGGCAAGGAGCGTTGCCCGATCGTCGACACCTGGTGGCAGACCGAAACCGGGGGCGTGCTGATCAGCCCGCTGCCAGGCGCTACCGCGCTCAAGCCGGGTTCGGCGACCCGTCCGTTCTTTGGTGTGGTGCCGGCCCTTGTGGATAACCTTGGCAACCTGATCGAAGGCGCCGCCGAAGGCAACCTGGTGATCCTCGATTCCTGGCCGGGCCAGTCGCGCTCGCTGTACGGTGACCACGACCGCTTCGTCGACACCTACTTCAAGACTTTCCGCGGCATGTACTTCACGGGTGACGGTGCCCGTCGCGACGAAGACGGCTACTACTGGATCACCGGCCGCGTCGATGACGTGCTCAACGTCTCCGGCCACCGCATGGGCACCGCCGAGATCGAAAGTGCCATGGTCGCCCACCCGAAAGTCGCCGAGGCCGCAGTGGTTGGCGTGCCGCACGACATCAAGGGGCAGGGCATCTATGTCTACGTCACCCTCAATGGTGGCGTCGAGCCAACCGAGCAACTGCGCCTGGAGCTGAAGAACTGGGTGCGCAAGGAAATCGGCCCGATTGCCTCGCCGGATGTCATCCAGTGGGCGCCCGGCCTGCCGAAAACCCGCTCGGGCAAGATCATGCGCCGCATCCTGCGCAAGATCGCCACGGCCGAGTACGATGGCCTGGGTGATATCTCGACCCTGGCCGATCCGGGTGTGGTGCAGCACCTGATCGATACCCACAAGGACATGAGCAAGGCTTCGGCCTAAAGGTATCGCGGGGCAAGCCCGCTCCTACACAGCGATCGGGTCCACGCAAAGCCCTGCCGGGTTACTCCGGCGGGGCTTTGTGCTTTCTGTTACTTCGACAATCATCGGTAACCCTTCTGTCACCGCTTTCGCACAAAAGCGGGGCATTGCGAAACGCCACCGTACGTTTTCAGGGCATTTCAGCCACCCGTTTTCGCCTGCTGAAACGCTGCGCTTGCCGGATTAGAAGGCTTTGCCAATAATAGGCCCGCTTATTGCTTCATTGATTGGTTATTTGTCTTTTGCTTTTGCATATTCCGTGAAAGCTGTCAATATCTGCGCCCCCGCGTTCCTGCGCTTCTGTAACTAGTTGTCGCATTGAAGAAATATCGGCTTCGGAGCTGTCGTTAAAATGCCGATCACTCGCTCGTCGCGTCTGCTTCAATGCCGACCCTGCGCAGCTCGCGTTGTACCCATTCGCATATCGGGCAGTTCTCAACCCTGCCTCGTATTGCCCTTTACCGATGGAGTTCCAGATGAAGAAACTCGCACTGCTTGGCGCCCTGGCGCTGTCCGTGTTTTCCCTGGCAGCGCTGGCTGATGAGAAACCGTTGAAAATCGGGATCGAGGCCGCCTACCCACCGTTCGCTTTCAAGCAGCCTGATGGCAGCATCGCCGGCTTCGACTACGACATCGGTAATGCCCTGTGCGAAGAAATGAAGGCCAAGTGCACCTGGGTCGAGCAAGAGTTCGATGGCCTGATCCCGGCGCTGAAAGTGCGCAAGATCGACGCCATCCTGTCGTCCATGTCGATCACCGACGATCGCAAGAAGTCCGTGGACTTCACCGGCAAGTACTACCTGACCCCGGCACGCCTGGTGATGAAGGAAGGTACTGCGGTCAGCGAAGGCCTGACTGAGCTCAAGGGCAAGAAGATCGGCGTGCAGCGCGGCTCGATCCACGATCGCTTCGCCAAGGAAGTGTTCGGTGCGCAAGGCGCCACCATCGTTCCTTACGGCACCCAGAACGAAATCTACCTGGACGTCGCCGCTGGCCGTCTGGATGGCACCGTCGCCGATGCTACGCTGTTGGAAGACGGTTTCCTGAAGACTGACGCCGGTAAAGGCTTCGCCTTCGTTGGCCCATCGTTCACCGACGCCAAGTACTTCGGTGACGGCATCGGTATTGCCGTGCGCAAAGGCGACAAGGCCAACCTGGATCGCATCAACGCTGCCATCGCGGCCATTCGTGCCAACGGCAAGTACAAGCAGATTCAGGACAAGTACTTCAACTTCGACATCTACGGCCCAGACGCCAAGTAAATCGTCGACGTTTCACCTGTTCAATGGTGCAAGCAGCAGAGACTCTGAGGTTTGCACCATTTTTTCATCCCTAAGGTCGAGGACCTCATCATGTTGAAAGGCTACGGGGCAGTCATCCTCGACGGAGCGTGGCTGACGCTACAGCTCGCCTTGTCGTCCATGGCCCTGGCCATCGTGCTCGGTCTGATCGGTGTGGCGCTGCGTTTGTCGCCAGTGCGCTGGCTGGCCTGGCTCGGCGATCTGTATTCCACCGTGATCCGCGGGATTCCCGATCTGGTTTTGATCCTGCTGATCTTCTACGGCGGCCAGGATCTGCTCAATCGCGTCGCGCCGCTACTGGGCTTTGACGACTACATCGACCTCAATCCGCTGATGGCGGGTATCGGCACCTTGGGCTTCATCTTTGGTGCCTATCTGTCGGAAACCTTCCGCGGGGCGTTCATGGCCATTCCCAAGGGGCAGGCCGAAGCCGGCATGGCCTATGGCATGAGCAGCCTGCAAGTGTTCTTCCGGGTGCTGGTGCCGCAGATGATTCGCCTGGCGATCCCCGGCTTCACCAACAACTGGCTGGTCCTGACCAAGGCAACCGCACTGATTTCGGTAGTGGGCCTGCAGGACATGATGTTCAAGGCCAAGCAGGCGGCCGATGCCACCCGCGAACCTTTCACCTTCTTCCTGGCGGTAGCGGCGCTGTACCTGGTGATCACCAGTGTTTCGCTGCTGGCCCTGCGTTACCTCGAGAAGCGCTACTCGGTTGGCGTAAAGGCGGCTGATCTATGATTTTCGACTACAACGTCATCTGGGAAGCGCTGCCGCTGTACCTGAGCGGCCTGCTGACCACCCTCAAGCTGCTGGCGCTGTCGCTGCTGTTCGGTTTGCTGGCGGCGATCCCGCTGGGCCTGATGCGGGTCTCCAAGCAGCCTTTGGTGAACATGAGCGCCTGGCTCTATACCTACGTGATCCGCGGCACGCCGATGCTGGTGCAGCTGTTTCTGATCTACTACGGCCTGGCCCAGTTCGAAGCGGTGCGTGAAAGCTTCCTCTGGCCGTGGCTGTCCAGTGCAACCTTCTGTGCCTGCCTGGCCTTTGCCATCAACACCAGCGCCTATACCGCCGAGATCATCGCCGGCAGCCTCAAGGCCACGCCCCATGGCGAGATCGAGGCGGCCAAGGCCATGGGCATGTCGCGGGTCAAGATGTACCGCCGCATCCTCCTGCCATCGGCCCTGCGCCGGGCGCTGCCGCAGTACAGCAACGAAGTGATCATGATGCTGCAGACCACCAGCCTGGCGTCGATCGTCACCCTGATCGACATCACCGGTGCGGCGCGCACGGTCAACGCCCAGTACTACCTGCCGTTCGAGGCCTACATCACGGCCGGCGTGTTCTACCTGTGCCTGACCTTCATTCTGGTGCGCCTGTTCAAGCTGGCTGAGCGCCGCTGGCTGGGCTACCTGGCGCCGCGCAAGCACTGACGGCCTGCGCCCACTTTTTCGCCCTGAGCGTTAGCTCAAGACTGACTGCTTTGTGAGAATCGACAGCATGTACAAACTCGAAATCCAAGACCTGCATAAACGCTACGGCAGTCACGAAGTGCTCAAGGGCGTGTCCCTGGCGGCCAAGGCAGGCGACGTGATCAGCATCATCGGCTCCAGCGGTTCGGGCAAAAGTACCTTCCTGCGCTGCATCAACCTGCTCGAGCAGCCGCACGCGGGCAAGATCCTGCTCAACAACGAAGAGTTGAAGCTGGTAGCCAACAAGGATGGCGCGCTCAAGGCCGCTGATCCCAAGCAGCTGCAGCGCATGCGTTCGCGCCTGTCGATGGTGTTCCAGCACTTCAACCTGTGGTCGCACATGACCGCGCTGGAAAACATCATCGAAGCGCCGGTGCACGTGCTCGGCATGTCGAAGAAAGACGCCCTGGAAAAAGCCGAGCACTACCTGGCCAAAGTCGGTGTCGCCCACCGCAAGGACGCCTATCCTGGGCATATGTCCGGTGGTGAGCAGCAGCGCGTGGCGATTGCCCGGGCGCTGGCCATGGAGCCGGAAGTGATGCTGTTCGACGAGCCGACCTCGGCGCTCGACCCGGAGCTGGTTGGCGACGTGCTCAAGGTCATGCAGTCGCTGGCACAGGAAGGCCGGACCATGGTCGTGGTCACCCACGAAATGGGCTTTGCCCGTGAGGTGTCGAACCAGCTGGTGTTCCTGCACAAGGGCCTGGTGGAAGAGAGCGGCAACCCGCGCGAAGTGCTGGTCAATCCGCAGTCGGAACGTCTGCAGCAGTTCCTCTCGGGCAGCTTGAAGTAAGATTGCCGCTTTGCACCAAAATGGGTCATGCTGCGTATCAAGCGCAGCCTGACCAGGCTCTAACTTCTTGACCTCTCTCAGGTTTCGGACCGCATCCCATGACCACCCAGCGAATCGGTTTTCTCATCTGGCCCAGCACCAAAGCCCTGACCCTGGCGCTGGCCGAGGAGGTGTTGCGGGTAGCACAGAAGGTTCATCCGGAAGTGGTCTACGAGTTGTCCTTCCTGCAGGCCGAAGCGCATGGCGAGGGTGCCTGGCGCCTGCCGGGCGAGCCGTGGGCGGGCAAGCTCGAAGGCTGTCAGAAGCTGTTTTTGCTGGCGGACGAGCCGCCGCAGGCCGTGGCCTCGAGCCTGGCCAGCGCACTCAAGCAACTGGTGCGTGCCGGTTGCGTGGTCGGCGGCTTGTCGGCGGGGGTCTATCCGTTGGCGCAACTGGGCCTGCTCGATGGTTACCGGGCCGCAGTGCACTGGCGCTGGCAGGATGATTTCGCCGAGCGTTTCCCCAAGGTCATCGCCACCAGCCACCTGTTCGACTGGGACCGCGACCGCCTGACAGCGTGCGGCGGCATGTCGGTGATCGACCTGTTGCTGGCGGTGCTGGCCCGCGATCATGGTGCCGAGCTTGCCGGTGCGGTGTCGGAAGAACTGGTGGTCGAGCGGATTCGCGAGGGCGGCGAGCGCCAGCGCATTCCGCTGCAGAACCGCCTGGGCTCCAGCCACCCGAAGCTGACCCAGGCCGTGCTGCTGATGGAAGCCAATATCGAAGAGCCGCTGACCACCGACGAGATCGCCCAGCATGTATGCGTCTCGCGCCGCCAACTGGAGCGGATCTTCAAGCAGTACCTCAATCGCGTGCCGAGCCAGTATTACCTGGAGCTGCGGCTGAACAAGGCCCGGCAGATGCTGATGCAGACCAGCAAGTCGATCATCCAGATCGGCCTCTCATGCGGGTTTTCTTCCGGGCCGCATTTCTCCAGCGCCTATCGCAACTTCTTCGGTGCCACGCCGCGCGAAGATCGTAACCAGCGACGAAGCAGCAGCCCGTTCGAACTGTCTTCGGTACCCGCCGAGCGCGGCTGATTTTTGATCGCGGGGCAAGTCGGGTCGCCGCGATCGAACCGCCCATACAGAATCTCCCGCATATTCCCCGCAGCGTTTAAACTGCGCCTTTGCGACCCTATTTGTCGCATTGCCGTAAGCCTTGGTAAAACAGGGTTTGGCGCTATAAGAAGTTGTCGCTTGGCGGCAAGGTCAGGCGCCGATCTGTCCTTACAATCCCCCCATCGCTCGCCAGTTCCAGGCAGGCGTTCCTCTTCAGGAGACTCCGATGTCCGCTCCGCAAGCTCCGGTGCAACGCGCCGATTTCGATCAAGTGATGGTCCCCAACTATGCACCGGCGGCTTTCATTCCCGTCCGTGGAGCGGGCTCCCGCGTGTGGGATCAGGCGGGCCGCGAGCTGATCGATTTCGCCGGCGGCATCGCCGTAAACGTGCTTGGCCATGCGCATCCGGCGCTGGTTGGCGCCCTGACCGAGCAGGCCAACAAACTGTGGCACGTGTCCAACGTGTTCACCAACGAGCCGGCCCTGCGCCTGGCGCACAAGCTGGTCGACGCGACCTTTGCCGACCGTGCGTTCTTCTGCAACTCCGGTGCCGAAGCCAACGAGGCCGCATTCAAGCTGGCCCGTCGTGTCGCCCACGACCGTTTCGGCCCCGAGAAGCACGAAATCATCGCCACCGTTAACAGCTTCCACGGTCGTACCCTGTTCACCGTCAGCGTCGGCGGCCAGCCGAAGTACTCCGACGGTTTCGGGCCGAAAATCACCGGCATCAGCCACGTGCCGTACAACGACCTGGAAGCGCTCAAGGCACAGATCTCCGACAAGACCTGTGCTGTGGTCATCGAGCCGATCCAGGGTGAAAGCGGCGTGGTCCCGGCTGACGTTGCCTACCTGCAAGGCGCCCGCGAGCTGTGCGACAAGCACAACGCGCTGCTGATCTTCGACGAAGTGCAGACCGGCGTTGGCCGTACTGGCTCGCTGTTCGCCTACCAGCACTACGGCGTGACCCCGGACATCCTCTCCAGCGCCAAGAGCCTGGGCGGCGGTTTCCCGATCGGCGCCATGCTGACCACCGAAGACCTGGCCAAGCACCTGGCCGTCGGCACCCACGGCACCACCTACGGCGGCAACCCGCTGGCTTGTGCGGTGGCCAACGCCGTGCTGGATGTGGTCAACACCCCTGAAGTGCTGGCCGGCGTCAAGGCCAAGCACCAGAAGTTCAAGGCGCGCCTGGAGCAGATCGGCGAGAAGTACGGCCTGTTCACCCAGGTACGTGGCGTTGGCCTGCTGATCGGTTGCGTGTTGTCTGAAGCCTGGAAGGGCAAGGCCAAGGACGTCTTCAACGCCGCCGAGAAAGAAGGCCTGATGGTCCTGCAAGCCGGCCCGGATGTCGTGCGTTTCGCCCCGAGCCTGGTGGTCGAAGATGCCGACATCGACGAAGGCCTGGATCGTTTCGAGCGTGCCGCGGCAAAACTGACTCAGGCCTGATTCACGCCTGCAGTCCTGTCATCGGCCCTGCGGGGCCGGTGATACCGAATTCCAGAGCAGGTGCCTGCGGGCGCCTGCTGTTTTTATCTGAGCCGGCGGATGTCGGCCTGTATACCCGAAAGGAGTGACACCATGCTGGTGATGCGCCCCGCGCAAATGGCTGATCTGGGCGAAGTGCAGCGTCTTGCCGCAGACAGCCCCATTGGTGTCACGTCCTTGCCGGATGATGCCGGTCGCCTGAGCGACAAGATTGCCGCTTCGGAAACCTCCTTCGCCGCTGAAGTCAGCTTCAACGGTGAAGAGAGCTACTTCTTTGTTCTCGAAGACAGCAGCAGCGGCAAGCTGGTCGGCTGCTCGGCCATCGTTGCCTCGGCCGGCTATTCCGAGCCGTTCTACAGCTTTCGCAACGAGACCTTCGTGCATGCGTCGCGCGAGCTGAAGATCCACAACAAGATCCACGTCCTCTCGCAGTGCCACGACCTGACCGGCAACAGCCTGCTGACCAGCTTCTACGTACTGCCGGAACTGGTCGGCAGCGGCTGGGCCGAGCTCAACTCCCGTGGCCGCCTGCTGTTCATGGCCGCCCACCCGGAGCGCTTTGCCGAATCGGTGGTGACCGAGATTGTCGGCTACAGCGACGAGCATGGTGATTCGCCGTTCTGGGACGCCATCGGGCGCAACTTCTTCGACCTCAACTACGCCGAGGCCGAGCGCCTGTGCGGCCTCAAGAGCCGGACCTTCCTGGCCGAGCTGATGCCCCATTACCCGATCTACGTGCCTCTGCTGCCGGACGCCGCGCAGGAGGCCATGGGCCAGGTGCATCCGCGGGCGCAGATCACCTTCGACATCCTGATGCGCGAAGGCTTCGAGACCGATCACTACATCGACATTTTCGACGGCGGCCCGACCCTGCATGCGCGGGTTTCCGGGATCCGCTCGATTGCCCAGAGCCGGGTGATGCCGGTCAAGCTGGACGACTCTGCCAGCAAGGGCGGGCGCCCGTACCTGGTCAGCAATGGCCAGTTGCAGGACTACCGCGCAGTGCTGCTGGAGCTCGACTGGGCCCCCGGTAAGCCGGTCAGCCTCAGTCTTGAAGCCGCCGAAGCCCTGGGCGTCGGCGAAGGCGCCAGCGTGCGTCTGGTCGCGGTTTGATCCCTGCGGTTCGATAATCGAGCACCCAGGTCGAGTTTTGCGGCAGGCCAAAGGCCGCCGCCCGAGGAGATAGCATGATCGTTCGTCCCGTACGCAGCAGCGATTTACCCGCGCTGATCGAGCTGGCGCGCAGCACCGGCACCGGCCTGACCACCTTGCCGGCCAATGAAGAGCGCCTGTCGCACCGGGTCGGCTGGGCCGAGAAAACCTTCCGTGGCGAAGCCGAGCGCGGCGATGCCGACTACCTGTTCGTGCTGGAAAACGACGAAGGCGTGGTGGTGGGTATCTCTGCCATCGCCGGCGCGGTCGGCCTGCGTGAGCCCTGGTACAACTACCGGGTCGGCCTGACCGTCAGCGCTTCCCAGGAGCTGAACATCTACCGGGAAATTCCCACCCTGTTCCTGGCCAACGACCTGACCGGCAACTCCGAACTGTGCTCGCTGTTCCTGCGCGCCGATCACCGCAGTGGCCTCAATGGCCGCCTGTTGGCCAAGGCGCGGTTGCTGTTTATCGCCGAGTTCCCGGAGCTGTTCGGCAACAAGATCATTGCCGAAATGCGCGGTATGTCCGACGAGCAGGGTCGTTCGCCGTTCTGGGAAAGCCTGGGCCGGCACTTCTTCAAGATGGAATTCAGCCAGGCCGACTACCTGACCGGTGTCGGCAACAAGGCCTTCATTGCCGAGCTGATGCCCAAGTTTCCGCTGTACACCTGCTTCCTCTCGGAAGCGGCGCGCAACGTCATTGGCCGGGTGCACACCGACACAGAGCCTGCGCTGGCGATGCTCAAGAGCGAAGGTTTCAGCTACCAGGGCTATGTCGATATCTTTGACGCAGGCCCTGCGGTGGAGTGCGAGACCGCCAAGATCCGTGCGGTGCACGACAGCCAGGCACTGGTGCTGGCTGTTGGCACTCCAGGCGACGATGCCACCCCCTTCATCATCCACAACCGCAAGCGTGAAGACTGCCGCATTACTGCCGCACCGGCGCGCCTTGCTGCCGGCACCCTGGTGGTCGATCCTCAAACCGCCAAACGCCTGCGCCTGAGCGCTGGTGACCAGGTGCGTGCGGTACCACTGTCTGCTGCCCGGGAGGCCAAATAATGACGACTCACTTTATCGCCGGCAGTTGGCAGGCAGGGCAGGGCGAAGCGCTGCAATCACTTAACCCGGTCAGCCAGCAGGTTGTCTGGCAAGGCCAGGGCGCCAACGCCGGGCAGGTCGACAGTGCGGTCAAGGCCGCGCGCCAGGCCTTTGCCGGCTGGGCGCTGCAGTCGCTGGAAGCGCGCATCAGCGTGCTTGAAGCCTTTGCCGCGGCGCTCAAGGCCAATGCCGACGAGCTGGCGCGCTGCATCGGTGAAGAAACCGGCAAGCCGCTGTGGGAAGCCGCCACCGAAGTGACCAGCATGGTCAACAAGGTAGCGATTTCGGTACAGAGCTACCGCGAACGCACCGGTGAAAAGAGCGGCCCGCTGGCCGATGCCACCGCCGTGCTGCGCCATAAGCCTCACGGTGTGGTTGCGGTGTTCGGCCCGTACAACTTCCCCGGCCACCTGCCCAACGGGCATATTGTCCCGGCGCTGCTGGCCGGTAATACCGTGGTGTTCAAGCCCAGCGAGCTGACTCCGAAAGTCGCCGAGCTGACGGTCAAGTGCTGGATCGACGCCGGCCTGCCGGCAGGCGTGCTCAACCTGGTCCAGGGCGCCCGCGAAACCGGCGTGGCCCTGGCTGCCAACCCGGGCATCGACGGTTTGTTCTTCACCGGCTCCAGCCGCACCGGCAACCTGCTGCACCAGCAGTTCGCCGGGCGCCCGGACAAGATCCTGGCCCTGGAGATGGGCGGCAACAACCCGCTGGTGGTCGACGAGGTCAAGGACCTCGACGCTGCGGTGTACACCATCATCCAGTCGGCGTTCATTTCCGCCGGCCAGCGCTGCACCTGCGCGCGCCGCCTGCTGGTGCCGCAAGGCGCCTGGGGCGATGCGCTGCTCAAACGCCTGGTCGAAGTGAGCAAGAACATTACGGTCGGTGCCTTCGACCAGCAGCCGGCGCCGTTCATGGGCTCGGTGATTTCCCTGGGCGCGGCCAAGGCACTGCTCGATGCTCAGGCGCACCTGCTCGGCAACGGCGGCGTGTCGCTGCTGCCAATGACCCAGCCGCAAGCCACCGCTGCCCTGCTGACCCCGGGCATCATCGATGTCAGCGCAGTCGCCGAGCGCCTGGACGAAGAGTTCTTCGGCCCGCTGCTGCAGGTGATTCGCTACAGTGATTTCGATGCGGCCATCGCCGAGGCCAACAACACCCAGTACGGCCTGGCCGCCGGCCTGTTGTCCGATTCCCACGCGCGCTATCAGTACTTCTGGCTGCAAAGCCGCGCCGGCATCGTCAACTGGAACAAGCAACTGACCGGCGCCGCCAGCAGCGCACCATTCGGTGGCGTAGGGGCCAGCGGCAACCACCGCGCCAGTGCCTATTACGCGGCTGATTATTGCGCTTACCCGGTAGCCTCGCTGGAGACCGCCAGCCTGACCCTGCCTGCGACACTGACGCCAGGCGTCTCCCTATAACAAAAGGTCCACGGAGCCTTGCCGATGAAATCGTTTGAAGTGAATTTTGATGGTCTGGTCGGACCGACGCACAACTACGGCGGGCTGTCGTACGGCAACGTTGCTTCGCAAAGCAACAGCCAGCAGGCGTCCAACCCGCGTGAAGCGGCGCGTCAGGGCCTGGCGAAGATGAAGGCGTTGATGGAGATGGGCTTCCAGCAAGGCGTACTGGCCCCGCAGGAGCGCCCGGACGTGGCAGCACTACGCCGCCTGGGTTTCACTGGAAGCGACGCACAAGTGATCGAGCGTGCGGCCAAAGAGGCCATGCCGTTGCTGGTCGCCAGCTGCTCGGCCTCGAGCATGTGGGTGGCCAACGCCGCCACCGTCAGCCCCAGTGCCGACACTGCGGACGGCCGCGTGCACTTCACCGCCGCCAACCTCAACTGCAAGTACCACCGCAGCATCGAGCACCCGACCACCAGCCGCGTGCTCGGCGCCATGTTTGCTGATAACAAGCATTTTGCCCACCACGCCGCTTTGCCGGCGGTAGCGCAGTTCGGTGACGAAGGCGCGGCCAACCACACACGTTTCTGCCGCAGCTACGGCGAGGCCGGTGTCGAGTTCTTCGTCTATGGCCGCAGCGCCTTCGACACCCGCTACCCGGCGCCACAGAAGTACCCGGCACGCCAGACGCTTGAGGCGTCGCAAGCCGTAGCGCGCCTGCACGGCCTGAGCGAGGAGGGCGTGGTCTTCGCCCAGCAGAACCCGGCGGTGATCGATCAGGGCGTGTTCCACAACGACGTGATCGCGGTGGGTAACGGCGAAGTGCTGTTCTACCACGAGGACGCCTTCCTCGAGACCGAGGCGATGCTTGGCCAACTGCAGGCTAAACTGGCTAAACGAGGCGGCAACTTCAAGGCGATCTGCGTACCGCGCTCGGCTGTGACGGTAGAGGACGCGGTGCGTTCGTACCTGTTCAACAGCCAGTTGCTGTCTCGCGCCGATGGTTCGATGCTGCTGATCGTGCCGGAAGAGTGCCGCAACAACGAGCGGGTCTGGGCCTATCTGTCGTCCTTGACCCGCTCGAACGGGCCGGTCGGCGAGGTCAAGGTCTTCGACCTCAAGCAAAGCATGCAGAACGGTGGCGGGCCGGCGTGCCTGCGCTTGCGTGTGGCATTGAATGAAACGGAACTGGCGGCGGTCAATCCAGGCGTTATCATGACCGCACCGCTGTACGACACCTTGACCCAATGGGTCGACAAGCACTACCGCGATCGCCTGAGCGAAACCGACCTGGCCGATCCGCAGCTGTTGCTGGAATGTCGTACGGCACTGGATGAACTGACCCAGATCCTCAAACTGGGTTCGGTCTATCCGTTCCAACTCCAACCTTGAGAGAGAATTCGACTATGTCCGACGCCCTGCAGCTGATCCTTGAAGATGAAGATGGTACCCAGCTGGAAACTTCCTGCACCCGCTTTGCGGTGGTCTGGCAAGGCAAGGAGGTATGGATTCAGCAGGATGGCCGTGGTCAGCTGCTGATCGGCGTCGACGTTGAAGAAGACGACACCGAGTACGCCAACCTGCTGCTGCGCCCGCTGGCCACCAACCTGGTGAGCCTGCAGCTGGAAATGGAACCGGCCGATGCCGGCGACGATGATGATCACGTCCATGGTCCCGATTGCGGCCACCATCACTAAGGAATAGCCCATGCTCGCCCTCGGCAAACTGCTTGAACTGACCCTGGCCGGTCGTGAACCGGCAGAGAAGACCCAGCTGACTGTCGAAGGCGTACGCATGCGCTGGCTCGGCGAGGGCGCCCTCGAAGTGCGCCCGCCCGATGCCCTTGACAATGGCCTGGACCTGCTGCTTTCGGCGGGTATCCATGGCAACGAAACCGCACCGATCGAGCTGCTTGACCGGTTGCTGCACGACATTGCCCGCGGCGATCTCAAGCCGCGCGCGCGTATTCTGTTCCTGTTCGGTAACCCTGACGCGATCCGCCGCGGCGAGCGTTATATCGAGCAAGACGTCAACCGCCTGTTCAATGGTCGCCACGATCAGACCAGCGGCCCCGAGGCCCTGCGCGCCTGCGAGCTGGAGCGCCTGGCGGCGACTTTCTTCAGTGTGCCTGATCGCACCCGTCTGCATTACGACCTGCACACCGCCATTCGCGGTTCGAAGATCGAGCAGTTCGCGCTCTATCCGTACAAGGAAGGCCGCCAGCATTCGCGCCGCGAACTGGCGCGCCTGAGCGCGGCCGGCATGGAGGCGGTGCTGCTGCAGAGCAAGGTGTCGATCACCTTCACGGCCTACACCTATGAGCAACTGGGGGCCGAAGCCTTTACCCTGGAACTGGGCAAGGCGCGGCCGTTCGGAGAGAACGGCGCGGTCAACGTCGATCGCCTGGAAACCCGCCTCAAACAGATTATCGATGGCACCGAACCCGAGCCGCCTGAGGCCCTGGATGGGTTGAAACTGTTCAGCGTGGCGCGCGAGATCATCAAGCACAGCGAGCACTTTCGCCTGAACCTGCCGGCCGATGTCGAGAACTTTTCGGAGCTCGAACCCGGCTATCTGCTGGCCGAGGATATCGCCGATACCCGCTGGATTGTCGAAGAGCAGGGCGCGCGCATCATCTTCCCCAACCCGAAAGTCAAGAATGGCCTTCGGGCGGGGATTTTGATCGTGCCCGCGTCAGATCAGGGCCTTGCTTGAGATGGGCACGTTTGAACTTAAAAGTGAATTCGCGGCGCCAGGCCCAGCTCCAGGCGCAAGGCATTTTCCGTAAAGGGCGCTGGGTTGGTACGCAGGGCAGGGGTATCGGCGGACAAGCCGAAATCAAAAGGCCTATGGCTGGTGATAATGCCGATGGCCTGCAGTTGCGAATTAGCTACCTCCTGTTGCTTGCCGGCTCGTGTGGTGATCATTGAGGTGCCTGGGAAAACCGAGCCGGTGAGGGAGTTCCAGGCATTGCACAGGCAACGATAGAAATCGAGCAGGGGCAGGTCGTCGGAAGCTGGCCCTGCAGGGTTGAAGTGCAGTTTGCCGCCAGCGTCGCCAATGCCCGGATCGCCGTTCGGTGTAACGAAGTGATCGCCGATATCGTCATCGAAATCCATGTCGGGCTCATAGCCCGAGGGTAAATGGTTCAGGATTTCGTCCACCGTGATCGAGGGCCTGTTGTCCAGCGCCGACAGCAGCTGTCTTCCCGTGCTGGTTTTGCGCAGCAGGTCTAAGTGGTCGGCGATCAGGCGTTGAAAGCGTGAGTCCCCTTGTGGGCGGATACTGTTATTGCCCAGGGCCGCATGTTCAGGACTTACCGGTTGGCTGAAGCGGCTGTCGCCGGGCAGGTTGCGGGCGTAGAAAATCTCACTGCCTGCGCTGCCCAGCAGGATGTTGCCGTCGATACGGTTTTCCCCTGAGCCCGTTTCGATGTAGGTAAGCCCTGTGCCCAGGGCAATTCGATTGTTGCCGGCCCCGACGTAGATTTTGCTGTCGCCGCTGCCTGTTTCGATATGGTTGTTGCCATTACCGGCATTGATAATGACTTGGTGATGCACGTCTTCAGTGATCGAGATCCTGCTGCCAGCGTTTTGAGTGCGCAGGACCAGTATTTGATCGTCGTTCATCGCCAGGACAATCCTGGTCGTGCCGAATTCAGCGAGCAGGTTGCAGTCCAGGGTTGAAATTTCAATATTTCCAGCAGGTAACCGGACCTGTATATCCACCTGGCTTGTGTGAGGGGCGCTGGTTACCGAGTGCTTGAAGTGTTCCGAGGTGACGGTGACATTGCTGTCCTCATGCAGCAGGATCACTTGACGGACCGCGCCAGGATACGGGTCATCGTCATACTGGAAGTGGGCATAGCCCGAGCCGCGCCCGGTAAGGTAGTAAGTCGGATTGGGGTTGCTTAGGTTGTACATGTCCACTCCATTGGGCGTTGGGAAAACGTCAGGCTATGGAGGTTTGAACATGTCCGGGCACTACATATTTATGCATCTGTGCGCAAGGCGGGGAGGCTGCCAGGCCCATCGTTGAGCGGTGCCATGGGCCCAAGAACCGGCCGCAGCGGTGCGGCCGGCGCTGGTGATGCAGGATTAGATTGCGCGTTTTTGCGCTACTTCGTTACGGCGCAACGCACGCAACTTCTGCAAGGTATCGGCGCAGGTTTTCGCCGCTTCCACGCCCTTGACCAGGAAGTGTTCGAAGTAGAAGTTCTGGTGCTCGTCGCCGGCATGGAAGTGGTGCGGGGTCAGCACTACCGAGAACACCGGCACTTCGGTTTCCAGTTGCACCTGCATCAGGCCGCTGATCACCGACTGGGCGACGAACTCGTGGCGGTACAGGCCGCCATCGACCACCAGGCCGGCAGCAACGATGCCAGCGTAGCGGCCGCCACGGGCCAGCAGCTTGGCGTGCAGGGGGATCTCGAAAGCGCCGCCGACTTCGAAGAAGTCGATGTCGCTGGGCTGATAGCCTTGTTTACCCATTTCCTCGACGAATGCCTTGCGCGCCTGGTCGACAATGTCTTTGTGCCAGCAAGCCTGGATGAAGGCGATGCGCTCGTGGGAAGGGTTCTTGCTATCGATTGCGGTAGGTTGCATTGAAACGGACTCCTGTTTGTATGAGAAACAGGGCGCTGGATCGAAGGGGATTTCGCCGTGCAGGTGCAAAGCGACAGGCGCGGCTGCGCCTATCCCGTTCTCTCTTTATCCGGACTATGACCGTCGGCCCCGGAATCACACCGGGTCTGCTGACCTTGCAGGCTGGCCTGCAAGCGCTCGCGGGCTATGCGCATTGCGCGCAATTACCGCCGGTGGGGAATTGCACCCCGCCCTGAGAACGTTGCCACCGGTATCGGCGGCGGGGAATTATTAGCACAGATGTCAGGTAAACGTATAGGCTGCTAACGGTTTTTTCCGGATGAACGACATTTCATCAGGGAAACCTTGCCAATTGTTTTATACGGCCCCAGTAATACCGTGTCAGCAGATCACAACAGGCCCAGAGAGGCCGGGCAGGGTGCCAGCGAGCGGTTTTTCGCTGACGTTGTCGTTGCAGGCCGTCCAATTGACGGTTTCTATAGCATAAACACACTGCACCCGAGCCTAAGGCCCGATATAATGCGGCCCTTTGCCGTCGTTTCGTCAATTTGACGCAAGCATTTGCCTTAAGGCCGCCGTTTCCGTGGAAGAACCTATGAAAAGCGCAGAAATCCGTGAAGCCTTCCTTCGCTTCTTCGAAGAGCAGGGACACACCCGAGTTGCCTCCAGCTCCTTGATTCCGGGCAACGACCCGACCCTGCTGTTCACCAACGCGGGGATGAACCAGTTCAAGGACTGCTTCCTTGGCCAGGAAAAGCGCGCCTACACCCGCGCGACCAGCAGCCAGAAATGCGTGCGCGCCGGTGGCAAGAACAGCGACCTGGAAAACGTCGGCTACACCGCCCGTCACCACACCTTCTTCGAAATGCTGGGCAACTTCAGCTTCGGTGATTACTTCAAGAAGGACGCGATCACCTACGCCTGGACCTTCCTGACCAAGGTGCTGAACCTGCCGGAAGAGAAACTCTGGGTCACCGTCTATGCCAGCGACGACGAGGCATACGACATCTGGACCAAAGAGATCGGCGTACCGGCCGAGCGCATGGTGCGCATTGGCGACAACAAGGGTGCGCCCTACGCCTCCGACAACTTCTGGACCATGGGCGATACCGGCCCGTGCGGCCCTTGCACCGAGATCTTCTATGATCACGGCGCCGACATCTGGGGCGGCCCGCCCGGCTCGCCGGAAGAAGATGGCGACCGTTACATCGAGATCTGGAACAACGTTTTCATGCAGTTCAACCGCACTGCCGATGGCGTGCTGCACCCGCTGCCAGCACCGTCGGTAGACACCGGCATGGGCCTGGAGCGCATCAGTGCGGTCATGCAGCACGTGCACTCGAACTACGAGATCGACCTGTTCCGCAACCTGCTCAGCGCTTCGGCCGCGGCCATCGGCTGCGCCAATGCCGAGCAGTCGTCGCTCAAGGTGGTTTCCGACCACATCCGTTCCTGCAGCTTCCTGATTGCCGACGGCGTGCTGCCGTCCAACGAAGGCCGCGGCTACGTCCTGCGCCGCATCATCCGTCGCGCCTGCCGCCACGGTAACAAGCTGGGCGCCACCGGCAGCTTCTTCTACAAGATCGTCGCCGCCCTGGTCGCCGAGATGGGCGAAGCCTTCCCCGAGCTCAAGCAGCAGCAGGCCAACATCGAGCGCGTGCTCAAGGCTGAAGAAGAGCAGTTCGCCAAGACCCTGGAGCAGGGCCTGAAGATCCTCGAGCAGGACCTGGCCGAGCTCAAGGGCACCGTGGTGCCGGGTGACGTGGTGTTCAAACTGTACGACACCTATGGCTTCCCGATGGACCTGACCGCCGACATCGCCCGTGAGCGCGAGCTGACTATCGACGAAGCAGGCTTCGAGCGCGAGATGGAAGCCCAGCGTGAGCGTGCCCGCTCCGCCAGCGCCTTCGGCCTGGACTACAACACCCTGGTCAAGGTTGACGTGGCCACCGAGTTCACCGGCTACAACGCCACCGAAGGCAGCGCCAGCATCGTTGCTCTTTATAAGGACGGCAAGGTTGTCGAGCAGCTGGGCGAAGGCGAGGAGGGCGTGGTCATCCTCGACCGCACGCCGTTCTACGCCGAGTCCGGTGGCCAGGTGGGCGACACCGGCTACCTGCAGGCCGACAACGTGCGCTTTGACGTGCGCGACACCACCAAGACCGGCGGCGCCTTCCTGCACCACGGTGTGGTGGCCAGCGGCACCCTGACTGTCGGCACCCAGGTGCAGACCCGGGTCGATGCCGACGTCCAGCACGCCACCTCGCTGAACCACTCTGCCACCCACCTGCTGCACGCTGCGCTGCGCCAGGTGCTGGGCGATCACGTACAACAGAAGGGCTCGCTGGTCGATAGCCAGCGCCTGCGCTTCGACTTCAGTCACTTCGAGGCGGTCAAGCCAGAGCAGCTCAAGGCCCTGGAAGACATCGTCAACCGCGAAGTGCGCAAGAACTCCGAGGTGAAAACCGAAGAGACCGATATCGAAACCGCCAAGCAGAAGGGCGCCATGGCGCTGTTCGGCGAGAAGTACGGCGACAGCGTGCGGGTGCTGAGCATGGGCGGCGATTTCTCCGTCGAGCTGTGCGGCGGTATCCACGCCAAGCGTACCGGTGATATCGGCCTGCTCAAGATCATCAGCGAAGGTGGCGTGGCCTCCGGCGTACGCCGGATCGAAGCGGTCACCGGCGCTGCCGCACTGGCTTACCTGAACGCTGCCGAAGAGCAGCTCAAGGAAGCTGCGCAACTGGTCAAGGGTAGCCGCGAAAACCTGATCGACAAGCTCTCGGCAGTGCTGGAGCGCAACCGCCAGCTGGAAAAACAGCTGGAGCAACTGCAGGCCAAGGCCGCCAGCGCTGCTGGCGACGACCTGTCCAGTGCAGCCGTCGAGGTCAAGGGCGTGAAAGTCCTGGCCGCGCGTCTGGATGGCCAGGATGGCAAGGCGCTGCTGGCGCTGGTCGATCAACTGAAGAACAAACTCGGCCGCGCAGTGATCCTGCTCGGCAGTGTCCATGAGGAAAAGGTCGTACTGGTTGCCGGTGTGACCAAAGACCTGACTGGCCAACTCAAAGCCGGTGATTTGATGAAGCAAGCCGCTGCCGCGGTGGGTGGCAAGGGCGGTGGTCGTCCGGACATGGCGCAAGGTGGTGGCGTAGACACCGCCGCGCTGGACAGCGCGCTGGCCCTGACCGTGCCATTCGTGGAGCAGGGCGTTTAAGGCGTACATCGGCCCGCCGTCCAGTGGCGGGCCATGGCGTCGTTTGAATGTTTATTGGGTGCCCTTCATGGGCTGAGGCGGCTTTGAAATGGCGTTGATCGTACAGAAATTTGGCGGTACCTCGGTCGGCACAGTCGAGCGAATCGAGCAGGTTGCCGACAAGGTCAAGAAGTTCCGCGAAGCCGGCGATGACCTGGTGGTAGTACTGTCGGCGATGAGCGGCGAAACCAATCGCCTGATCGACCTGGCCAAGAAGATCAGCGATCAGCCGGTTCCGCGTGAACTGGATGTGATCGTCTCCACTGGCGAGCAGGTGACTATCGCCTTGCTGGCCATGGCCCTGATCAAACGTGGTATTCCGGCGGTGTCCTACACCGGTAACCAGGTGCGGATCCTCACCGACAGCGCGCACAACAAGGCGCGCATCCTGCAGATCGACGACCAGAAGATTCGTGGCGACCTCAAGGCCGGCCGCGTGGTGGTGGTTGCAGGTTTCCAGGGGGTCGACGAGCACGGCAACATCACCACCCTCGGTCGCGGTGGCTCCGACACCACCGGCGTGGCCCTGGCGGCAGCGCTCAAGGCGGACGAGTGCCAGATCTACACCGATGTCGATGGTGTCTACACCACCGACCCGCGCGTGGTGGCCCAGGCCCAGCGCCTGGACAAGATCACCTTCGAAGAGATGCTGGAAATGGCCAGCCTCGGTTCCAAGGTGCTGCAGATCCGCGCCGTCGAGTTCGCCGGCAAGTACAACGTCCCGCTGCGCGTGCTGCACAGCTTCCAGGAGGGTCCGGGTACCCTCATTACCATTGATGAAGAGGAATCCATGGAACAGCCGATCATTTCCGGCATCGCCTTCAATCGCGATGAAGCCAAGCTGACCATCCGTGGCGTACCGGATACCCCGGGCGTTGCTTTCAAGATCCTCGGCCCTATCAGTGCCGCGAACATCGAAGTCGACATGATCGTGCAGAACGTTTCGCACGATAACACCACCGACTTCACCTTCACCGTGCATCGCAACGACTACGACAAGGCCCACAAGGTCCTGGACAAGACCGCCGCCGAGCTCAACGCTCGCGAAGTGGTAGGTGACACCAACATCGCCAAGGTCTCGATCGTCGGCGTCGGCATGCGTTCCCACGCCGGTGTTGCCAGCCGCATGTTCGAAGCGCTGGCCAAGGAGAGCATCAACATCCAGATGATCTCCACCTCCGAGATCAAGGTCTCGGTGGTAATAGAAGAGAAGTACCTGGAGCTGGCAGTGCGCGCCCTGCACACCGCCTTCGAGCTGGACGCCCCTGCCCGACAGGGCGAGTAAGGCGGCTGCCTCTGGGGGCGCGGCCATGCCGCGCCCTTCGTGTTTCTGGCTGGCGTGAGAAATCTGTGCTTTTGCTCGCGCTAGTCAATACTTAGGCGTAGGTCAGCAGCCGTCACGGGTTGTAGGCTGAAGCCCTTTTTTTTGCAGACTGTTATCCCTGAACTGAATTGCGTGAGGAGAAAGCTATGTTGATTCTGACTCGTCGGTGCGCCGAGAGCCTGATCATTGGCGACGGCGAAATCACCGTGACCGTGCTCGGCGTCAAAGGAAACCAAGTGCGGATAGGGGTCAACGCCCCTAAAGAAGTGGCCGTCCACCGTGAGGAAATCTACCTGCGGATCAAGAAAGAGAAGGACGAAGAACCAACCCATTAATTTTTATCGAGTTTTTTTCAAAAAAGAGTTTGCAAACGGGGAAGGGTCTGGTTATTATACGCCCCGTGTTGCGGAGAGGTGGCCGAGTGGCCGAAGGCGCTCCCCTGCTAAGGGAGTATACCTCACAAGGGTATCGGGGGTTCGAATCCCCCCTTCTCCGCCATTATTCATGTAGGACGCTGTAATCTGCCTGAATCGCCTAAGTCGTTGAAATTAAACGAAAAAGTGGTTGGCAAAATGATTTAGCGGCCTATAATGCGCGGTAACAAATGCACTCATAGCTCAGCTGGATAGAGTACTCGGCTACGAACCGAGCGGTCGGAGGTTCGAATCCTCCTGAGTGCACCATACGACGAAGCAGTTTTCAACTCGAATGCTGCTTCAGCTGCAACCAGAGGTGATCTGGTCCATCAAGCGCCAACCCTGCACTCATAGCTCAGCTGGATAGAGTACTCGGCTACGAACCGAGCGGTCGGAGGTTCGAATCCTCCTGAGTGCACCATACACCGAAGCAGTTTTCAGTTTGAAAGTTGCTTTAGCTGTAACCAGAGGTGATCTGGTCCATCAAGCGCCAACCTGCACTCATAGCTCAGCTGGATAGAGTACTCGGCTACGAACCGAGCGGTCGGAGGTTCGAATCCTCCTGAGTGCACCATACAACAGAAAGCCCGCCTATCAAGGCGGGCTTTTTGCTTTCCGGCATTCATCTTCCGGTAAGGCGTGATGAATAGACTGTCATCGTTGCCGTGCCAGCCCCGCGCTATTTTATGCCGATCCCGATGTGTTTTTTTTCGCGCTACCGCCGTCGCACTGTTGCCTGCATACGTTGTCACAAGTATGTCTCGCAAACGATTGTTCTAGCCGCGATTTTTTCAGCACCCTGACAGCTCAAGCGGTGTATGATTGCGCCCGTCAGCCCCGCCGGGGCTTGTGGAATACCACCATGGACTTACCCAGTAGTTACTCAATAGCAAGTTTTGCCAATCAAGAATTGACTGATTGATCTCCCGGCGTGCTCCGCTGCTGGGAGTGGAGTTCGCCTATGACTGAAGTAGAAGTAAAAAAGACGCAAGAAAGCCTGCAGGATCGCCTGGCCCAGGTGGTCGAACTGCTGCAGCGTCAACGCGTGGTCGAAGACCTGACCCACCGTCAGGAAGGTCATCACCATGACCTGGTAGAAAACCTCGTTCACCGCCAGAACCTGGTCGAGCTGCAACGCAAGCTCGACGACCTGCACTCCGCCGACGTTGCCTACATTCTCGAAGCCTTGCCGCTGGACGATCGTCTGACCGTCTGGCAACTGGTCAAGGCCGAGCGCGACGGTGACATCCTCCTCGAAGTGTCCGACTCGGTCCGCGAGACCCTGATCGCCGACATGGACGATCACGAGCTGCTCGCCGCTGCCAAGGAAATGGACGCCGACGAACTGGCTGACCTGGCGCCCGAGCTGCCCCGTGACGTTGTCCACGAGCTGATGGAAAGCCTCGATGCCCAGCAGCGCGAACGCGTGCGTTCGGCCCTGAGCTACGACGAGGACCAGGTCGGTGCATTGATGGACTTCGAGATGGTCACCATCCGCGAAGACGTCAGCCTCGAAGTGGTATTGCGCTACCTGCGCCGGCTCAAGGAGCTGCCAGGCCACACCGACAAACTCTTCGTGGTCGATTACGACGGCATCCTCAAGGGCGTGCTGCCGATCAAGCGCTTGCTGGTCAACGACCCGGAGAAGAAAGTCGCCGAGGTCATGGCCAGCGATCCGGTGAGTTTCCACCCGGATGAAGACGCCTACGATGCCGCTCAGGCGTTCGAGCGTTACGACTTGATTTCCGCGCCGGTGGTGGACAAGAGCGATCGCCTGATCGGCCGTCTGACCATCGATGAAATGGTCGACCTGATTCGTGAAGAAAGCGAAAGCGAAGTGCTGAGCATGGCCGGTCTGCGCGAAGAAGAAGACATCTTCGCCTCGGTCTGGCGCTCGCTGCGCAACCGCTGGGCGTGGCTGGCAATCAACCTGATCACTGCCTTCGTCGCCTCGCGGGTGATCGGCCTGTTCGAAGGCTCGATCGAAAAACTGGTGGCACTGGCGGCGCTGATGCCGATCGTTGCCGGTATCGGCGGCAACTCCGGCAACCAGACCATCACCATGATCGTGCGCGCCATGGCCCTCGACCAGGTCAGCCCCGGCAACACCTCGCGGTTGATGCGCAAGGAGCTGGCGGTGTCGCTGATCAACGGCCTGATCTGGGGCGGAGTGATTGGTGTGGTCGCCTACCTGCTGTATGACAGCTGGTCGCTCGGCGTGGTCATGACCGGTGCCATGACCCTCAACTTGTTGCTGGCGGCGCTGATGGGGGTATTGATCCCGATGACCCTGGTGCGCCTGGGCCGCGATCCGGCGATGGGCTCCAGCGTGATGATCACGGCGGTGACCGACAGTGGTGGCTTCTTCATCTTCCTGGGCCTTGCCACCATCTTCCTGCTCTGATTGAGCATCCGACAAAAAACACCCCTCGCGAGGGGTGTTTTTTTGCCTGGCGTTTATTGCTCGGTGAGGTGCTCGATAAAGGTCGAGCCGCTGTAGCACTCGCGGAACAACCCGGCCTGCACCAGGCGTGGCATCACCTGTTCAAGGAACAGGTGCACCGATTCCAGCGAGCCACCGGGCGCCGCGATGAAGCCATCGATGGCACCGGATGCAGCCCATTCGACAATACTCTCGACGGCATCGTCCACCGTACCGATCACCTGCCAGTGTGCAGCCGAGATCACCTCTGGGCGCAACAGTAACTCACTGACCCGCAGCGATTCACGTTCGATCAGGCGTCGCAGCAGGTTGGTGTGGGTACGGCTGCCAGGATTGCTCACGGGCGCAGGCAGGTCAGCGGCGGTGATCGGGCGGTCTTCTGGCCATTGGTTGAGGTCGAGCCCGGTCATCTCCTTGATCGAGGCAAACTTGCGCGGCTTGTCGATGCGCGCGTGGGTGCACATGAACAGCTCGCGGGCCTGTTCGCGGGTCTCGGCCAGGTACAGGCTCAGGCCGGGCAGCAGGCGAATGTCGGCCGGATCGCGGCCGTGTTTTTCAGCGCGGCGGGACAGGTCGTGACGCAGCTCGAGCGCAGCGTCGATATCCGGCGTGGGGGCGAATACCAGGTCGGCCACCGACGCGGCAAAGTCACGGCCCGAATCGGATGCGCCGGCTTGCACCAGCGGGATTCGGGTGTTGGCGTACACCGGCAGGTTGAGTGGGCCCTTGACCTTCAGGTGAGCGCCGTCGTGGTCGATCGGGCGAACCTGTGAGGCGTCGGCGTAACGGCCCGTGCTGCGATCCAGTTTCAGGGCGTCGCTGGGGAAGCTGTCCCACAGCTGATGAACCACCCGGGTGAACTCCGCAGCCCGCTGGTAACGCTCATCGGCACTGGGCATTGCCGTCAGGCCGAAATTCTCGTGGCCTTGCAGCGCGGTGACGATGTTCCAGCCGACCCGGCCCTTGCTGATCCAGTTCAAAGACTGCAACTGGCGGGCGACTACATAGGGCGGCAGGAAGGTGGTCGATACGGTCGAAACCAGGCCGATCTTCGAGGTGTGCTGGGCAACTGCGGCGAGCAGGATGCTCGGGTCGAGGCTGGCGAAGCCCGAGCCGCTTTCGAGCATCTGCGGCACCAAAGCATGAACATCGGGGCGAAAGACAAAGTCCAGGTGCGCAGCTTCTGCGCGCTTGGCCAGATCAATCGCAAACTCGGCGGTGAAAATACCTTCTATGTTGCTGTTCTCGCGCCGCCAGCCATCGCCGCTCAACCAGGTCGGTGCCAGTGACAGGCCAATGTGCAGGCGCTTGGGGGTACTCATCCTTGCAATTCTCCTTGTGGTCTTTTGATGGACTCAGAACGCGCCCTTGACGCCGACGCCGACCATGCGCGGCAGGGTCATGCTCGCCTCGGTGCCGCCGATGCCGCGGTTCTGCTGCATATAGGTGGGCGAGCGGTCGTCGAACACGTTCTTCACGTAGCCGTACAGCTGCACCTGCTTGTTGAACTGGTAACTCATCCGCGCATCGGTGAGGGTGTAGGGCTTCACCGAGTAGGACGAGGTGTTGGCGGTGTCGGAGTAATAGCCATCCAGGTGACGGACCTGGACGTTGAGGTTGAGTTTGTCGGTGATGTCCCAGCTCGGGCCAAAGCTCAGGGTGTAACCGGGGGAGCGGGCAAACTCGTTGGCCTGGTAGTCGGCGTTGCTGGAGATCTTGTCGATGCGTGTACGCAAGGCGCCGGCACTGGCCTTGAGGGTCAGGTTGTCGAGCACACGGTAGTCGGCGCTCAGCTCCAGGCCATAGGCGTGGGCCTTTTCGGCGTTGATGGTGTAGGACTGGGCGACACCCGGGGAAATCACCACCGGGATGTTGTACTGAGCGTCCTTGAAGTCCATGTAGAACAGGTTGCTGCTGAGGATCAGGCGGTCGTCGAGCAGGTTGGCGCGGCTGAACAGCTCATAGTTCCAGATCGACTCTTCCTTGAAGTACGCCCATTGCCGGGTGGTCAGGTTGAGCGACACGCCACCGGGATTGTAACCGCGGCTGACCAGGGCGCCGACGGTCCAGTCCGGCGTCGCTGCGTAAGCCAGCGAGACCTTGGGCAGCAGGGCGGAGAAGGTTTTCTCGTAGTCCAGTGCCGTCGGTGCCAGCACCGAATTGCCCTGGCGCTCGATGTGATCCTGCTGAAAGCGCAGGCCGGTGCTCAGGGTCCAGCGCTCACTCAGGCGGTAGTTGAGTTCGCCGAAGATGCCGAGGTTCTCCTTGGTGTCATCGAAGGCCGAGAGCCCGCGCAGGTTCAGGGTTTCGTCGGTCTTGGTGTGGGCGTAGTAGATGCCACCCATGCCGCTTAGGGTATCCAATGCGTCGCCGAAGGTGATGCGCGATTCGTTGGAGGCGTTTTTCTGCTTGATATCGGCGTCGCCTTCGCCGGCGATGCCGGTGAACCGCTGCACGTTGGACAGCGAGTATTGCGCCTGGTTGAACAGTTTGATGCCGTTGTCGAAGTCGTAGCTGACATCCACCACGCTGGTGTTGGTGTCCTGCTCCCAACTGGGCATGGTGGTGGTGTCGTGGTCGAGCTTGTGCAAGGGCGCCGAGGCGGCCTCCTGGCTCGGGCGGTTGCTGTCGTTGTGCGCGAAGGTGTACTTGGCCTCAAGGCCCGGCAGCGACTCGGGCACCCACAGCAGCTTGGCCCGGGCGGTGACGGCGCGGAAATTCTGGTCGGCCTTGCCGCGCTGGAACTTCGGGTTGTCGTAATCGATGAAAGTGTCGCGCGCCGAGTAGTCCACCGCCAGGCGGCCGGCCAGTTCGTTGCCCATCAACGGGCCGGAAACAGCCACCGAGCTGCGCTTGGCGTCATAACTGCCGACCTCGGTCTGGTAGGCAGCTTCGGGAGTGAAGGTCGGATCCTTGGTGTTGACGATGATCGCACCGGCAATCGCGTTGGCCCCTTGCGAGGTGGTCTGCGGGCCGCGGAACACTTCGATGCTGTCGATATCCCAGACCGAGGTGGCGCCGAAGAACATCTCGTTGTAATTCAGGTAATGGCCGTCAAGGTTGATTGTCGCCCGTGGCACGGTGCCGCCCCAGAACACATTCTGGCCGTTGTTCGGGCCCTGGGTGTCCTGGCCGCGGATGATCGGCGCGCCGACCGAGTCGGTGTAGATCACGTTGGGCACATCATTGAGTACTTCGGCCACCGAGGCGCTGCCGGTCTTTTCCTTGTCGATCTCCTTGGCGGTCTTGATCGACACGGAGGAGGCGGTGTCCTTGAGTTCGCGTTCGAGCTTTTCACCGGTGACGATGATCGGCTCGAAAACAATGCCTGGCTTGCCGCCATTAACCTCGGGTTGCCCGAATGCGTAGGGCGAAGCCAGCAATGTCGAGAGTGTGAACACACTAAAGCCTTGGCGCAGTGTGCGATGTGGATGTGCCTTCAAGATGCCCCCAAATGAGAATGATCCTCTTTCCCGTTCGAGGGTAGCACGGTGCTATTGCGTTCCTCAATAAAGAATTCATTCCACAAAATGGCAATAGGTGCGGGTTCAGGGAATCGGTATCATGGCCGCCAACAAGCGCGACCGTGCGCGCCGGCGAGGAGAGCGAAGAATTGAGCAACGAGATGACCGCCCTGGACGAAGAGGCGCAAGCAGCCCCGGAAAAGCGCTCCGGCACTATTCAGTCGGTGTCGATTGCGGTGCGTTTTCTCCAGGTACTGGCCAATGCCGAGAGTGAGTTGGCGCTGGGGGAGGTTGCCAGGCGCACCGCGACCGGTGGCTCGACCGCCCATCGATACCTGCAGAGCCTGGTCAAGGAAGGCCTGGCCAAGCAGGACCCGGCCAGCGGCCTCTACGACCTGGGGCCGGCAGCGCTGAACATCGGCATCAGCGCCTTGAAGCGCGTCGATGCGGTGGATATTGCCGCCCAGCACATGAAGACCCTGGCCCAACAGCATGCCGCCAGCGGCGGGGTGGCGATCTGGACCGACCGCGGCCCGACCCTGGTGCGCTGGTACCGTAGCGCCTACTTCTCGATCAACCCGCTGGCCCTGGGCGACATCCTGCCGATCGACAACACCGCGTGCGGCCTGGTGTTCCAGGCCTTCCTGCCCAAAGCTGTGATCGATGCCGCGCGCAAGCAGCAGCCCGCGCATTTTCGTGGCACGCCGCCTAACAAGGCGCTGCTCGATCAGGTACGTAATGGCCGCTGGGCCGAGCTGACCAGCCATCTGCTCTCGAACGTCACCGGCCAGGCGGCGCCGGTGTTCGATGCGCAGCAGGAAATCGCCTGCGTAATGACCACGGTCACTGACCTTGGCCAGCTCAAGTCAGCAGAGGATCGCGACGCCCTGCACCGCGAAGCTGGCCTGGTCAACCAGGCCACCGGCGGGCGGATTTTCGATCAGCGCGGTTGAGCCTGGCGACCCTTGGGCACCACCAGCGGCGTGCCGCTGACGGGGTCAGCAATGATCACCGCCGGCAGGCCGAATACCTCTTGCACCAGCGCCTCGGTGAAAATCGCCCCGGGCGCGCCCTCGGCCAGCACCGCGCCATCGCGCATGGCGATCAGGTGCGTGGCATAGCGGCAGGCCTGGTTAAGATCGTGCAGCACCGCCACGATGGTTCGGCCCTGGCGATTGAGATCGCTGAGCAGTTCGAGCAATTCGATCTGGTGGGCGATGTCGAGAAAGGTGGTCGGTTCATCGAGCAGCAGGATCGGTGTTTCCTGCGCCAGCACCATGGCAATCCAGACCCGCTGGCGCTGGCCACCGGACAGCTCGTCCAGCGCCCGCTCGGCCAGCGCGCTGACCTGGGTGGCGGCCATGGCGGCGTTGACCGCCTGCTCATCGGCTGGCGACCATTGGCGCAAGAACGACTGATGGGGGAAGCGCCCGCGAGCCACCAGGTCGGCGACCGTGATGCCTTCCGGGGCCGTGGCGCTTTGCGGCAGCAGGCCGAGGCGCCGGGCAACCTCTTTGGCCGCAAGCGCGGTGATGCTTTTGCCGTCGAGCACCACACGACCATGGGCTGGGGCCAGCAGCCGCGACAAGGCTCGAAGCAGAGTGGATTTTCCGCAGGCATTGGGCCCGACGATCACCGTGAAAGAGCCGTCGGGAATGGCGATGGAGAGGTCGCTGGAGATGGTGCGCTGATCGTAACGCAGCGTCACGGCGTCAGCATGCAGGCGATGCGTCATGGGTAGCCTTTCCT
The DNA here is from genome assembly GCF_044743505.1 of Pseudomonas sp. NPDC087612. Classification (NCBI taxonomy): domain Bacteria; kingdom Pseudomonadati; phylum Pseudomonadota; class Gammaproteobacteria; order Pseudomonadales; family Pseudomonadaceae; genus Pseudomonas; species Pseudomonas sp. NPDC087612. The sequence goes on from NZ_JBIUWO010000002.1 coordinate 406,524, forward strand.
TGCTGGCAGCTCGGCGGCGAGTATTGCATGTGCAGAATTAATTCTGCAATATGGAATGCGATTGCATCGCATCCACGTTTAGACGAGCTTGTGCCTGTTCTCGAACCCTTCCTGCCGCCCTTGTAGCAAAAGACCGATTGCCGATGAAAAAGCTCACCTTCGCGCCAATGCTTGCTGTTGCGGCGCTGATCCTGCTTGCCTGCAGCGCCGTTGGGCCGAGCCCGGCAAGCGCCGCCAGCGAGCCCGCCAAACCGCTGCGCATTGCTTCGACTTCGCCGAGTGTCACCGGCATCTTGCTGGCCATGGAGGCGCCACTGGTTGCCAGCGCGGCCACCACGCCGAGCCGGATGACCGACAGCAAGGGCTTTTTCAGCCAGTGGGCGGCGGTTGCGGATCAGCGCAAAGTCGAGGTGCTGTACCCCAACCTGGTGTTCGATATCGAGTCGGTGATCGGCGTCAATCCCGACCTGCTGGTACTGGTTGCCACTGGCGCCGATAGCGTCGTCCAGCACCAGGCCGAGCTTGAGGCCCAGGGCATCGCCACCGTCGTGGTCAATTATTCGAACCAGAGCTGGCAACAGATCGCTACCCGCCTTGGTCAGGCGGCGGGGCTGCAGGCGCAGGCAGCGGCGGCGATCAAGGATTTTGACGACTACACCGCGCGCGCCGCTGCCACGATCAAAGCGCCCGTGGGCGGGGTGAGTATCGTCGGCTACAACATTGGTGGCAGTTATTCTGTTGGCCGTGCGTCCAGCCCGCAGGCCCGCTTGTTCACCGCGCTGGGGATCAAGGTCGCGAGCCTGCCGCCGGCCATGAGCGGTGAGGTCACTCGCGCCGTCGACTTCGAGTTCATTTCCCGCGAAAACCTTTCGGCTGCGATCACCGGTGAAAGCGTGTTCCTGCTGGGTGGCACCGATGCCGATGTACAGGCGTTTGTTGCCGACCCGCTGCTGGCCAACCTGCCGGCGGTGGTGCAGAAAAAGGTCTACGCGCTGGGCCCGACTTCGTTTCGTATCGACTACTACTCTGGCCGGCAGATGATCGATACCGTCGCCCGGCACCTGCGCTGAGTCATGGCGACTGCCGTGTTGCCCGCCATGGTTTTCAATCGCCAACGGCGCATGCGCTCATCGGGGCTGCTGTGCGGCCTGGGCGTGCTTGCGCTGGTCGCCGCCTGCAGCTTGCTGATCGGTTCGCGCAGCATCGCTCTTGGCGAAATCGCCGATGCCTTCTGGGCGTATGACCCACAGAACAATCAGCATCTGGTGATTCGCGAACTGCGTGCTCCGCGCACTCTGGTGGCGATTCTCGCAGGCCTGGCCCTGGGCGTGGCCGGGGCGCTGATGCAGGCGCTGACGCGTAACCCGCTGGCCGAACCCGGGCTGCTGGGCATCAACGCCGGTGCGGCGCTGGCAGTGATCATCGCTGTCACCCTGTTCAAGCTGGTGAGCATTGTCGAGTATGTCGGCTTTGCCTTTGCCGGCGCCGGGCTGGCCGGGGTTGCCGTGTTCGTCCTGGGCCAGGCCCACGAAACCGGGACCAATCCGGTGCGCCTGGTGCTGGCCGGGGCAGGCTTGTCGGTGATGCTGGTGTCGATCACTGGCATCATCCTGCTCAATGCTCCCCTTGAGGTATTCGACAGTTTTCGCAAATGGTCGGCAGGCTCGGTCGAGGGCAGCGGCTTGCAGACCCTTGGCGTGCTGGCGGTGGTCGTTGCAGTCGGGCTGGCGCTGGCCATCGCCATGGTCGGCAACCTCAATGCCATGGCCCTGGGCACTGATCTTGGCCAGGCGCTGGGCGTCAATCTTCGCGCCACCTGGCTGCTCGCGTGCCTGGCGGTGATGTTGCTGGCCGGGGCAGCAACAGCGGCGGCCGGGCCGATTGGTTTCGTCGGCCTGCTCGCGCCGCACCTGGCCCGGCGGCTGGTGGGGCCTGATTACCGCTGGATCCTGCCGTATGCCGGGTTGTTGGCGGCGATCCTGCTGCTGGGCGCCGATGTGATCGGTAGGGTCGTGGCGGCGCCAGCGGAAGTCGCGGCCGGGATCATTGCCCTGTTGATCGGCGGGCCGTTCTTCATCGTCATCGTGCGCAGGTTCCGGATGAGTCGGTCATGACGGGTGCGGTGCTGCGTCTGGGTCATTACTCGTTGCGTTGGCGGCCTCGGGTTGCGGTGGTGTGTGCGCTGTTGGCGCTACTGGCAGCAGGGCTGGCGATCATGTTGCTGGGCGTAGGTTCGTTGTCGCTGACACCAGGTCAGGTGTTTGACAGCCTGTTCGCAGGTGGTGGCAACCCGACCGCCGAGCGGATCATTCAACGGGTTCGCTTGCCGCGGGTACTGACGGCGCTGCTGGTCGGCGGCGCGCTGGGCATGGCCGGTTCAATTTTCCAGTCGATCTCGCGCAACGCCCTTGGTTCGCCGGATATCATCGGCTTTACCACCGGCGCTGCCAGCGGTGCCATCGTGCAGATCATCCTGTTTGATGCCGGCCCCCTGGGTACCTCGCTGGCGGCGGTGCTGGCGGGGGTGGGCACGGCCTTGCTGGTGTTCGTGCTGTCGATGCGTGGGCGCAGCACTGGTGGCTATCGCCTGGTGCTGGTGGGGATTGGCGTGGGGGCGATGCTCTCGGGGCTCAACACCGTACTGCTGGTGATGGGCGACCTTGACCGGGCGATGTCGGCGCAAATCTGGCTGGCCGGCTCGCTCAACACCCGGACCTGGTCTCACGTGCTGCCAGCAGCACTGGGTTTCATCGCCATCGTGCCCGTGGTGATTGGCCATGCGCGACACATCGACCTGTTGGAAATGGGCGATGACAGCGCCAGTCAGCTCGGCATTGCCCCGCAGCGTACGCGGCTGATCATGGTATTGGCGGCTGTGGGCTTGACCGCGATTGCCACGGCGGCAGCGGGCCCCATCGCCTTTGTCGCCCTGGCTGCCCCGCAACTGGCCAGGCGTTTGACCGCCGCACCAGAAGTGCCGCTGTTGTCTGGCGCGTTGATGGGCGCGGTGTTGTTGCTGGTGGCCGACCTGATCAGTCAGCGCCTGGCTTTCAATCTCAACCTGCCCATTGGCCTGACCACGGGTTTGCTCGGTGGTTTCTATCTGCTGTGGTTGTTGTCGCGCAGCAGGCGGGTTTGAGCCAGGCAATAAAAAAGGCCAATGCACGGGCATTGGCCTTGAGTGATTGAGCCACGCAATCAGGAAGCGTCAGCTGCCATCTCGGCGTCATGGGCAATCAACGACACCAGCGCGTTTTGCTGGCGATGGGAAAGCTGGCGGAAACGTTGCAGCAGTTCGCGTTCGTGCAGGGACAGTTCCGGGCTGTCCAGACGCATGCTCAGTTCTTCACCCAGCGCACCTTCCTGAATAAGGCTCTGCTCCAGGCGAGCGATGATTTCCGAGTTCATGCTGCGGTGGTGGTTGCGCGCTACCTCGGCAATGCGCTCACGCATTCCGTCGGGGAGGCGGACGACGAATTTGTCAGCGGTGCGGCTTGAGTAAATAGCCTGTTTCATTGGGCGCATATAATTGACCGGTTTAGTTCAGGGGGAAGCGGTTCTCGAAATTGGCCGCACGATGTCACTACGACCATCCCGGCGTCAAAATGTTCAACCTGAATTGTGAATGAGGCGTGAATCATGCCTCATTATCGCCGGTTCCTTGGCGTCAATTCTGTGACAAATATTGAACCGGATAAAGGCGTTTTGCCAGTACCAATTATCAGAAATGAGTACTGGTTTGAAAAGTTTTCATTTTCTCTTTTTCCGCGCCTGCAGACCTTCGTCGACAACGCCATGCATCAGGCAGAAAAGGCCATGGAAAGCGTCTAGAATGCGCGTGCTTTCCTACCATTGAGCATAGTGGCTATGCAGCATGACGCAAGCGCGACGCGGCGTACAGCGAACCCGGGTCGCCTGGTGTACCTAATGGGACCCTCGGGGGCTGGCAAAGATTCCCTTATCGATGCAGCGCGCGCTCAATTGCAGCGCCTGAACGTGCACATCGCCCGGCGGGTGATCACCCGCTCGGCCGAGGCCAAGGGTGAAGACGCCGTCGGTGTTTCCCTCGAAGAGTTCCAGCGCCTGAGCGCCGAGGGCGCCTTTGCCCTGCAGTGGCAGGCCAATGGCCTGGCCTATGGCATACCGGTGCAAATCGATGCCTGGCTGGCTGCAGGGCACGCGGTTTTGGTCAATGGCTCGCGCGCGCATCTGCAGCAGGCGCGTGAACGCTATCCCGACCTGTTGCCGGTGCTGCTGCGGGTCGACCATCACGTACTGCGCCAGCGCCTGCTGGATCGCGGCCGGGAAACTGCGCAAGACATCGAGCAGCGCCTGGCGCGGGCGCAGCAGGTGAGGGTAGAAGAAGGCGAGGTGCAAGTACTGGACAACTCCAGCTCGCTGGACGAGGCGGTGCAGCGCTTGCTTGGGCTGTTGCGCGAACAGGGTGTGCCTGGCCTGGGTTGAAGCCTAGAACGCCAGCCGTTCGCTGCTTGCAAGCGGTGCGCTTTGCACGTGCGCAGCCTGTGCGCCGAACACGGCCAGTTGCGCTTTCATCGCCGGTGCCGCATGGGCTTGTGCCGCAGTGGCGATGCTGTCGGGTTGCACGACCAGGCCAACCAGGGTAGCCAGGGCCAGGGCGTTGAGCAGAAGCAGGGTGCTGTTCATGGACATACTCCGCAAAGGCGGGGCGGGGCCCCGAGCCACGTGTCATGAACTAGACAATGCACACTGCATGCCAGCCTCTTTATCGTGTTTTATCCTTTAAAATCAGAGGCTTAAGCTGGTTTTTTGTGCGCTTTTGCGTGCAATCTGCAATGATGGCTGACTGCCTCATTGCAGATTGCACGATCCGTTGAAAAACCCACAGGCAAAAAGCCCCACGGATGACATGACAAATGCCGGCCTGCTGGTTAACATGCACGCCGTCCTTGCCGCGCGACGCCCGTTGCCGGCTCTGTGTCTCAGTAGCTCAATTGGATAGAGCATCCCCCTCCTAAGGGGAAGGTTGGCAGTTCGAACCTGCCCTGGGACACCATCTCACTTTCGCCTCTCTGGCCATTCTTCTGACTGCTGCGTTTCTTTGTGGCAACCGCGCAGCTGCATGAAGAGTCAATAAAGCCCTGAAAATGAAAAGACTAATCATCGCTGCGCTCGGGATTCTATCGTTGATTCAGGCATCCACGTCCTTGGCGGATAATGCCAATGGCAAACAGCTCTTTTTGCAACGATGCGCCATGTGCCATGGGGCAGACATCAAGGGGACCGGGCCCTTGGCGAACAAAAGCAACCCGCCCACCCCTGATCTGACCACCTCGGCATTCAAGAAACGCTTGAAAGACTACCCGGGCGTTATCGTCTCATCGGTAATACTTCGCCCCAACGGCGACTTGATCCCCAGAACGCTGCGCGAGAATGGTGTGAAGGTGGCGCCGTACGCTTGGCGAGTTCAGGATTTTCGCGATTTGAATCAATACATGAGTGCGGTGATTGGCAACACTCGATGATGCCTGGTGTCAGGCCGCAGCAACAGCTGCGGCCTGGGATCTACCAATCCTGGCGCAACGGCAACGGTCCTTCATGGGATGCAAATGACGGCAGCACTTCTTCTGCCAGCTCCTGAATCACCTCCGCCGCCGGGCGCTGGCAAAACTGAATGCCCAGTGCCGCATGATTGACCCCCGCATCCTGCCATTCCCCGAGCAGATCAATCAGCCCCTTGCGCCCGGTCCTCAGCACGTAGCCGCCCTGCATCGCCGTGCGTGGAAAATCGGGGTTGGCGTCCAGATCGATCCACTCGTTGGTCACGTGCGGGCGAAAGCCGCCGCCGGGAATGCTGTCGCGCCAGGCGCGGATTTTCTCGGCCAGGCGCCGGGGGCCGAGGATGTTTTCAGTCGCATCAGGAAAGGTCAGCCAGCCATCGGCCTGTTCGCCCAGCCACTGCATGGATTGGCGCGAGCTGCCGGTGACCAGCAGCGGGATGGCGCCGCCAACGGGCTTGGGCAGCAGTTGCGCGCCGCTCATTTGGCCGAGGGTTGATTCAATCGAGTGGTCGCCCTTGTGCAGCAGTTGGCGGAAATAGTTCACGGCCTCGGCAAAGCGTTCGCCGCGCTCGGCATGATCCAGACCGTAGGCGGGAAACTCCACCGGCCGATCCCCGGAAGCGATGCCCATCACCAGGCGCCCGCCTGACAGCTGGTCGATGGTGCAGGCGGCTTTGGCCAGGTCGATCGGGTGGCGCAAGGCGAAGATCGCGCTGCCCGTGGCCAGGGCGATGCGCCGGGTGTGCGCGGCCAGGTAGCTCAAGTAGGCAAAGGGGTCGAACAGTTGGCCGGCATCGCCGAAGTGCCGATCGTACAGCGGCACATCGCGCACCCAGACGCCGGCGAAGCCCAGGCGGTCGATGTCGCTGACCAGCGCGGCCTGGCCAGTGAGCACGGCCATGTCGCCGCGATAGAAGCGCAGCGGCAGGAAGATCCCCAGGGTCAGGCGGTCGGCGGCGAACATGCGTCGATAGCCAGGGTGGTGGGCGAAGGCGTGGGCGCTGGCGCCGTTCAGGGTTGGGTTCATCGATTAATTCCTTTTAGTCCTTCAGGGGCCGGTTGCGGGGGCGGGCAGGCGGATGCCGCGCTGCACGGCAGGGCGTTGACTGACGCGTTCATGCCAGGCGCTCAGGTGTCGGTAGTGGCTGAAATCAAAGTCGATGATCCGGGCGATATGGGTCCAGCCGAAGGTGGCGATGTCGGCGATCGAGTAACTGCTGCCCGCCAGCCAGGGCCGGCCGGTCAGGCGCTGGTCGAGGGGGCTGAACACCTCTTCGCTCAGGCGCCGGTAGCGGGCGATGGCTGCGGGGCAGGGCTGTTCGGCGAACCGTTCGAAGTGCACGCGCTGGCCGAGAATCGGCCCCATGCTCGCCGCGTGAAACTGCAACCAGGTGATGGCCGCCCAGCGTTCACGGGGGGAATCGGGCAGCAGTCGTGCGCTCTTGTCGGCCAGGTACAAAAGGATAGATGCTGACTCAAACAGAGTGACATCGCGCTCGAGATCAACCAGCACCGGAATGCGGCCATGAGGGTTGAGTGCGAGAAACTCAGGCAGGCGATGCTCGCCATGGTCGATCTGTACATGCTTGAGGGTGTAGGGCAGCCCCAGCTCTTCGAGGGCGATGGTGATCTTGAAGCCATTAGGTGAGCTATCGCTATACAGAATTAGCGGCATGGGCTTTCTCTTCAGGAGTGATCAGAGACGGGCTATGCTAGGCGCGCCGGGGCTGCTTGAAAAACGATCAATCCTGCGCTTTGGCGATAGTTTTTCTAAACCATGGAGAGGGTGAAAATGGGCGCAGTTCTACCGTTGTTGGCATTGCGGGCCTTCACTGAAGCGGCCCGGCTGGGCAGCCTCAAGGCCGCCGCGGCGCACATGGGGGTTACGCCTGGGGCGGTCAGCCAGCAGGTGCGCCTGCTCGAGGAGCGCATGGGCGTGGTGCTGTTCGTGCGCGGTCGCCATGGCGTGCACCTTAGCGAAGCCGGTGCGCGGGTGTACCCGGGGCTGCTCAGGGGATTCGATCAGATCGAGGCGTCGCTGGCGTTGCTGGAGCAACTGGCGCCAGGCAAGGCTCTGACCATCAGCACCGTACCGTCGTTTGCCGCCTCCTGGCTGGTGCCGCGTTTAGGGCGCTTCAACGCCTTGCACCCGCAGATCGAAGTGCGCGTCGAGGCCTCGGCCAAGCTGGTGGATTTTCACCGCGAGCGCATTGACGTCGCCCTGCGCCATGGCCTGGGGCAGTATCCGGGGCTGGAGTCCGTGCGCCTGATGGCGCCGGTTTTGCTGCCGGTGGCCAGCCCGCAGTTGCTGGCCCAAGGGCCGGCCGTGAAACGGCCCGCCGATTGCCTGAAGTACCCGTTGTTGCACGATGCCGATCGCGCCGACTGGATGCTCTGGCTGCAGGCCCATGGCGTTGCCGAGGACCCGCGGGCAGCACGCGGTGCGAGTTTCGAGGATGACCTGCTGTTACTGCGTGCCGCGGCTGCAGGCCAGGGCATCGCCCTGGTGCAGGACACCCACGCGGCTGAAGACCTGGCCAGCGGCAAGCTGCAGCTGGCCCTCGACAAACCCTGGCCAGCGCGTTTTGCCTACTACCTGGTGTGCCGTCAGGACGCCTTGCAGCGCCCCGAGGTTCAGGCCTTCGCCGATTGGGTCAGGGCCGAGGCTGACGCCAGGTCCTGATCCTTTGCGTCATCGCTGCCGCCCTGGGTGGCGGTCAGGTTGGCCACCAGCTTGGCTGACATCGCCGGGCCTTGCAGTTCGGAGTTCAGGCTGGCCAGCGACTCAAGCTCGGTCTGCTTTTTCATCTGCTCGGCAATCTTGCGCTCGATCTTGTCCTTTTCCGCCGGCGGCAGGGCTTCGAACTCTTCCTGGCTGATGCCCAGCTCATTGAGCAGCTTGAGCTTGATCTTCTCTGCCGGGCTCAGGGCCATGTACTCGCGAAATTGCTGGGCAGCGCTCTTGCCGGTTTCGCTGGCGCTGATTGTGGCTTGCTCGCGCATGTCCACGTCGGGGTTCTGCAGTTGCACCTTGAGTTTGGCGAAGGCTTCCTCGCGGGCGTCTTCGGCACTTTGCTGGGAGGTGTTGGCCTGGCTTTGCTGCTGGCGGTTGGCACTGCTGGTTGGCACCGGCGGGCGGAACTGGGCCTGTTCGGCGGCGGCTTCGGCCACGCCACGGGTCGGGTTGATGACTGGCGTGTGGACGCCGAGGGCATTGATGCTACTCACCTGATCACTCTCCTTGATGGATGCAAGTTGACCTTCGATCGATGGCAAGTCTTGTGCCAGCTCTGCTGACAGGCTTACGCGCTAGTATATACAGGGGGTGGCGCTGTACGGCGGCTGGTGAATCGGCGCATGCTTTGCCCCGAAGAGGTAAACCCTTGCCGTCAGCGGCAAGTCATTTCAAACCGGCAGCACCAACATCCGGCTGGGGCGTAGTTGCCTGGACAAGGGAGATCGTCCATGACTCAAACGTCAGACACACCACCATTGAAGGCCCCGCTGGGCGACTTCAGGGAAGAACAGTTGCACACCCTGCTGGACCTGATCAGCGACGGTATCTGGGACTGGAATGCCAATACCGGCTACGTCTACCGCAACCCCGGCTGGTACCGGATGCTCGGCTACCCCAGCCACTCGCTGGACAACACCGTACTGACCTGGGAAGGCGTGATCCACCCCGAGGACTACCCGCGGGTGATGAGCCATTTCGAGGACTACATCAGCGACCGCTCCGACCAGTACCGCATCGAGTACCGTTGCCGTTGCCAGGACGGCAACTTCCTGTGGATCGAGGACAGCGGTCACATCATTGAGCGCAACCCGGATGGTTCGGTGGCGCGGATGCTCGGCGCTCATCGCAATATCGACGATGGCAAGCGCCTGGTCGAGCAACTGCAGCTGGAAAACCTGTCGCTGGAAGCGCAGATCGCCGAGCGCACCCGCGAGCTGTCGTGGGTCAACCAGCAACTGCAGCGCCAGCTCGACGAGAACCGCGACCTGGCCGAACGCGATGCGCTGACCTTGGTGGCCAACCGTTACCGCCTGGAAAAGGTCCTGCAGCAAGAGTGCGAGCGGGCACGGCGGTTTCGCCAGCCGCTGGCGCTGATTGTCATGGATATCGACGACTTCAAGCCGATCAACGATCAGTATGGCCATGCCCAGGGTGACCAGGCGCTGATCGCATCGGTTGAGCGGATCAAGGTTTGCCTGCGTGCCGGTGACTTGCTGGCACGCTGGGGCGGTGATGAGTTCGTGGCAGTGCTGCCGGGCACCCAGCGCGAAGAGGCATTGCAACTGGCGCGGCAGATTCGCCAGGCGCTGGAGCAGGCGCCGCCGGTGGGCGAGCGATTGCTGACCATGAGTTATGGCGTGGTCGAATGGCTGGAGGGTGAAGGGCAAGCGCAATTGCTGGGCCGCGCGGACCAGGCGCTGTACCGGGCCAAGGCGGCTGGCAAGGATGAGATCGGTGAATGAAAAAGGACCCGCTGCACGGGGCAGCGGGTCAAATCGGCCTCAGCCGCTTCAGTGTCTACAGATGCAGGGCGTGGCCCAGGGCGCGTAGCGCCGCTTCCTGCACCGCCTCACCCAGGGTCGGATGAGCGTGGATGGTACCGGCCACATCTTCCAGGCAAGCGCCCATCTCCAGTGACTGGGCAAAGGCTGTGGACAGTTCCGAGACGCCCACGCCAACCGCTTGCCAGCCAAGGATCAGGTGGTTGTCCCGACGGGCGACCACGCGCACGAAGCCGCTTTTCGATTCCAGGGTCATGGCCCGGCCGTTGGCGGCGAACGGGAACTGCGTGACGATGCAGTCCAGGCCCTCCTGCTCGACCTGTTCCGGGGTCTTGCCGACGACCACCAGTTCCGGGTCGGTGAAGCACACCGCGGCAATCGCGGCCGGCTCGAAGCGCCGCGATTTTCCGGCAATGAGTTCGGCAACCATCTCACCCTGGGCCATGGCCCGGTGGGCGAGCATCGGTTCACCGCTGATATCGCCGATGGCCCAGACGTTGAGCATGCTGGTCTGGCATTGCTCGTCGATGGCCACCGCCGAGCCGTTCATCTTCAGCGCCAGGCTTTCCAGGTTGAAGCCCTGGGTACGTGGCTTGCGGCCGACCGCGACCAGCACCTGGTCGGTGCTCAGTTGCAGCAGTTCGCCTTCGGGCGTGCGCACCTGCAAGGCCTGGTGGCCGGCATCGAAGCCTTCGACGCTGTGCTTGAGGTAGAGCTTGATCCCCAGCTTCTTGATCGACTCGGCCACCGGCGCGGTCAGTTCGCTGTCGTAGGTCGGCAGGATGCGCTCGCGGGCTTCGACCACGCTGACCTCGACGCCGAGCTTGCGGTAGGCGATGCCCAGCTCCAGGCCGATGTAACCACCGCCGACCACGGTCAGGTGCTTGGGCAGGGTTTTCGGGGCCAGAGCTTCAGTGGAGGAGATGATCGGGCCGCCCAATGGCAGCATCGGCAGTTCAACGCTGCTGGAACCGGTGGCCAGCAACAGGTGTTCGCACTGGATGCGCTGGCCGTCGACCTCGACGTGCTTGCCGTCGAGAATTTTTGCCCAGCCATGGATCACCTTGACCCCGTGCTTTTTCAGCAGGGCGGCGACGCCGCTGGTCAGGCGATCGACGATACCGTCTTTCCAGGCCACGCTCTGGGTGATGTCCAGGCTCGGTGGCGAGACCTTGATGCCCAGGTTCGACTGCTGGCTGTGCTGCTGGGTCTGGTGGAACTGCTCGGCGACGTGAATCAGCGCTTTGGACGGAATGCAGCCGATGTTCAGGCAGGTGCCACCCAGGGCCTGGCCTTCGACCAGTACCGTGGGAATGCCCAGCTGGCCGGCGCGAATGGCGGCGACGTAGCCGCCGGGGCCGCCGCCGATGATCAGCAGGGTAGTGTTGAGCGTCTGTTGCATGGTCACTCCACAAACAGGCTGGCAGGTTGTTCGAGCAGGCCGCGGATGGCCTGGATGAAGAGTGCCGCGTCCATGCCGTCGACCACCCGGTGATCGAACGAGCTGGAGAGGTTCATCATCTTGCGAATGACGATCTGGCCATTGATGACCATCGGCCGTTCAACCATGCGGTTGACCCCGACAATCGCCACTTCCGGGGTGTTGACCACCGGCGTCGAGACGATGCCGCCAAGGGCGCCGAGGCTGGTCAGGGTGATGGTCGAGCCTGACAGTTCTTCACGGCTGGCCTTGTTGCCGCGGGCGGCATTGGCCAGGCGCACGATCTCGCCGGCGTTGCTCCACAGGCTGCCGGCTTCGGCGTGGCGCAGCACCGGCACCATCAGGCCGTTGTCGCCCTGGGTGGCGATGCCGACATGCACTGCGCCGTGGCGGGTGATGAGCTGGCCTTCATCGTCGTAGGTGGCGTTGATCTGCGGGAACTCGCGCAGGGCAACGACCATGGCGCGCACCAGGAATGGCAGCAGGGTCAGCTTGCCACGGCTGTCGCCCCACTTCTTGTTCAAGTGCAGGCGCAGCTCTTCAAGGGCGGTGACGTCGATTTCCTCGACGTAGCTGAAGTGGGCGACGCGGCGCTTGGCATCCTGCATGCGCTGGGCAATCTTGCGGCGCAGGCCGATCACCGGGATCTGCTCGCTGTCGCTGCGTTTGGCGTACCCGCCCGGGGCACTCTGGGTGCTGGTGGTGGGCTGGGCCAGGAAGGCGTCGAGGTCGTCGTGCAGGATGCGCCCGGCCGGGCCGCTGCCGTGTACGTAGCGCAGCTCGATACCAGCGTCCAGCGCGCGCTTGCGCACCGCGGGCGAGGCCAGTGGGCGGTCGTGGGCTTGGCGCGGGACGATGGCGGCGGGCTGGTGGGCCGAGGCTGCGGGGGCAGCAGCAGGCACTGATGCAGCAGGTTTCGGCTCGGGTTCAGGGGCCTTGGCGGTGACTGCGGGGGCCTCTTCGCGGGGCAAGCCCGCTCCTACGTTGCCGGCGCCTTCGACTTCGATGCGGATCAGCTCGCTGCCGACCGCCATGACTTCACCGGGCTGGCCGCCCAGGGCCAGGACCTTGCCGCTGACCGGCGAAGGGATTTCGACGGTGGCCTTGTCGGTCATGACATCGGCCACGACCTGATCTTCTGTGACGGTGTCGCCAACTTTGACGAACCATTCCACCAGTTCAACTTGTGCGATGCCTTCACCGATATCCGGCATCTTGATGACGTGCGTGCCCATTCAGACCTCCATGACCCGTTTCAATGCCGCGCCCACTCGCGAAGGGCCGGGGAAATACGCCCACTCCTGCGCGTGCGGGTAGGGGGTATCCCAGCCGGTGACGCGTTCGATCGGGGCTTCGAGGTGATGGAAGCAGTGTTCCTGGACCAGCGCGATCAGCTCGGCGCCAAAACCGCAGGTGCGCGTGGCTTCATGCACCACCACACAGCGGCCGGTCTTTTTCACCGAGGCGACGATGGTTTCCAGGTCCAGCGGCCACAGGCTGCGCAGGTCGATGACTTCGGCGTCGACGCCGGTTTCTTCAGCGGCCACCTGCGAGACATAGACGGTGGTGCCGTAGGTCAGCACGGTGACGTCCTTGCCCGGGCGGGTGATCGCCGCCTTGTCCAGCGGTACGGTGTAGTAGCCATCCGGCACGGCGCTGGCCGGGTGTTTCGACCATGGCGTTACCGGGCGGTCGTGGTGGCCGTCGAACGGGCCGTTGTACAGGCGCTTGGGCTCGAGGAAAATCACCGGGTCGTCGTTCTCGATCGAGGCGATCAGCAGGCCCTTGGCGTCATAGGGGTTGGACGGCATCACGGTGCGCAGGCCGCAGACCTGGGTGAACATCGCCTCGGGGCTCTGGCTGTGCGTCTGGCCGCCGTAGATACCACCACCGCAAGGCATGCGCAGGGTCAGCGGGGCGACGAACTCGCCGGCCGAGCGATAGCGCAGGCGGGCCATTTCCGAAACGATCTGGTCGGAGGCCGGGTAGAAGTAGTCGGCGAACTGGATTTCCACCACCGGGCGCAGGCCGTAGGCACCCATGCCCACGGCGGTGCCGACGATGCCGCTTTCGGAGATCGGTGCATCGAACACCCGCGACTTGCCGTACTTGGTCTGCAGGCCTTCGGTGCAACGGAACACGCCACCGAAGTAGCCGACGTCCTGGCCATAGACGACTACGTCTTCATCGCGCTCTAGCATGATGTCCATGGCCGAGCGCAGGGCCTGGATCATGGTCATGGTGGTGGTCGCCATGGCGGTTTCCAACTGGATTGAAGTGTTGTGATCGTTCATGTCAGATCCCCAGTTCCTGGCGCTGCCGGCGCAGGTGCTCCGGCATCTCCTTGTAGACATCCTCGAACATAGACGCCGGGCTTGGCATCTGGCCACCGGCCAGGGTGCCGTACTGTTCGGCTTCTTTCTGCGCCTTGATGATCTCGGCTTCGAGCTCGGCGCTGACCGCCTGGTGCTCTTCCTCGGACCAGTGACCGATGGCGATCAGGTGCTGTTTGAGGCGGGCGATCGGGTCGCCCAGGGGGAAGTGACTCCAGTCGTCGGCCGGGCGGTACTTGGACGGATCGTCCGAGGTCGAGTGCGGGCCGGCGCGGTAGGTGACCCATTCGATCAGCGTCGGACCCAGGCCGCGGCGGGCGCGTTCGGCGGCCCAGCGTGAAGCGGCGTAGACAGCGATGAAGTCGTTGCCGTCGACACGCAAGGAGGCAATGCCACAACCTACGCCACGCCCGGCGAAGGTGGTCGACTCACCGCCGGCGATGGCCTGGAAGGTCGAGATCGCCCACTGGTTGTTGACCACGTTGAGGATCACCGGCGCGCGGTAGACGTGGGCGAAGGTCAGGGCGGTGTGGAAATCCGATTCGGCGGTGGCGCCGTCACCGATCCAGGCCGAGGCGATCTTGGTATCGCCCTTGATGGCCGAAGCCATGGCCCAGCCGACCGCCTGGACGAACTGGGTCGCCAGGTTGCCGCTGATGGTGAAGAAGCCGGCTTCGCGCACCGAGTACATGATCGGCAGCTGACGACCCTTGAGCGGATCGCGCTCGTTGGACAGCAGCTGGCAGATCATCTCTACCAGCGACACGTCGCGGGCCATGAGGATGCTTTGCTGGCGGTAGGTGGGAAAGCACATGTCGCTGCGGTTCAGGGCCATGGCCTGGCCGCTGCCGATGGCTTCTTCACCCAGGCTCTGCATGTAGAACGACATCTTCTTCTGCCGCTGGGCAACCACCATGCGGCTGTCGAACAGCCGGGTCTTGAGCATGGTGCGCATGCCCTGGCGCAGGACTTCGGGGCTGACGTCCTCGGCCCAGGGGCCCAGGGCATTGCCCTTGTCATCCAGCACCCGGATCAGGCTAGAGGAGATGTCCGCGGTATCGGCGGCTTCTACATCGACGGGAGGTTTACGAACCTGACCGGCATCGGTCAGACGCAGGTAGGAGAAATCAGTCTGGCAGCCTGGCCGGCCTGTAGGCTCGGGCACATGCAAACGCAGGGGGGCGTACTCGTTCATGCTTTTTTACGCTCGCTCTGTCTTGTGTTTTTGTTGAGCTTTGAAGCGGTCGCTGCTGACACCCGGCTTGTGACCAGGGAGTCAGTCTTGTCCTACATGATATTCCGGCGCCTGAAGAATATTTTTCTCAACTTCGTTGCCTTTGCCTCGGCTAGCGGATAAACATTCCTTATAAAGACAAAAAACAGGTGATTTTCTCTCATGCGCAAACTGGATCGTACGGATATCGGCATTCTCAACAGCCTCCAGGAAAATGCCCGTATCACCAACGCCGAGCTGGCGCGCTCGGTGAATCTCTCGCCAACCCCCTGCTTCAACCGGGTCAAGGCCATGGAGGAACTTGGGGTGATTCGCCAGCAGGTGACCCTGCTGGCGCCGGAGGTGCTGGGCCTGGATGTCAACGTGTTCATCCATGTCAGCCTGGAGAAACAGGTCGAGCAATCGCTGCATCGCTTCGAAGAAGAAATCGCCGAGCGCCCGGAGGTCATGGAGTGCTACCTGATGACCGGTGACCCGGATTACCTGCTGCGCGTGCTGTTGCCCAGCATCCAGGCCCTGGAGCGTTTTCTCGACTACCTGACCCGCCTGCCGGGGGTGGCCAACATCCGTTCGAGTTTTGCCCTTAAGCAGGTGCGCTACAAGACCGCGCTGCCGCTGCCAGCCAATGGCCTGACCCTGCCAGGTTAGCCCGTGTAGATAATTACGATCACATCGTCCGTTTGGCGCTTGAAATTTCGAACGGCCGGTGCCTATGTTGTAGCCGTCGCCGTTCCCGGCATGCGAAAACAACAAGGATAGAGTCATGACGACCAATGGCCAAAACTCTCTCGCCGAGCGATTGACGGGCATTGATGAGATCGAGTGCATTACCCCGGATCTCAATGGTGTACCGCGCGGCAAGGTGATGACCGCTGAAGGCTTTGTTGAAGGCCGGCGCCTGCAGATGGCCCGCGGTGTGCTGCTGCAATGCATCATGGGCGGGTACCCGGCGGCGCGTTTCTATGGCAGCGACGACGGCGACCTGGCGCTGGTCGCCGACCCGCAGCATATCTATCGCCTGCCCTGGAGCGACGAGCCACGGGCCCTGGCGATTTGCGATGCGCTCGAGCTTAGCGGTGAAAGCTCCGGGCTCTCCAGTCGAGGCCTGCTCAAGGCGGTTATTGCCCGTTACGCCGCCCGTGGCCTGGCGCCGGTGGTGGCGACGGAACTCGAGTTTTTTGTCTTCGCCCCCAACAGCGATCCCAACCAGCCGTTTTTGCCGCCGCTGGGCAAGGATGGTCGACGCGAAGAAGGTCATTCGGCGTTCAGTGTCAGTTCCAACAACGGCCTGCGCCCGTTCTTCAGCGAGGTCTATCGCTGCATGGCGGCACTGGGCCTGCCGCGCGATACCTTCATGCACGAAATGGGCGTCAGCCAGTTCGAGATCAACCTGCTGCACGGCGATCCGCTGTTGCTGGCCGACCAGACCCTGTTGTTCAAGCACCTGCTCAAGGAAGTCGCGCTCAAGCATGGCCTGACCGTGGTGTGCATGGCCAAGCCCCTGGCGCATACGCCGGGCAGTTCCATGCACATTCACCAGAGCGTGGTGGCGGTGGAGGGCGGGGGCAATGTCTTCAGCGATGCCGAGGGCAAGCCGACCCCGGCGTTCTATCACTTCATTGGCGGCCAGCAGGCGTGCATGGCCGACTTCACCGCCTTGTTTGCGCCGAACGTGAACTCCTACCAGCGCCTTTGCCACCCCTACGCATCACCGAACAATGCCTGCTGGTCCGAAGACAACCGCGCCGCCGGCCTGCGCATTCCGGCCAGCTCGCCAGTGGCGCGGCGGGTCGAAAACCGCTTGCCAGGCGCCGACACCAACCCTTACCTGGCAATTGCCGCCAGCCTCGCCGCGGGGCTTTATGGCATCGAGCAGCAGCTCGAACCGACGCCGGCGATCCAGGGCGAATTCGAGGTGCCGGATCATTTGAGCCTGCCATGTACCTTGCATGCGGCCCTGGAGCGTCTGAAGCGTAGCGAGCTTGCGCGGGAACTGTTCGGCAAGGAGTTCATCGAAGGCTACATCGCCACCAAGACCCTGGAGCTGACCAGCTTCTTCGATGAGATCACCCCGTGGGAGCGCCGCGTGCTGGCCGCGCAGGCATAACCGGCGAGGCGTTTTTGCCGGGGCAATCGCTCAGTTTCAAGGCAGGTGGCAGCGGTGTTGGTAAACACCCTGTCACCTGTTTTTTTATCTGCATCAACTGCAAGGCGGTTATTTTCACTTATGCTTTCAAGCAGTTTTTCCACCAGCTCAAGGAGCCGTTCGGGACGCTGATGCGACAGATCTGGAAGTCTTTTCGCGCGCTGTATTTCGCTGCGCTGATGATGTTGATCGGCTCCGGCTTGTTGAGTACCTACCTGGCCTTGCGCCTGGCTGCCGATCATGTCGACAGCCTCTGGGTCGGTGCGCTGATGGCCGCCAACTATTTCGGCCTGGCCCTGGGCGGCAAGATCGGCCACCGGCTGATTGCCCGGGTCGGGCATATCCGTGCCTATGCCACCTGCGCCGGCATTGTCGGCGCGGCGGTGCTCGGCCATGGCCTGGTCAGCTGGTTGCCGGCCTGGGTGCTGCTGCGGGTCATCGTCGGCCTGGGGATGATGTGCCAGTACATGGTCATCGAAAGCTGGCTCAACGAGCAGGCCGATGCCAAGCAGCGAGGCGCGGTGTTCAGCGGCTACATGATCGCCTCGTACCTGGGCCTGGTGCTCGGCCAGTTGATCCTGGTGGCGCACCCGCAGCTGGGTCTTGAACTGCTGATGCTGGTCGCCATGTGCTTCGCCCTGTGCCTGGTGCCGGTGGCACTCACCCGACGGATTCACCCGGCGCCATTGCGGCCGGCACCGATGGAGCCGCGCTTCTTTATCAAGCGGGTGCCGCAGTCGTTGAGTACGGTGCTGGGTGCCGGCTTGATCGTCGGTTCCTTCTACGGCCTGGCGCCGCTGTATGCGTCCAAGCAGGGGCTGAGCACCGAGCAGGTCGGTCTGTTCATGGGCTGCTGCATTTTCGCCGGGCTGCTGGTGCAGTGGCCGCTGGGCTGGTTGTCTGATCGCTACGACCGGGCCTTGCTGATTCGTAGCGTTGCCGTGGGCCTGGCGATTGTTGCCTTGCCGCTGGCGATCATGCCATCAGTGCCGCTGGAGGTACTGTTTGTCGCAGGCTTTGCCGTGTCGCTACTGCAGTTCTGTCTGTACCCGCTGGCGGTGGCGTTTTCCAACGACCACGTCGAGAGCGAGCGGCGGGTGTCGCTGACGGCGATGCTGCTGGTGACCTATGGCGTGGGCGCGAGTATCGGGCCGCTGGTGGCCGGGGTATTGATGAAGGTGCTGGGCAATCAGATGCTCTATGCCTTCTTCGTCTTCTTTGCCCTGGTGCTGGTCTGGCGGATCCGCCCGAAAGCGGTTACCGGCTTGCACCAGGTCGACGATGCGCCGCTGCATCACGTGGCCATGCCGGCGGCAGGTTCGCCGTTGTCGGCGGCGCTGGACCCACGGGTTGACGAGCAGGTGGTGCAGGATCAGATGCAGACGCCGGTGGCGGCTGAGGATACCGAGGCGCAGGATCGGGATGACGCTGAGGTTGTGGCTGAAGAGGTCAAGCCGACACAGGTGTGATGCCATCGCGGGGCCCGTGGGAGCGGGCCCCGCGATGGGGTCGACTCAGTAGTCGTCTTTATCGAAGCGCCGCGCTTCACGCTGCAGCTGGTAAACGAAAGTTTCCACCTTGCGCTGCATCTGCCCGTTGAGGTTGTGAAAGCGCACGCCGGCGAAGGTGGCGTTGATGCGCTCTTCGAAATGCAGATGACGCAACTCGACCTCGACCTGGGACAAGCCCAGCGGTGCACCGCTGGCGAACTTCTCGTAAACCTGGCCCAGTTGCAGGCGCTCTTCGACATTGCCTTCAAAGCGCAGCTTGCAGCCGGTTGCGGAAATATCCAGCAGCTTGCCGCGCAATGCGCCATTGCCCTTGAGCTTTTCGCCGTCGAGCACGACGTCCACCAGTTGCGTTAGCTTCAGCGCTGCACGAAAGGCATTGCGACGCTGATGGTAGGCGACTTCAGTGGGCAGGGTGCCGCGGTAGCAGCGATGACCATCTTCCTCGACAATGCTCAGCGGTGTGTTGCATTCCCAGGCGATACGCACGCCATCATGAAAGCCTTCAACGCGAAATGGTTCGCCATTCTGCAGATAGCGTTCGCCGTCACGAGGGATCATTTCATCAAGGGCCAGGCGATTGCCTTCGCGGTCGACCTCGACCACATAGCTTTGAAAACGCTGGCTGCGTTCGTGGAAAGTGATGATCAGTGGGTCATGGCTCTCTTGCAGCGACCGCAAGTTGGCGGCAATTTCCAAAGGAGTAGTGAGCACCTTCGGAGGCTGCGGAGCTTCTGCTTCATTGAACACGGTTAATCATTCTCCAGGCAAAAACGTCACACGCAAGTTACGGCATTTTGCCAGTATGTTCCGTGCCTTGATACAGGGAATCAAGCCTGGCTCAACGCCCGCGGCTTGGCGAGGGGGGAGGTGGCCCCGCGGCTGTCATAGAGCGACGGTGCTTCGCCGCCCATGAGGATTCTGATCTGGTTGGCGGTAGTGCTCTGCTGGATCTGGATCGAGCGGCCGTTGCGCTCGTTGACCGCCTGGCAGTCAGCCAGCAGTTGGCCAAGCACATCCAGTTGTTGCAGCAGCAGGTCACCGAAAGAGGAGTTGCTGGCCAGTTGGGCGACACCTTCGCGGTCCTGGGACAGGCCCAGGCCGGCAAGCAGTTCACTGCGCTGGCGGCCATGCTGATCGAGCAGGATCACCAGCGACTGCTTGCGCGCCAGGATGTTTTCCAGCAGCGGCATGTCGCGGCCGTGCAGGGCAACGTTCTCGGTCTGCAGCAATTCGAGCAGTTCTTGCGCTGGAGCAATATCGTTTTCGATCAGTTGCAGCAGAGTAGTGTCGTGCATGGCTGGCTCTTTGGTTCAAGCGTCCTGAAGTCAGCGCGCCAGGGGCTAGCGCTGGGCTTCGAAATTAAGCAGTTTGCTGGCGACGCGGTTGCTGTCGACCTGGTAGCTGCCGTCGGCGATAGCCTGTTTCAACTCGGCCACCCGGGCGCTGTTGACAATCGGCTGGTCGCGCAGCTTGTCGCTGACCTTTTGCAACTGCTGGGCCTCGTGGCTGAGGTGTACGGTTTCCCCGCTGGCGCTGCTCTCAGCAACGCTGCCGGCCTTGGCCGAAGCTGCGCTGGCGGTGCTTTCCTGGCTGCTGCCAGTGCGCACGCCGCCGGCAACCGACGGGGAGTTATTCAAACGACTGAAGTCGATGACCATGATCAGAAAACCTCTGGGTGTTTGGACGCTTGCCTTGTTTTCGGCCAACCCGAAAGAAACTTTAGGCGCAAATGCTCAAAGGCGTGCGCGGCCGGTTCGGGGCATCCAATGGACACAGTTTAGGAAAAGCAGTTCCTGATCGCCAGCATTGATATTGATTCAGCGCTCTACATGGCCACTTCCACCTGACCCGGTCCGGTCACCCTGGCCTTGACCACCCGCTTGGAGTTGAGGTTGCGCACGCGGATCTGTTCGCTCAGGCCGCCCTTGCTCAGCGCTTCGCCTGGCATGCGCACAGCCAGGCTGCCGCTGCGAGCGGTGATCACCACCTGGTCGCCTTTGCGCACCACTTCGGCCTGCTCCAGGTGCTGGGGGGTGAGGACCTGATCCATGACCGTTGGTCGGATAACCTTGAGCCCCACCGCCTGGTCGAGGCTGGCGAGAAAACCCTGGTTGAGCATGCCTACGTCGCGTTCGCGCAGGGCGACGTCCTGTTCGCCGACGACGCTGTCGCGCTTGAGCGGACGGACCACGGTCACCACGTTGCGAAAAAGACGTACCTGGGCGGGCACGAACACCGTCCACGGTGAGCTGCCGTCGCAGCGAACCCGCACGGTCACGCGGCCCAGCGGCTGCGCCGGGCTCTCCAGCGAAGCGCCCAGTTGCTGGTCGCACAGTGGCATGCGCAGGCGCGGGTCGAGGTTGTTGACCTGGATCTCGTAGCGGCCTTCGGTCTGGCTGGTGGCCAGGTAGTCTTCTACGGTGAATTCAAGAAACCCTTGGGTGACACCGATAAGCTGTTCAGGCAAGGTGAAAGCGTCAGCCAGAGTTCGAACGCCAGGGGCCGCGAGGCACAGCGCAGCAAGGAAGCCGGGCAGGTGGCGGGTCAGGCGTCGGAAAAATGTCGTTTTCATGTTCATACGATTAAAAAAAGCAAAGCGCGTGCCGACTGGGTACGAAGCTCGAAGCGTTTGGTGAAGGAGTCTGGCATGGCTGGTGTAATGGATTCGGTGAACCAGCGCACGCAACTGGTAGGGCAAAACCGCCTGGAGCTGCTGTTGTTCCGTCTCAATGGCGAGCAGCTCTACGGCATCAACGTGTTCAAGGTAAGGGAAGTGCTGCAGTGTCCGAACCTGACCGTTATGCCCAAATCCAGCCCCGTCGTGCGCGGTGTCGCGAATATTCGTGGGGCAACCATCCCGATCCTCGATCTGGCGATGGCGACCGGGATGCCCGGTCTGAGTGAAGAAACCAGCAAGAGTTTCGTCATCATCACCGAGTACAACACCAAGACCCAGGGGTTTCTGGTGCATTCGGTGGAGCGCATCGTCAACATGAACTGGGAGGAGATCCATCCACCACCCAAGGGTACTGGGCGCGATCACTACCTGACGGCGGTGACCCGGGTTGACAACAAGATGGTCGAGATCATCGACGTGGAGAAGATCCTCGCCGAAGTGGCGCCGACCTCCGAGGCGATCTCCGCCGGCGTGGTCGATGCCGAAGTGCAGGACAAGGCAGTGATGCTGCGAGTGCTGACGGTCGATGACTCGTCGGTGGCACGCAAGCAGGTCAGCCGTTGCCTGCAGACCGTTGGCGTCGAAGTGGTGGCGCTCAACGACGGTCGCCAGGCGCTCGACTACCTGCGCAAGCTGGTCGACGAGGGCAAGCGGCCGGAGGAAGAATTCCTGATGATGATCTCCGACATCGAGATGCCGGAGATGGACGGCTACACCCTGACCGCCGAGATTCGCAGCGACCCGCGCATGCAAAAGTTGCACATCATCCTGCATACTTCGCTTTCCGGGGTGTTCAACCAGGCGATGGTCAAGAAGGTCGGTGCTGATGACTTCCTGGCCAAATTCCGCCCGGACGACCTCGCCCAGCGCGTTGTTGATCGGATCAAGGCCACGCACTAACGGCCGGGGGCCTTTGCCCCTGGCGGTACATACGATTTAAGAGGCGGCATCATTGTCTACGGGTAATTTGGATTTCGAACAGTTCCGGGTCTTCCTGGAAAAAGCCTGTGGCATCCTGCTGGGCGAAAATAAGCAATACCTGGTCTCCAGCCGTCTCAACAAGCTGATGGAACAGCAGGGCATCAAGTCCCTGGGCGAACTGGTGCAGCGTATCCAGAGCCAGCCGCGCAGCGGTTTGCGCGAGCAGGTGGTCGATGCCATGACCACCAACGAAACCCTCTGGTTTCGCGACACCTATCCGTTCGAAGTGCTGAAGAACAAGGTTTTGCCCGAGCAGATCAAGGCCAACCCCGGCCAGCGCCTGCGCATCTGGTCGGCTGCCTGTTCGTCGGGTCAGGAGCCGTACTCGATCTCCATGGCCATCGACGAGTTCGAGCGCAGCAACATCGGCCAGTTGAAGATGGGGGCGCAGATCGTCGCCACCGACCTCTCCGGCTCGATGCTGACCAATTGCAAGACCGGTGAGTACGACAGCCTGGCGATTGCCCGCGGCCTGTCCCAGGAGCGCCTGCAGCGCTACTTTGATGTCAAGGGGCCGGGGCGCTGGGCGGTCAAGGCGCCGATCCGCAGCCGTGTCGAGTTCCGCTCGTTCAACCTGCTGGACAGTTATGCGAGCCTGGGCAAGTTCGACATCGTGTTCTGTCGCAACGTGCTGATCTACTTCTCGGCCCAGGTCAAGAAGGACATCCTGCTGCGCATTCACGGCACGCTCAAGCCGGGAGGCTACCTGTTCCTGGGTGCTTCTGAAGCGCTCAACGGTTTGCCGGATCACTACCAGATGGTCCAGTGCAGCCCGGGGATCATCTACCAGGCCAAGTAGGCTTTAGCGGCAAGCTTCAAGCGGCAAGAAAGAGAGCCGCTCGCGCGCCGCCTGGCTTTTTCTTGCCGCTTGAAGCTTGCCGCTTGCCGCTCTTTTGCCACTTTTCTGGCATTGCCGCTGGCGGCAAACTCCTCAAAGCCCCGTATTTACGGGGTTTTGTTTTTTGGCATGGCTCTTGCTCTGACACAGTCAACGAAAAACCTTCGAAGGTTTCCACGACATGAGCATCAGCTTCGACAAAGCGCTCGGCATCCACGAAAAGGCATTGGGCTTTCGCGCCCAGCGTGCCGAGGTGCTGGCCAACAACATCGCCAACGCCGACACGCCAAACTACAAGGCGCGCGACATGGACTTCGCTTCGGTGCTGGCGGCGCAGGCCGAGCAGACCAGCAAGGGCCATTTCGCACTGGATCGTACCAACGCCCGGCACATCGAGGCCGAAGGCCTGAGCATGGGCGACGAGACCTTGCAGTACCGCACGCCGATGCAGCCGTCGATCGACCAGAACACCGTCGATGCCCAGCTCGAGCAATCGAGCTATGCGGAAAACGCCGTGGGTTTCCAGGCCAGCTTCACGCTGCTCAACAGTAAATTCAAAGGGCTGGTATCGGCCCTGCGCGGAGAGTAAGTCATGTCCCTCGCCAGTGTCTTCAACATTGCCGGTAGCGGCATGAGCGCCCAGACCACGCGTCTGAATACCGTCGCTTCGAACATCGCCAACGCCGAGACCGTCTCGTCGAGCATCGACCAGACCTACCGCGCCCGTCACCCGGTATTCGCCACCACCTTCCAGCAGGCCCAGGCCGGCGTCAGCCAGTCGCTGTTTCAGGACCAGGACGCTGCCGGCCAGGGCGTGCAGGTGCTCGGCGTGGTCGAGGACCAGAGCAACCTTGAGGCGCGCTACGAGCCGAACCATCCGGCGGCGAACAAGGACGGCTACGTCTACTACCCGAACGTCAACGTGGTGGAAGAGATGGCTGACATGATCTCCGCCAGCCGCTCGTTCCAGACCAACGCCGAGCTGATGAACACGGCCAAATCCATGATGCAGAAGGTCCTGACCCTGGGTCAGTGATAAAGGACTAAGCCAATGGCAAGTGTTAATGACCCAACAGCCGGCGTAAGCCTGAACGACGTCATCAAGGCGTCGGGCAAGAAAAACAGCGAAACCAGCGCCAACAGCGCCGCCGGTATCGCCTCGGCCACCAACAGCAAGACCGGCGCCAACAAGCAGGCACTGGGCAAGGACGCGTTCCTGCAGTTGCTGGTGACCCAGATGCAGCACCAGAACCCGCTCGATCCGCAGGACAACAGCGAATTCGTGGCCCAGCTGGCGCAGTTCAGCAGCCTGGAAGGCATCACCTCGCTGAACGAGTCGGTGACCGCGATTTCCGGCAACTACAAGTCCTCGCAGGCACTGCAGGCCTCGTCGCTGGTCGGTCGCTCGGTGATCGCCCAGACCGACAAGGCCGTGGTCGACACCACCAAGAGCTTCAACGGTTCGGTGGTGGTCCCGCAGGCGCTCAGCAATGCCACCGTCACCATTACCGACAAGGATGGCAAGCTGGTCAAGACCATCGACATGGGGGCACAGAAGGCCGGCAATGCTGCTTTCGTCTGGGACGGTACCAACGACAAGGGCGAGAAAGTCGACCCGGGTACCTACACCTTTGCCGCCAAGACCACCGTCGAAGGCAAGCAGCTGGACATGTACACCATGCTGCCGGCCACCGTCAGCAGCGTCACCATCAGTCAGACGGGTGGCGAGATGATGCTCAATCTCGCCGGCCTGGGCAGTATCGCCCTGTCCAAAGTCCAAACCATCGGTATATAGAGCCGGCTAACGCGGCACAAGGAGTGAAAGATGTCATTCAATATCGGCCTTAGCGGTCTCTATGCAGCCAACAAGCAACTGGACGTGACCGGCAACAACATCGCCAACGTCGCCACCACCGGTTTCAAATCGTCGCGCGCAGAATTCGCCGACGTCTACTCGGCCAACAAGCTCGGCGTCGGTACCAACAACATCGGTAACGGTGTGCGCCTGGCCGCGGTATCGCAGCAGTTCACCAATGGCGATATCACCAACACCGGCAACGTGCTGGACATGGGTATCCAGGGTCAGGGCTTCTTCGTGCTGAGCGACAACGGTGCGCTCAGCTACACCCGTGCCGGTGCCTTCCAGACCAACAAGGACAACTATGTCGTCACTGCTGACGGCCTGCGCCTGCGCGGCTACGGCGTTGATGAAAACGGCAAGATCATCAATGGCGTGCTGACTGACCTTAAGATCGACACCTCGGCGCTGGCGCCAAAGAGCACCACCGCGATCGATCAGGGCCTGAACCTGAACTCGTCGGACAAGGTCATTCCGGCGACCACCACCTTCAGCCCGACCGACGAAAACAGCTGGAACAAGACCTTCGCCACCAAGATCTACGACAGCCAGGGTAACGAGCACGTCATGGATCAGTACTACGTCAAGACCGGGACCAATACCTGGAAGTCGTACACCCTGATCGATGGCCGCAACCCGCTGAACCCTGCCGAAGAGCCGCCAAAGGCGCTGGAAGGCACCATCGTGTTCAACTCCGACGGTAGCGTCAAGAGCATGACTGCCGGCGCTGCGGGCTCGGGCTACGAAGTGGTCAACAAGGTCTTCAAGCTGACCGGCTGGATTCCTGCCGAGGTGACCAACGCCAGTGCCAAGCCACCGGTCTGGGGTTCCAACGGTTCGGCTGCCAATGCTGGCGGTATCGCCATCGACATGACCGACACCACCTCGTACAACACCCCGACCACGCGCCTGTCGCAAAGCCAGGACGGTTACGCTACCGGTATCCTGTCGAGCCTGAGCATCGACTCCAGCGGCGTGATGTTCGCAAGCTTCAGCAACCAGCAGTCGCGCGCCATCGGCCAGGTCGCGATTGCCAGTTTCGCCAACGAGCAAGGCCTGCAGCCTATGGGTGGTACTCGCTGGACCGAAACCTACTCCTCGGGTATCCCGGGTATCGATGCACCGAAAACCGGTACCCTGGGCGCCATCGCTTCCAACTCGCTGGAGGCGTCCAACGTCAACCTGACCAACGAGCTGG
Organism: Pseudomonas sp. NPDC087612; assembly: GCF_044743505.1. Lineage (NCBI taxonomy): Bacteria > Pseudomonadati > Pseudomonadota > Gammaproteobacteria > Pseudomonadales > Pseudomonadaceae > Pseudomonas > Pseudomonas sp. NPDC087612. Next base: position 432,799 of record NZ_JBIUWO010000002.1, read on the forward strand.
TCGAGCTGATCAAGGCGCAGAGCAACTACCAGGCTAACGCCAAGACCATCTCGACCCAGAGCACCATCATGCAGACCATCATCCAGATGGCCTGATGCGGGTGTAAGGTAGTTGGTATAAACAGACCCCTTTCTCGGAAGGGGTCTTGTATTTCGGGGGTGTCGATCATGTTGCAGCGATGGCTGCTGGCGCTGTTTGCCGTGCTGTTGATGAGCCAGGTCTGGGCCGATGCCGCGCCCTGGTATCGCTGGGAAAGCCAGGTCACCGGGCGCCTGGTGTGCGCGCAGTTTTCCCCGGGCGAGGGCTGGAAGCGTTTTGCCGGTCCTTTCAATAACGCGGCCTGCCGCGAGTACTAAGCTTGCCGCTAGCGGCAAACCGGCGCCGTAATTTCGACGGCGCTTTCTCCATGCGAGTCTTCGCGCAGCGCTGAAACCCTTGTTCTATTGGGCTTTTGGGTCTTTTGCAAAAGTTGGTTTGAAACTTGCTACAGGCACTGCAGAGCAGCGGCGGACGGCAAGTGTTCGCCAGCGCAGCGGAGGATGACTGTGGACAAGATGCTATACGTGGCCATGACCGGCGCCAGCCAGAATGCGCTGGCGCAAAAGGCCCATGCCAACAACCTGGCGAACATTTCCACCAGCGGTTTTCAGCGCGACCTGGAGCAGGCGCGTTCGATGCCGGTGTTTGGTGACAGCTTTCCGGCGCGGGCCTACGCCATGACCGAGCGCCCGGCCACCGATTTCAGCCCGGGCTCGATGCAAGAGACCGGCCGTGACCTGGACATCGCCATCGGCGGCGCCGGCTTCATCGCCGTGCAGGCCCCGGATGGCAGCGAAGCCTATGTGCGCACCGCCAGCCTCAACATCGACGGCCTGGGTGTGCTGCGCGCCGGCAACGGCATGCCGGTGATGGGCAATGGCGGGCCGATTGCCGTGCCGCCAGAGCAGAAGGTCGAGATCGGCCAGGACGGCACCATCAGCATCCGCGCCATGGGCGAAGGCCCGCGGGTCATGGCCGAGGTCGACCGCATCAAGCTGGTCAATCCGGACCTCAAGACCATGACCAAGGGCCTGGACGGCATGATCCACACCAAGAGCGGCCAGCCCGCACCTGCCGACGCCAACGTCCAGGTGGTTTCCGGTTTCCTGGAGTCAAGCAACGTCAATGCGGTCGAGGAAATGACCTCGGTGCTGGCGCTGTCCCGTCAATTCGAACTGCACATCAAGATGATGACCACGGCCAAGGAAGGCGACGAAGCCATGGCTCGGGTTTTGCAGATCGGCTAATTACACAGACGTAGCGCCGTAAAACAGGCGCGCGAGGAGAACAGCATGCTTCCGGCTCTTTGGGTCAGTAAAACCGGTTTGTCCGCCCAGGACACCAACCTGACGACCATTTCCAACAACCTGGCCAACGTCTCGACCACCGGCTTCAAACGTGATCGCGCCGAGTTTCAGGATCTGCTCTACCAGATCAAGCGTCAGCCAGGCGCCCAGTCGACCCAGGACAGCGAGCTGCCGTCGGGTCTGCAAGTGGGTACCGGTGTGCGCATTGTCGGCACCCAGAAAAACTTCAGCACCGGCAGCCTGCAGACCACCGAGAATCCGCTGGACATGGCGGTCAACGGTCGTGGCTTCTTCCAGATCCTGCAGCCGGACGGCACGGTTTCGTACACCCGCGACGGTACCTTCCACCTGAACTCCGACGGCCAGATCGTCACCGCCAACGGCTTTGCCCTGGAGCCTGCGATTGTCGTGCCGCCAGAGGCGCAGACCTTCACCGTTGGCCAGGATGGCACCGTGTCGATCACCACTGCTGGCAACCCGGCGGCGCAGATCATCGGCAACATCCAGACCGCCGACTTCATCAACCCGGCCGGCCTGCAGGCCATGGGCGGCAACCTGTTCCTGGAAACCGCCGCCAGCGGCGCGCCGCAGATCGGTACCCCGGGCCTCAACGGTTTTGGCGTGATGCAGCAGCAAACCCTGGAAAACTCCAACGTCAGCACCGTTGAAGAGCTGGTCAACATGATCACCACCCAGCGGGCCTACGAAATGAACTCCAAGGTCATTTCCACCGCCGACCAGATGCTCTCGTACGTTACCCAGAACCTGTAAGTGAAGTCTTCGAGGTCGCTTGAACGGCGCCTGTTACACCGTGAGGTCAGAGTCATGAGTCGTTTGTTATCCGTGCTTGCCCTGAGTGGGATCGCCTTGCTGGCCGGCTGCGTCGCGCCGACGCCCAAGCCCAACGATCCTTACTACGCGCCGGTATTGCCGCGCACGCCATTACCGGCGGCGGCCAACAACGGCTCGATCTACCAGGCCGGTTTCGACCAGAACCTGTACAGCGACCGCAAGGCTTTCAGGGTGGGTGACATCATCACCATTACCCTCAACGAGCGCACCCAGGCAAGCAAGAACGCCAACTCGCAGATTGCCAAGAACAGCAAGGCCGATATCGGCCTGACCTCGTTGTTTGGCGGTGGCTTGACCACCAATAATCCATTTGGTGATGGCGATCTGAGCCTCAGTGCCGGCTACAGCGGCGACCGTGCAACCAAGGGCGACAGCAAGGCGGCTCAGGGCAATACCCTGACCGGCTCGATCACTGTCACCGTGGCCGACGTGTTGCCCAACGGCATCATTGCCGTGCGCGGCGAGAAGTGGCTGACCCTCAACACCGGTGATGAGCTGGTACGTATCGCCGGGATGATCCGTGCCGATGACATCGCCACCGACAACACCGTGCCTTCGACCCGTGTTGCCGATGCGCGCATCACCTATTCGGGTACCGGCTCGTTTGCCGACGCCAGCCAGCCTGGTTGGTTTGACCGGTTCTTCATCAGCCCGCTTTGGCCTTTCTAGGTTCGGATGACCATGTTCAACTTCAAGCAGCTGATTGCCGCTACGATTCTGCTGTCCACTGCGTTCGCCGTGCAGGCCGAGCGTCTGAAGGACATCGCCAGCATTTCCGGCGTGCGCACCAACCAGCTGATCGGCTACGGCCTGGTGGTGGGGCTCAACGGCACGGGTGACCAGACCACCCAGACGCCGTTCACCCTGCAGACCTTCAACAACATGCTCTCGCAGTTCGGCATCAAGGTGCCGCCAGGCTCGGGCAACGTGCAGCTGAAAAACGTTGCCGCGGTGTCGGTGCATGCCGACCTGCCGGCGTTCGCCAAGCCGGGGCAGGTGGTGGATATTACCGTCTCCTCGATCGGCAACTCCAAGAGCCTGCGCGGTGGCAGCCTGCTGATGACTCCGCTCAAGGGTATCGATGGCAACGTCTACGCCATTGCCCAGGGCAACCTGGTGGTCGGCGGTTTCGATGCCGAAGGCCGCGACGGCTCGAAGATTACCGTCAACGTGCCGTCGGCCGGTCGCATCCCCGGTGGTGCTTCGGTCGAGCGCGCCGTGCCCAGTGGTTTCAACCAGGGCAACAGCCTGACCCTGAACCTTAATCGCCCGGACTTCACCACCGCCAAGCGCATCGTCGACAAGGTCAACGAGCTGCTCGGCCCGGGTGTGGCCCAGGCCCTGGACGGTGGTTCGGTACGGGTTACCGCGCCGCTCGATCCAAGCCAGCGGGTCGACTACCTGTCGATTCTCGAGAACCTTGAGATCGATCCGGGCCAGGCTGTGGCCAAGGTCATCATCAATTCGCGTACCGGTACCATCGTCATTGGCCAGAACGTCAAGGTGTCGCCGGCGGCGGTCACCCACGGCAGCCTGACCGTGACCATTACCGAAGACCCGATCGTCAGCCAGCCGGGGCCGTTCTCCAATGGCGAGACTGCCGTGGTGCCGCGCTCACGGGTCAATGCCGAGCAGGAAGCCAAGCCGATGTTCAAGTTCGGCCCCGGTACCACCCTGGATGAAATCGTCCGTGCGGTGAACCAGGTGGGCGCCGCGCCCGGCGACCTGATGGCGATCCTCGAAGCCCTGAAACAGGCCGGCGCCCTGCAAGCCGACCTGATCGTGATCTGAGGGGGCTGGCCATGGATATGCCTAAAAGTGCTTTCAATGCCGCCGACAGTGGTGCCTACACCGACCTCAATCGCCTGAACTCGCTGAAGGTTGGTGATCGCGACAGCGATGCCAACCTGCGCAAGGTGGCCCAGGAATTCGAGTCGCTGTTTCTCAACGAGATGCTCAAGTCGATGCGCTCGGCCAGCGATGTACTGGCCAAGGACAACCCGCTCAACACCGAGACCACCAAGCAGTACCAGCAGATGTACGACCAGCAGCTGGCGGTGAGCATGTCCCGCGAGGGCGGCGGTATCGGCCTGCAGGAAGTGCTGATGCGCCAGCTGTCCAAGCAGAAGGCCAGCGCTGCGAGCAACAACAGCCCGTTCCCGCGCGTGGATATCCAGCAGCGGCCGTTGTGGGCAAGCAAGGTTGCCGAGCCTGCGCGCAGCGAAGAAACCGCCGTCACCCGCAACGACATGGCGGCGCTCAACTCGCGGCGCCTGGCGCTGCCGGGCAAACTCACCGATCGCCTGCTGGCCGGCATCGTGCCGTCCGCCGGTGCCGTCGCTGCCACCACCAACACCGCAGCCTTGCCGCAACGCACCACGGCCATGACCGATGCCGTGGTCAAGGGTGACTGGCAGTCGGCGCAGAGCTTTGCCGCGCCGGGCTCAATGCGCATTTATGGCCGCGCCGTGGCCCAGCCGCCGCTGGCGCCGGCCAAGCGCGCATTCGGCTCGTCGGATGAATTTGTTGCCACCATGCTGCCAATGGCCGAGCAGGCTGCCAAGCGCATCGGTATCGATCCGCGCTACCTGGTGGCCCAGGCGGCGCTGGAAACCGGTTGGGGCAAATCGGTCATGCGCCAGGCCGATGGCAGCAGCAGTCACAACCTGTTTGGCATCAAGGCTACCGGCAACTGGCAGGGCGGCCAGGCGCGGGCGATCACCAGCGAGTTTCGTGACGGGCAGTTCGTCAAGGAGACGGCAGCGTTCCGTTCCTACGATTCCTACCAGGACAGCTTCCATGACCTGGTCAGCCTGCTACAGAACAACGCGCGCTATAAAGAAGCGGTCAAGGCTGCCGATAAACCGGAACAGTTTGTACGCGAGCTGCAGAAAGCCGGATACGCAACCGACCCGGACTACGCGAGCAAGATTTCGCAGATCGCCAAACAGATGAAATCGTACGAAAGCTACGCAGCGATTGGCACTACAACGAAACTATAAGGTTTGAACCATGGCGAGTTTGATCAACATCGGGATGTCGGGGCTCAACGCCAACCAGGCGGGCCTGCACACCACGGGTAACAACATTGCCAATGCCGATGTTGCCGGTTATTCGCGCCAGCAGAATGTGCAGCGGTCCAACGGCGCGCAGCAGGTTGGCGGTGTGTTCATCGGCACCGGCACGACCCTCTCCGATGTGCGTCGGGTGTACAACGCCTACCTTGAAAACCAGTTGCGTACCACCACCTCGCTGAGCAGCGATGCCGCCTCGTACCTGAAGCAGGTCGGGCCGATCGACCAGATGCTGTCGGGCGCCGACACGGGTATCACCGGCGCCTTGAAGAGCTTCTTCAGTGCCTTGCAGAGCGCTGCTGCCAAGCCCAATGAAGATGCCTCGCGTCAGCTGCTGCTGACCAGCGCGCAATCGCTGAGCAAGCGCTTCAACACCATCGCCAGCCAGCTCAACGAGCAGAACAGCAACATCAATGGCAACCTCGCTTCGATGGCCGACCAGGTCAACAAGCTGACGGCAACCATTGCCCAGTACAACGATCAGATCTCCAAGGTGGCGGTGGTGCAGGGCACCCCCAACGACCTGCTCGATCAACGCAACGAGGCGGTGCGTCAGCTCTCCGAGCTGGTCGGTACCCAGGTGGTCGAGCGCGAAGGCAACCTCGATATCTACCTGGAAAACGGCCAGCCGCTGGTGTTGGGTAAAACCACCAACAACCTCGAGACCGCGCCGAGCAAGACCGACCCGACCCGATTTGTCGTGCAGCTCAACCGTGGCAGCACCACCATGGACGTTACCTCGAGCCTTCGCGGTGGCGAGATCGGCGGCCTGCTGCGCTATCGCAGCGAAGTGCTCGACCCGTCGCTGAACGAGCTGGGGCGCGTGGCCCTGGTCATGGCCGATCGGATCAACAGCCAGCTGGCCCAGGGTATCGACAAGAACGGCGAGTTCGGCGCGGCCCTGTTCAACAACATCAACAGCCCCGAACTGATCAGCCAGCGCAGCATTGCCCAGGCGGGCAACAGCGCAGGCTCCGGCAACCTCGATGTGACCATCAAGGACACCGGCAAGCTGAGCACCAGCGACTATCAGGTGACCTTCACCAGCGCCACGGGTTACAGCGTCAAGAAGCTGCCGGAGGGCAGCGTGGTCGGTTCCTATGATCTCAATGACGATCCGGCACCGGTCATCGACGGTTTCAGCCTCAACCTCAATGGCGGCGCGCTGCAGGCCGGTGACACCTTCAAGATCACCCCGACACGTAATGCCGCGACCAACCTGGACACCGTCCTTACCGACCCCAAGCGCCTGGCGCTGGCATCGCCGCTGACGTCTACCAGTGGTGCCGGCAACCAGGGCACCGGGATCATCGGCCAGCCCAACCTGACCTCGACCCTGGACATCTACGACCCGGCCCAGCGCCTGGATCTGCAGAATGGCCTGAAGTACTCGACCCCGGTCAAGCTGGTGTTCGGTGACGAAAAGGCCAACCCGCAGACCTACAAGCTGCTCGATGCCAAGGGCGGTACCCTGGGTAGCGGCACCATTATTCCCGGTCAGGAAAACAAACTGCAGTTCTCGGTGCCGATGGTCGATTCCACCGGCGCGCCGATCAAGGATGCCAGCGGCAACCAGAAGTCCTTCACCTTCGAGATGAGCGTCTCGGGTGCACCCAAGCAGGGTGACAACTACACCATCGGCATGACCGGCTCGGGTTCGGACAACAACCGCAACGGCCAGGCGCTGATTGACCTGCAGACCAAAGGTACGGTTGAAGTCGGCGCCAACGGCAAGGGCATCAGCCTCACCGACGCCTATGGCAAGCTGGTGGAAAACGTCGGCGGCAAGACTGCCCAGGCGCAGATGGACGTCGACTCTACCGGCGCCCTGCATGAGTCGGCCCGGGGCGCACGCGATTCGCTGTCGGGCGTACAGCTCGACGAAGAAGCCGGCAACCTGATCAAGTACCAGCAGTACTACACGGCCTCGTCGCAAATCATCAAAGCGGCGCAGGAAATTTTCTCCACGCTGATCAACGCCCTTTAAGGAGTGGTAGACCGTGCGTATTTCTACTTCCCAGTTTTACGAAACCAGCTCCGCGAACTATCAGCGCAACTTTTCCAACGTGGTCAAGACCGGCCAGCAGGCCAGCGACAACATTCGTGTGCGTACCGCTGCCGATGATCCGGTAGGGGCTGCGCGCCTGCTGCAACTGCAACAGCAGAGCAACCTGATCGACCAGTACGATGGCAACATCACCAACGTGCGCAACAGCCTGGGCACCTCCGAGTCGACCCTCAACGGCATTACCAACATCCTGGCGCGGGTCAAGGAACTGGCCATCAGCGCCGGCAGCGGTGGCTACACCGACGCCGACCGCAAGGCCGATGCCCAGGAACTGACCCAGCTCGAAGAGCAGCTCTACAGCCTGATGAACAGCCGTGACGAGAACGGCAAATACCTGTTCTCCGGCTCCCGTGGCGACACCCCGCCCTACGTGCGTAATGCCGATGGTACCTACACCTACCAGGGCGACCAGAGCACCCTGAGCCTGCAGGTCGGTGACATGCTCACCATGGCTACCAACGAGAGTGGCTACAGTGTGTTCGAACAGGCGCTGAACACCAGCCGCAGCCAGACCACGCTGACCTCGCCGGCCGTGGATGACGGCCGTGTCAGTCTGTCCAATGGCCAGGTCTCGGGCAGCACCCAGTACAACGATCGTTTCCGTGGTGGCGAGCCGTACACCATCACCTTCACCAGCAGCACGCAGTTCAAGATCACTGACGCAGCCAACAACGACGTGACCCTGGAAGCCACCGGTGAAGGCGCCTTCGACCCGAAAAAGCCGGCCAACATCACCTTCCGTGGTGTCGAGATGCGCCTGGACATCAACCTGACGGATGCCGACAAGGCCAACCCGGACGCGGTCATCGCCGGTCACAGCTTCTCGCTAAGCTCCAAACCCGACGAAGTCAGTGGCTCGCGCAGCGCCGGCAATACCTCGTCATCGCAGATCACCGGAGCCAAGATTACCGACCAGACGGCGTACCACAATGCCTTTCCTGGCGGTGGCGCGATCATCAAGTTCACCAGTGCCTCGGCCTATGAAGTGTATGCCCAGCCAATGGGGCCGGATGCGCGCCCGGTGGCCACTGGCAACCTGACCGGTACCCCGGCGACCAAGGCCAATATTGCCGGTGTCGACTTCGACTTCTCGGCAGTGCCGGCTAGCGGCGACCAGTTCTCGGTCAAGGTCGATACCCATCAGACCCAGAATATCCTCGACACCATCTCGGAGTTTCGCAAGGCGCTTGAATTGCCGGTCGACAACAACCTGGCGGCGCGGCAGAAATACCAGGGGGCGTTGCAGTCGGCCATCGGTAACCTGGAAAGCGGCGCCAACAAGGTTGCCGAGGCGATCAGCTCGATCGGTGCCCGGGGTGCCGCCCTGGACGTCCAGGCCGATACCAACGAAAGCCTGAAGATGGCCAATACCAAGACCCAGAGTTCGATCCGCGACGCCGATCCGGCCGATGTGCTGATCCGCCTGAACCTGCAGCAGACAATGCTGCAGGCGTCGCAATTGGCGTTCACCAAGATCTCCTCGCTGAGCCTGTTCAACCGGCTCTGATACATCTTTGCGCAACATCACCGGGTGATGCCCCCTGCCGGCATCACCCGGAACCCTCTCCAGGCCTACCACTATGATCGAACAACCCCTCGTCAGCATCGCCATTCCTGCCTTCAACCCCGAGTTCTTCAGTCGCGCGCTGCTCAGTGCCATCTCCCAGAGCTACACCAACCTCGAGGTCATCGTTTGCGACGACAGTCAGGGGGACGAGATCAAGGCCATTTTCGATGAGAGGGTTGCGCAGGCAAGCTGCGAGCTGCGCTATTCGCGCAACCCCGCGACCCTGGGCTTTGCCGGTAACCTGCTGCAATGCCTGGAGCACTCCCGGGGCGAGTTCATCAAGTTTCTTTGTGACGACGACTGGCTGATCGAAAACTGCATCGAGCAACAGGCGCGGATCATGGCCGATTGCCCCGAGGTCAACATGGTGGTCAACCACCGGCTGATCTGCGCGGCGGACGAGACGCTGTTGCCGCCGCGGCCGGCCAACTGCGTGATTGCCCCTTGCAGCGCGATCCTCAACGGCGGTGACATGCTCGATGCGGTCACCAGCAAGGTTCCCAACCTGTTTGGCGGCATCAGTCACATGCTCATGCGCCGGGCTGCGGTAGAGCAGTACCTGCCGCAGTTGGTGCAGCAGGGCGCAGGGTTCGTTGCGCGCCTGGACATGGCGCTGTACATGTGCCTGTTGCGCCGTGGGCACCTGGCCTACCTGTCTAACATGCTCAGTATCGAGCGGGTCCATGCCGGGCGTCTGAGCCATCAGGCCGGCATCACCCTTGCACACAAGACCGAGAGCGAATGGTTGCAGCAGATGCTCGCCGCCAACACCGGCGAAGCGCCGCCGGCCACCGGCTGGATTCGCTACGTGGCGCTTGAGGATTTTCGCCCAGGCGAGACGCTGGAGTGGGACGAATATGAACTGACCCGGTTGTACGCCGGGCAGATGGGCCACTATCAGCAGCAAGTCGGTACCCACAGCCTGAGCTTTGCCGAGCTCTATGCCGAGTGGCTTGAGTGCCGCACTTTGTCGCCCGCGCAGATCAGCCTGCTGCCCAAACGGATCGAGCAATGGCCACGACAACCGCGCATCGTTGCTGTGGTGTTCGATCCACAGGGCGAGGCGATGCCGTTGAAGTCGACACTCGACAGCCTGGCCGCCCAGTCTTATGCGCCGCATCAGGTCTGGGTGCTTGGCACTCAAGAGCCGCCTGCGAGTGATGCGGGTGTCGAGTACAGCGCTTTGCGTGGCAATGGTTTTGAACAGCTCAATGCGCGGATCGCCAGGGCCGAATCGGCAGACTGGGTGTTGCTGCTACGCGCCGGTGATCGCCTGCATCCTCATGCCCTGGTGATCATGGCCGAGCGCCTGGCCTTGCACACGGACCGGTTGTGCCTGTACACCGATGAGGGCAGTGACGATAACCTGCAGGTTGGCCAGCCGATCTTCAAACCCGACTTCAACCTCGATCTGATGCGCAGCTTCCCCTACGTCGGACGAATGCTGGCCTTCGAGCGGACCCGGCTGTTGGAGCTGGGCGGCTTCACGGCTGATTATGACGTCCTGGCGCCGCAAGATCTGCTCTGGCGGATGGTTGAAAGCCATGGTTTGCAGGTGGTCGAGCACGTCGCCGAACTGCTGGTGCAAAGTCAGTACAGCTATTCCAGCTGGCAGTCCGAGCCGGCCTGCCTGGCCCAGGCACCACGCGTATTGCAGGCGCACCTGCAGCGCCTGGGTATCGAGGCCGAGCTGGTATCGGCCGAAAACAGCATGTTGACCCGAGTGCTGTACCAGCACGCTGATACGCCCGCGGTGTCGATCATCATCGTGGCCGGGCAAGACCTGCAGGCGCTTCGGCGCTGTGTCGAATCGATTTTCGAACACACCGCCTACCGCAACTATGAAGTACTGATCGCCACCAAGGGTGACGAGCCTCAGGACCTGCAGTCCTGGCTTGCTGCGATGCGGCAACTGGGCAGCGATCAGTTGCACATTGTCCAGTCCGAGGACAGCGCCGGGCAGCAACTGATCAACCAGGCCGCCGAGCAGGCGCGAGGCAGCTATCTGTTGCTGGTCGACCCTGGCTGCCTGATGTTCGATGGCCAGTGGCTGAGCGAATTGATGCGCCAGGGCCAGCGTCCGGAAGTCGGCATTGTCGGTCCGAAGATGTGTAGCAGCGCCGGCATGGTGGTCAATGCCGGGCTGCTGCTGGGTGTGCATGGCCTGGCGGGAAGCCCGTTCTACGGTCAGCCGGTCGATGCCGGTGGTTACATGAACCGCTTGCTTGCGGTACAGAACCTCAGCGCTGTCAGCGCCCATTGCCTGCTGGTGCGGCGCGACCTGTTCGATGCGCTGGGTGGTCTGGATGTCCAGGCATTCAGCGTTGAGTTGCTCGACGCCGATTTCTGCCTGCGTGCGCGTGAGCAGGGTTACCTGGTGGTCTGGACACCGTTTTCGATGGTGGCGCGCCTGCCAGTCGAGCAGGTTGTCGACACCAAGGCGATAGAACGGGACCAACGCGCCTTCTACCAGCGCTGGCTGCCCCTGGTGGCCAACGATCCGGCCTACAACCGCAACCTTAGCCTGAAGCTGTCCAGCTACAATCTGGAACCGGGTTTGCGTAGTGGTTGGGACCCGTTCATCAGCCGGCCATTGCCCTATGTGCTGGCGTTGCCGGTCAACACCACGGCGGTTGGGCATTACCGGGTGGTGCAGCCATTTACCGAGCTGGAGCGGGCCGGCTGGATCCAGGGTCAGCTGGATTACGCCACGCCCAACACTATCGAAATGGAGCGTTGCAAGCCGGACTCGATCATCCTGCAGTGCCGTTACATGGCCAGTACCATTCGGGATATCGAGCGGGTCAAAACCTTTTCCAGTGCGCGGCGAATCTACGAGATCGACGACTACATCATCGACGTGCCGAAAAAGAATGCGCACAGCCGCAACATGCCGCAGAACATGCGCGAACTGGTGAGCCGCGGCATTTCCCTGTGCGACCGTGTGGTGGTGTCGACCCAGCCGCTGGCTGATGCGCTGTCGAGCATGCACCATGATATCCGGGTGGTGCCGAACATGCTGGCGATGCACATGTGGAGCGACCTCAAGAGCCATCGACAAACTACCCTCAAGCCGCGTGTCGGCTGGGCTGGGGGCACCAGCCATCAAGGTGACCTGGAGCTGCTGGCCGAGGTGGTCCGGGAGCTTGCCGACGAGGTCGACTGGGTGTTCTTTGGTATGTGCCCGGAGGTGCTCAGGCCCTACGTCAAGGAGTACCACACCGGCATTGCCATGTCGCTCTATCCGCAGAAGCTGGCGAGCCTGAACCTGGATCTGGCGCTGGCACCGCTGGAAACCAACCTGTTCAACGACTGCAAGAGCAACCTGCGCTTGCTCGAGTATGGCGCCTGCGGCTTCCCCGTGGTGTGTTCCGATACCAAGGCTTATCAGGGCTACCTGCCTTGTACGCGGGTGGCCGGCAACTCGACGCAGGCCTGGCTGGAAGCGATCCGCATGCATCTGGACGATCCCCAGGCCAGTTATCGCCTGGGCGATGCCCTGCGCGAAGTGGTGCTGCGCGACTTCATGCTGACACCCGACAAGCTTCAGCACTGGGCTAACGCCTGGTTGGCCGATTAACGACAGTGGCCGGCCTTGATGCTGGCCATGACAGATAACATGAGAACTAGGTGCACTATGGGCGAACAAGCAATCGGTTGTGCAGCGCTGCTGGATGACGTCACCGTCGTCTTGCTGGGTCAGGACGAGCCTGGCTATTCAGGGCGCGCCGCTCACTATTACCAGGCGCGCTTTGCACACCTGCAGACACTCGCAGCGCCGGCGTCGCAAACGTCGGTCGGTGACTGGTCCGAGCAGGTGCTGCAGACCCTGGAGCAGGTCGATACCGCGTTTGCGGTGCTGACCCTGGAGTGTGATTTCCTCCTGACCGATGGCATCGCTGCGGCGGTGGAAGCCTTGCAAGGCGACGCCGATTACGTAATGGCTCAAGGTTACTCGCTGGGTTACCAGCCTGGTAATGGCGACGTGGACTACTACAAGATCGGCTCTGCGCCCAAGGCTCAGTTGCATGCCAGCAACGCCCTGGGGCGTATTGCCGTGCATGCCGAGTACGGTTTGCAGGCGTGGCGGGCAGTGATCAGGACCGAGGTTTTGAAAACCGCGGTGCGCAGCGTGCCGGCGAACCTGTCGTTCGATAGCTGGTGTGTGGCGGTTTCCTATGGGCTGCTGGCCCAGGGCGCATCGCGGCTGCTGGCGCACACCAGTGCGATGGTTGAATACCGTCCCTGGAGTCTTTCCGAGCAGGCTCGCGAAGAGTTGCTGAGCCAGGCTGTGCGCCAGCTCCAGCACTGGGATGGCGAGCAGGCAGCGGTATTTGCCAGTGCCAGGGGCTTCGAAGTCCTCAATGCCTTCGTGCGCAATACCCACTCGCGCTGTGAGGCGCCATTGCTGTTCACTTCGCGCTGGGACAGCCTGTCGTCCGAACCACAAGTGACGTTCGAGCCAACCCAGTTTGTCGATATGCCGTACTACAACGGCAGCGTGTTCGGTCAGTTGCGCTCGAGCGAGTTCATGGTCCATGCCTGGCCCGCCGGACAGCTTCACAGCCGGGCGCTGGAAGGTACCTGGGTACGGCAGCAAGCATTGCTTGCCGAGCATCCCAACGATACCGCCGAGAGCCTCATGGCCCGCTACTGGCAGGCCTTTGCACTGGGTGTGTTCAACCCGCAGGTTTGCCAGCGCCTGCTGGCAGGCCTGGGCGAGCAGGACCAGGGGCTGCGCCGCGACCTGGGCACCTGGCTGGAGCAGCTCCAATTGCTGCCGGCTACCGCTGTGCAGACGCAGCTGGCGAGCACGCCTTCGGGCAAGGTGCTGGCGGCAATCGCTGCGGCCACCCCGGACAGCGCCGCCCGCGAGCGCATTTTTGCCCACCTGGGGAAAACCCCGGCGCCGCAGACAGCCTTTGTGGTGATCGATCTTGCGGACGATAACGCAGGTTTGCAGGATACCTTCGACAGCCTGGTCGCCAGCGGTTTGCGCAACTTCAAGATTGTCGTGCTCAAGGCCGGCGAACTGCCGGCCATCACCACGGCCCGGGATGCCCTGCACTTTATCAAGGTTACGCCGGCCAACATGGTTGCGCACCTGAACCAGGTGGTACGCCAGCTTTCCAGCGAATGGCTGCTGATGTTGCAGGCGGGCGATGTACTGGCTACCGGCGGCTTGTTGCGTTTGCAGGTCGAGCTGCCTGGCGCCCAGGCGTGCCATGCGATCTGTGCCAACGAAGTTCAGCGCGACAGCGACGGGCGCCTGCTCAGTGTCGTACGTCCTGGTTGCGACCTGGACCTGCTGCGCAGTCGTCCTGACCTGATGGCCCGGCATTGGCTGGTGCGTCGCCAGGCCGTTGTCGACCTGGGCGGTTACAGCGAAGACTGTGCGCAAGCGCTGGAATTCGATCTGCTCCTGCGTCTGGTCGAAGCCAGCGGTATCAGCGGCATGGCCCACCTGGACGAGTACCTGGTGATCGGCCAGCAAGCGCCGGAGTCGATGGCTGGTCAAGCCCTGACCACCCTCAAGCGTCATTTGAACGTGCTGGGTTACCGTGGCCAGGTCAACGAAAGTACCGACGGTACCTTCCAGGTTGACTTCCGTCATCCGCAGACCCCGCAAGTGAGCATTGTGCTGGTTGCCGATTCCGATCTCGAGCAGCTCAAAGCAAGCCTGGCAAGCGTGGTCCAGCGTACTCGCTATGCCCGTTACGAGGTGATCGTCACCTGCGAGGCGGCCAATGCCGAGGCGGTAGCCGCAGGCCTTGCCACGGTGCAGGGGCTGGGATCGCGGGTGCGCTTGTTTGCCTGTGAGTCGTCGGTGCGGGTACAGATGGTCAACCAGGCTGCGGCCCAGGCCCAGGGGCAGTACCTGGTGCTGATGTCGAGCCGCAGCGAGGTGGTGTCGCCGGCCTGGATCGAATCCCTGCTCAACCAGGCTCAGCGCCCTGAGGTGGGTGTTGTCGGTTGCCAGATGTTCGATCGCGATGGCGTCATCAGTCATGCCGGTTACGAGCTGCTCGGCAGTGGCCTGGTACGCAATGCCCGGCAGGGTGCTTCGCGTGTGCGAGTGACATTGCCCGGGCTGGAAGCGGTAAGAGGTTGCCAGGCGGTGTCGGCCGACTGCCTGATGGTGGGCAAGGCGTTGTTCGAGCAGTGTGCCGGGCTGGATGAACAGCTTGCGGGTGGTACCGATGTCGACCTGTGCCTGAAGGCTGCACAAGCCGGTTTGCTGGCGATCTGCGTACCCCAGGCGCAAGTGCTTAACATCGCAGTGCCATTGCCTGCGCGGGAACAGTGCCAAGCGCTGGTCCAGCGCTGGCCGGCAGCCTTCAGCACCCGTGTTGTAGTCGATGTCGAGCATGGCGTTGACGTTTCACGTGTAGTAGTGGCCGGTGGCAACGGCGTGCTGGAGTGGTTGCCTTAACAGGCCTCTGGCGCGAAATATGCAGAGCCGGGCGCAATGCCCGGCTTTTTCATGCCTGCGATTCGCTAAGCCCCGTGTCTACAGCCTTGTGCTCCTGCACTGGCAGGGGGGCGATGGCAGATTATTGACAGTTCGCCTCGCAGGCCACCGCCGTTGCCTGGGCAACCTGTCCTTGGCTGTCGGGTTTCCAACCAATTCTGGAGTTTGAAGATGTCGAATACCCTGGGCGTTGATGGGTATAGGCTTGAGCAGGCGATGGCTCGCTTGCAGCTGATCTATACCAAGCCGGCGCATCCCTACTATATTGCGGCGCCGGATTACCGGGAGACGTCTTCAGGAGTCTGCACGCTTCATTACCTGTGCCACGCGTTGAACCTGAGCGGCCGCGAGGCCTATATTTGCGGCGGCAAGGTGGTCAACCCCGAGCTGAAAACGCCACTGCTCGACCAGGCGACCGCCGATCGCCATATCGCCAGCGGCAAGGTGCCCATTACGGTCTATCCGGAAGTCACCAGCGGCAACCCGCTCAGCGGCAAAGTAGTCGCACGCTACCTGTTGAACGTCGAGGGCTTCCTGACGGGCAGGGCGATGGAGGAAGAGCCGGACGATCTGCTGTTCTATTACGATGCGCGGATCGCCGCCAAGAAGGGGGTCAGTGTCGCCGACCTGCTGTGCTTCCCGATTATCGATATCTCGCTGTTCAATGCACCTGATCCTAGCGTGCCTCGCCAGGGGCATTACCTGTATCAGAACCGGCATCCTCTGGATCAGGTGGACTATGCCTCGCTGCCTGCAGGCATTCGCCTGCTCAGTGTTGCCAACCCGCTGTCGCTGGTTGAACTGGCCAAGGTCCTGCGCAGTGCCGAAGTCCTGTACAGCTATGAATGGTCGATGACCTGTGCCATTGCTGTGCTATGCGGTTGCCCGGTGATCTTCATGGCCGGGCACAGCGTCGATCAGGTGTTTCTCGACGGTATCTTCTTCGGCAGGCAAGGTTTTGCCTTGTCGGATGAAACCGATGCGCTGGCGGTTGCCCGTGCCGGGGTGCAGGGGGCCTTGCAACGTTACGTCGCGGTCACCGAGCCGTTCTGGCAGCAGCTGGATGTCTTCATTGAAAAAACCCAGGCGGCAGCGCAACAGCAGGCACTGGCGGACAAGCAAGGCATGCTGGCCTGGCTCGAGCAGCGCTGCCCCGAAGAACCGCAACGCGCGGCATTGATGCAGCGCCTGGCCAGCGGCCGCGCACCGATGCTGGGTGTGCTGGTGCTGGGTAGTGACGACGCTGATCAGGCGTTGATGCGTACCCTTGAGAGCCTTGCTCCCGATCAGTGCCTTTATCGCCACCTGCAGGTGGTGACCCTCGGGGCTGCGTCGCCAGCGTCAGACGTGCCGGGTTTATCGGTGCACCACCGGCCGTGCCAGGCAGCGCAGCGTAGCGAGGTCATCAACCGGGTCGTGGCCGACAGCGGCTGCGACTGGTTCATGGTGGTCGAGGCGGGGGTGGAGTTCACCCCTGGCGGTTTGTTGCTGGTGGCCCTGGAGCTTGCCAATGCAGCCGATGCCTGTGTTGCCGCCTACGCTGACGAAGCCATGCGCATGGGCAACGGCTCGTTGGGTATTTCGCTTCGGCCAGACCTGAACCTTGATCTGCTTTTGAGCCTGCCGGCCAGTGTCTCGCCGCACTGGCTGTTGCGAAGTAGCGAGTTCCTGGCGCAAGGCGGCTTCGATACCGGCTGTGGCCAGGCGTTCGAGCTGGAGTACCAGCTGCGCCTGGTCGAGCAGCGCGGCTTGAGTGGTATCGAGCATATCAGTGAGCCGCTGTTGGTCAGCGAAGCGTTGCGCTTCGCTGACTGTGCCAGCGAGCGGGAGGTGGTAGGGCGTCATCTCAAGGCCCGGGGCTATGCTCAGGCGCACGTCGATTCGCACCTGCCTGGCCACTATCGACTGGACTATGGGCATGCCGATCAGCCCATGGTGAGCATTGTGATTTTGCTCGATGGTGCCCTCGAACAGTTCCAGCGCTGCATTGAGGCGCTGTTGCAGCACACCGACTACCCCTGCTACGAGGTCCTGTTGCTCGATCCGGGAAGTGACGAACCGCAAGTGCGCCAATGGTTGCAGGGGATCGAGCAAATCGGTGGCGATCAGTTGCGGGTGCTGTCTTTTGCCCAGGGCCAGTGCCCGGCACTGTTGCGCAATGACGCAGGGCGACTGGCACGCGGTGAGTACCTGCTGTGGCTGGATGCGACAGCGGCGCCGATTGCCAAGGGCTGGTTGCAGCAGTTGCTCAATCACGCCCAGCGTCCGGAGGTCGCAGCCGTGGGCGCCAAGCTGCTGTCGATGAACGGCAGGATTCACCACGCTGGGCTGGTTCTGGGCTTGCGCGGGCCGGTGGGACGGGTATTTGCCGGCTACGCTCACAGCGACTCCGGCTACATGCAGCGGCTCACGGTCGATCAGAATTACTCGGCGCTCAGCGGTGAATGCCTGATGGTACGCCGCGACCTGTTTGTCGAGGCCGGCGGGTTTGACGAGGCGCCTGCACTGGCGCGCTGGATGGACGTCGATCTGTGCTTGCGCCTGCGCCAGGCCGGTTACCTCAACGTCTGGACGCCTCATGCACAACTGTTGATCGACAGGCCGGCAATGGCCGATGCCAGTGTGGAAGAAGAGGACGCCCTGTATGCGCGCTGGTTGCCGGTGCTGGCCCATGATCCGGCCTACAACCGCCATCTGTCGCTGGCCCATGCCGGTGGCTTCAAGGTCGCCAGCCTGCAGCCGACCTGGCAGCCGCCACAGGGGCAGCGAGAGATGCCGGTGCTGGTGGTCCATCCGCTTGATCAGGGTGAACTGGGCTATTCGCGGGTAGTGCGTCCATTCAATGGCTTGAAGGCTGCCGGTTACATCGATGGCCGGGTGTCGCCGGGGTTGACGCCCCTGGTCGAGCTGGAGCGCCTGGCAGCGGATGTAGTGGTGTTCCAGGGTGGGCTGGATGCACCGCGCCTTGAAGTCATGCGGCGGATTCAGGCGTTCTCGCGTGCCTTTACGGTTCTGGAGCTGAGCGACTACCTGCCGGATCTGCCGGTGGGCAGTGCCCGCCGTGAGGGCCTGGGCGAGGATGTGTTCCACAGCCTGCAGCAAGCCCTGGGGTGCGTCGACCGCCTGGTGGTGCCGACGGCGGCGCTGGCACAGGCGTTTGCCGGCCTGCATGGCGATATCCGGGTGGTCGAGACGCGCTTGTCGATCGACGCCTGGCGCCATATAAAGGGGCAGCGCCGAACGGCTGGCCGGCCTCGCCTGGGGTGGGTCGGCAGCAGCGAGCAGGCAAGTGACCTGGAGGTTATCGCGCCCGTTATCAAGGCCTTGGCTACGGATGTCGAGTGGGTTTTCTTTGGCTTCTGCCCCAATAGCCTGCGGCCCTATGTACACGAGTACCACGAGGGTGTCGAAGTTCAGCAGTACCCACAAAAGCTGGCAGGCTTGAACCTGGACCTCGCTCTGGTGCCGCTGCAGCAGACCCTGTTCAATGTTTGCAGAGGTAACCAGCGTCAACTGGAGTTCGGCGCATGCGCCGTGCCGGTGATCTGTAGCGACATCGGCCAGGAGCAGGACGACTTGCCCGTGTCCCGTGTGCACAACAGCTACGAGCACTGGATCGAGGCTATTGGCCTGCACCTGGTCAATCTTGATGCTGCCCAGCGCCGCGGTGATGAGCTCAGGGATGCCGTTCATCGGTGCTGGATGCTCGACGAGGATCATCTGCAGCGTTGGCGCAGCGCCTGGTTGCCCGCCTGATCCCCAGCTGACCCCGCGTCCACCGCGTTGCCCGAGTCGATCGGCAGCCCGGTGGATGGCGTGCTCGTCCCGTGTCGCCAGCCTCCCGGGGTGCCTTTCGCAGCGTCGATACCCGCCAAACTAGCAATCTTTGATAGTCACAAAGTGCCAATGGCTGACATTTGTGATGGGTAATCTTTGTGCAACAGTGACTTGGCAGTCGAAACGGGCATCTTTAATCTATTGAGTCGTCGGGCGGTACTGGCGGGCGGGGTGCGCGCAGGCTCGCAAGCCCTTGGTTACCAGGTTCCAGTGCCCGTGAAAATCCGCATATCTATCGGGAAGCCACAATGATTGGCATCAAAAGCATTGCGAGTTACGTACCTGTCGAGGGTGTGGACAACTACGCCCAGGGTGCGAAATTCGCCAAGGACCAGGAATTCATTCTCGGCAAGATCGGTTCGACCTTCCTGCCGCGCAAAGACGCAGGCCAGGAAACCTCCGACCTGTGTGTGGAGGCGGTAAAGGCCCTGTTCGCTGCCAATCCGAGCCTGGTGCCTGAGTCCATCGACGCCCTGATTGTCGTTACCCAGAACGGCGACGAAGAAGGTTTGCCGCACACTGCAGCCATCGTCCAGGACAAACTGGGCCTGCCGACCCACGTGGCGGCCTTCGATATTTCCCTGGGCTGCTCGGGCTATGTCTACGGCTTGTATGCCATGAAAGGCTTCATGGAGGCGGCGGGGCTGAAAAACGGCCTGCTGATCACCGCTGACCCGTATTCGAAGATTGTCGACCCGCAAGATCGCAACACCACCATGCTGTTCGGTGATGCCGCGACCGTCACCTGGATGGGCGAGGGCGCCCAATGGCAATTGGGCAAGG
This sequence comes from Pseudomonas sp. NPDC087612, assembly GCF_044743505.1. NCBI lineage: Bacteria > Pseudomonadati > Pseudomonadota > Gammaproteobacteria > Pseudomonadales > Pseudomonadaceae > Pseudomonas > Pseudomonas sp. NPDC087612. The sequence goes on from NZ_JBIUWO010000002.1 coordinate 452,798, forward strand.
CCAAGTTCGGAACCGACGGTGGCGGCGCTGCGCACCTGAAAGTCAGTGACGGGGTGTTCTTCATGAACGGTCGCCAGGTCTTCAACTTTGCTTTGCTCAAGGTACCGGCGCACCTGCATGAACTGCTGGGCGAAAGCCAGTTGGCACCGGCTGACATCGACCTGTTCTGTATCCACCAGGGCAGTGCGGCGATTGTCGACGCCGTCGCCCGGCGCTTCGAAGATGACCCGGACAAATTCGTCAAGGACATGGTCGAGACGGGTAACACCGTGTCGTCGAGCATTCCCTTGCTGCTTGAGAAGCACGTGCTCGGTTCGCGCCACCAGCGCGTTGCCTTGAGCGGTTTCGGTGTAGGTCTTTCGTGGGGCTCGGCGATTATCGAGCGCAACGACTGATTTCTGCGCCAGCCTGAAAATAGAGCGCTGCCGGTTGCCCGGTGGCGCTTTTTTTTATCTCCAGCATTTATGGGTAAGTGTTTTTTTGGCGTCAAACCCTTGATTTCATTGGGGTGGCAGGGTGCCATTAAAAAATTTGCAAAAACCCCTAAAGCAACCGCGCCAGACGACGATAACTATTACGAAGGTTCTCTAGGCCACACCCGGCGGATGCCAGGGCCGGAAGCCGCAGTATCCCAAACACGAGGAATTCGTCATGGCATTAACCGTTAACACCAACACTACCTCCCTGGGCGTTCAGAAGAACCTGAACCGCGCTTCCGACGCTCTGAGCACCTCGATGAGCCGTCTGTCCTCCGGCCTGAAAATCAACAGCGCCAAAGACGACGCCGCCGGCCTGCAGATCTCTACCCGTATGACCTCGCAGATCCGCGGTCAGACCATGGCAATCAAAAACGCCAACGACGGTATCTCGATCGCCCAGACCGCTGAAGGCGCGATGCAAGAGCAGGTCAACATCCTGCAGCGTATGCGTGAACTGGCTCTGCAATCGCGAAACGACTCGAACGATTCGACTAACCGTACCTCGCTGGACAACGAGTTCAAGCAGATGTCTGCGGAACTGACTCGTATCGCCCAGTCCACCCAGCTGAACGGCAAAAACCTGCTGGACGGTTCGGCTAGCACCATGACCTTCCAGGTTGGTTCCAACACTGGCGGCGAAAACCAGATCAGCATCGACCTGAGCGCCAAGTTCCTGGCCAGCGACCTGGGTATCACCAGCGCCATCACCATCGCCGGTAGCGACAGCACCACTGCCCAGACCAACTTCTCGGCTGCCATGGGCGCGATCGACTCCGCTCTGGCGAAGATCGGTACCGCTCGTGCTGACCTGGGTGCGGTGCAGAACCGTATGACCAGCACCATCAACAACCTGCAAAACATCAACGAGAACGCTGAAGCTGCTCGTGGTCGCGTACAAGATACCGACTTCGCCGCTGAAACCGCTCAGATGACCAAGCAGCAAACTCTGCAACAAGCTTCGACTTCGGTTCTGGCCCAGGCCAACCAACTGCCGTCGGCTGTACTGAAGCTGCTGGGCTAATCACTCGGTAGTTGTCGGCGGGGGAGTGCATCTACGGCACTCCTCCGCCTTTTGCATTGAGAGGTGGTGACATGGATATGAGCGTCAAGCTGAACCTGTCTTACCCGACGGTGAAGCCGGTCGAGCCGACCACCGAACGCCCTGCGGCCAAGCCTGTAGCGGCAGTTGAAGCCATCACGCCAGTCAAGGAAGCTACCGACAAGGGGCTGTCCGAAGCTGAGAAGGTCAAGAACGCGGTCAAGGATATCGAGAAATTCCTTGCTTCATCGCGACGTAACCTTGAATTTTCCACGGATGAAGAATCCGGCCGAATTATAGTTAAAGTCATCGCCAGCGAGACCGGAGAGCTGATCCGCCAACTTCCTTCGGAAGAGGCGTTGAAGATCGCTCACAGTCTGAGCGATGTAAACAGCCTGCTGTTCAACGCCAAGGCCTGATGCTGGCGGCTGAGCGGCAAGTTCGCTAGTCTGGCAAGGCTAGGGCGGCGCGCAACCATGAGGGAGTAGCAATGGCGAGTACAATTTTACCGAGTGTCGGTCTGGGTTCCGGCGTAGACATCAACAAGATCGTTGATGTGCTTGTCAAGGCGGACACCGGTCCCAAGGCGAACCAGATCAAACGCCAGACCGCCAACAACACGGCCATGCTTTCCGGGGTAGCGTCGCTCAAGAGTGCGCTTTCTGTTTACCAGGAAGCGATGAAAAAGCTCAACGATCCGAAGGCGCCAGCCTTCAGTGCCTACACCGCGACCTCCAGCAGTGACACCACGGTCAAGGCCACGTCGAACAACAAGGCGGTGCCCGGTACCTACACCGTTCTGGTCGACAAGCTGGCGACCGCGTCCAAGGTGGCCAGCCAGAACTTTGCCGGCGGGGCCAGCACTTCGATCCCTGAAGGCGACCTGACCATTACCCAGGATGGCGTGGTCCACACTGTGAAGGTGGGGGCAGGTGCGACCTTGCAATCGGTTCGCGACTCGATCAACTCGTCGCTGGCCGAGCAGGGCATCACTGCCAACATCGTCAATGGCAAGGACGGCTCGCGCCTGGTCTTCAGCTCAACCAAGACCGGTAAAGGTAGCGATATTTCGGTCGACGGTATCGATGAGCTGAAGATCAACGGTACTACCAAAATGAACGGTGATGGTGCCGGCTACATCGACGGCCTCGCCCAGGACGCCGAGCTGAGCATCGACGGCCTGAAGGTTACCAGCAAGTCCAATACCGTCGACGGCGCAATCAGTGGCATGAGCCTGGAGCTGCTGCAGGTTACTGCCACGGACAAGCCTATCAAGGTAACGGTCGGTGAAAACACTGCCGGCCTGAAGGCCTCGGTGCAGAACTTTGTCGATGCCTACAACACCCTGGTCAAGGCGGCCAACAGCCTGACGGCGGTGTCCAAGGACGCTGATGGCAAGACTGTGCTCGGGCCGCTGACCAACGATCCGACCACGCGCTCGATGCTGTCGGACTTGCGCAAGCAACTGGCGACCGAGTCGGGCAGTGGTCGTCTGACCACCCTCAGCCAGCTGGGCATCAACACGGCAAAGGACGGTACCCTGGAGTTCAACTCCACCAAGTACGATGCCGCGATGAAGGACAAGAAGCTCGGCCCGGACGTGCAGGAGCTGTTCACCGGCACTGAAGGCGTGTTCGCGCACATGACCAAGGCGGTCGAGCCGTACCTGCAGACAGGTGGCATCCTCGACACCCGCAAGGCTGGCCTGGACAAGCTGCAAAAGGACCTCGACAACCAGCAGCTGGCCCTGGATCGGCGCATCACTTCGCTGACCGAATCCCTGACCAAGCGCTACGTGGCCATGGATACCCTGGTGGGCAAGCTCGAAGCCCAGCGCAAGAACATCGCCTCGATGTTCGCCTCGATCGAGGCGCAGCAGAAAAACTCCTGATTCGGCGTTGTGCCAGAAGCCCGGCAGTACCCCTAGGGGGACTCCGGGCTTTTTGCTGTACGCGCTAAAGTTTTTTGACGCGCAGGCGATACAAGCGGTATATGAAACCTTTTTTGCGGTGACGAGGTAGAACATGAATCCGATGTTGGCCCTTCGGCAGTACCAGAAAGTCAACGGCGTGGCCCAGACCTCCGTGGCCAGCCCGCATCGTCTGGTGCAGATGTTGATGCAGGGCGGTCTTGATCGCATTGCCCAGGCCAAGGGTGCCATGGCGCGTAACGACGTGGCCCAGCGCGGCATCCTGATCGGCAAGGCAATCGGTATTGTCGGCGGTTTGCGTGAAGGCCTGGACCTGGAAAACCACGCCGATTCGCTGACCGACCTGGATAACCTGTATTCGTACATGAGCAAGCGCCTGGTCGAGGCGAACGTGCAGAACGATCCGGAAATCCTCAACGAAGTGGCGCGCCTGCTGATTACCGTCAAGGAAGGCTGGGACGCGATCGGCGATCAACTCGCCGACGCCTAGGAGATTGCAATGAGTGTCGTGCTCGAACGTATCGAACAAACCCGCGAGGCATTGCTGGGTGCCCTGGCCAGTCGTGACTGGGAGGCGATCAGCGAGCTCGACGTCAGTTGCCGTCTGTGCGTGGACGATGTGCTGGCCGAAGCGTCGGTGGATGAGCTGACGCTGCGCAGCAAGCTCGAGGAGTTGCTGGGCGTCTACAAGGAATTAATTGAAGTTGCAAGTGGGGAGCGTCAATCAATAGTCGATGAGATGACGCAGATCCGACAAGCCAAAAACGCGGCAAAGGTATACCATTTGTTCAGCTGAAACTGGGCAAAACAAAAAGCAGTGCGCCATAAATTTGACTATGTACGGTTTTTTGACTTAACTAGTGGCTGTTTTCTAATTTCAGACGTCCGAACACTGACCGTTCAGTCGGAATGATGTCGAGCTTGCCCTTACAAGGGCGCCGAGATGACTAGGGAAGTTGTTATTGCATGTGGCGTGAAACCAAAATTCTCCTGATCGATGACGATAGCGCTCGCCGCCGTGATCTGGCGGTAGTGTTGAATTTTCTTGGCGAAGAAAATCTGCCCTGCTCGAGCCATGACTGGCAGCAGGTTGTCGAGTCGTTGTCATCCAGTCGTGAAGTGCTCTGTGTCCTGATCGGGACCGTGAATGCTCCGGCAAGTCTGATGGGCTTGCTTAAGACAGTGGCTGGATGGGATGAGTTCCTTCCGGTTCTGCTTCTGGGCGAAATTTCTTCTGCCGAGCTGCCGGACGACCTGCGCCGTCGCGTACTCTCCAACCTCGAAATGCCGCCGAGCTACAGCAAATTGCTCGATTCGCTGCATCGTGCCCAGGTCTATCGCGAGATGTACGACCAGGCCCGCGAGCGCGGCCGCCAGCGCGAACCCAATCTGTTCCGCAGCCTGGTCGGCACCAGCCGGGCGATCCAGCACGTGCGCCAGATGATGCAGCAAGTGGCCGATACCGACGCCAGCGTGCTGATCCTCGGCGAGTCGGGCACCGGCAAGGAAGTGGTTGCGCGTAACCTGCACTACCACTCCAAGCGCCGCGAAGCGCCGTTCGTGCCGGTCAACTGCGGGGCGATTCCGGCCGAGCTGCTGGAAAGCGAACTGTTCGGCCACGAGAAGGGTGCCTTTACCGGGGCGATTACCAGCCGTGCCGGGCGTTTCGAGCTGGCCAACGGCGGCACCCTGTTCCTCGACGAGATCGGCGACATGCCGTTGCCGATGCAGGTCAAGCTGCTGCGTGTACTACAGGAACGCACCTTCGAGCGCGTGGGCAGCAACAAGACCCAGAGCATCGATGTGCGCATCATCGCCGCGACCCACAAGAACCTCGAAAGCATGATCGAGGTGGGGACCTTTCGCGAAGACCTGTACTACCGCCTCAACGTCTTCCCCATCGAGATGGCCCCGCTGCGCGAGCGCGTCGAGGACATCCCGCTGCTGATGAACGAGCTGATCTCGCGCATGGAGCACGAGAAGCGCGGTTCGATCCGCTTCAACTCGGCCGCGATCATGTCGCTGTGCCGGCACGGCTGGCCGGGCAACGTCCGCGAGCTGGCCAACCTGGTCGAGCGCATGGCGATCATGCACCCGTACGGGGTGATCGGCGTGTCGGAGCTGCCGAAGAAATTCCGCTACGTCGACGACGAAGACGAGCAACTGGTCGACAGCCTGCGCTCGGACCTCGAAGAGCGCGTGGCCATCAACGGCCATACGCCGAACTTCGCCAGCCACGCGATGCTGCCGCCTGAAGGCCTGGACCTCAAGGACTACCTCGGTGGCCTGGAGCAGGGCCTGATCCAGCAGGCGCTGGATGATGCCAACGGTATCGTCGCCCGCGCTGCCGAGCGCCTGCGCATTCGTCGCACCACCCTGGTGGAGAAGATGCGCAAGTACGGCATGAGCCGCCGTGAAGGGGATGAGCAGGCGGAGGATTGACGCCTGGGTGGCCATGGTGAGTCGCGCAATGCGCTCATCATGGCTAATAACCCTATCTTTCAAGGGGCTGTAACGCCCGTCCCATCGGCTCTTGCAGCCATCGCACGGCCTTCCTGGCAAGCGCCCCCAAACTATCCGGCACGGCTATTGCTATATCGCTGGCAACACACCGTTTTATGACGGTCAGCCACGCGAGAGAGCATGATGCCCCAGGTCGCCACCATCTCCTGTGTCCCTGAACCGAAGGGGCCGAACGCCGCCGAACAGGAAAGCCGCCTTGGTCTTGAGCAGGCCTTTGCCATGTTCGACCAGGTTTCCAGCCAGCTTAGTGAGTCCTATAGCCTGCTCGAAGCCCGGGTTACCGAGCTCAAGGGCGAGCTGGCGGTGGTCAGCGCCCAGCGCATGGCCGAGCTTGCCGAGAAGGAGCGCCTGGCCAACCGCCTGCAGAACCTGCTGGCCCTGCTGCCGGGCGGGGTGATTGTTATCGATGGCCTGGGCCGGGTGCGTGAGGCCAACCCCGCCGCCAGCGATCTGTTGGGCGAGCCGCTGGTGGGCGAGTTGTGGCGTGAAGTGATCGCTCGCAGCTTTGCTCCGCGCGAGGATGACGGTCATGAAGTGTCGCTGCGTGATGGCCGGCGCCTGTCGATTGCCACCCGCTCGCTGGATGCCGAGCCCGGGCAGTTGGTACTGCTCAATGACCTGACCGAAACCCGTCACCTGCAGGACCAACTGGCCCGCCACCAGCGCTTGTCGTCGCTGGGGCGCATGGTTGCGTCGCTGGCCCACCAGATCCGCACGCCTTTGTCGGCGGCCATGCTCTACGCCAGCCACCTGGCCGAGCAGAACTTGCCGGTGGAAACCCAGCAACGCTTTGCCGGCAACCTCAAGGAGCGCCTGCACGAGCTCGAGCACCAGGTGCGCGACATGCTGGTGTTCGCCCGCGGCGAGTTGCCGCTGACCGATCGGCTGACACCCAAGGCATTGTTCCAGGCCCTGCAGCAGGCGGCGCAGACCCATGTTCAGGGTCATGCGGTGCGCTGGCAGTGCGACAGTCACCTGGGCGAGTTGCTGTGCAACCGCGACACCCTGGTCGGCGCCATGCTCAACCTGATCGAAAACGCCCTGCAGGCCAGTGGCGAGCCTGCGCGGCTCAAGGTTCACCTATACCGGCGCGAGCAGGTCTTGCACCTGTGTATCAGTGATGCCGGCGCCGGTATCGACAGTGCCTTGCTGGCGCGCCTGGGCGAGCCATTCCTGACCACCAAGGCTACCGGCACCGGGCTCGGTCTGGCGGTAGTCAAGGCGGTGGCAAGGGCCCACCAGGGCAGTTTGCAATTACGTTCGCGACCCGGTCGCGGCACCTGCGCCCGGATCAGCCTGCCGCTGATCGGCGCGCAGTCGGTGGAGGCAGAGTAATGAAAGCAATCAAGGTGCTGCTGGTCGAAGATGACCGCGCCCTGAGGCAGGCACTGGCCGATACCCTGGAGCTGGGCGGCTTTGCCTACCAGGCCGTAGGTTCGGCCGAAGAAGCACTGGAAGTGGTCGCTGGCGAGGCGTTCAGCCTGGTGGTCAGTGACGTGAACATGCCCGGCATGGACGGCCATCAGTTACTGGCCCTGCTGCGCGCGCGCCAGCCGCAGTTGCCGGTGTTGCTGATGACCGCGCATGCCGCCGTCGAGCGCGCGGTCGAGGCCATGCGCCAGGGCGCGGCCGATTACCTGGTCAAGCCATTTGAGCCCAAGGCATTGCTTGAGCTGGTGGCACGCCATGCTCTGGGGGTGGCTGCGGCGGGCGAAGGCGACGGACCGGTGGCGCGCGAGCCTGCCAGTGCGCAGTTGCTGGAGCTGGCGGCGCGGGTTGCGCGCAGCGATTCGACTGTGCTGATCTCCGGCGAGTCAGGCACTGGCAAAGAGGTGCTGGCGCGCTACATACATCAGCAGTCCCTGCGCGCCGAGCAGCCGTTCGTGGCGATCAACTGTGCGGCGATCCCCGACAACATGCTCGAAGCCACCCTGTTCGGTCATGAGAAAGGCTCGTTCACTGGCGCCATCGCCGCCCAGGCCGGCAAGTTTGAACAGGCCGATGGCGGCACCTTGCTGCTCGACGAGATTTCCGAAATGCCCCTGGGCTTGCAGGCCAAGCTGCTGCGGGTGTTGCAGGAGCGTGAGGTGGAGCGGGTTGGCGGGCGCAAGCCGATTGCCCTGGACATTCGCGTGGTCGCCACCACCAACCGTGACCTGGCCGGCGAGGTGGCGGCGGGGCGTTTTCGTGAAGACTTGTTCTATCGCCTGTCGGTGTTCCCGCTGGCGTGGAAGCCGCTGCGCGAACGTAGCGCCGATATTCTGCCGCTGGCCGAGCGATTGCTGGCGCGCCACGTCAATAAAATGAAGCATGCCCCGGTTCGACTCTCGCCTGATGCTCAGGCGTGTCTGCAAGGTTATGCCTGGCCGGGCAACGTACGCGAACTGGACAACGCCATTCAGCGTGCCTTGATCCTGCAGCAGGGTGGGGTGATCGAAGCGGCGGATTTCTGTCTCGCCGGGGTCCTGCCGATGTTCGCTGCAGCGCCGGTCGCCGCAGTCGTGCCGAATATTGAAACCGAGGCGGCGGGCGGTCTGGGTGATGACATGCGTCGCCATGAGTTCCAGATGATCATCGACACCTTGCGCGCCGAGCGCGGTCGTCGCAAGGAGGCCGCCGAGCGCCTGGGCATCAGCCCGCGCACCCTGCGCTACAAGCTGGCGCAGATGCGTGATGCCGGCATGGATGTCGAGGCCAGCCTGTACGCCAGCTGAGCCATTAATGAATTAGAGTTTTTGTTCGGGCCGCGGGCAGAGCTGGCACTCTTGTTGCTATGTCCTGCCTATCCGCTGCGTGAGTGTCAAAAAAATGCGGGCCGTCGGAGAGAGAAGTCCATGAGCCAAGGTGTTGAATTTAATCGATTGATGTTGGACATGCGGGCCATGCAAATGGACGCCATGTCGATGCCGAAGGCTGCCGCTGCGCCTGAGGTCGGCTCCAGCAGTTTTGCCGACATGCTCGGCCAGGCCGTCAACAAGGTCAACGACACCCAGCAGGCTTCCTCGCAGCTGGCCAGCGCCTTCGAGATCGGCAAGAGCGGGGTTGACCTGACCGACGTGATGATCGCTTCGCAAAAAGCCACTGTGTCGTTCCAGGCCTTGACCCAGGTGCGTAACAAGCTGGTGCAGGCCTATCAAGACATCATGCAGATGCCGGTATAAGGGCGAGATTGAGTCATGGCCGAAGCAGTCGTCGATAACGTGCCCGCGAAAAGCAGCGCAGCAGCGCCCAAGCCGCCGTTGTTCGGCATGTCGTTCCTGGAAAACATCTCGCAGATGCCCATGCTGCGTCAGGTTGGCCTGCTGGTCGGTCTGGCCGCCAGCGTGGCGATCGGCTTTGCCGTGGTGCTGTGGTCGCAGCAACCGGACTACCGGCCGCTGTACGGCAGCCTGGCCGGCATGGATACCAAGCAGGTCATGGAGACCCTGGCCGCTGCCGATATCCCCTACAACGTCGAACCCAATTCCGGCGCCTTGCTGGTCAAGGCCGACGATATTTCCCGTGCCCGCCTGAAGCTGGCAGCCGCCGGCGTGGCGCCGAGCGATGGCAATGTCGGTTTCGAGATCCTCGACAAGGAGCAGGGCCTGGGCACCAGCCAGTTCATGGAAGCCACCCGTTACCGTCGTGGCCTCGAAGGCGAACTGGCGCGGACCATCTCCAGCCTCAACAACGTCAAGGGTGCACGCGTGCACCTGGCGATCCCGAAGAGCTCGGTGTTCGTCCGTGACGAGCGCAAGCCAAGTGCTTCGGTACTGGTCGAGCTGTACCCGGGCCGCGCCCTGGAAGCCGGTCAGGTGATGGCCATCGTCAACCTGGTGGCGACCAGCGTGCCGGAACTGAACAAGTCCCAGGTCACCGTGGTCGACCAGAAGGGCAACCTGCTCTCCGATCAGGTCGAGAATTCCGAGCTGACCATGGCCGGCAAGCAGTTCGACTACAGCCGCCGCATGGAAGGCCTGCTCACCCAGCGTGTGCACAACATTCTCCAGCCGGTGCTGGGCAACGACCGCTACAAGGCCGAAGTATCGGCGGACGTTGACTTCAGCGCGGTCGAATCCACCTCCGAGCAGTTCAACCCTGACCAGCCGGCGCTGCGCAGCGAGCAGTCGGTCAACGAACAGCGCTCCAGCAGCATGGGCCCGCAAGGCGTGCCTGGTGCGCTGAGCAACCAGCCACCTGGCCCGGCCTCGGCGCCGCAAACCACCGGTGGCACGCAAACCGCCGCCAGCGCCATCCAGCCTGGCCAGCCGCTGCTCGATGCCAACGGCCAGCAGATCATGGACCCGGCCACCGGCCAGCCGATGCTTGCACCGTACCCGGCCGACAAGCGTCAGCAGTCGACCAAGAACTTCGAGCTTGACCGTTCCATCAGCCACACCCGCCAGCAGCAGGGTCGCCTGACCCGCCTGTCGGTGGCGGTAGTGGTCGATGACCAGCTCAAGGTCGACCCGGCCACCGGCGATGCCGCGCGCACCCCGTGGGCTGCCGAAGACCTGGCGCGCTTTACCCGCCTGGTGCAGGACGCGGTGGGCTTCGATGCCAGCCGTGGCGACAGTGTCAGCGTGATCAACGTGCCGTTCGCCGCCGACCGTGGCGAGGTAATTGCCGAGATTCCGTTCTACTCGCAGCCGTGGTTCTGGGACATCATCAAGCAGGTCATGGGCGTACTGTTCATCCTCGTCCTGGTGTTCGGCGTGCTGCGTCCGGTACTTAACAACATCACCGGCAATGGCAAGCAAGGCGCCGGTGCCGATGGCGACATGGAACTGGGCGGCATGCTCGGTCTGGATGGCGAGCTGGCCAACGACCGCGTCAGCCTGGGTGGTCCGCAAAGCATTCTGCTGCCAAGCCCGAGCGAGGGTTATGACGCACAGCTCAACGCAATCAAGAGCCTGGTGGCCGAAGACCCGGGTCGCGTGGCCCAGGTCGTGAAAGAGTGGATCAACGCCGATGAGTGATAACCGAGCCCTTACCGCCAAACTGACCCGTGTCGACAAGGCTGCGATCCTGCTGCTGTCGCTAGGTGAAACCGATGCCGCGCAGGTGCTGCGGCACATGGGCCCCAAGGAAGTGCAGCGGGTCGGCGTGGCCATGGCGCAGATGGGCAACGTCCATCGCGAGCAGGTCGAGCAGGTGATGAGCGAGTTTGTCGAGATCGTCGGCGACCAGACCAGCCTTGGCGTCGGTTCCGACGGCTATATCCGCAAGATGCTCACCCAGGCCCTGGGCGAGGACAAGGCCAACGGCCTGATCGACCGCATCCTGCTCGGTGGCAACACCAGCGGCCTGGACAGCCTCAAGTGGATGGAGCCGCGCGCGGTTGCCGATGTCATTCGCTACGAGCACCCGCAGATCCAGGCCATCGTCGTGGCTTACCTGGACCCGGACCAGGCCGGTGAAGTGCTGGGCAACTTCGACCACAAGGTGCGTCTGGACATCATCCTGCGCGTCTCGTCGCTCAATACCGTGCAGCCGGCGGCGCTCAAGGAGCTGAACCAGATCCTCGAGAAGCAGTTCTCGGGCAACTCCAATGCCGCGCGCACCACCCTGGGTGGTATCAAGCGTGCCGCGGACATCATGAACTTCCTCGACAGCTCCGTCGAAGGCCAGCTGATGGACGCGATCCGCGACATCGACGGCGACCTCTCCGAGCAGATCGAAGACTTGATGTTCGTCTTCAACAACCTGGCCGATGTCGACGACCGCGGTATCCAGGCGCTGCTGCGCGAAGTGTCTTCCGACGTGCTGGTGGTGTCGCTCAAGGGCGCCGACGAGAAGGTCAAGGAGAAGATCTTCAAGAACATGTCCAAACGTGCCTCCGAGCTGCTGCGCGACGACCTCGAGGCCAAGGGCCCGGTGCGCGTCAGCGACGTCGAGACGGCGCAAAAGGAAATCCTCACCATCGCCCGCCGTATGGCCGAAGCCGGAGAAATCGTGCTCGGTGGCAAGGGCGGCGAAGAGATGATCTAAGACCTTATCGCGGGTCAAGCCCGCTCCCACAGCGCTCCTGTGGGAGCGGGCTTGACCCGCGATGCTTTACGAGTGCGTGCAATCATGTCAACCAACGAGCACCTGAGTGAACTGATTCGCGCTAACGACGTCGAGGGCTTCGACCGCTGGGCGCTGCCCAGTTTCGACCCGGAACCAGAGCCTGAGCCTGAACCGGAGCCCGAAGCGGTTCAGGACGAAATCGAAGAAGTGCCGCTGGAAGAAGTCCAGCCACTGACCCTCGAAGAGCTTGAAAGCATTCGCCAGGAAGCCTACAACGAGGGCTTTGCCACCGGCGAACGCGAGGGTTTTCACAGCACCCAGCTCAAAGTCCGCCAGGAAGCCGAAGAGGCGTTGACCACCAAACTGGCCAGCCTCGAACAGGTCATGACCCACCTGCTCGAACCCATCGCCGAACAGGACAGCCAGATCGAAAAGGCCGTGGTCCACCTGGTCGGGCACATCGCCCGCGAGGTCATCGGTCGCGAGCTGCGCAGCGATTCCAGCCAGATCGGCCAGGTACTGCGTGAAGCCCTGAAGTTGCTGCCGATGGGTGCCGAGAACATCCGCATCCATATCAATCCGCAGGACTTCGAGCAGGTCAAAGCCCTGCGCGAGCGTCACGAGGAGCGCTGGAAGCTGCTCGAAGACGAAGCCCTGCTGCCAGGTGGCTGTCGCATCGAGACCGATCACAGCCGCATCGATGCCAGCATGGAAACCCGTATCGAAAAGGTCATGGCGCAATTGTTCGATCAGCTCCATGACCAAAGCCTGCACCCGGCAGCGGCGGATGTGCAGGTTGAGCTGGATGCCCCTGATGCGCCTTGAACGAACCAGTTTCGGCAAGCGCCTGGGGGCGTATGCCGACGCCATCAATTTGCCGTCTCAGCCGGTGGTCGAGGGACGCCTGCTGCGCATGGTCGGCCTGACCCTCGAGGCCGAAGGCCTGCGCGCGGCGGTTGGTAGCCGCTGCGTGGTGATCAATGACGACAGCTATCACCCGGTGCGTGTCGAGGCCGAGGTCATGGGTTTTGCCGGCGGCAAGGTGTTCCTCATGCCGGTCGGCAGCGTTGCCGGCATCGCCCCTGGGGCGCGCGTGGTGCCGCTGGCCGATAGCGGTCGCCTGCCCATGGGCATGAGCATGCTTGGCCGGGTGCTTGACGGCGCCGGTCGTGCCCTGGACGGCAAGGGCGGGATGAAAGCCGAAGACTGGGTGCCGATGGATGGCCCGACCATCAACCCGCTCAACCGCGACCCGATCAGCCAGCCGCTGGACGTCGGCATCCGCAGCATCAACGGTTTGTTGACGGTCGGCCGTGGTCAGCGCCTGGGCCTGTTCGCCGGTACCGGCGTCGGCAAGAGTGTGCTGCTGGGCATGATGACCCGCTTTACCGAGGCGGACATCATCGTCGTCGGCCTGATCGGTGAGCGCGGCCGCGAGGTCAAGGAATTTATCGAGCACATTCTTGGCGAAGAAGGCCTCAAGCGCTCGGTGGTGGTGGCCTCGCCCGCTGACGATGCGCCGCTGATGCGCTTGCGCGCGGCCATGTACTGCACGCGCATTGCCGAGTACTTTCGCGACAAGGGCAAGAACGTCCTGTTGCTGATGGATTCGCTGACCCGTTTCGCCCAGGCCCAGCGGGAAATTGCCTTGGCTATTGGTGAGCCGCCAGCGACCAAGGGCTATCCACCGTCGGTGTTCGCCAAGCTGCCCAAGCTGGTGGAGCGCGCCGGTAACGGCGAGGCCGGTGGTGGCTCGATCACCGCGTTCTATACCGTATTGTCCGAGGGCGACGATCAGCAGGATCCGATTGCCGACTCGGCGCGGGGCGTGCTCGACGGCCACATCGTGCTGTCCCGGCGCCTGGCCGAGGAGGGGCACTACCCGGCCATCGATATCGAGGCTTCGATCAGCCGGGTCATGCCGCAGGTGGTCAGCCCCGAGCAGATGACCGAGGCCCAGCAGTTCAAGCAGTTGTGGTCGCGCCTGTCGCAAAGCCGCGACCTGATCAGCGTCGGCGCTTATGTCGCCGGTGGAGACGCCGAGACCGATCTTGCCATTACCCTGCAGCCGCGCCTGGTGCACTTCCTGCGCCAGGGCCTGAACGACAACGTCGGCATGCAGCAAAGCCGCGAGCACCTGGCTGGCGTGTTTGCCCCCTTGCCTGCGGCAGGCGGCTAATAGGCCATGGCTCAGCCAAGCCGTGCCGCGCGTCTGGCGCCGGTGGTGGAGATGGCGGAAAACGCCGAGCGCCAGGCTGCCCAGCGCCTGGGGCAATTCCAGCAGCAAGTGAACATGGCCCAGGCCAAGCTCAGCGAACTTGACCGTTTTCGCGAAGACTACCAATTACAGTGGATCAACCGCGGCGGGCAGGGCGTGTCCGGTAGCTGGCTGGTCAACTACCAGAGTTTTCTTGGCCAGCTGGAAACTGCCATGACCCAGCAGCGCCAAAGCCTGGCCTGGCACCAGAACAACCTGAAGAACGCCCGCGGCACCTGGCAGCAGGCCTACGCCCGGGTCGAGGGCTTGCGCAAGCTGGTGCAGCGCTACATCGACGAGGCGCGCATGGTTGAAGACAAGCGCGAACAAAAGCTGCTTGATGAGCTGTCCCAGCGCCTGCCGCGCCACGACCGCTACTGATCCGGCCGTTGCTCGGCAGCGCTTGCCGCCGGGGGGTGGGGCTGCTAAACCTTCTAGATGTCTGCAATCGTCGCAATGGAAGGAATCATCGACATGGCAGTTGTATCTGAAGTATCCCCGGATGGGAAAAAGCTGACGATCAAGGTCAGGGGGCGTTTTGACTTTGGCAAGCACCTGGAATTTCGCCAGGCTTACGAGCTCAAGCAGAACATGCCGGACTCAGTGGTCGTCGACCTCAAGGAGGCCACCTATCTGGACAGTTCGGCCCTGGGCATGCTGTTGCTGCTGCGTGACCACGTCGGCGGCGACGACTCGGAAATCCGTGTGGTCAACACCAGCTCCGATGTGCGAAAGATCCTCGCCATTTCCAACTTCGACAAGCTGTTCGACATCAGTTGAACCAGCCAGCCCATGTTTTCGAGGCGCTCACCATCCTGATCGCCGAGGATGGTGCTGCTGATCGTTTGTTGCTGGCCACCCTTGTGCGCAAGCAGGGGCATCAGGTGCTCACCGCCGAAAATGGCGAGCAGGCGCTGGCGCTGTTCGCCGCGCAGCGCCCGCACATGGTCCTGCTCGATGCGCTGATGCCGGTCATGGATGGTTTCGAGGCGGCGCGCCAGATCAAGGCGCTGGCCGGTGAAGCGCTGGTGCCGATCATCTTTCTCACTTCGCTTAGCGAAGAACAGGCGCTGGTCCGTTGCCTGGAGGCAGGTGGCGACGATTTTCTGGCAAAACCCTACAGCCCGGTGATCCTGGCCGCCAAAATCAAGGCGATGGAGCGTATGCGCCGGCTGCAGGCCACGGTGCTGGAGCAGCGTGACCAGCTTGCCCGCCATCACACTCATCTGCTCAACGAGCAGCGGGTCGCCAAGGCGGTGTTCGACCAGGTGGCCCATGCCGGTTGCCTGAGTGCGCCGAACATCCGTTACCTGCAGTCACCTTATGCCCTGTTCAATGGCGACTTGCTGTTGGCCGCCTTCACGCCGGCAGGTGACATGCATGTGCTGCTCGGCGACTTCACCGGCCACGGCTTGCCGGCGGCGGTGGGGGCGATGCCCCTGGCCGAGGTGTTCTATGGCATGACAGCCAAGGGTTACGGCCTGGCCGAAACCCTGCGCGAGATGAACGCCAAGCTCAAGCGCATCCTGCCGGTGGACATGTTCTGTTGTGCATTGTTGCTCAACCTGAGTTTCCAGCGGCGGGTGGTCGAGGTCTGGAATGGCGGCATGCCCGACGGCTATCTGTTGCCCGCCGGTGGGGGTGAGCCTGTGGCGTTGGTGTCGCGTCATTTGCCCTTGGGTATCCTGGGGCCGGAGCGCTTTGATGACGCCACCCAGGTGCTGCCGTTGGCCCTGGGCGAGCGCCTGTTTCTGTTGTCTGACGGCGTGGTCGATACCAGTGATGACAATGACCAGCTGTTCGGTGTCGAGCGCCTGCGTCGGGTGCTGAGTGCCAATCGACAGCCGGCACTGTTGTTCGAGGAGGTGCTGCAGGCGCTGGAAGCGTTTCGTGGTCGCTCGCGCGATGATGTCAGCCTGCTGGATATCGAGGTGGTCGAACCGCAACTGTTGTCGCCGCTGCCGGTGATCTATTCTGACAGTGGGCAGTCCAGTCCGCTGGACTGGTCGCTGCAGTTCGAGTTTCGCGCCGACACGCTAAAACGTTTCAATCCATTACCTTATTTGCTACAGCTGTTGCAGGAAATACACGGTTTGCGGGCTCAGAGCGGGGCGTTGCACAGCGTCCTCACCGAACTGTATTCCAATGCCCTGGAACACGGCGTGCTGGGGCTGGACTCGGCGCTAAAGCGCGATGCGCAGGGCTTTGCCGCCTACTATCAGATGCGCGACGAGCGCCTGCAGGCGTTGAACGAGGGCTTCATCCGCGTGTTCCTTCGGGTCGAGCCGGATCGCCAAGGCGGGCGTCTGAAGATTGAAGTCGAAGATAGCGGCAAGGGCTTCAATGTGAGTAAAGTGCTGGCCAGGCCTGTGTCCGAACAAGGGTTGTGCGGACGCGGTCTGACCCTCATACGCCGGTTGAGCCGGCGTGCCGAATGGGCCGACGAGGGGCGCCGCGCATGCGTGGAGTTCGCCTGGGAGGCTCTGGCATAATCCAACTTGATCAAGGAGTGAGCAAGTGTCCGACATTCACATCGATCGCAAGGTGCTCAGCGACTTGCAGGAGGTCATGGAAGATGGCTACCTGTACTTGCTGGAAACCTTTCTTGAAGATTCCGAAAAACGCCTCAGTCAATTGCATGAGGCGAAGAACGCCGACGAGCTGGCGCATGCCGCGCACAGTTTCAAGGGCAGTAGCAGCAATATGGGGGCGGTAGCGTTGGCCGAGTTGTGCAGGCAGCTCGAAGACCGCGTCAATCACGGCCCGCTGCAAGGCATCGAAGACCTGATCAACCAGATCGATCGCGAGTATGCGGCCGTTCGTGACCTTTACCACGACGAACGCCAGCGAGTATCGATTGGTTGAGCGCGAGGGCAAACCTGGCGCGAGTTTTGCGTAGTCTTCGCTAATTCACGATTACGACTTCTGTAGCGGAGACTCCTGCATGCCTGTCGCCTCCAACCCCCTGTTGCAAGCCAGTGCCGTGGCGAAGCCGTCGCGCGCCACTGCCGGTGCGCCGGATAAATCGCTGCAGGCCTCTAACGACAAGGCGTCTGGCTTTTCCGATGTGTATGCCAAGCAGTCTCGCGAGACGACTGCAGGCACCAAGGACGCGCCTGTGCCTGAGAAGGTCGTCACCGCCCCGGGCAGCGGCAATAAAACGGCCGCTGATTCGTCGAAGGTTGCCGACAGCGGCAATAGTTTGCCTGAGGAGCAGGACAGCACCGAGGTCGATCCGGCGCTGGTGGCTGATCCCACCCTGCTTGACCCCAGCCTGGTGGCGGGTCAAGTGACCGACGCCCAGCCCGGCGCGCAATTGATCCAGGCCCAGGCTGAAACCGTGGCGCCGGTGATTCAGGCTGCGGCAGCACAATTGCAGGTGGCTGCGGCGCCGGCCCAGCCGGTAGCCGAAGCGCCGGAATTCGATCCTGAGGCCGATCCGCTGTCTGACCTGCCAGCCTTGCGCCTGGCCCTTGAGCAAAGTGCCCAGGCCCAGGGCACTACCTCTGCCCATGCCGCTGGCAAGGCCGGCAATGCCCAGCCTGAAGCGCCGACGGCGCAGCCTGCCGTCAATACACTGGCGGCCCTGCTGGACAAGCCAGGTGCCGATGCCGAATCAGGCGAGCCGGGTGAAAAAGCCTTCAGTGGCCTGCTCGATGATGGCCTCAAGGACCTCAAGAGCGCCTCCAGCGATACGCGTGTCGACAACTTTGCCGAGCGCCTGAGCAACCTGACCCTGGCCGCCACGGCCAAGACCGCCAATGCCGTGCCGGTGGCCACGCCGCTGCAGCAGCCGTTGGCGATGAACCAGGGCGGCTGGACCGAAGGCCTGGTCAACCGGGTCATGTACCTGTCCAGCCAGAACCTGAAATCGGCCGATATCAAGCTTGAGCCGGCCGAGCTCGGGCGCCTGGACATCCGCGTCAACCTGGCGCCGGAACAGCAGGCCCAGGTGACCTTTGTCAGTGGTCACGCCGGGGTGCGCGAGGCGCTGGAAAACCAGGTGCACCGGCTCAAGGAAATGTTTGCCCAGCAGGGGCTCGGCCAGCCGGACGTCAACGTCGCTGACCAGTCCCGTGGTGGCCAGCAGCAGGGTGCCCAGGACACGCCGAAACTCAGTGGCGTGGCCGCACGGCGTAATGAAGCTGGTGAATCCGCTGAGTCCGCTGAAATCGCTCCAGGTGCAATGCCGGTCGAGCAGCAGTCGGTTGTGGGTTCCAGCGCGGTGGATTACTACGCCTGATTGGCTGTGCTCTTGGTGCTAGCCGACCTTGCTTTTCCAGGTTGGCATAACACTTGCTCAACCCTCGCCATGTGACTGAAATCTCCGATGAATGACGGATTATTGGCATGGCGAAGAGCGAAGCAGAGAAAGACCCCGCCGCTACAGGCAAACTCAAGCTGATCCTGCTGTTGGTGCTGGCATTGCTGCTTGCCATCGGCCTGTCGGTCGGCGCCACCTGGTTCTTCCTGCACAAGTCCGAGGATAAGCCTGCGGTCGATCCGGCCCTGGCCAACCTCAAGCCGGCAGCGATCTACGAGCCGCTGGCACCGGCCTTCGTGGTCAACTTCAACCAGAACGGCCGCCAGCGCTACATGCAGGTGAGCATCACCATGCAGGGGCGTGACCAGGCAGCGCTGGATGCCCTCAAGGTGCATATGCCGGTGATTCGCAACAACCTGGTCATGATGTTCTCGGGCCAGGGCTTCGACACCCTGTCCAGCCCGGTCGGCCAGGAAATGCTGCGCCAGAAGGCCACTGCCAGTGTCCAGGAAGTGGCGCAGAAGGAAGTCGGCAAGCCGGTCATCGACCAGTTGCTGTTCACCAATTTCGTATTGCAGTAGGAGCCCCAGATGGCCGTGCAGGACCTGCTGTCCCAGGATGAAATCGATGCTTTGCTGCATGGCGTCGACGATGGTCTGGTGCAAACCGAAAGCAATGCCGAGCCCGGCAGTGTCAAAAGTTATGACCTGACCAGCCAGGATCGGATCGTCCGCGGTCGCATGCCGACCCTGGAAATGATCAACGAGCGGTTTGCCCGCTATACCCGCATCAGTATGTTCAACCTGCTGCGCCGCTCTGCGGACGTGGCAGTCGGCGGCGTGCAGGTGATGAAGTTCGGCGAGTACGTGCATTCGCTGTACGTGCCCACCAGCCTCAACCTGGTGAAGATCAAGCCGTTGCGCGGTACCTCGCTGTTCATCCTCGACGCCAAGCTGGTGTTCAAGCTGGTGGATAACTTCTTTGGTGGCGACGGTCGTCACGCCAAGATCGAAGGTCGCGAGTTCACCCCGACCGAGTTGCGCGTGGTGCGCATGGTCCTCGACCAGGCCTTCGTTGACCTCAAGGAGGCCTGGCAGGCGATCATGCCGGTCAACTTCGAGTACATCAACTCCGAGGTCAACCCGGCCATGGCCAACATCGTCGGGCCGAGCGAGGCGGTGGTGGTTTCGACCTTTCACATCGAGCTCGATGGCGGTGGCGGCGACCTGCACGTGACCATGCCGTACTCGATGATCGAGCCGGTGCGCGAGATGCTCGATGCCGGTTTCCAGTCCGATCTGGACGACCAGGACGAGCGCTGGATCAAGGCCCTGCGCGAAGACGTGCTGGACGTCAGCGTGCCGCTCAGCGCCACGGTTGCCCGTCGCCAGCTGAAGCTGCGCGACATCCTGCACATGCAGCCGGGCGACGTGATTCCGGTCGAGCTGCCGGACGAACTGATCCTGCGGGCCAACGGCGTGCCGTCGTTCAAGGCCAAGCTGGGTTCGCACAAGGGCACCCTGGCCCTGCAGATTATCGATCCGATCGAGCGCCGCTGAGGCGCTCGCGGTTCCAACTCCGAATTGATTGCCCGTCGAGGACAAAATGGCTAACGAAAACGACATCACCTCCCCGGAGGACCAGGCCCTGGCCGATGAATGGGCTGCGGCCCTGGAAGAAACCGGCGATGCCGGCCAGTCCGACATCGACGCCTTGCTCGCTGCCGATAGCGCCGCCAGCGCACCGGCGTCCAGCCGCCTGGCCATGGAAGAGTTCGGCAGCTCGCCGCGCAGCAACGAACAGGTCACCCTCGATGGTCCGAACCTGGATGTGATCCTGGATATTCCGGTGAGCATTTCCATGGAAGTCGGCAGTACCGAGATCAACATCCGCAACCTGCTGCAACTCAACCAGGGTTCGGTGATCGAGCTCGACCGCCTGGCCGGCGAGCCGCTGGACGTGCTGGTCAACGGCACTCTGATTGCGCACGGCGAAGTGGTGGTGGTCAACGAAAAGTTCGGCATCCGCCTGACGGACGTGATCAGCCCGAGCGAACGCATCAAGAAGCTGCGCTGAGTGAGCAAGC
The DNA here is from genome assembly GCF_044743505.1 of Pseudomonas sp. NPDC087612. Taxonomy (NCBI): domain Bacteria; kingdom Pseudomonadati; phylum Pseudomonadota; class Gammaproteobacteria; order Pseudomonadales; family Pseudomonadaceae; genus Pseudomonas; species Pseudomonas sp. NPDC087612. The sequence goes on from NZ_JBIUWO010000002.1 coordinate 473,367, forward strand.
TCCTGCGCAACGGCCTGGGCCTGGCCTGCGGCCTGTACGTGGATGTCGCCCTGGCTACCACGCAGCCGGCGGCTGCGGTAGTGGCACCGGCAAGCAGTGGCAGCGCGGCAGGGCAGTTGACCCAGCTGGTGCTGGGGCTGCTGCTGGTGCTGGGGTTGATCTTCGTCCTCGCCTGGCTGCTGCGCCGGGTGCAGAACGCCGCGCCCGGCAGTGGCCAGGTGATCGAGATCCTCGGTAGCCGTTCGCTGGGGCCGCGTGATCGGCTGTTGCTGATCCAGGTCGGCAAGGAGCAGATCCTCATCGGCCATTCGCCAGGCACCATCGAGGCCTTGCATGTCATGGCCGAGCCGGTTGAAGTGCCCGCCAGTGCGCGCCAGGCAACACCAGAATTCGCCCAGCGGCTGATGGAGCTGATGGGCAAGGATCAGAAGGGAAGGTCGTGATGGGCGCGTTGCGCATGATGTTGACGCTGCTGCTGATGCTGGCGGCGCCGCTGGCCCTGGCGGCTGATCCACTGTCGATCCCGGCGATCACCCTGTCCAGCGGGGCCGACGGCCAGCAGGAGTATTCGGTCAGCCTGCAGATCCTGCTGATCATGACCGCGCTGAGTTTCATCCCGGCGTTCGTCGTGCTGATGACCAGCTTTACCCGCATCATCATCGTCTTTTCCATTCTGCGCCAGGCCCTGGGCCTGCAACAGACGCCGTCAAACCAGATCCTCAACGGCATGGCACTGTTCCTGACCCTGTTCATCATGGCGCCGGTGTTCGACCGCATCAACCAGGAGGCCGTGCAGCCGTACCTGGCAGAGAAACTCAGCGCCCAGGATGCGATCAGCAAGGCCCAGGCACCGCTGAAGAACTTCATGCTGGCACAGACCCGCGAGAGCGATCTGGACCTGTTCATGCGCCTGTCCAAGCGCACCGACATCGCCAGCCCCGATCAGGCGCCATTGACCATCCTGGTGCCGGCATTCGTCACCTCGGAGCTCAAGACCGCGTTCCAGATCGGCTTCATGATCTTCATCCCGTTCCTGATCATCGACCTGGTGGTCGCCAGTGTGCTGATGGCCATGGGTATGATGATGTTGTCGCCGCTGATCATCTCGTTGCCGTTCAAGATCATGCTGTTCGTCCTGGTCGATGGCTGGGCGCTGATCATGGGTACCCTGGCCGGCAGTTTCGGCGGCGTCTGACGCCGCGAGGAGAAGAAGTCCATGACCCCTGAAGTGGCTGTCGACCTGTTTCGCGATGCGTTGTGGCTGACCACCTTGATGGTTGCCATCCTGGTGGTGCCAAGCCTGCTGGTGGGCCTGGTGGTGGCGATGTTCCAGGCCGCCACGCAGATCAACGAACAGACCCTGAGCTTCCTGCCGCGCCTGCTGGTGATGTTGGTGACGCTGATCGTGGTTGGCCCGTGGCTGGTGCAGAAATTCATGGAATACATTCTGTCGTTGTACGGCAGCATTCCGCAGCTGATCGGTTGACCCGGCGATGCTTGAGCTGACCGACGCGCAGATCGGCGCCTGGGTGGCCAGTTTCATTCTGCCGTTGATTCGCGTCACGGCGGTGCTGATGACCATGCCTATTTTCGGTACCACCCTGGTGCCGACACGTATCCGCATGTATTTCGCTCTGGCAATCACCGTAGTCATCGTTCCCGGTCTGCCGCCGATGCCGGTGGTCGAATCGCTGGATCTCAGGGCAATGTTGCTGGTGGCCGAGCAGATCATCATTGGCGCCGTGTTTGGTATGGCGCTGCAGCTGTTCTTCCAGATTTTCGTGATCGCCGGGCAGATCGTCGCAATCCAGATGGGCATGGCCTTCGCCTCCATGGTCGATCCGGCCAACGGCGTCAACGTGGCGGTGGTCAGCCAGTTCCTGACCATGCTGGTGACCTTGCTGTTCCTTGCCATCAACGGCCATCTGGTGGTCTTCGAGGTGCTGACCGAGAGCTTTACCACCTTGCCGGTGGGCGGCGGTGTGCTGGTCAATCATTTCTGGGACCTGGCCGGGCGCCTGGGTTGGGTGCTGGGTGCAGCCATGCTGTTGGTATTGCCGGCGGTGACCGCGCTGCTGGTGGTCAACATCGCCTTTGGCGTGATGACCCGGGCGGCGCCGCAGTTGAACATCTTTTCTATCGGCTTTCCGCTGACCCTGGTGCTGGGGATGGTGATCTTCTGGATCACCCTGGCCGATATTCTTCCTCACTATCAGTCACTGGCTTCCGAAGCCTTGCAGTGGCTGCGTGAACTGGCACGGGCGCGCTGAGCATGGCAGAAAGCGAAAGCGGTCAGGACAAAACAGAAGACCCCACCGACAAGCGCAAGAAGGACGCGCGCGAGAAGGGCGAGATTGCCCGTTCCAAGGAGCTCAACACGGTCGCGGTGACCCTGGCGGGCGCTGGAGCGCTGCTGGCGTTTGGCGGTGGCCTGGCGCAAACCCTGATGGAGCTGATGCGCATCAATTTCAGCTTGTCCCGCGAGGTGCTCATCGATGAGCGGTCCATGGGCATTTTCCTCATGGCCTCCGGCAAGATGGCCTTGCTCGCGACTCAGCCGGTATTGCTGGTGCTGCTGATTGCGGCAATCATCGGCCCGGTGTCGCTGGGCGGGTTCCTGTTTTCCAGCAGCTCCCTGGCGCCGAAGTTCAGCCGCATGAACCCGCTATCGGGGATCAAGCGGATGTTCTCGGTCAACGCCTTGTCCGAGCTGCTCAAGGCGCTGGCCAAGTTCTTCATGATTCTGATCGTCGCCCTGACGGTGTTGTCGGCTGATCGCGATGACCTGCTGGCGATTGCCAACGAGCCGCTGGAGCAGGCGATCATCCATAGCGTCCAGGTAGTTGGCTGGAGTGCGCTGTGGATGGCAGCGGGGCTGTTGATCATTGCCGCGGTGGACGTGCCGATCCAGCTCTGGCAGGCGCACAAGAAGCTGCTGATGACCAAGCAAGAGGTGCGCGACGAGTACAAGGACTCCGAAGGCAAGCCCGAGGTCAAGCAACGCATTCGCCAACTGCAGCGCGAGGCTTCGCAGCGGCGGATGATGGCGGCGATTCCCGAGGCGGACGTGATCATCACCAACCCGACCCACTATGCCGTGGCGCTCAAGTACGACCCGGAGAAGGGCGCGGCGCCGCTGCTGCTGGCCAAGGGTGCCGACTTCATCGCCCTGAAAATTCGCGAGATCGCCAACGAGCACAAGATCCAGGTGCTCGAATCGCCGGCGCTGGCGCGTTCGATCTACTACTCCACCGAGCTTGAAGAAGAGATTCCCGCCGGTTTGTACCTGGCAGTGGCCCAGGTGCTGGCCTACGTCTACCAGATCCGCCAGTATCGCGCCGGCAAGGGCAAGCCGCCGGAGCCGCTCAAGGATCTGCCGATCCCGCCGGATTTGCGTCGCGATTCCTGATCGGCGCTGCCTGCGCAGCAGCCCCGAGCCACTCAAACCACCTCGTTTGGCAAAGTTGGAAAGCTTCTTGCAAAGGCAGCGCTGCGCGCCTCAAACGCGTCAAAGTTTTGCTTGAGCTAACGAGGAATACCGGTGGATCGCTCTCAGTTAATCAACAGTGCCCGTAGCAACCTGGTCGGTCTAGGCCGGGGTAACCTGGGTGTGCCGCTGTTGCTGCTGGTGATGCTGGCAATGATGATGTTGCCGATCCCGCCGTTTTTGCTCGACGTGTTCTTCACCTTCAACATCGCCTTGTCGATCGTGGTCCTGCTGGTCTGCGTCTACGCCCTGCGCCCGCTGGACTTCGCCGCGTTCCCGACCATCCTGCTGGTGGCGACGCTCTTGCGCCTGGCGCTCAACGTGGCGTCCACGCGGGTGGTGATGCTCCACGGTCACGACGGCCACGAGGCCGCCGGTAAGGTGATCCAGGCCTTCGGCGAGGTGGTGATCGGCGGTAACTACGTGGTCGGTATCGTCGTCTTCGCGATCCTGATGATCATCAACTTCGTGGTGGTCACCAAAGGTGCCGGGCGTATTTCCGAAGTGAGCGCGCGCTTCACCCTCGACGCCATGCCCGGCAAGCAGATGGCCATCGACGCCGACCTCAACGCCGGCCTGATCGACCAGGCCCAGGCCAAGGCGCGGCGCGCCGAAGTGGCCGGCGAGGCCGAGTTCTATGGTTCGATGGACGGTGCCAGCAAGTTTGTTCGCGGTGACGCCATCGCCGGCCTGTTGATCCTGTTCATCAACCTGATCGGCGGCATGGCCGTCGGTATGTTCCAGCACAACATGACCTTTGCCGACGCCGGCAAGGTCTATGCCCTGTTGACCATCGGTGACGGTTTGGTGGCGCAGTTGCCCTCGCTGTTGCTGTCCACCGCGGCGGCGATCATGGTTACCCGCGCCTCGGGCTCCGAGGACATGGGCAAGCAGATCAACCGGCAGATGTTCGATTCGCCCAAGGCCCTGGCGGTGTCGGCTGGCCTGATGATCGTCATGGGCCTGGTGCCGGGCATGCCGCACATCGCCTTCCTGAGCCTCGGCCTGCTGGCCGCCGGCGGCGCCTACCTGGTGTGGCGCAAGCAGAACCAGGCCAAGCTCAAGGCCCTGGAAGAGGTGCAGCGCCAGCAGGACCTGCTGCCATCGCCACAGCGCGCGATGGAAACCAAGGAGCTGGGCTGGGATGACGTCACCCCGATCGACATGATCGGCCTAGAGGTCGGCTACCGGCTGATTCCGCTGGTCGATCGCAACCAGGGCGGCCAGTTGTTGGCGCGGATCAAGGGCGTGCGCAAGAAGCTGTCCCAGGACCTGGGCTTTCTCATGCCCACGGTGCACATTCGCGACAACCTCGACCTAGCGCCCAGTGCCTACCGCCTGACCCTGATGGGGGTGATCCTGGCCGAGGCCGAGATCTACCCGGACCGCGAGCTTGCGATCAATCCGGGGCAGGTGTTCGGTACCCTCAATGGTATTGCCGCCCGCGATCCGGCCTTTGGCCTGGAAGCGGTGTGGATCGACGTCAACCAGCGCAGCCAGGCGCAGTCGCTGGGCTACACGGTGGTGGACGCCAGTACGGTGGTCGCCACCCACCTCAACCAGATTCTGCACAAGCACTGCCATGAGCTGATCGGCCACGAAGAAGTGCAGCAACTGCTGCAGGTGCTGGCCAAGGCTTCGCCCAAGCTTGCCGAAGAGCTGGTGCCGGGCGTCATTTCCTTGTCGGGCCTGCTCAAAGTGCTGCAGGCATTGCTCGCCGAGCAGGTTCCGGTGCGTGACATTCGCAGCATTGCCGAAGCCATCGCCAACAACCCGGGCAAGAGTCAAGATACCGCCGCACTGGTGGCGGTGGTGCGCGTCGGATTGTGTCGCGCTATCGTGCAAAGCATTGTCGGCGTTGAGTCCGAGCTGCCTGTGATCACCCTTGAGCCAAGATTGGAACAGATTTTGCTCAATAGTTTGCAAAGGGCTGGGCAAGGCCAGGAAGACGGTGTTCTTCTGGAGCCGAGCATGGCCGAAAAGCTTCAGCGTTCGTTGATCGAAGCCGCCCAGCGTCAGGAGATGCAAGGGCAGCCGGCGATCCTCCTGGTCGCAGGACCGGTACGAGCCATGCTGTCGCGCTTCGGTCGCCTGGCTGTACCGAATTTGCATGTTTTGGCGTATCAGGAAATACCTGACAACAAGCAAGTTACCATCGTCGCCACAGTGGGCCCGAACGGCTGAGGTAGTGGGTTATGCAAGTTAAGCGTTTTTTCGCCGCCGATATGCGTCAGGCCATGAAGCTGGTTCGCGATGAGCTGGGGGCCGATGCCGCCATCATTGGCAACCGACGGATTGCTGGCGGTGTCGAGCTGACGGCTGCGCTGGACTACAAGCTGTCCGCCCTGGCGCCACGGGTGCCGAATGTCGAGCTCGAAGACGAGCTGCGCAAGACCCAGTCGCGCATCGTCACCGCCCAGGCCGAGTTGAGCAGCCGTAGCGAGAGCGAAGATGGCAATCGCCAGCTGTTTGCCGGCTTGCCGCTGACCGCTTCCGAGCCGCTGGTCGACCCGCAGGTCGAAGCGCCGGCCGTGCCTGCTGCACCGGCCGCGGCACCCATCGACCCGCGCCTGTTCGACTCGATGCGCTCGGAGCTCTCGGGCCTGCGCGAACTGCTTGAAGTACAGCTCGGCTCGCTGGCCTGGAGCCAGTTGCAGGGCAACAAGCCGCAGCAGGCCAACCTCTGGCGCCGCCTGCAGCGCATCGGCCTGTCCGGGCCGATTGCCCGCGAACTGCTCGAGCTGACCACCGAAATCGAAGAGCCGCGTCATGCCTGGCGCATGCTCCTGGCGCACCTGGCGCGGATGATCCAGGTGCCGGAAATCGAACCGATCGAAGAAGGCGGTGTCATTGCCATGGTCGGTCCGGCCGGCATGGGCAAGACCACCACCCTGGCCAAGCTCGCCGCGCGCTACGTGCTCAAGTACGGCGCGCAGAACCTGGCCCTGGTGAGCATGGACAGCTTCCGTATCGGCGCCCAGGAGCAGCTCAAGACCCTGGGGCGGATCCTCAACGTTTCGGTTACTCACGTCGACCCGGGCCAGTCGCTGGCCCAGGCCCTCGACCCGCTGCTGCGCAAGCGCGTGGTACTGATCGATACCGCCGGCCTGCAAGCCAGCGACCCGGCGCTGCGCATGCAGCTGGAAACCCTTGCCGGGCGCGGGATTCAGGCCAAGAATTACCTGGTACTGGCAACCACCAGCCAGAAACAGGTGCTGACCGCCGCCTACCACAGCTACAAGCGCTGCGGCCTGGCCGGTTGCATCCTGACCAAGCTAGATGAAACCGCCAGCCTCGGCGAAGTATTGAGCCTGGCAATCAGTCACGAACTGCCGGTGGCCTATCTTACCGATGGCCCGCGCATTCCTGACGACCTGCACCTGCCGCGCCGGCACCAGTTGGTCAGCCGCGCAGTGAGCGTGCAGATGCAGGACGAGCCCAGCGAAGAGGCCATGGCCGACATGTTCGCTGATCTCTACCACAGCTCCGGCAAACGCGTGGGCTGAGGGGAATATGATTACGTTGCAAAGTACCTACATCAATGGTCTGCCAGGCATTTTTCAGGTGTTGAAAGCGCAGCCCAGTCATGTGGCCTCGGTCTAAGTAAGACAAGGTAAAGAACAAACATGGGTAGCATGCATCCCGTACAGGTGATCGCCGTGACCGGCGGCAAAGGTGGCGTTGGCAAGACTAACGTGTCAGTGAACCTGTCATTGGCGCTGGCTGAGCTTGGCCGTCGGGTCATGCTGCTGGACGCCGACCTGGGCCTGGCCAACGTTGATGTGCTGCTGGGCCTGACGCCCAAGCGCACCCTGGCCGATGTCATTGAAGGCCGTTGCGAACTGCGCGACGTGCTGCTGCAAGGCCCCGGCGGTGTGCGCATCGTGCCGGCGGCCTCGGGCACGCAGAGCATGGTGCACCTGGCTCCGGCCCAGCACGCCGGCCTGATCCAGGCCTTCAGCGAGATCGGCGACAACCTCGATGTGCTGGTGATCGACACCGCTGCAGGTATCGGTGACTCGGTAGTCAGTTTTGTCCGCGCCGCCCAGGAAGTGCTGCTGGTGGTGTGCGACGAGCCCACTTCGATCACTGACGCCTACGCGCTGATCAAGCTGCTCAACCGCGATTACGGCATGAACCGCTTCCGCGTCCTCGCCAACATGGCCCAGAGCCCTCAGGAAGGGCGCAACCTGTTCGCCAAGTTGACCAAGGTCACTGATCGCTTCCTCGATGTCGCCCTACAATACGTCGGTGCGGTGCCTTACGACGAATGTGTGCGCAAGGCGGTGCAGAAGCAGCGAGCGGTCTATGAAGCCTTCCCGCGTTCCAAGTGCGCGCTGGCATTCAAGGCCATTGCTCAGAAGGTCGATAGCTGGCCGCTGCCTGCCAACCCACGGGGGCACCTGGAGTTCTTCGTCGAGCGCCTGGTGCAACCGACGAGTGCGGGTCCGGTGCTATGAACGCCAGTGGTTATCGGATGTACAGCAAGGCTTCGCGTGACGCCCAGTACGAACTGATCGAGCGTTACGCGCCGCTGGTCAAGCGCATCGCCTACCACTTGTTGGCACGTCTGCCGGCCAGTGTGCAGGTGGAGGACCTGATCCAGGCCGGGATGATCGGCCTGCTCGAAGTCGCCAACAAGTATGACGCCAGCAAGGGGGCCAGTTTCGAGACCTACGCCGGCATCCGCATCCGTGGCGCCATGCTCGATGAAGTGCGCAAGGGCGACTGGGCGCCGCGTTCGGTACACCGCAATACCCGCATGGTCAGTGACGCGATTCGTGCAATTGAAGCAAAAACCGGCCGTGACGCTAAAGATCACGAGGTTGCTGCCGAACTTCAATTGAGTCTCGATGATTATTACGGGATTTTGAATGACACCCTGGGCAGCCGCCTGTTCAGTTTCGACGACCTGTTGCAGGACGGCGAACATGAAGGCCTGCACGAGGACGGTGCCAGTGCCCAGCTCGAGCCTTCGCGCGATCTGGAAGACGAGCGTTTTCAGGCAGCCCTGGCCGATGCCATCGCCAACCTGCCGGAACGCGAGCGTCTGGTCCTGGCGCTGTACTACGACGAAGAGCTCAACCTCAAGGAGATCGGTGAGGTCCTGGGGGTGAGCGAGTCGCGTGTCAGCCAGTTGCACAGCCAGTGCGCGGCACGTTTGCGTGGTCGCCTGGGGGAATGGCGGGCGCGTTGAACGCAGGTTCGATGCAGTCGTGAAATGTAGTGCCGAATTGATTGAATGCGCGTTCCGCGCTGAACGCGTTAAAGACTGCTTGGAGGTCTAATTGAACAAAGACATGAAAATCCTCATCGTGGACGACTTTTCGACGATGCGGCGGATCATCAAGAACCTGTTGCGTGATCTGGGCTTTACCAACACCCAGGAAGCCGACGACGGCAACACCGCACTGCCGATGCTCGAAAGCGGTCATTTCGACTTTCTGGTGACCGACTGGAACATGCCTGGCATGTCCGGTATCGACCTGCTGCGCAAAGTGCGTGCCGATGAGCGCCTCAAGCACCTGCCGGTGCTGATGGTGACTGCCGAAGCCAAGCGCGAGCAGATCATCGAAGCCGCCCAGGCCGGGGTCAACGGCTACGTGGTCAAGCCGTTCACTGCCCAGGTGCTGAAAGAAAAGATCGAAAAGATCTTCGAGCGCGTCAATAGCTGAGGTACGCCACGGGGGCGCTATGGAGCAAACACAATCATCCTTGGGCGAGTTTGAGTCGACACTCAAGAAACACGCCCGGGAACTGGTCGACAGCCTTGAACGAGGCAAGTTCGGCGACGCGGTGCAACTGATCCATCAGCTGAACCAGACCCGTGACCTTGGCCTGTATCAGGAAGTCGGCAAACTCACCCGCGAGCTGCACAGCGCGATCGTCAGTTTCCAGATCGACCCGCACATGCCGCAAGCCGAGGAAGTGTCGCAGATCACCGATGCGACCGAACGCCTGTCCTACGTGGTCAAGCTGACCGAGGGCGCGGCCAACCGCACCATGGACCTGGTCGAAGCCAGCACGCCGGTACTCAACGAACTGAGCGACGAGGCCAAGGCGCTGAGTGTCGACTGGCAGCGCTTCATGCGCCGCGAAGTGGCGGCACCGGAGTTCCGTGAGCTGGCCAAGCGTGTCGACAGTTTCCTGACGCGCAGCGAGGAGGGCAACCGCAAGGTCGCCAGCCACCTCAATGACATTCTTCTGGCTCAGGACTACCAAGACCTGACCGGCCAGGTGATCAAACGCGTCACGGCGCTGGTCACCGAAGTAGAAAGCAATCTGCTCAAGCTCGTGCTGATGGCAAGTCAAGTTGACCGTTTTGCCGGTATCGAACATGACCACCAGCAGCTGCGCGCTGAAAAAGATCAAGAAAAACATCCGACTCGGGGTGAAGGTCCGCAGATTCATGCCGATAAGCGTGAAGACGTTGTGTCCGGTCAGGACGATGTCGACGATCTGCTGTCCAGTCTGGGTTTTTAGGGAGCACGTTTAATGAGCTTCGGCGCCGATGAAGAAATCCTTCAGGATTTCCTGGTAGAAGCCGGCGAAATTCTTGAGCAACTGTCCGAGCAATTGGTCGAGCTGGAAAGCCGACCGGATGATGCCGACCTGCTCAATGCGATCTTTCGCGGTTTTCACACTGTAAAAGGGGGCGCCGGCTTCCTCCAGCTCAACGAGCTGGTGGAGTGCTGCCATATCGCCGAAAACGTGTTCGACATCCTGCGCAAGGGTGCCCGACGCGTCGACTCCGAACTGATGGACGTGGTCCTGGAAGCCCTGGACACGGTCAACAGCATGTTCGGCCAGGTTCGCGAGCGCAGCGACATCACCCCGGCGACCCCAGAGCTGCTGGCGGCGCTGTCGCGCCTGGCCGAGCCTGCCGGGGAAGACGAAGCACCAGCCCCTGCCGCTGAGCCCGAGGTGCTTGAAGCACCGGCGGCCGAGGCCGAGGCGGACATCACCGACACCGAATTCGAGCAACTGCTCGACTCGCTCAATGCAGTCAAGGCCGAGGCACAAGCCCAGGACGCCGAGCCTGCCGGTGACGAAATCACCGACGCCGAGTTCGAGTCGCTGCTTGACCAGTTGCACGGCAAGGGCCAGTTCGCCGCCGACAACCTCGGCGGCGCGGCTGAAGCACCGGCTGCTGCCGCTGCCGCTGGCGATGTCAGTGGCGACATCACCGACGATGAATTCGAAGCGCTGCTCGACCAGTTGCACGGCAAGGGTACTTTTGCCGTCGATGCACTGCCGGGCGCTGCTGCCGCGCCTGTGGAAGCCTGCGCGCCTGCCGCGGCTGGCGATCACATCTCCGAGCACGAGTTCGAAGCGCTGCTCGACGAACTGCACGGCAAGGGCAAGTTTGCGCCGGACGCAGTAGCCACGGCTGCACCAGCTGCCAGCGCAGCACCTGCGAAAGCGGCGGCCAAGCCTGCGCCAGCACCTGCCGCCAAGCCAGCTGCTGCACCAGCCCCTGCGGCCAAAGCAGCGGCTGCGGCGCCAGCACCTGCACGCCAGGCCGCTCCGGCTGCCGAAAAGCACCCTGCCAGCGAAACCGAAACCACCGTACGGGTCGACACCGCGCGGCTCGACGAGATCATGAACATGGTCGGCGAGCTGGTGCTGGTGCGTAACCGCCTGGTGCGCCTGGGCCTGAACAGTGGCGACGAGGCTATGTCCAAGGCCGTGTCGAACCTTGACGTGGTGACCGCCGACCTGCAGACCGCGGTGATGAAAACCCGCATGCAGCCGATCAAGAAGGTCTTCGGGCGCTTCCCGCGCCTGGTTCGCGACCTGGCCCGGCAGCTGAAGAAAGAAATCAACCTGGAGCTGGTCGGCGAAGAGACCGACCTCGACAAGAACCTCGTCGAGGCCCTGGCCGACCCGCTGGTGCACTTGGTGCGCAACGCCGTCGACCATGGCGTCGAGACCCCGGAAGAGCGCGAAGCCTCGGGCAAGTCCCGCGGCGGCAAGGTAGTGCTCTCGGCCGAACAGGAAGGCGACCACATCCTGCTGTCGATCTCCGATGACGGCAAGGGCATGGACGCCGACGTGCTGCGGGCCATCGCGGTCAAGCGCGGAGTGATGGACAAGGACGCTGCCGATCGCCTGAGCGAGACCGAGTGCTACAACCTGATCTTCGCCCCGGGTTTCTCGACCAAGACCGAGATTTCCGACGTGTCCGGGCGTGGCGTGGGCATGGACGTGGTGAAAACCAAGATTTCCCAGCTCAACGGCTCGATCAACATCTACTCGACCAAGGGCCTGGGCTCGAAGATCGTCATCAAGGTGCCGCTGACCCTGGCGATCATGCCGACGCTGATGGTCATGCTCGGCAACCAGGCGTTCGCCTTCCCGCTGGTCAACGTCAACGAGATCTTCCACCTCGACCTGTCGCGCACCAACGTGGTCGACGGCCAGGAAGTGGTGATCGTGCGTGACAAGGCCTTGCCGCTGTTCTACCTCAAGCGCTGGCTGGTCAGCTCGGCCGCTCATGAAGAGCAGCGCGAGGGCCATGTGGTGATCCTTTCGGTGGGTACCCAGCGGATCGGCTTCGTCGTCGATCAACTGGTGGGCCAGGAAGAAGTGGTCATCAAGCCGCTGGGCAAGATGCTCCAGGGCACCCCGGGCATGTCGGGCGCCACCATTACCGGTGACGGGCGCATTGCGCTGATCCTCGACGTACCGAGCATGCTCAAGCGTTACGCCGCCCGGCGTATTTGATTCTGGTGGCGCGGCTCACATGCCGCGCCCCCTAATGGAGTGTTTATGGCAGTCAAGGTCCTGGTGGTGGATGATTCCGGTTTCTTCCGCCGCCGCGTCTCGGAAATTCTTTCAGCGGACCCGACTATCCAGGTCGTCGGTACCGCGACCAATGGCAAGGAAGCGATCGACCAGGCGCTGTCGCTCAAGCCCGATGTCATCACCATGGACTACGAAATGCCCATGATGGATGGCATCACCGCCGTGCGTCACATCATGCAGCGTTGCCCGACCCCGGTGCTGATGTTCTCCTCGCTGACCCACGAAGGCGCCCGCGTCACCCTCGATGCGCTGGATGCCGGTGCGGTCGACTACCTGCCGAAGAACTTCGAAGACATCTCGCGCAACCCCGAGAAGGTCAAGCAACTGCTGTGTGAAAAGGTTCATACCATTTCCCGCAGCAACCGTCGTTTCAGTGCCTACGCAAGCCCGGCGCCCGCGCCGCAGCCAGCCGCGCAACCTGCCGTCAGCAGCCTGGGCAGCACGCCTGCACCACGCGCCGCAGCACCTGTGCGCGCAGCGGCTGCGCCAGCATCGAGTGCTTCGCCGGCACCCAAGCGCAAACCCTACAAGCTGGTTGCCATCGGTACTTCCACCGGCGGCCCGGTTGCCCTGCAGCGGGTTCTGACCCAGTTGCCGGCCAACTTCCCGGCGCCGATCGTGCTGATCCAGCACATGCCGGCGGCCTTTACCAAGGCGTTTGCCGAGCGCCTCGACAAGCTGTGCAAGATCAGCGTCAAGGAGGCCGAGGACGGCGACATGCTGCGCCCGGGCCTGGCCCTGCTGGCCCCTGGCGGCAAGCAGATGATGGTCGACGGCCGCGGCACGGTGAAGATCCTGCCGGGCGACGAGCGCCTGAATTACAAACCGTGCGTGGACATCACCTTTGGTTCGGCGGCCAAGTCCTATGGCGACAAGGTGCTGTCGGTGGTGCTCACCGGCATGGGCGCCGACGGCCGTGAAGGTGCACGCCTGCTCAAGCAGGGCGGCAGCACCGTGTGGGCCCAGGATGAAGCCAGCTGCGTGATCTACGGCATGCCCATGGCCATCGTCAAAGCCAACCTGGCAGACGCCGTGTATGGCCTGGACGAGATCGGCAAGCACCTGGTCGAGGCCTGCGTCTGATGGATGTCTTGAGCCTTATCGGGATCATCCTGGCCTTTGTCGCCATCGTAGGCGGCAACTACCTCGAAGGCGGCCACCTGTCGGCACTGCTCAATGGCCCGGCGGCCTTGATCGTGCTCGGCGGCACCCTGGCGGCGGCCTTGCTGCAATCGCCGATGAGCGCCTTCAAGCGCGCGCTGCAGATCGTGCGCTGGATCCTGTTCCCGCCACGGGTCGACCTGGCTGGCGGTATCGACCGGGTCGTCAACTGGTCGCTGACCGCACGCAAGGAAGGCCTGCTGGGCCTGGAAGGCGTCGCCGATGCCGAGCCGGACCCGTACGCACGCAAAGGTCTGCAGTTGCTGGTCGACGGCGCCGAGCCGGAAGCCATTCGCAGCATTCTCGAAGTGGATTTCTACACCCAGGAAAGCCGCGACGTGCAGGCCGCCAAGGTGTTCGAGAGCATGGGCGGCTATGCGCCGACCATCGGTATCATCGGTGCGGTGATGGGCCTGATTCACGTCATGGGCAATCTTGCTGACCCGTCGCAGTTGGGCAACGGCATTGCCGTGGCCTTCGTCGCCACCATTTACGGTGTTGCCAGTGCCAACCTGATCCTGCTGCCGATCGCCAACAAGCTCAAGGCCCTGGCCCTGCGTCAGTCGCGCTACCGGGAAATGCTTCTGGAAGGCTTGCTGTCGATCGCCGAAGGCGAAAACCCGCGCTCGATCGAGCTGAAGCTTCAGGGCTTCATGGAGTAACACATGGCGCGCCGTCGACAACCCGAAGAGCATGAAAACCACGAACGCTGGCTGGTGTCCTACGCCGACTTCATCACCTTGCTGTTTGCCTTCTTCGTGGTCATGTATTCGATCTCGTCGATCAACGAGGGCAAGTACAAGGTCATTTCCCAGGCGCTGATCGGCGTGTTCAACGACCCCGAGCGGAGCATGAAGCCGATCCCCATTGGCGACGAGCGCCCGCTCAGCGTCAAGCCGGCCGAGCCGTTGATCAAGGACAGCGAGCAGGTCGATGCGGGCCTGGCGCAAACCAGCAGCGACCCGCTCAAGACCATCACCGATGACGTGCGCGACGCCTTCGGCGACCTGATCAAGTCCGACCAGATGACCGTGCGCGGCAACGAGCTGTGGGTCGAGATCGAACTCAATTCCTCGCTGCTGTTCGGCAGCGGCGACGCCATGCCCAGCGACGTGGCGTTCAACATCATCGAGAAGGTGGCGAAGATCCTCAAGCCGTTCGCCAACCCGGTGCACGTCGAAGGCTTTACCGACGACCTGCCGATCCGCACCGCGCAGTACCCGACCAACTGGGAGCTGTCATCGGCACGGGCGGCGAGTATCGTCCGCCTGCTGGCGATGGAAGGGGTGAACCCGGCGCGCATGGCATCGGTCGGCTATGGCGAGTTCCAGCCGATCGCCGCCAACGACAGCGCTGAAGGCCGGGCGCGCAACCGACGGGTGGTGCTGGTGATCTCGCGCAACCTCGAAGTACGCCGCAGCCTGACTGGCACTGGCAGCGCCAATGCCACCCCGGACGCGGCGATGAAGCGGGCTGGCACACAAACTGCACCGCCAGCGGTAGCACCGACGGTGGGCGACAATCGCGTCAATTCCCCGTCACCGACCCTATAACCGATCCCGGCAGGGCAGGCTGCCGTACCGGGAGGAAGCAACGCAATGAGAGTCTGGGCAGTAGCCAATCAAAAAGGTGGAGTCGGCAAGACCACCACGTCCATCGCCCTGGCCGGCCTGCTGGCCGAGGCGGGCAAGCGCGTGGTTGTCGTCGACCTCGACCCGCACGGGTCGATGACCAGCTACTTCGGGCACAACCCCGATGCGCTGGAGCACAGTTGCTACGACCTGTTCCTGCACAAGGGCACGGTGCCCGAGGGCTTGCCCGGGCAATTGCTGTTGCCCACCAGCGACGAGAAAATCTCGCTGCTGCCCTCGAGCACCGCCCTGGCCGTGCTTGAGCGCCAGTCGCCGGGCCAGAGTGGCCTGGGCCTGGTGATCGCCAAGTCTCTGGCGCAGCTCTGGCAGGATTTCGACTACGCCATCATCGACAGCCCGCCGTTGCTCGGCGTGCTGATGGTCAACGCCCTGGCGGCCAGCCAGCAGTTGGTGATCCCGGTGCAAACCGAGTACCTGGCGGTCAAGGGCCTGGAGCGCATGGTCAGCACCCTGGCGATGGTCAACCGCTCGCGCAAGCAGGCCTTGCCTTACCACATCGTGCCGACCCTGTTCGACCGCCGTACCCAGGCCTCGATGGGTACCTTGCGGGTGCTGCGCGACGCTTACCCCGAGCATATCTGGCAAGGCTACATCCCGGTCGACACGCGCCTGCGTGATGCCAGCCGGGCTGGGCTGACACCCTCGCAGTTCGACGGCAAAAGCCGCGGCGTGGTGGCTTACCGCGCCTTGCTCAAGCACCTGCTGACGCAGAACCTTGCCTTGCAGGTGGCCTGATGAATCGTCCTCAACAGCTTGCCAGCCGGCCGCAGATGGCCCTGCAGAGCTACCTCGATGGCTTGCTGCAGGAGGCCACCGAAGAACTCGACGAAGTGCTGCCAGTTTCGGTTGAGCCCGACGAATTCCAGGCGGCTGTGCGCGAAGAGCAGGCCCGTGATGCCCAGGTGGCGGCCCAGGCCGCGGTAAAACCCGAACCACGGCCGTTTGCCGAGCCATCTCGGCCGGTATTGCCGCTGACCTTGCCAGCGGTTGTCGAGCCCGTGCTGGAGCCTGTGGTCGAAGTGCCTGAGGTTGCCCAGGTTGCACCGGTCGAGCCGCTGGTGGACGTGCACCTGCCGCCGGCGCCCAATCAACCGGTACCGCCGGCCACCATCGATGGCCGTCCGGCCTGGGCCGCCGAGCCGTTCGAATGCCTGCTGTTCGATGTTGCCGGCCTGACCCTGGCGGTACCGCTGGTGTGCCTGGGCTCGATCTACTCGCTGGCCGGCCATGAACTGACACCACTGTTCGGCCAGCCTGACTGGTTCCTTGGCATCCTGCCGAGCCAGAGCGGCAACCTCAAGGTATTGGACACCGCCCGCTGGGTCATGCCCGACCGTTACCGGGACGACTTTCGTCAGGGCCTGCAGTACGTGATTTCGGTCCAGGGCTACGAATGGGGCCTAGCGGTGCATCAGGTCAGCCGTTCGCTGCGCCTGGACCCCAACGAGATCAAGTGGCGCAGCCAGCGTGGCCAGCGGCCATGGCTGGCCGGCACCGTGATTGAACACATGTGCGCGTTGCTCGACGTCGCCGAGCTGGCCGAGTTGATCGCCAGCGGCGCAGTCAAGCAACTGCACAACACCCATAAATAATCGGCCGCATCTGCCGCGACCGCACTGAGCACACCGCCGATGGCGGAATTTGAGGGATAGGGGAATGAAAAAATCGTCTGCACAAGGTTCCGAAGATCCGATCCTGCAGTGGGTGACCTTCAAGCTGGACAACGAGTCCTACGGCATCAATGTGATGCAGGTGCAGGAAGTCCTGCGCTACACCGAGATCGCCCCGGTCCCGGGTGCCCCGAGCTACGTGCTGGGCATCATCAACCTGCGCGGTAACGTGGTCACCGTGATCGACACCCGCCAGCGCTTCGGCCTGCTGTCCAGCGAGATCACCGACAACACCCGTATCGTCATCATCGAAGCCGACAAGCAAGTGGTCGGCATTCTGGTCGACAGCGTTGCCGAAGTGGTTTACCTGCGTCAGTCGGAAATCGAGACCGCGCCGAATGTCGGCAACGAAGAATCGGCCAAGTTCATCCAGGGCGTGTGCAACAAGAACAACGAACTGCTGATTCTGGTCGAGCTGGACAAGATGATGACCGAGGAAGAGTGGTCCGAGCTGGAGAACATCTGAGTTGATCCTCGAGGTTGCAGTCATATTTCTGGCGCTGCTCTGGGCGGTCAGCCTGTGGTTCTTCCTGAACTACAGCAAGCGCCAGCGCGAGCTGGCCGCGCAACAGGCCCAGGGCGATGCCGTGCGTGACCAGCGCATCAAGGACCTGGCCAAAAGCCTGGACGACTACCAGAACGGCAGCGTGCGTATGGGCGAAGCCCTGCACGAGCTGCGCGCGGTGGTTGCGCCCTTGCCGGACAAGCTCCTGCAACTGGAGCAGCGTGACCCCAACAGCCTGTCGTTTGCGCAAGCGGCGCGGCTGGTGGGCATGGGTGCCAGCGTCGATGAGCTGACCCAGTCCTGTGGTTTGACCCAGGCTGAGGCGGAGTTGATGAGCAAGTTGCACCGCAGCTGAGGGTTGCAGTGAATCAATCGCGGGGCAAGCCCGCTCCTACACCTTGTGTGGGAGCGGGCTTGCCCCGCGATGCTTTCAGGTACCCGGCAATCTCAGGTCGGTAGGGGTGATATCGCGCTCCTGCGGCCCCTCGTCGACAAACCCCACCGGCACCTTGCCCTTGAGCTGCCAGGCAAAAGCGATGATTTCGGCGATGGTCAGGTACAGGGCCTCGGGGATCTGATCGCCCAGTTCCATGCGCGCCAACAGGCGCACCAGTTCGGCGTTCTCGTAGATCGGCACTTCATGCTCGCGGGCAATCTTCAGGATTGCCTCGGCCAGCTCGTCGTCGCCCTTGGCGCTGAGGGTCGGGGCCTGCTGACCGTCGTAAGTCAGGGCGATGGCCTGGCGTGGGTTCTTGTCGCTCATGCCTGTTCATCCACCCATCGTTGTTCCAGGTGCGTACGCGGCCCCTGGGGCGGTGTGCCGTGATGGCAGTGCAGTTCGGTAACGTTCAGGCCACGGGCCAGCAAGCGTTCGCGCAAGTTGCCAAGCTGGCTTTCGATCAATTGCGCAGTGCTCGGCCGTTCGGCCCATAGCTGGCTCGACAGGCTGCCCTGGGTGATTTGCGCCTGCACCTGCAGTGGCCCCAGTGGATCGAGATCGAAGGCCAGCTCAATGCGCCAGAGCATTTCCAGAGGATCGCGACGCTCACGTTCCGGGTCGCTTTGCTGCTCCGGGGTTTCTTCGCGCTGCAGCTTCATTTGCAGCGGCATGAAGTCCTGACCGTTGCGCAGGGGGATTTCCAGTTGCCAGGTGGTTTGCAGGTTGCCATCGGCGGTGGTGCCGGTCTGCTCAAGGCTTGCCAACTGATGGCTTTGCAGGCGCGAGATGGCTGAGGCGGCCAGGCGCAACAGGTGCTCGAGGTCGCCTTCCCCATCCTGGCTTGGCAATGACCGTGAGGGCAGGGGGAAGCCGCCGGGCTGTGGCCGCGGGCTGACCTGGCCGAGCATGCCCAGGGCGCTGCGGACCATGCCGGGCATGACCTGGGCCAGGGTACTGGCGGCCGCGGCGGGGTTGAAGGTGGCGTTGCCCGGCAGCCCCGGCAGCAGTTGCGCCACCAGGCGCGTCACCTGCGCCTTGAGGTCAGGTGCGAGTGTCGCGGGCAGCCCGGCCAGCAGCTTGGCCTCAAGAAACACGCCGCTGTTGCTCAGGGCCTGGGCCAGGCCTTTAGGGTCGCTGAGCTGACGCACATCCGGCAGGCTGGCCAGCAACTTGTCGACGTTGACGCGTACCTCGGCGGGCTGATTGTTATCGCTGCGCACCTGCTGCAGGGCGCTGAGCAAACCCTGCAGTGAGGCTTGGCGACTCTGCTGGCTGCTCAGTTGCTGGCTGATTGCCAGTTGCTCCTGGCGGCCGCTGAGCGGCACGAAGCTCAGCGACTGATCGCCCTGCACCCGGGCGCTGAGCAAGCTGCCCACCGTTAGCGGGCGCGGGCTGTCGATGGCCAGGGTGGCGCCAGCCTGCGGGCCGCCGAGCAAAGTGACCAGCGAGCGAAACTGCGCCAGTTGGCCGGCGTTTGCCGGCAATGCCTGGCTGGTAACGACCTTGCCTTGCAGCAGGGTGCCCACCGGCAGCTCGCGGGTGTCGATGCGGGTCAGGGTGGCGACGCTGCTGGCGATGGCTTGCTGCACTGTAATGCTCAGGTTGGCATTGCTGCTCTGGGTGACCGCCAGCTGGCTGCCCTGGGCCAGGGGCAGGGTACTGCTGGCCTGGACATTGGTTTGCTTGCCGTTGTCCTGGGTCAGCTTGAGCAGCATCTGGAAGTCCTGGCCGACCTGGCGCAGGGCCAAGACCTCGGCCTTGGCGGTTTCGCCCGGGGCCAGCAGGGCCTGCTGCGGTTGCAGCAGGCGCAGCAGTTCGCCGGTCATCGCCGAGCGCAGCTGCGGGCTGGCCGGAATCTGTGTGCCGAGGTTGTTGATTTCGCCTGTCATCCGCTCGCAACCTGTTGAAATAGCCCTCTTTGCAGTAGGACATCACATGTATAATGCCGCCCGATCTTTGGCGATCAGCGCGGCCGGGCCACATCGTCGTTGCCAGTATAACGGCAAGGCCGGGACCGACTTGAGACAGGCATCCCAAGCATAAGGCGAAACCGTGACCCCTCATCTCCAAGCCGTGGGCCTGGCCTGCGAGCGCGACTGGCGAATGCTCTTCGAAAACCTCGAATTGCACCTGGGCGCAGGCGACATGCTGCAGATCAGCGGCCCCAACGGCAGTGGCAAGACCAGCCTGTTGCGCCTGATGGCCGGGCTCATGAGCCCGACCGCCGGGCAGATTCTAGTCAGCGGCAAGCCATTGGCCGAGCAGCGCAACGAGCTGGCGCGGATCCTCCTGTGGATCGGCCACGCCGCCGGCATCAAGGATGTCCTCAGCCCCGAAGAGAACCTCGCCTGGCTCTGCGCTCTGCATCGCCCGGCAGCGCCGGCGGCCATCCGCACGGCCCTTGAAGCGGTCGGCCTGCGCGGCTTCGAAGACGTCCCCTGCCACACCCTGTCGGCCGGCCAGCAACGCCGCGTGGCCCTGGCCCGGCTGTACCTGGACAGCCCGCCGCTGTGGATTCTCGACGAACCCTTCACTGCCCTCGACAAACAGGGCGTGGCCCAGCTCGAAGCGCACCTGGCCGGCCATTGCGAGCAGGGCGGCATGGTCGTGCTGACCACCCACCACACGCTGGAGCGCAAGCCGTCCGGTTACCGTGAACTGAACCTGGGGCAGTGGGCCGCATGAGTGTCTTTGTGCTGTTGTTGCGCCGTGAAGCGCGCCTGTTGTGCCGACGTCCCGCCGAGCTTGCCAACCCGCTGGTGTTCTTCGCCATCGTCGTTGCGCTGTTCCCGTTGGCGGTCGGACCCGAGACTCAATTGTTGCAAACCTTGTCTCCGGGGCTGGTCTGGGTGGCAGCGCTTTTATCGGTTCTGCTCTCGCTGGACGGGCTTTTCCGCAGTGATTTCGAGGATGGCTCGCTCGAACAGTGGGTCCTTTCGTCGCACCCCCTGCCTCTTCTGGTGCTGGCGAAAGTGCTGGCACACTGGGCCTTTTCCGGCCTGGCACTGGTATTGTTGGCACCCTTGCTGGCACTGATGCTAGGTTTGCCTGCGGCGTGCCTGCCGGTACTGCTGGCATCGCTCTTGCTCGGTACCCCGGTACTGAGCCTGTTGGGCGCCGTGGGTGCGGCCCTGACAGTCGGCTTGAAACGTGGCGGCCTGCTGCTGGCGCTACTTATTTTGCCGTTATATATCCCGGTATTGATCCTGGGCAGTGGCGCCTTGCAGGCGGCACTGCAAGCTATGCCGGCGACCGGTTATCTGCTCTGGCTTGGCAGCCTGACCGCCCTGGCAGTAACTCTGGCACCCTTTGCAATAGCGGCTGGCCTGAAGATCAGCGTCGGCGAATAATGAGGTCTGGGCCCAGCCCAGCAAAGACCCTGGATGTACCGTGATGAAAAGCAGCGCAATCAGCTGGACGTGGTTTCACAAACTGGGTTCACCCAAATGGTTCTATTCCATCAGCGGGCGGATGCTGCCGTGGCTGGCGATTGCCGCCATCCTGCTGATCGGCATCGGCGTTGTCTGGGGCCTGGCCTTCGCGCCCCAGGATTACCAGCAAGGTAACAGCTTCCGGATCATCTACATCCACGTGCCGGCGGCGATGCTTGCCCAGTCCTGCTACGTGATGCTGGCGGTGGCCGGGGTGGTGGGCCTGGTGTGGAAGATGAAGATCGCCGACGTCGCCCTGCAATGCGCGGCGCCCATCGGCGCGTGGATGACCGCCGTGGCGCTGGTCACCGGCGCCATCTGGGGCAAGCCGACCTGGGGCAGCTGGTGGGTCTGGGATGCGCGACTGACGTCGATGCTGATCCTGCTTTTTCTGTACTTCGGTCTCATTGCCCTGAGCCATGCCATCAGCAATCGTGAGAGCGCGGCCAAGGCCTGCGCGGTGCTGGCCATCGTCGGGGTGATCAACATCCCGATCATCAAGTACTCGGTGGAGTGGTGGAACACCCTGCACCAGGGCGCCACCTTCACCCTCACCGAAAAGCCGGCGATGCCCGCCGAGATGTGGCTGCCGCTGCTGCTGACGGTGCTGGGTTTCTACTGCTTCTTCGGCGCCGTGCTGTTGCTGCGCATGCGCCTTGAAGTGCTCAAGCGCGAGGCGCGCGCCAGCTGGGTCAAGGAGGAGGTATTGAACAGCCTGGGTCGGGAGATGGCGCGATGAGCTTTGCCTCCTTCAGTGATTTTCTCGCCATGGGCCATCACGGCCTGTACGTCTGGTCGGCCTACGGCATCTGCCTGCTGGTGCTGGCCCTCAACGTCGCCGCGCCGGTGCGCGCCAAGCGCCGTTATTTGCAAGAACAGGCGCGCCGTCTGCGCCGGGAGAACAAACCGTGAATCCGCAGCGTAAAAAGCGTCTGTTCATCATCCTCGGCCTGCTGGCCGGGATTGGCATTGCCGTGGGCCTGGCCCTGAGTGCCCTGCAACAGAACATCAACCTGTTCTACACCCCGACCCAGATCGCCAACGGCGAAGCGCCGCTGGACACCCGCATCCGCGCTGGCGGCATGGTCGAGAAAGGCTCGCTGCAACGCTCCGGCGACTCGCTGGACGTGCGCTTCGTGGTCACCGACTTCAACAAATCGGTGCCGATCACCTACCGCGGCATCCTCCCCGACCTGTTCCGCGAAGGGCAGGGCATCGTCGCCCTGGGCAAGCTCAACGCCGAAGGCGTGGTAGTGGCCGATGAAGTGCTGGCCAAACACGACGAGAAATACATGCCGCCAGAGGTCACCAAGGCCCTCAAGGAAAGCGGCCAGGTCGCCACCGATGCCGGAGCCAAGCCATGAATGCGGCACTGATCATTCCTGAACTGGGCCAGTTGGCGATGATCCTGGCGATCTGCTTCGCCTGTGTCCAGGCCACCATCCCGCTGCTCGGCGCCTGGCGCGGCGACAGCCTGTGGATGAGCCTGGCGCGCCCGGCCGCCTGGGGCCAGTTCGCCTTTCTGGCGTTCGCCTTCGCCTGCCTGACCCACGCCTTCATGACCGACAACTTCTCGGTCGCCTATGTGGCCAACAACTCCAACAGCGCCTTGCCCTGGTACTTCAAGTTCAGCGCTGTGTGGGGCGCCCACGAGGGCTCGCTGCTGCTGTGGGCGATGATCCTCGGCGGCTGGACCTTTGCCGTGTCGATCTTCTCCCGGCAATTGCCGCAGGTGATGCTGGCGCGGGTGCTGGCGGTGATGGGCATGATCAGCGTCGGCTTCCTGTCGTTCCTGATCATCACCTCCAACCCGTTCAAGCGCCTGCTGCCGCAGATGCCGAGTGACGGCGCCGACCTCAACCCGCTGCTGCAGGACATCGGCCTGATCGTTCACCCGCCGATGCTGTACATGGGCTACGTGGGCTTCTCGGTGGCCTTCGCCTTCGCCATCGCCGCCTTGCTTGGCGGGCGCCTGGACGCCGCCTGGGCGCGCTGGTCGCGGCCGTGGACCATCGTCGCCTGGGCCTTCCTCGGTATCGGCATCACCCTCGGTTCCTGGTGGGCCTATTACGAGCTGGGCTGGGGCGGCTGGTGGTTCTGGGACCCGGTCGAGAACGCCTCGTTCATGCCCTGGCTGGTCGGCACCGCGCTGATTCACTCGCTGGCGGTCACCGAGAAGCGCGGCGTGTTCAAGAGCTGGACGGTGCTGTTGGCCATTGCCGCGTTCTCCCTGAGCCTGCTGGGTACCTTCCTGGTGCGTTCCGGGGTACTGACCTCGGTGCATGCCTTCGCCTCCGACCCTGAGCGCGGCATCTTCATCCTGATCTTCCTGCTGTTCGTGGTCGGCGGTTCGCTGACCCTGTTCGCCCTGCGCGCGCCAGTGGTCAAGAGCCAGGTCGGCTTTGCCCTGTGGTCGCGGGAAACCCTGCTGCTGGCCAATAATCTGATACTGGTGGTGGCGGCGTCGATGATCCTGCTCGGCACCCTTTACCCGCTGATTCTCGATGCCCTGACCGGGGCCAAGCTGTCGGTCGGCCCGCCGTACTTCGATGCGCTGTTCATCCCGTTGATGGCGCTGTTGATGGTGGTCATGGCGGTGGGCGTGCTGGTGCGCTGGAAAGACACCCCGAGCAAATGGCTGCTGGGCATGCTCACCCCGGTGCTGATCGCCAGCGCCGTGCTGGCGCCGATCGGCGGCCTGCTGGTGGATGACTTTGACTGGCAGGTGCTGACCACCTTTGCCCTGGCTGCGTGGATTGTCCTGGCCGGGGCCCGCGACATCCTCGACAAGACCCGCCACAAAGGCTTGTTCAAGGGCCTGCGCGGCCTCAACCGCAGCTACTGGGGCATGCACGTCGCCCACCTGGGCCTGGCGGTGTGCGCCCTGGGCGTGGTGCTGTCGAGCAACAACAGCGCCGAACGCGACCTGCGCCTGGCGCCGGGCGAGTCGGTGGAGCTGGCCGGTTACCAGTTCATCTTCGAGGGCGCCAAGCATTTTGAGGGGCCGAACTTCACCTCCGACAAGGGCACCGTGCGGGTGGTCGAAAACGGTCGTGAGATCAGCGTGCTGCACCCGGAAAAACGCCTGTACACCGTGCAGCAGTCGATGATGACCGAAGCCGGCATCGATGCCGGTTTCACCCGTGATCTCTACGTCGCCCTCGGCGAGCCGCTGGATAACGGCGCCTGGGCGGTGCGGGTGCACGTCAAGCCGTTTGTGCGCTGGATCTGGCTGGGCGGCCTGCTGACCGGCCTGGGCGGTTTGCTGGCGGCACTGGATGGTCGCTATCGCGTCAAGGTCAAAACCCGTGTGCGTGAGGCACTGGGCATGTCTGGAGCTACTGCATGAAGCGTTGGATCATGGTGCTGCCGCTGGCGGTGTTTCTGCTGGTGGCGGTGTTTCTCTACCGCGGGCTGTTCCTCGACCCGAGCGAACTGCCCTCGGCGATGATCGGCAAGCCGTTCCCGGCCTTTGCCCTGCAATCGGTCGACGGCAAGCCGCTGACCGAGGCCGACCTGCTCGGCAAGCCGGCGCTGGTCAACGTCTGGGCCACCTGGTGCCCGTCGTGCAAGGTCGAGCACCCGTACCTGAACAAGCTGGCCGAGCAGGGCGTGGTGATCCACGGCGTCAACTACAAGGACGACAACGCCGCCGCACTGAAGTGGCTGGCCGAGTTCCACAACCCCTACCAGCTCGACATCCGTGACGAGCAGGGCAGCCTGGGCCTGGACCTGGGTGTTTATGGCGCGCCGGAAACCTTCCTGATCGATGCCAAGGGCGTCATCCGCTACAAGCACGTCGGGGTGGTTGACGCGACCGTTTGGCGCGAGCAACTGGCGCCGCAGTACCAGAGCCTGGTCGATGAGGCCAAGCCATGAAGCGCTGGCTGGCGGCCGCCGTGCTCGGCCTGAGCCTGGCCGGGGTAACCCAGGCGGCGATCGATACCTACCAGTTTGCCGATGAGGCGGAACGCGCGCGTTATCACGAGCTGACCAAGGAACTGCGCTGCCCCAAGTGCCAGAACCAGGACATCGCCGACTCCAACGCACCGATTGCCGCCGACCTGCGCCGGGAGATCTTCCGCATGCTCGGCGAGGGCCAGAGCAATCAGCAGATCATCGACTTCATGGTCGATCGCTACGGTGATTTCGTCCGCTACAAACCGGCCCTGAGCGCCCGCACCTGGCTGCTCTGGTTTGGCCCTGGCGTGTTGCTGCTGGGCGGCTTCACCGTGCTCGCGCTGATCGTGCGCAAGCGCCGTGGCCAGGCGGCAGCAGGCAACGCCGACCTTTCGTCCGAGGAGCGTGAGCGCCTCGCCAAATTGCTGGACAAAGAACAGACCCATGACTGATTTCTGGCTTGCTGCAGGCCTGCTGTTGCTGGTGGCCCTGAGCTTTTTGCTGATCCCGGTGTTGCGCGGCCGTCGTGCGCAACAGGAAGAAGACCGTACCGCCCTCAACGTCGCCCTGTATCAGGAGCGCGTCGCCGAACTGGCAAGCCAGCAGGCCGCCGGGGTGCTCGATGCCGAGCAGTTCGGCAAGGGCCGCGACGAGGCCGCGCGCGAGCTGCTGGCAGACACCGAGGGCGCTGAACCGCAGCGCCTGGGCCGCCTGGGCAAACCCTTGCCGCTGCTGGCGGCGGTGCTGGTGCCGCTGATGGGCCTGGGCCTGTACCTGCACTTTGGTGCCAGCGAGCAGGTCGAGCTGACCCAGCAGTTCGCCAAGGCGCCGCAGTCCATGGAAGAAATGACCCGCCGCCTGGAGCTGGCCGTCAAGGCCCAGCCGGATTCGGCCGAAGGCTTGTACTTCCTTGGCCGTGCCTACATGGCCCAGGAGCGTCCGGCCGACGCCGCCAACGTCTTCGAGCGTGCCGCCGCGGTTGCCGGGCGCCAGCCGGAGCTGCTCGGGCAGTGGGCGCAGGCGCTGTACTTTGCCAACAACAAGCAATGGAGCGGGCAATTGCAGGCCCTCACCGACGAAGCGCTCAAGGCCGACCCCAACGAAGTCACCAGCCTTGGCCTGCTGGGCATCGCTGCGTTCGAGGCCGAGCATTACCAGCAAGCCATCGATTACTGGAACCGCCTGCTGGCGCAACTGCCCGAGGGCGACGCCTCGCGGGCAGCGTTGCAGGGCGGTATCGAGCGCGCCAGCGACAAGCTCAAGGCCGGCGAGGGCAAGGCCGCACCGGCAGTTGCCGAGCAGGGCACGGCACGCCTGAAGGTTCGGGTCGAGCTTGCGGCGGCGCTCAAGGACAAGGTCAAGGCCGATGACACTGTATTCATCTTTGCCCGTGCAAGTTCCGGCCCGCCGATGCCGCTGGCGGCCAAGCGGGTAACCGTGGCGCAGTTGCCGATCGAGGTCGAGCTGAGCGACAGCGACGCGATGATGCCGAACATGAAACTGTCGAGCTTCCCTGAAGTCCAACTGGTTGCGCGCATCTCTCGCGCTGGCCAGCCGACCCAGGGCGAATGGGTTGGCAAGGGTGCTCCGCTGGCCAGCAGCACGACCGCTGCGCAGTACCTGACCATCGACAGCCCGGACCAGTAAGAGACCGACTATGAACAGCATCGCACGCCTGACCCTTCTTTCCCTGGTTGTGGGCTTGAGTGCATGTACCGTTCACCAGCCCTCCGAACCCACCGCGCCGCCAATCGAAACCCTGCCACCGGGCCCGGGCAGCAAGCCTGCGCCCAAGCCGGGCGCGGTGCCAAGCAAGCCGGCCGTGACCCCGGTGCCCAAGCCAGTGCAGCGTACCTCACCGAGCTTTGCGCCTCCGCCCGGTGGCGCCAGCCACTGGGACCCGCGCCTGGGCGTGTATGTGCTCGACGGCAAGACCAACACCTTCTATCGCCAGCGCACCTACTACCGCTGGAACAACGGCTGGAGCTGGTCGACCAACCTCAACGGCCCCTGGCAGGAAACCGACAGCAGTGGCGTGCCAGGCGGTCTGGGCCGGGCTTTCGCCCAGTAACCTGAGCTGCGCATAATGCCCCCTCGCCAATAGCCCGGGAGCAAGGCATGACACAGACGGTACTGGTGCTGGTAGAAACGGTCGACGGCTACCTTCCCCTGTTGGAACACAACGGCTTTCGCCTGATCCGCGCGCAGACCCCGGCCTTGCGCGCCGAGGCCATTGCCCGCCATGGCAGCCAGATAGATGCAGTGCTGACCCGGGGTCCGCTGGGCCTGTACGCCGATGAAATGGCCGCGTTGCCCGCCTTGAAAATCATCTGCGTGATCGGTGCCGGTTACGAGCAGGTCGACCTTGCGGCCGCTGCTGCCCGGGGTATTACCGTGACCAACGGCGCTGGCGCCAATGCCACGGCGGTCGCCGACCATGCCATGGCCTTGCTGCTGGCGGTGGTGCGCGATATTCCCCGCGCCGATGCCTCGACCCGCCGTGGCGAGTGGAACCGGGTGATCAGCCCGTCGGTCAGCGGCAAGCGCCTGGGCATTCTCGGCCTCGGCGCGGTCGGCCTGGCAATCGCCAAGCGGGCGGCGCAGGGCTTCGACATGCCGGTGAATTACCACAACCGCACGCCGCGTAGCGACGTCGCTTATCACTATTGCGACAGCCCTTTGGCCTTGGCCCGGGAATCGGACTTTCTGATTGTCGCCACCCCGGGCGGCGCCGCTACTCGCCAGTTGATCGACAAGCCGGTGCTTGAAGCGCTGGGGGCAGAGGGCTTTCTGGTCAACATCGCCCGGGCCAGCGTCGTCAGCACGGCGGACCTGGTCGATGCCTTGGAAAACGGCGTGATCGCCGGTGCCGGGCTCGATGTGTTCGATGACGAACCGGCAGTGCCCGAAGCCCTCAAGGCCTTGCCCACGGTAGTGCTGACCCCGCACGTCGCCGGCCAGTCGCCGGAAGCGGCGCGCGACACCGTGCAACTGGTGCTACGCAACTTGCAGGCGTTTTTTGCCGGCGAGCCGGTGCTGACCCCGGTCACGGCCTGACAGCTGCTAGACTTGCCGGCTCTTCTCCCAGCAAGGAGCCTTGATCATGTCCCTGGAAAAACACGGTAGCTGCCTGTGCGGCGCCGTCAAACTCAGCGTCAGCCTTGAGACAGCCAGCGTCAACGCCTGCCATTGCGGCATGTGCCGGCAGTGGGGCGGCGGGCCGTTTTTGTCGGTGCACTGCGCGCAGCCGGTGAAGTTCACCCGCGGCCAGCCGGTGTTCCATGACTCCTCCGACTGGGCCCAGCGCGGGTTCTGCGGCGCCTGTGGCACGCACCTGTTGTACCGGCTGAAATCCGGCAATTTCGACGCGGTGTCGGTGGGTGTACTTGAGGGTGACACCGACTGGGTGTTCGATCTGCAGGTGTATGTCGACAAAAAGCCGGGCTACTACTGCTTCGCCAACCAGACTGAAGAAATGACCGCGGCGCAAGTTGAGGCCATGTTCAGCTAAGCGCCAGCAACCAGTCCTCGAACACCTGCGCCGCCGGCGAGCGCAGGGCCTGTTTGTCGTGCACCAGGTAGTCGGCTTGCCCGGTGTGCACGACAAACTCCGAGACCTGGCGGATCAGGCCGTTGTCGATCCGCTCGCGGGCCATGAACTCCCAGCCAAGGCCCACGCCCATCCCCTGCATCACCGCATCGAACACCAGGTTGACCTGGTTGAAGGTCACCGCATTGGCCGGCGCCTGGTAGCGCAAGCCCTGATGGCCGAACCAGTCCTGCCAGTCCAGGCAGTTCCAGGCCGAGGCATCCAGCTGGATCAACGGCAAGGCTTGCAACGCACTCAGTGACTGCACAGCGGGCAGGGCACGTTTGACGCTGGCGATCGGGTAGATGGCCTCATCGAACAACTTGCTGGCCTTGAGCGAGCTCCAGTGGCCATGGCCATAGAGAATGCCGAAGTCGTAATTGCCAATATCGCTTTCGCTGATTTCGTTGCTGGCATGAATGTTCACCGTCAGCTCCGGGTGCTGTTCGTTGAAGCGCAGCAGGCGCGGAAACAACCAGTACTGGGCCACCGCATGGGTGCAGATGACGCTGACGTTGCGGCTGCCGTGGCCGCTTTTAAGACGCAGCACATTGGCCAGCAGGCTTTCCAGCATGGGCTCGACGATGGCATTGAAGCCGTCGCCGGCCGCCGTCAATGCGATGCCCCGGGCGCGGCGCTCGAACAGCAGCGCGCCGAGGTGCTGTTCCAGCAGCTTGATCTGTTTGCTCACCGCGCTCTGGGTCAGGTACAGCTCGCTGGCCGCGCGGGTAAAGCTGCCGGTACGCACCACTGCCTCGAACGCGATCAGGGTGTCCAGGGGCGGCAGGTGACGGCTGAAGCGGCTCATGTGACGGTCCGGTCTGGGGAATGTCTGAATCATAAGGTCGATGCTTTCAGCGTGAAAGGTATTCCTGCAGGGAATGCCTGCATGCCGAATGATCTTTTGTCCGGGCGCTGTCCAGGCGTTAGCCTGCGCTCTTCTTAGATCAGGAGCAGGCGCGTGAAACGGGGTGTGGCGTATGCCGGGGTAGCCGGTGCGATGTGGGGGCTGGTATTGATGGTGCCGCAGCTGTTGCCGGAGTTCAGCCCGGTGCTGCTCAGCTGCGCGCGTTTCGTGCTGTTCGGCCTGGTGACCCTGGTGCTGGCGATTCCCATGCGCAAGGCCCTCGCACGCCTGACCCTGGGCGACCTGTGGATGATCGGGCGCCTGGCGCTGATCGGCAACCTGCTGTACTTCATCTGCCTGGTGGCGGCGATCCAGCGCCTGGGTGTAGCGCCGGCGTCGTTGATTGTCGGCGTACTGCCGCTGACCATCACCCTGTATGGCCGTCACGACAGCGGCGGGGTGGCGCTGCGCCAGTTGTTGCTGCCGCTGGGCCTGATCCTGGCCGGCATGCTGTGCATCAACCTGCAGACCTTTGCCCTTGAGCCGGGAGCGGTGGCCGACAAACTGGCCGGGGTGCTGTATGCCCTCGGCGCGCTGGCCTGCTGGACCTGGTACGCGGTGCACAACAGCCGTTACCTCAAGCAGTGCGGGCATTTCGACAGCCATCAATGGTCGGTGCTCAACGGGGTGATGACCGGCGTGTTGAGCCTGGTGCTGGTGGCGCTGCTGGCACTGTGGCAGCCGGCGCAGTTGCAGGTCGAGGCGGCGCCTGAGCGCTGGACGCTGTTCTGGCTGTACAGCCTGGGTTGCGCGGTGTTCGGCTCGTGGCTGGCGGCGCTGCTGTGGAATGCCGCGTCCAAGCGCATGCCAGTGACGTTGAGCGGCCAGTTGATCGTCTTCGAGACCCTGTTCGCTTTGCTCTACGCCTTCATCTGGCGTCAAAGCGGCCCGAGCCTGCTGGAGGGCCTGGCGATTGTCCTGGTGATCGGCGGCGTCTGCTGGTCGATGCGCCAGCACGAGCCGGGCAGGGTGGTGGTGACTGCCCAAGCTTGATCGCTGGCCTTGCAAAACCTCGCCAACCCTGCGAAAACGCTGGCCACCAAAGGTATATCCCGCTTCAACGAGGTCAAGCATGAGCAGCGAACTGCAAATCATCGATATCCAGCCAGGCGACGGCAAGGCCGTGGTCAAGGGCGCGCTGATCACCACCCAGTACACCGGCTGGCTCGCCGACGGCACGGAGTTCGACTCCTCCCACAGCCGCGGCAAGCCGTTTCAGTGCGTGATAGGCAGCGGCCGGGTGATCAAGGGCTGGGACCAGGGCCTGATGGGCATGCAGGTCGGCGGCAAACGCAAACTGCTGGTGCCGGCGCACCTGGGCTATGGCGAGCGCAGCATGGGCAAGATCCCGCCCAACTCCGACCTGACCTTCGAGATCGAGCTGCTCGAAGTCCTTACCCGCGACGATTGAGCGCCGTCGGTCTTAATTCAGCAACATCAAGGCGCTACAGTAGCTCTGGCTCAGGGCCGAGCGCTCAGGGATCGAACCAAATGGCATTCTTGCACTCTGAAGCATGCCCGATTCCACGGATGGAGCATCAGACAGGGATCCCCCCGCGGCTTCGGCCGCGGGGTGGCACAGGCGGGTCAGCCTCAACCCTTTTTGCTGTGAAGAGCCCTATGAAGTTGCCCTCCCTGTTCAAGCGTCACCGTCACGCTGCGTTGTCCCTTGCCCTGCTTGCCGGTGTCGGCCTGCTGGCCGTCGAGGCGCTGGAAAGCCGCGCAGCACCTGTGGACGGTGTGCAGACCCTGGTGTTCCTGCGTCATGCCGAAAAGCCCGGCGAGGGCCTGGGGCAGCTCAACTGCCAGGGCCTGAACCGCGCCCTGGACCTGGCCACCTTGCTGCCGGAGAAGTTCGGCAAGGCCGACTATGTGTTCGCGGCCAACCCGTCCCGGCACGTCGAAGAGGGCAGCAACGACGACGCCTACAGCTATATCCGCCCGCTGATGACCATCAGCCCCAGTGCCATCAAGCTCGGCCTGCCGGTGAACATCGACTTCGGCGCCAACGATACCGGCGATCTGGCCGACGAACTGCTGCAGGACAAGTACCGCAACGCCACCGTCTATACCGCCTGGTCCCACGGCTACCTGCCGGAACTGATCAACACCGTGGCCGGCAAGGCCCTCGGTGAAAAACGGGTGATCACCGACGACTGGGACGGCGAGGACTTCGACTCGATGTACGTACTGACCCTGACCTGGCACGACGGCAAGGCCAGCCTGCTCAGCCGCAACTACAAGCAGGGCCTGAACAACGGCGAGCACAGCTGCCCGAGCTGACACTCAGTTCAGCGCTTCGAACTGCCCCTTGGCCTCGCGCCATTCAAACACCTTGCCCAGGCAATAGCTGTTGGCTTCCAGCAGCACCTGGGTACTGCCGCCTTCAAGACGCACCTTGACGCTGTCGATACCCTGGCTGTAGCAACCGGGCAGGCCTACGTCGAGGGTTTGCACGCGCTTGCCGCTGGCCTTGTCGATGACCTCGATGGTCTTCACCCGGTCGTGGTCATCGGCCAGCGGAATCTGGAAATAGAAACGCTCGGTAGAGGCCGCCTGGGGCAGTGCCGCAGTGCCGGCAGGCCAGACCTGTTGATGACCGAAGTCCGCTACCAGGCGCAACTCCAGGGGAAGCTGCCGGGCATTGGCGTAGGCCGTCCAAGTGCCGAGTATCGGCTGGGTGGCGGCGTTGTCATCGGGGTTGTAGAACTTCAGCCGAGCGGTGGGCAGACCGGCGCCGTCCAGTTCGTCCATGAACAACTGGCGGCCGGCGTTGACCGAGCGCTTGAGGCGGATCGGCGTGCGGTAGCGGTCGTAAAAGTAGAAACCGTGCTTGTAGTCATTGGTTTTCTCGATCACCAGGGTGATCGCCTGCTTGCCCAGGGTGCCCTGGTAAACGGACTGGTAAGCCTGGGCGCCCAGGCTCAGGCCGAGCAACCCGGCGCCCAGCAGGCATTTGCCCAAGGTGTTCATTGGTTGCGCTCCCTGGCTTGTTGCTCGGTCTTGAGCTCATAGCGATTGCTGTCGGCTTGATACACGTAGTACTGCGGGTCTTGCCCTGCAGCACCGCCGCTGGCCAATTGCCCGACCGGGATGGCCTTGAAATCGGTCATACCGTCAGCGTTGAAGTCGGCAAAACTCAGGCTCGCAGTGCCCTGGAAAAACAGCGCCAGGTTATCGATGACCTGCACCGGCTGGCCGCTGGTGCGATCGAGGACAGTGATGCGATCGATGGTGCCGACATACTCGCCGGCGGCCTTGTGTGCATGCACGCGAAATAGCCGGCGGCCGTCCAGCGGCAGTTGCAGCAGTTCGCCCTGCCAGGACGAATCCTGACGGTCGCTGAAGCGGGTCACGCGCTTGAGCGCCAGCGCCTGTCGTTCGCGGTTGCGCAGATCAACCCGGGTGCCGGTCAGCTCGCGGTCGTGGCTGAAGGCAAACGGCTGAATCAGTAGCGCAGCGGACGGCAGCTCCGGGTTGTTGAAGATGTTGATCAACAGCGGCAAGCGATAGTCATGGGGCGTGCGCTCAAGCGGGATCAGCCACTGGCGCTGTTTATCAAGCCAGTAACCCTCGAGGGTCTTGTGCTGGGCGTCGTAGGTCAGGGCGACTTCAATGGCGGTGTCGCCCTGGGTGCCGCGATAGACGTGCACGGGCGGCACGGCCAGGACGGTGGCACTGGCGAACAGCGCGGCAAACGCAATGAAAAGTCGAACCATACTGCGATCCTTGCAAAGGTGGGGGCGCAAGGATGGGCTGCTTGTCAGCGCTTTTCAAGGCGAGACGCGCGGCTGACGTGGGCGATCTGTTCTTCGGCCCGTTCGCTGAACAGTTGCAAGAGGTCGTCGAGCGTGTGCGGCTGGCTTTCGTTGGCGCGGGTCAGGGCGTACAGGGTAATCGGCAAGGCCGGATCCAACGGCCGCACCAGCGTTTGCGCCGACCCTTGGGCGGTGAACGGATCGATCAAGGCCAGCCCGGCTCCGGATTCGACCATGGCCCGGGCCAGGGAGTAGGTCTGCACCCGGATGCTGGTGCGCGGCGCCGGCTCAAGGTTCTTCAGGTACTGGCCGACCTGGGCGGCCAGCGGGTCGCTGCTGCTCAGGCCGATCAAGGGCGCATCGGCCAGTTCTTCAACTGCCAGCGCCAAGCCCTGGCTGTCTGCGCTCCAGTAGCCTTTGGGGGCCAGTGCCACCAGCTTGCCGTGGGCCAGGGGCTGGACATTCAGGCCGGGGTGTTCGGGGTGGCGCAAGGTCAGGGCGACATCGATTTCGCGCATCAGCAACTGCTGCACCAGCTCGCGGCTGTGCAGGCTCGACAGTTCGCATTCGGACTGCGGGTGGCGCTCGGCCCATTGGCGGATCACCGGCGCAAACAACGCCAGGGCCAGCGCCGGCGTCGCCCCGATGCGCAGGCTCATGCCCGGTTGCCGGCGCAGGCTGGCGGCCAGGCGCCGCACCCCTTCAACGCTGTCGCTGACCTTGTCGACTTCGCGTTCCAGGGCCAGGGCCTCGGGGGTGATCTGCAACTTGCCGCGCACCCGCAGGAACAGCGGGAAACCCAGCTGCGCTTCGGCGTGTTGGAGTATTTTCGACACCGCCGGCTGGGTGACGTGCAGCAACTGCGCGGCGCCGCTGATGGAGCCAGTCTGGCGGATGGCCTGGAACACTTCGATATGACGCAAGCGCATGGGGTAGCCCATAACCTTTGTTTATGGTCTGCCCATTTTTATTCATTATCGTCAGGCTGTCACCGGGCCTAGTCTGAAGGCCTTCAGATTGGCGGATGAAAGCACATGGCACAGCGGGTAACGGTGATCGGCGGCGGCGTGATTGGTCTGGCAACGGCCTACGCGCTGGTGCGCGAAGGCTTTGCCGTCGATCTGGTCGAGGCACGCGAGGGCCTGGCGGGCGGCACCAGCTTTGCCAATGGTGGGCAGTTGTCGTATCGCTATGTCGCGCCGCTGGCCGATGCCGGGGTGCCGTTGCAGGCGCTGGGCTGGCTGCTGCGCAGCGAGTCACCGCTCAAGTTACGCCCGCGCCTGGACCTGGCGCAGTGGCGCTGGATGGGCGCGTTCATGGCGGCGTGTCGCAGTTCGGTCAATCGCACCAATGCCGCACATCTGCTGCGCCTGGCCTTGCACAGCCAGGGTACGCTCAAGCAATGGCGCGAGGACGATGGCCTGGACGGCTTTGCCTGGCGGCGCAATGGCAAGCTGGTGACCTTTCGTAATCGCGCAACCTTTGCCCATGCCCGCCAGCACCTGCTCGACCCGCAGGGCCAGCAGGTGCTGGATGCGCAGGAGATCCGCGCGCTGGAACCGGCCCTGGCCGATGCGCCGTTCATTGGCGGGGTGTTCACCGCGGATGAAGAGGTCGCCGATTGTCATCGTTTCTGCCTGGCCCTGGTCGAGCGCCTGCAGGCGTCGGGGCATTGCCGCCTGATGCTCGGGCAGGCAGTGACGCGCATCCGCCACAGTGGTGGGGTAGTGCAGGCGCTGGAGCTGGGCGAGCAGGTCGTGCCGGTGGAGCGCCTGGTGCTGTGCGCCGGGCACCGCAGCGCCAGCCTCGGCCTGCCGGGGCTGCAGTTGCCGATCTATCCGCTCAAGGGCTACAGCCTGACCGCACCGATCAAGGCCGGGCAGCGGGCGCCGCAGGTAAGCATCACCGACTACGACCGCAAAATCGTCTATGCCCGCCTCGATGACCAACTGCGCGTCGCCGCCATGGTCGACATCGTCGGCTTTGATGAATCGCTCGATCCGGCACGGCTGGCCAGCATGCGCCAGTTGGCCGGGGCGACCTTGCCCGATGCCGCCGACTACGCCCAGGCCCGCGAATGGGCCGGCATGCGCCCGGCCACCCCCAGCGGCGTACCGTTGCTCGGGGCCACGGCGTACCGCAACCTGTGGCTCAATCTTGGCCATGGCGCCCTGGGTTTCACCCTGGCCTGCGCCAGTGGCCAGCTGTTGGCCGAACTGATCGCGGGTCGCGCGCCGTCAATCGACCTGCACGGCCTGACCCCGCGGGCGGCCTGAACCGAACAAGAACAACAACCGCAAGGAGTGTCCCGATGTCGATTACCCGTTTGCACCGTCCTGCTCTGCTTGCCCTGTCATTGTGCTTCGCGCAGCCGCTGCTGGCGCAAACGCCGGCGCTCAGCGGCAGCCTGAAGAAAATCGCCGAATCCGGCAGCATCACCCTCGGCTATCGCGACTCGTCCATTCCGTTTTCTTATGTGGGCGACCACAGCGGCAAGCCCATGGGCTATTCGGTCGATCTTGCGGCTGAGATCGTCAAGCACCTGCAGGCCAAGCTGGCGGTGCCGCCGCTCAAGGTGCGCTACAACCTGGTGACTTCGCAGACGCGCATCCCGCTGGTGCAGAACGGCACGGTCGATCTGGAGTGCGGCACCACCGGGGTCACCGCCGAGCGGCAGAAGCAGGTGGATTTCTCCTATGGCTTTATTTTCGTCAAAGGCCAGTTGCTGACCAAAAAAGACAGCGGCATCCAGGGCCTGGATGACCTCAAGGGCAAGAATGTGGTCAGCACCGCCGGCACCACCAACGAGAAGTACCTGAAGAACTACAACCTGGAGCACCGGTTGGGGGCTTCGGTGATCAGTGCCAAGGACCACGGCGAGGCGTTCATGATGCTGCAGTCCGGGCGCGCGGCGGCGTTCTACATGGATGATGCGCTGCTGTACGGCGAGCGGGCCAAGGCGCGCAATCCGCACGACTGGGTGGTGGTGGGCGAGGCGCAATCGAAGGAGATCTACAGTTGCATGGTGCGCAAGGGCGATGACGGCTTGCTGGCGCTGGTCAATGAAGCGTTGGCGGATGTCTATCGCAGCGGGCGCATCGAGTCGATCTACAACCGCTGGTTCCAGCAGCCGATCCCGCCCAATGGCCTGAACCTGGAGTTTGCGATGACCAGTGAACTGAAGGGCCTGATTGCCAGGCCGTCGAGTGAGCCGGTGCAGTAGTTTCTGCGCTGTTATCAGGCCATCGGCGGCAAGCGCCGTTTCACCGGGGTCTTCTTGACGATCGCGGTGTTGGTCTCGGCGTGGCTGTTGAGCTTGTCCAGCACGGTATCGAGCTCTTCCATCGAGCGCACGTGCAGGCGCGCGATAAAGCAGTCATCGCCGGTGACCTTGTCGCACTCGGTGAACTCGGGGATGGCCATGATCTGCCGCTCCACTTCCTGCAGTTGCCCGGGCAGCGGCCGCACGCGGACGATGGCCTGTAGCTGGTAGCCGAAGCAGCGCGGGTCGATCTCTACCGTGTAGCCCTTGAGCACGCCACGCTCTTCAAGGCGGCGCAGGCGTTCGCTGACGCTCGGTGCTGACAGCCCGCTGAGCTGCGCCAGGGCCTTGAGCGAGCGCCGCGAGTCTTCCATCAGTGCCTTGATCAACAGTTGGTCGATATCGTCGGTCATACAGGCCTCGTTAGGCAAAATGCGAAAACTGCCTTGATAGTAAAGGTACAAGGTCAGTCTAGCCTGTTTTATCCACTGGAACGGTCGCCGCTGCCCTTGCCATAATTTGCCCATCGTCAAGGAGGTGAGTGATGGACAGTTCAATCCGCCGTGGGTCGTTCGAGATGGTCGCCGCGATGTTGATATCCGGGACCATTGGCTGGTTCGTGCTGGTGTCCGGGCAACCGGTACTGGATGTGGTGTTCTGGCGCTGTGTGTTCGGTGCTGGCACCTTGCTGCTGATCTGCCTGGCCATGGGCTTTCTCAAGCCCGGTATCCTGACCCTGGCCACCTTCGCCCTGGCGGTACTCAGCGGCGTGGCCATCGTCGGCAACTGGGTGCTGCTGTTTGCCTCCTACTCACGCGCCTCGATTGCAATCGGCACTGCGGTATACAACGTCCAGCCGTTCATGCTGGTGGGCCTGGCGGCGCTGTTTCTCGGTGAGAAAATCACCGCGCCCAAGCTGTTCTGGCTAGCGGTCTCCTTTGCCGGCATGCTGGCGATCGTCAGTGCCCATGGCAGCCAGGATGGCACTGGCAACGACTACCTGCTGGGCATCGCCCTGGCCCTGGGCGCGGCGTTTCTGTATGCCGTGGCGGCGCTGATCATCAAGCGCCTGAGCGGCACGCCGCCGCACCTGATCGCGCTGATCCAGGTGTGCACCGGCATCCTCCTGCTGGCGCCCTGGGCCAATACCAGTGGCCTGCCGGGCGACGTCGGTGCGCTGGCCAGCCTGGTGACCCTGGGCATCGTCCACACCGGGGTGATGTATGTGCTGCTGTACGGCGCGATCCAGAAGCTGCCGACTGCCTTGACCGGGGCGCTGTCGTTCATCTACCCGATCGCAGCGATTTTCGTCGACTGGTTCGCCTTTGGCCATCGCCTGGCGCCGCTGCAATGGCTGGGTGTGGCCGCGATCCTGCTGGCCGCGGCCGGCATGCAGCAAGGCTGGTGGTTCAAGCCTGCGCTCAAGGCCCCGGCGGTCAAGCCAGACTGACGGCTGCGCGATCGATCAGGGCGGCCACTTCGGCGGCCCTGGACACCAGCGAGGCATGGCTGGCCTCCAGGGTCAGCAGCTCCTTGGGCTGCAGGCGTTCTGCCATGAGTTTCTGGTTGTCCGGGTGGATCATCCGGTCCTGGGTCGAGAGCTGGTACCAGCTGGGTTTGTGCTTCCATGCGGGCTCACCGATGGTGTCACCGAAGGTGCTGGCCAGTGGCGCCTTCTGGGTCACGCTCATCACCAACCCTTCATCCTTACTCAGGTCCTGGCAAAAGCTTTCGTGCAGTTTGTCGGGTTTGATCCACAGGTAGCCATCGCCATCCGGTTGCAGGTTGGCTGCCGCTTGCGGCGGGTTCTTGGCGGTGATGGCGCCGGGGCTTTCGCCGCTGTCGGGGGCGAAGGCGGCGATGTACACAAGGCCGGCGACATTGGCCTGGTTGCCCATCTGGGTAATCACCGCACCGCCGTAGGAATGCCCGACCAGCAGCACCTTGCCGGGTATCGAGGCGACCATTTTGCGCGTGCGTTCAGCGTCATCGGCAAGCGAGGTCAAGGGCATCTCCACCGCATGCAGGTTGCGGTGGCCCAGGCGTGACAGTTCGAGGATGACCCGGCTCCAGTGGGCGGCGCCGCCCCAGAAACCATGGACCAGGACTATGGACGGAGTGTCGCTCATGATCGTTCTCCAGCACAGGGGTGGAATGCTAGTGTAGATGCTTGTGCTTGGCCCCGTTGCGGGGCGCCGCGCAACGCTGAAACGCAGACAGGGAGGTAGGCATGTTTTCCAGAATCAGTCTCGAGCAGTGGCGCGCGTTTGTCGCCACGGTCGAGTGCGGCGGCTATCTGCAAGCTGCCGAGCATTTGTTCAAGTCCCAGTCGGCGGTCAGCCATTCGGTCAATCGCATGGAGGCGCTGCTTGGCCAGGAGTTGTTCATCATTGAAGGTCGCAAGGCGGTGTTGACTTCCTTGGGCCAGGCGTTGCTGCCCCAGGCCAAGCATTTGCTCGGCGCGGCGCAAAAGCTTGAACAATTGGCCAACCAGTATCAGCCGGGGGTGCTCAGTGAGCTGGCGCTGGCGGTCGATGTATTGTTCCCGCTGGAGCTGCTGCAAGCAGGGTTGCAGGGGTTTTCGGCGACCTTCGAAAACTACCGGATTCGCCTGTACGAAACCGCGCTGTCCGGTGCGCGCGAACTGTTGGAAGACGGCAAGGTCGAGCTGGCGATCGCCAGCAGCCTTCCTGCCGGTTATGTGCACGAGTTGCTGCTGAACGTCAGGCTGGTTTGCGTGGTCGGCGCCGATCACCCGCTGGCCGCCAGCCGGGGCGAGCTGGGCCTGGCGGATTTGCATGCGCATCGGCAGGTGGTGATTCGTGACTCGGGCACCCGTTATCCGCAGAACAGCGGCTGGCTCGGCACCTCCCAGCGCTGGACGGTCAGCAGCCTGGCGGCGGCCTGTACCCTGGTCGAGCGCGGCATGGGGTTTGCCTGGCTGCCCGAGCACGCGATCATTGATGCGCTGGCTGCCGGGCGCTTGCATCGGCTGGCGTTGCAGCATCAGCGCCAGCGGGACGTGCCCTTGTACATCGGTTACCCCGAAGCACTGCGGCACAGTCCCGAGGTGCAGTTGCTGGTGCGGGTGATTGGTGAACACTGCCAGCAGTGCAACAGTCGTGCGCTCGCCTAGCCCTCGCTGTTGTCCAGGTTGGCGCGAATATCGCTGAAGACCTGGCGCAACTGCTCCAGGGTCATGCATTCAGACAAGCGAAAGCGCTCGGCGATCACCAGCGAAGGCACCGAACGCAAGTTCAGTTCACGGCCTTGCTGCAGGTCGCGCTCCAGCAAGGCAGGGGCGTCGTGTTCGAGGCTGTGGGCAAAA
Source organism: Pseudomonas sp. NPDC087612 (assembly GCF_044743505.1). Lineage (NCBI taxonomy): Bacteria > Pseudomonadati > Pseudomonadota > Gammaproteobacteria > Pseudomonadales > Pseudomonadaceae > Pseudomonas > Pseudomonas sp. NPDC087612. The sequence continues at coordinate 513,264 of NZ_JBIUWO010000002.1, forward strand.
GCTTGCGGCTCGAAGCCGGCCTCTGCAGCGATGGCCAGTACAGTGGCCTTGTCACCGATATTGCGGTTCTTGACCAGGTGCGCCCACTGCAGGCGGTCGAACATCAGTTCGTGACCGGCATTGCCAGCCAGTGCGTGGGCCGCCTGGCAGGCGGTGGCGGCGAGCAGGCCGTTGGGGTATTCGAAGCTTTGCTCGCGCATGCCCGGGATATTGATGCGCTTTTCGTCCTCGGCGCGGGCGCAGGCCTGCCAGTGATCGAGGATGGTTTCCTTGGCCTGGGGCATCGAGCCGAAGCGCTGGATCATCGCCTCGCGGCTGCTTTGCAGGATGAAGCTGCGGTGCTGGATATCCAGCTCGAACTCAGCTTGCAACTGCTTGAGGCGCGGGGCCAGGACAAAGCACCAGGCGCAAACGACGTCGTGGAAGAACTCGATTTTCAGGGCAGGCATGGCAAGATTCCGTTAGTGAAGGTGCAGGCACTATCGGCAACGGCGTCGGGTAAAAAAAGCGACAAAAACCGGTCACATTCACCCATCGTGTTCATCAATGGCCGAACGGCCTGTTGTCACCGGCGGGGCAAGGTAGAATAGGCGGCTTTACCCGATTGAATCTGCCCATGACCTCTGTGATCGACACCCTCCAGCAGCACCTGCTCGCCGCCCTCGACCCGGCGCCGAGCGAAACCCGGCGCCTGTTCCATGGCCGCGGGCGCTGCTGGCCGGGGCTTGAGCAGATCACCGTGGACTGGCTGCAGGGGGTGTTGCTGGTGTCGCTGTTTCGCCAGCCGCCCGAGGGCCAGTTGCCGGCCCTGGAGCAGATGCTCCTGACGCTTGCCCAGGCGCCAGGCTGGTGCGGCCAGGCCATTCTGATTCAGCACCGCTACCTGCCGGACAGCCCAGGCCAGTGGCTGCTGGGTACCCCCAGCGAGCACTGGTTGATCGATGAGGACGGGTTGCGCTATCAGCTGGACCTGGGCCTCAAGCAGAACACCGGTCTGTTCCTCGACATGCGCTATGGTCGGCGCTGGGTGCGCGAGCAGGCGGCGGGCAAGCGCGTGCTCAACCTGTTCGCCTACACCTGCGGTTTTTCGCTGGCGGCGATTGCCGGTGGCGCCGAGCAGGTGGTCAACCTGGACATGGCGCGCTCGGCATTGAGCCGCGGGCGCGATAACCATCGGCTCAACGGCCATGACCTGGGCAAGGTGAGTTTTCTTGGCCATGAGCTGTTCAAGTCGTGGGGCAAGGTGCGCAAGTCCGGGCGCTATGACTTGATCATCATCGACCCGCCAAGCTTCCAGAAGGGCAGCTTTGTCCTGACCCAGGACTACCGCAAGATCCTGCGGCGCCTGCCGGAGTTGTTGAACGCCGGCGGCACGGTGCTGGCCTGCGTCAACGACCCGGCCGTTGGCCCGGACTTTCTCATCGAAGGCATGGCTGAGCAAGCACCGGAGCTGGCCTTCGTCGAACGTCTGGCCAACCCGCCGGAATTCCCCGATAGCGATCCGGCGGGTGGCTTGAAGGCGCTGGTGTTCAGGGCCCTTGTGTAGGAGCGGGCTTGCCCCGCGATGCGATGTGGCGGACAGAATGCTATCGCGGGGCAAGCCCGCTCCTACTTGGCTAAGCGCCGCCAGCCCAGCACCACACCGCTGACACTGAGCACCAGCCCGCCCAGGCTGAAGGCGATCATCCAGGCATCCCACAATGGCCGCCGTTGCAACAGCGGTAGCCAGTCCCAGCTGTGCAGCAACGAGAACAACCAGCGCGACACGCGCCGTGGCCGGTCCAGTACACCCAGCACTTCGCCGGTGTACAGGTCCAGGTGCAGCCAGGTCTGTTGCGGGTCTGCAAAGCGTACGCGCAACACTGGCAAACGCTTTTCCAGGTGGCCGAGCATGCTTTGCTCGGCCCGGGCGTAGTAGTAGAAGTCGTAGGCTTCAAGCTGCTCGCTGTGCATCTGGCCCTGGGGCAGGATCGCTTGTGCGGCGCGCTCCAGCACCTCCCGCGGCAGGCGTTCGAGCACCTGGCCGTCGGTCATCGACAGCACCCGTGTGCGCCCGGCGCCATCATGACCGACCAGGTACCCCGCACCCGCAATCAAGCGCCATTCCAGCTCACGGGCCTTGAAACCTTGCTGGTCGAACCGCGCCAGCGCCTCAGAGGCCGACAGCGGAAAAGCCGCCGCAGTCAATGGCCCGCCTTGATAGGCCGCAACGTTCAGCGGCACTGAACTGCTGAACAGCCGCCACGGGTTCATCGACATCAAGCCACTGAAGATCCAGGTGATCGCCAGCACGCCGAACAGCAAGCCGCCGATATGGTGCCAGCGGGCAAAGCCCCGGTAGGGCGAGCGCGAGCCACTGCGGTAGGGCTTGCGCAGGCGCCAGCGCAGGATCCCGATCACCGCGCCAAGCAGCGCCATCAGCGTACCGGCCAGCGACAGGCTGATCACCAGGTTGCTCCACAGGCCGTCGACGCCAATGCCGCGCAACGGATACAGCCAGTGCAGCCAGGCGCCGACCAGGTTCCAGCCGCGCTCCAGGGCGCTGGCATCGCGCACCACTTCGCCGGTATGGCCGGAGATGTACAGCAGGGTGCGTTCGCCATCGTCGAGCTGCACTCGTTGCAGCGGGCGCTCGGCGTCGAGGGCGCGCGAGTGGCTCCACAGGTCTTCGCTCACCACCCCGGCATAACGGGCTGTTGCCTGCGGATCGTATTGATGCGCACTGGCCAGGGCCTGTTCGCGATCGATCGCCTGCAGGCGCTGGCCCGTGCGGGCGTCTACCGCCACGCTGGCCCGGCCTGGATAGCTGAACAGGTAGCGCGGCGTGCCGGCCACCGTGCTCAGGCGGATGCTGGCCGGGGTGCGCTCGGCATCGGCACTGCGCAGGGCAGTGCCGAGGTCGACGCAGCAATCCTGAACGCGCAACTGCGGCAGGTGAGCGTAGTGCTCGCGCGGGGTCAGCTTGGGGTAGCCGACATACAGCATGACCATCCCCGAGAAGAACCACAGGGCCATGAACAGGCATAAGCCGATGCCCAGCCAGCGGTGCCACAGGTACAGGTAACGTTTCATCGGCGGCGTCCTAGAAGCGCGTCTGCACGGCCAGCTCCAGGGTGCGCGGGGCACCGAGGTAGAGCATGCTCGAGGAGGTCCAGCGGGCATACACCTCGTCGGTCAGGTTGCGCACCCGGGCCGTGATGCGCGTGTCGTCATCGACCTTGAAACCGACGAAGGCACCGAAGATCGTGTAGGCCGGCGCGTAGCGGGTGTTGGCCGCGTCGGCATACACCGAAGACACGTAGCGGCTGTCGGCACCGATTTGCCAGCTCGGGTCGATGTCGTAGGTCAGCCACAGGTTGGCGACCCGCTCGGGGATGTTGGTCGGGGTATTGCCCTTGCGCGAGATCGAGCGACCGCCGACGTTCTCGTTGAACTCGTCGTACTGGGCGTCGACGTAGGCAAAGTTGCCCTCGGCCAACAGCTTCGGTGTGACGTGCAGCGAGGCGGCCACTTCTACCCCGCGCGAGGTCTGCTTGCCCACCGGCTGGGTGACGCTGGGGTTGGCGGCATCGGCGGTGGCGAGGTTCTTGCGCTCGATCTGGTAGGCGGCAACGGTGGCGGCGCCGCGGCCATCGAGGAAACTGAACTTGCTGCCCACTTCCAGCTGCTTGCCGGTGCTCAGGTCGAAGTCGCGTACGGTGGCAAAACTGGCTGTGCTGAGCATGCCCGAGGGCGGGTCGGCGGCGGTGCTGTACTGCACATAGACGTTGGCCGCCGGGGTCAGCTCGTAGACCAGGCCGATGCGCCCGGTGGTGGGCTCGTAGCTGCGCTGGAAGTCCAGCGGGTTGTTGGCATCGACCGTGCGGTAGTTGTGCACATCGAGGTCGATATGGTCATAGCGCAAACCGGTGAGCAGCGACAGGCGCTCGGTCAGTTGCAGGCGGTTCTCGACGAACGCCGCCCAGGTGTCGACGGTGTTCTCGCGGTTCTTCTGAAAGCCCGGGACCATGCCCTTCAGGTCATAGAAATGCCCGGGTTCGAAGCTGGCCGGATCGACACTGTCGAAAATACCGGTGATCGAGCGCGGGTAGGTCATCTGCACGTTGTGGTTGTAGTCCAGGCCCGCCGACCACTGGCTGTTGAGGCCGAACAACTGGCCCTCGTGCAGCAATTCGAAGCGGTTGCCGTTGAGCTCCTGGTCATGGCGTTGCAGCAGCGCGTTGGAGCGGTTGACCCGGCTGTTGTCGGCGTTGTAGGCGTAGGTTTCGAGGTTACGAAAATCACGCTCGGTGTTGTAGTGGTAGAGGGTGTTGCGCAGCGAGGTGTTGTCGTTGAAGCGGTACTCGGTGATTGAGCGCAGCCAGCGCACGCGCTGCTCGTAGCGGCCGTCCTCGACGTTGTAGTTTTCGAAGCGGCGGCTCTCGTCGACCTTCATTTCGCCGCCCAGCGGGTTGAGCACCGGGCTGCCCCAATAGGGGCTGTCGACCGTTTCGTTCTGGTACTCCACGGCCAGGGTGTGGGACAGCTGGTCGTTGATGTCGGTGAGCAGCGAGAACGCCACGGTCCAGGCATCGCGCTCTTCGCGATCGACATAGCCGTTGCTCTTGCTGTGGCTGAAATCCAGGCGTGCGTAGTTGCGGATGCCATCGCCGTCGTTGAGCGCATGGTTGAAGCCGAACGAGGTCTCGCTGCTGTCGTAGGAGCCGTACTTGATCCTGCCTTCGTTGAAGTTCTCGTCGCGGCTGGCCAGTTTGCTGATGTAGTTGATCGAGCCGCCGACGGCGCCAGCGCCAAACAGGAAGCTCGACGGCCCGCCGACGGCTTCGACGCGGTCATAGATCCAGCTGTCGACCGGGCGCGCGGCAACCGAGTCGTACTGCACGCTGATGCCGTTGAACAGCTGGGTGATCTGCCCCCCGGAAAACCCCCGGTAAGCCACCGAGCCTGCCGAACCCGGTGGTGAGGCGGCGGTCATGCCGGGCACGCCGTTAAGCGCGTCCTGGGTGGTCTGCGCGCCGCGTTGCTCGATCTGCTGGCGGTTGACGATGCTCACCGAGGCCGGGGTTTCCCGCGGGGTGAGGCCAAGGCGCGAAGCGGTTTGCGACGGGGTGTCGAGCAGCACGCCGTCTTCGGCGTCGGCGCGGCTGTTGATACGCAGGTCGGGCAGGGTCAGCGGCGCCTCGGCCACAGCGTGGAAGGGCAACGCGCACAGCAGCGCCGCGCAACCGTAAAGGCGATAGGAGTAGGGCATGAATCACACTCTGGAAATTGAGCCAGCGGCCGCCTGCACCTGTCAGGCAGGCACAGCAAAAAACGGCCGGTTTCGGGCAGCCCAAGCGGCTGCCAGGAGGTTCAAGCCAGAAGCGGGGAGGCGCGGGGGTTGGCGGCCGGCCAGCAATATCGCGGCGGCGCCTTGCTGCGCAGTTCACGGTGATAGCGACGTACCCGGGTAACCGCCAGCAGCCAGCCGATGACCAGTACCAGGCCCAGGCAAACCACGGCGGCAGCGCACACCGGGCAGGTCTGCATGCTGTCCCAGCCGGCCACCGTCTGATCGCCGAAATCGCTTTTCAGCGTCGGCCCGGCGCTGCCCATGGCCGAGCAATAGGCGCCGCCGATACCGTTGAGTTGCAGGCCCATCATCTGCCCGTGACCGATACCGCAGGCGAACAGATTGAACAGGACACAGAAGTACAAGGTCCAGGCAATCAGCGGGCGGTCGGCGGGGGCGCGGTTCATGGCCGCGACTTTAGCACCGATGGCCGCTGGGGTTAAAGCAATCAGGCCGGTTCTTCAGCGACTTTTTGCGGTGGCGGATTGTATTGCGCAAAGCTCACGTCGTCGGTCTGGTCGACGCGCTTTTTCAGCCGTTCGTTGAAGGCGCGATTGACCGCATATTGCCCGCCGGAGCTGGTGCGAAACTGCGCGGTCAAAGTGATGCCGTTGAGGTTCATGCTGTCGACCCCGAACACCTGCAGCGGCCCTTGCAGGCTGTGGCGCAGCAGCGGGTCTTCGCTGATCGACTGGCCGACTTCGCGGATCAGTTTCAGCGCGCTGTCGACGTCGGTCTGGTAGCTGAACTGAACCGAGAAGAACGCATAGGCGAACTGCCGTGACTGGTTGGTGACCGCCTTGATCTGGCCGAACGGTACCGAGTGCACGAAGCCCTTGCCATCACGCAGGCGCAAGGTGCGGATGGTCAGGCTCTCGACCGTGCCGGCATGCCCGGAATCGAGCACCACCCAGTCGCCGATGGCGATGGTGTCTTCGATGAGGATGAACAGCCCGGTGATTACGTCCTGCACCAGTTGCTGGGAGCCGAAACCGATCGCCAGGCCGACCACCCCGGCGCCGGCCAGCAAGGGCGCGACGTTGATGCCCAGGTTGGCCATGGTGGTGATGGTGCAGATCACCACCAGGATGATCTTGATGGCATTGCGCAGCATCGGCAGGATGGTTCGCACCCGGGTGCTCGGCTGGCGCGACGAGCGCCGCCCCACCGTAGGCTTGAGGGCTTCCTGGATCGCCGTGTCGATCACCACCCACAACAACCAGGTGACCAGCAGGATCAGGCCGATGCTACTCAGTGAGTCACTGATCGCCCGGCCCAGGCTGTTGCGCAGGGCAAAATCGAGCACCGAAAAGCCCCAGATGCGCCCCAGCAGCTCGATGAAGGCCACTGCCATGGCGATGCGCAGCAGCGCGTGGGCAAGGTTGCGCAGCAGTTCCTTGTACGGACGCAGGCGTTGCCCGGGTTCGATGTCGTGGGCCTTGAACAGGTGCTGCAAGGTGGTGCTGAGAAACAGCGTGGCGATCAGCAAAATGGTGGTCAGCAAAGCGTTTTGCAGGGCCTTCTGGCTCTCTTCGCCGGCGCCGATCAGGGTGATGGCCGAGACCAGGATCATCATCAGGATCGGCAGGTACCAGAGCCAGGAAAAGATCCGCAGGGTTTCCTGCACGGCGCGGTGCTGCAAGCGCTCCTTGAGCGCGCGGTTGCGGATCAGGTGCGCCACCGGGCGGCGCAGGCGAATCACCAGGACGGCGAACGCCAGGGTCGCCAGCAGGCCGGTGATTACCGCCACGCTGCTGGTGATGTTGCCGCCCAGTTGCCGGGCGATCTGCGGGCTGGTCAGGGCATCGCTCCAGGCCGCCAGAAAGCCGATCATGAACAGCGGCCGAGGCGCCAGCTGGCGAATGATGCGCACCGCCGCGCGCTTGTGGCCGGTGTCGAACAGGGTGATCAGGCACAGGATGATCGAGGTCGAGAAGATACCGCTGCTGGTGGCATAGGCCAGGCTCAGGCCCAGGGCGCGGCCTACCGACGGCTCCAGGTAGTGGCTGACGTACAGCGTGGTCGGCAGGCTGGCCAGGGCCGGCAGGGTATAGGGCAGCAGGTAGCCGAGCAGTTTCTGCAGGCGCGGGCGTTGGCGCAGCGGGCGGCTGTTGTTGCTGCGATGGGCCAGCAGGCGGCCGAGGTTGCTGAGCACCGCGAAGGCGACCAGCCAGGTGATGCTCAGCAGGGCGAAATCGCCGAGCAGGTCGAGGCCATCGCGACCGGCGTGGCGGTTGACCAGTTGATCGACTTCATTGACGGCGCGGTCGGCGCGCAGGCGCCAGCTGTCGAACAGGTGGCTGTCGACATTCAGTTCCGAGCTGACATCGTCCAGGCCATCGGCAATGGCGCCGAGCAGGCCGCCCTGGACCACGGGTTCAGGTTCAGGTGTGGGTGCGGCGGGCGAAGGTTCGGCGGCGAACAGCTGGCTGCTCAACAGGCAACTGAACAGCAAGGTGAGTAAAGATCGGGTCACTGGGCACTCCTTGAGCCGTGGATGACGGAAAGGGTAGTCAATGAACTGATCAGCAAATGGGAGGGTAAGTTCGATAGGGGGTGAAGCAATCGCGGGTCAAGTCGAGGCGTCACCTCGACTGACCCGCGATGAGGCCATTACTGCCCGGTGTAGATCTGGTCGAAAATCCCGCCATCGTTGAAATGGGTTTTCTGCACGGTGCGCCAGTCACCGAAGGTCTTCTCGACCGAGAGGAAGTCGACTTTCGGGAAGCGGTCGGTGTACTTGGCCAGCACCGCTGGATCACGCGGACGCAGGTAGTTGTTGGCGGCGATTTCCTGGGCCTCAGGCGACCACAGGTATTTCAGGTATGCCTCGGCGGTGGCGCGGCTGCCTTTCTTCTCGACCACCTTGTCGACCACACTCACCGGTGGCTCGGCTTCGGCGGAGACGCTTGGGTAGATGACTTCGAACTGGTCACGACCGAACTCGCGGGCGATCATTTCGGCTTCGTTCTCGAAGGTCACCAGCACGTCGCCGATCTGGTTGGTCATGAAGGTGGTGGTGGCGGCGCGGCCACCGGTATCGAGCACTGGCGCCTGCTTGAACAGCTTGCCGACAAAGTCCTTGGCCTTGTTCTCGTCACCGCCGTTCTTCAGCACATAGCCCCAGGCCGAGAGGTAGGTGTAGCGGCCGTTACCGGAGGTTTTCGGGTTTGGCACAATGACCTGGACGCCGTCTTTGAGCAGGTCGGGCCAGTCTTTCAGGGCCTTGGGGTTGCCCTTGCGCACGATGAACACAGTGGCCGAGGTGAACGGCGCGCTGTTGTTCGGCAGGCGCGTGACCCAGTTGTCCGGCACCAGCTTGCCGTTGTCGGCCAGGGCATTGATGTCGGTGGCCATGTTCATGGTGATGACGTCAGCCGGCAGGCCGTCGATTACCGAACGGGCCTGCTTGCTCGAGCCACCGAACGACATCTGCACGGTGATCTTCTCTTTGTGCTCGGCTTCCCAGTGCTTCTGGAACGCGGCGTTGTAATCCTTGTAGAAGTCGCGCATCACGTCGTACGAGACGTTTAGCAGCGGCGCCGGAGCAGCCTGGGCCACGGAGCCGAAGGCGAGGCTTGCGGCCAGAAGCGAGGCACTGAAGAGTTTTTTCACTGCGCATTCCTTGTTCGAGTTAGCGTTAAAGGCATTATGCCAGCGACTATAACGGTTGGGCTTTAGGCGCTAAAAGATTAAAAAGTGCTTTGCTTATTCCATTTTTTTAAACAGCGCATTGCCGCAGCGCGAGCAGAACGCCGCGCCGTGCTCGTGGCTGTTTTTCCGGCACACCGGGCAGTCGTGCTGTAGCTGTTCGCCGCGCATGGCGTTGGCAAGCTCGGCGGTGAAAATCCCGGTGGGCACGGCGATGATCGAGTAACCGGTGATCATCACCATCGACGACAACACCTGGCCCAGCGGGGTTTTTGGCACGATGTCGCCAAAGCCGACCGTGGTCAGGGTGACGATCGCCCAGTAGATGCCCTTGGGGATGCTGGTAAAGCCATGCTCGGGACCTTCGACCACATACATCAGGGTGCCGAACACGGTGACCAGGGTCGAGACGCTGAGCAGGAACACGATGATCTTCTGCTTGCTGCCGCGCAGCGCCGCGAGCAGGTAATGGGCCTGCTTGAGGTAGGGGCTGAGCTTGAGCACGCGAAAGATCCGCAGCATACGTACGACGCGGATGATCAGCAGGTATTGGGCGTCGCTGTAGTACAGGGCGATGATCCCCGGGACGATCGCCAGCAGGTCGACCAGGCCATAAAAACTGAAGGCGTAGCGCAAGGGCTTGGGCGAGCAATACAAGCGGATCAGGTACTCGACCAGAAAGATCGCGGTAAAGCCCCACTCGACGGCCGCCAGCAACCCGGCATAACCCTGGTGCACCTCGTCGATGCTGTCGAGGATCACCGTTACCAGGCTGGCGAGAATGATCAGCAGGAGGATCTTGTCGAAGCGCCGGCCGGCCGTGGTGTCGGTTTGAAAGACGATGACGTAGAGCCGCTCGCGCCAGCTCGAAGGGGTGTCCATAGGCTCGTTCCAAAGGCAGATGGGCAGAGCCTAGGGGCTGCACCTCAGCTGTGCAAGCGACGCCGGCTGTGGGATGCCGGCAAGCGCAGCAGGCGGCCACCGGCGTGCAGCAGCCAGCAGGCGAGAATGAACGGCGCGGTCAGGCCGGCGACCGGCAGCAGGCTCACCGCTGGTTGCAGGGCAATTGCCAGGACGATGGCCAGCAGCGGCAGCCAGGGCCGCTGGCGTTCCTGGCTGAAGGCCAGGGCGGCGAGGGCGGCATTGAAACCGAACAGGCCGTTGTAGGCCGCCGTGGCTTCGCCACCGATCAACGCCACGCTGCCGCCGATGGCCGAGCCGAGCAGGGCCCAGACGGCGGCGTAGCGATTGGAGATCAGCAGGCCGAGGGTGATCAGCACGCCGGCCAGCGGCTGGTCGAGCAAGAAGATCTGCCCAAGGCCGCGGGCCAGGGCGAACAGCGGGTTGGCCTCGACACTGGTGCTGGTGGCGCTGGCGGGTTCGGCCATGGCCAGCGCCATCCAGCCAAGCAATACGAATGGCGCGGTGTAGGCGGGCAGCAGTTGCCTGGGGCCGCGCTTGAGCCACTGGTGCACGAGCATGCTGCTCAGGCCGCCAGCGGCGATGATCAGTGGCGGCAGAATCGCCGACCAGGGCAGGGCATAGCTGATCAGCAGGCCAATCAGCACGCCGTTGTAGCTGTACAGGCCGGCCTGGCGGTCAGTGCGGTTGTAGCCACGGCGCTGGGCAGTCAGCAGCCCGGCGAGGGCCCCGAGCAGCGCGCCGCCGACCAGGTCGGGCGCGGTCAGGGTGATAGCCAGCAGGCAGCACAGGCCACACAGCGGATTGCGCTGCAGCAGCACCTGGCTGAAGCCGTTGAGCAAGGCAGTGGCCCAGTCGGGGCACGGGTTGACGAAATTCTTGGTGTACATGGGGGCAGTCTGGGTTGATGTGGAGTGGGGAGCCTCTTTGGGCCGGGTTGTCCCACCTGGGGTTTGTGTTGCATTCATCGCGGGTCAAGCCAGCTCCCACAAACCTGTGGGAGCGGTCTACCTCAGATCAAGGTCTCGATCCGCAGCGTGTTAGTCGACCCCGGCTTGCCAAAAGGCACACCGGCAGTGATCAACAGCGTGTCGCCGCGGCTGGCCATGCCCTGGGCCTGGGCGATCTCCAGGGCGGTGGAGCAGATCTCGTCGACCTGGCGCAGGCGATCGTTGACCACCGAATGCACACCCCAGGCCACGCTCAGGCGTCGGGCGGTGGACAGGTTGGGCGTCAGGTTGAGGATCGGCGCCCGTGGCCGCTCGCGTGCGGCGCGCAGGGTCGAAGCCCCCGATTCGCTGTAGTTGACCAGCACCGCCACCGGCAGGATGCCGCTGATGCGGCGGATCGCGCAGCTGATGGCGTCCGACACGGTGGCTTCGGCTTTTGGCCGACCAACGTCGAGCTGGGCCTGGTAATCCGGGCCGTTCTCCACCTGGCGGATGATCTTGCTCATCATCTGCACCGCTTCCAGCGGGTAGTCGCCCGAAGCGGTTTCGGCCGAGAGCATCACCGCATCGGCGCCTTCGGCCACGGCGTTGGCGACGTCGGTGACTTCGGCGCGGGTCGGGGCCGGGGAGAAGCGCATCGATTCGAGCATCTGCGTGGCCACCACCACCGGTTTACCCAGTTCGCGGCAGGTGTTGATGATGCTCTTCTGGATCTGCGGCACGCTTTCGGCCGGCACTTCCACGCCCAGGTCGCCACGGGCAACCATGATCGCGTCGCTGAGCTCGGCAATGGCGCGCAGTTGGGTCACCGCCGAGGGCTTTTCGATCTTGGCCATCAGGTAGGCACGGTCACCGATCAGCTGGCGCGCTTCGACGATGTCTTCCGGGCGCTGCACGAACGACAGTGCCACCCAGTCCACGCCCAGCTCCAGGCCGAAGCTCAGGTCGCGGCGGTCCTTGGCGGTCAGCGGGCTGAGGTCGAGTACCGCTTGCGGCACGTTGACGCCCTTGCGGTCGGACAGCTCGCCGCCGTTGAGCACTTCGGTCTCGATTGCGTCGCTGTGCTTGGCGGTCACCCGCAGGCGCAGCTTGCCGTCGTCGAGCAGCAGGTCCATGCCCGGCTCCAGCGCAGCGATGATTTCCGGGTGCGGCAGGTTGACCCGCTCAAGCGTACCCGGGGTGCTGTCCAGGTCCAGGCGCAGGGCCTGGCCGCGTTGCAGCTGGACCTTGCCCTCGGCAAAACGGCCGACGCGCAGTTTAGGCCCCTGCAGGTCCATGAGGATGCCCAGCGGGTAGTTGAGCTGGCTCTCCACCTCGCGGATCCACTGGTAGCGCAGGGCGTGGTCTTCGTGCTCGCCGTGGCTGAAGTTCAGGCGAAAGATGTTCACCCCGGCCTCGACCAGTTGGCGGATGTCATCGATGCCCTTGATCGCAGGACCGAGGGTGGCAAGGATTTTGACTTTTTTATCAGGCGTCATGTCAGGCACTCTCGAGAATCAGGATGGCGCGAAAATCGTTGACGTTGGTCCGCGTCGGCTCGGTAACGATCAAGTCATCGAGCGCGGCGAAGTAGCCGTAGCCATTGTTGTTGTCCAGCTCGTCACTGGCCGACAGGCCCAGGGCCGCGGCGCGGGCGTAGCTGTCCGGGGTCATCAGTGCGCCGGCGTTGTCTTCGGAGCCGTCGATGCCATCGGTGTCACCGGCCAGGGCATAGACCCCGCGCAGGCCCTTGAGGCTTTCGGTCAGGCTCAGCAAAAACTCGGCGTTGCGCCCGCCACGGCCATTGCCGCGCACGGTCACGGTGGTTTCGCCACCGGAGAGGATCACGCAGGGTGGCGACAGCGGCTGGCCGTGCTGGACGATCTGCCGGGCGATGCCGGCATGGACCTTGGCCACCTCGCGCGACTCGCCTTCGAGGTCGCCAAGGATCAGCGGGCTGAAGCCGGCCTGGCGGGCTTTGACCGCTGCCGCTTCCAGCGACTGCTGGGGCCGGGCGATCAGCTGGAAGTGGCTGCGGGCCAGGGCCGGGTCGTCGGCCTTGACGGTCTCGGAGGCCGGGTTGTTGAGCCAGGCGGTGACCGCAGCAGGCGCTTCGATGTTGTAGCGCTTGAGGATCGCCAGGGCTTCGGCCGAGGTGCTCGGGTCGGCCACGGTGGGGCCGGAGGCAATGACCGTGGCCAGATCCCCGGGTACATCGGAAATCGCATAGGTATAGACGGTGGCCGGCCAGCAAGCCTTGGCCAGGCGCCCGCCCTTGATCGCCGAGAGGTGCTTGCGCACGCAGTTCATCTCGCCGATGGTGGCGCCGGATTTGAGCAGGGCCTTGTTGATCTGTTGCTTGTCGGCCAGGGTCAGGCCTTCGGCAGGCAGCGCCAGCAGCGCCGAACCACCGCCGGAGAGCAGGAAAATCACCCGGTCGTCAGCCGTGAGGTTGCTGACCATTTCCAGTACCCGCTTGGCCACGGCCAGGCCGGCGGCATCCGGGACCGGGTGGGCGGCTTCGACCACTTCGATTTTCGAGCAGCTGGCGCCATGGCCGTAGCGGGTAACCACCAGGCCGGAAACCGGGCCCTTCCAGGCGCGCTCGACGACTTCAGCCATGGCCGCGGCAGCCTTGCCGGCGCCGATGACGATGACGCGACCGCTGCGGTCGCTGGGCAGGTGGGCTTCAAGGACCTGGCGGGGATGCGCGGCATCGATGGCCGTGGCGAACAGCTCGCGCAGAAAGTGTTGCGGATCGACCGACATGGCAGGCTCCAATCTTATTGTTTTTCAGAATCAAAAACGCCCCTGGGCCCGCCTCCGTGCAGGCCGACCCAGGGGCGCTGAAAGCGGCAAGCTTCAAGCTCCAAGCCGCAAGATAAAGCGGATCGACGCGCGGCCTGCTTTTACTTGCAGCTTGAAGCTTGCAACTGGCCTCTTACTCTTCACCGCGGATCGAGAAGTTGGCCATGTGCTCAAGGCCCTTGATCAGCGCCGAGTGGTCCCAGTTGGCGCCGCCGATGGCCGCGCAGGTGCTGAACACTTGCTGGGCGTTGGCGGTGTTGGGCAGGTTGATGTTCAGTTCCTTGGCACCTTGCAGGGCCAGGTTCAGGTCTTTCTGGTGCAGGCTGATACGGAAGCCCGGGTCGAAGGTGCCCTTGATCATGCGCTCGCCATGCACTTCGAGGATTTTCGACGAAGCGAAGCCGCCCATCAGTGCTTCACGCACCTTGGCAGGGTCGGCGCCGTTCTTGGCGGCGAACAGCAGCGCTTCGGCCACCGCCTGGATGTTCAGGGCGACGATGATCTGGTTGGCGACCTTGGCGGTCTGGCCGTCGCCGCTGCCGCCGACGCGGGTGATGTTCTTGCCCATGACCTGGAACAGCGGCAGGGCGCGTTCGAAGGCGTTCGGGCAGCCGCCGACCATGATGCTCAGGGTCGCGGCCTTGGCACCGACTTCACCACCGGACACTGGCGCGTCGAGGTAGGTGGCGCCGGTGGCTTTGATCTTCTCGGCGAAGGCTTTGGTGGCGGTTGGCGAGATCGAGCTCATGTCGATCACCACCTTGTTCGGGCCGACGCCCTGGGCCACGCCGTTGTCGCCGAACAGCACTGCTTCAACCTGCGGGGTATCGGGGACCATGACGATGATGAATTCAGCTTCCTGGGCCACTTCTTTCGGGTTGGCCAGGGCTACGGCGCCGGCGGCGACCAGGTCGGCAGGCGCGGCGTCGTGGTGGGTCGAGAGGAACAGGCTGTGACCGGCTTTTTGCAGGTTCTGCGCCATTGGGCGGCCCATGATGCCGGTGCCGATAAATCCGATTTTAGCCATGAGAAATGCCTCTTGTAATTGTTGGATGCAGGGCACTGTAGGAGCGGGCTTGCCCCGCGATTCGATAGTGGCCGTACCGCCGCTATCGCGGGGCAAGCCCGCTCCTACAGGGAATCCTTAAATCGCGTTATGGGTCTTCAGCCAGCCAAGGCCCGCTTCGGTGGTGGTCAGCGGCTTGTATTCGCAGCCCACCCAGCCCTGGTAGCCGATACGGTCCAGGTGTTCGAAGAGGAAGCGATAGTTGATCTCGCCAGTGCCCGGCTCGTTGCGGCCGGGGTTGTCGGCCAGCTGGATGTGGTTGATCTTGGCCAGGTTGCTCTGCACGGTACGGGCAAGATCGCCCTCCATGATCTGCATGTGGTAGATGTCGTATTGCAGGTACAGGTTGCTGCTCGCCACCTCGGCCTGGATCTCCAGCGCCTGTTTGGTGGTGTTCAGGTAGAAGCCCGGGATGTCGCGGGTGTTGATCATTTCCATGACCAGCTTGATCCCGGCGGCCTGCAGCTTGTCGGCGGCAAACTTGAGGTTGTCGACGAAGGTCTTGCGCACCGTGGCGCAGTCCGGGCCTTGTGGACGGATGCCGGCCAGGCAGTTGACCTGGGTGTTGCCCAGCACCTGGGCGTAGGCGATGGCCAGATCGACACCGGCGCGGAATTCCTCGACACGGGCCGGGTCGCAGGCGATGCCGCGATCACCCTTGGCCCAGTCGCCGGCCGGCAGGTTGAACAGCACCTGGGTCAGGCCGTGGGCATCGAGCTGCTGCTTGATTTCAGCCGAGCTGAAGTCGTACGGGAACAGGTACTCGACACCGCTGAAGCCGGCGTCGGCAGCAGCCTTGAAACGGGCGAGGAAGTCCTGCTCGGTGAACAGCATGGACAGGTTGGCGGCGAAACGTGGCATGGTTGTCTCCTTGCAAAAAGGGGCCCTGTGCACCCGGCAGCAGGGCCTTCGCAGCGATCAGTCGAGCAGGGAAATCGCGGTTGGCGCGTCGTTGCCGACCAGGGCCAGGTCTTCGAATTCGTTGACCGCGTTGATTTCGGTGCCCATGGAAATGTTGGTCACGCGCTCGAGGATAACCTCGACCACCACCGGTACCCGGAACTCTTCAGCCAGCTTTTGCGCCTTGAGCAGGGCCGGGGCGATCTCGCCAGGCTCGGTCACGCGCAGGGCCTTGCAGCCCAGGCCTTCGACCACGGCGACGTGATCGACGCCATAACCGTTGAGTTCCGGCGCGTTGACGTTCTCGAACGCCAGCTGCACACAGTAATCCATCTCGAAGCCGCGCTGGGCTTGGCGGATCAGGCCCAGGTAGGAGTTGTTCACCAGCACGTGGACGTAGGGCAGGTTGAACTGCGCGCCCACTGCCAGCTCTTCGATCATGAACTGGAAGTCATAGTCGCCCGACAGTGCCACGACCTTGCGAGTCGGGTCGGCCTTGACCACGCCCAGCGCCGCAGGAATGGTCCAGCCCAGCGGGCCGGCCTGGCCGCAGTTGATCCAGTGGCGCGGCTTGTAGACGTGGAGGAACTGTGCGCCGGCGATCTGCGACAGACCGATGGTGCTGACGTAGCAGGTGTCCTTGCCGAACACCTGGTTCATTTCCTGGTAAACGCGCTGCGGCTTGACCGGCACGTTGTCGAAGTGGGTCTTGCGCTGCAGGCTCGACTTGCGCTGCTGGCAGTCTTCGAGCCAGGCGCTGCGGTCCTTGAGCTTGCCGGCGGCTTTCCACTCGCGGGCCACTTCCAGGAACACGTCCAGGGCGGCGCCAGCGTCGGAAACGATACCCAGGTCCGGGGTGAACACGCGGCCAATCTGGGTCGGCTCGATGTCGACGTGAATGAAGCGGCGGCCTTCGGTGTAGACGTCAACGGAACCGGTGTGACGGTTGGCCCAACGGTTGCCGATACCCAGCACCACGTCGGACTTGAGCATAGTGGCGTTGCCGTAGCGGTGCGAGGTCTGCAGGCCGACCATGCCGACCATCAGCGGGTGATCGTCAGGGATGATGCCCCAGCCCATCAGGGTCGGGATCACCGGGATGCCGGTCAGCTCGGCGAATTCCACCAGCTTGTCGCAGGCATCGGCGTTGATGATGCCGCCACCGGCAACCAGCAATGGACGCTCGGCAGTGTCGAGCATGGCCAGGGCTTTCTCGACCTGGACACGGTTGGCCGCAGGCTTTTGCACCGGCAGCGGCTGGTAGGCATCGATGTCGAATTCGATCTCGGCCATCTGCACGTCGAACGGCAGGTCGATCAGCACCGGGCCTGGGCGGCCGGAGCGCATTTCATAGAAGGCTTTCTGGAACGCATATGGCACCTGGCCGGGTTCCAGAACGGTGGTCGCCCACTTGGTCACCGGCTTGACGATGCTGGTGATGTCGACGGCCTGGAAATCTTCCTTGTGCATGCGGGCACGCGGCGCTTGGCCGGTGATGCACAGGATCGGGATGGAGTCGGCCGAGGCACTGTACAGGCCGGTGACCATGTCGGTGCCGGCAGGGCCGGAGGTGCCGATGCACACGCCGATGTTGCCGGCCTTGGTGCGGGTGTAACCCTCGGCCATGTGCGAGGCGCCTTCAACGTGACGAGCGAGGACGTGATCGATACCGCCGACTTTCTTCAGGGCCGAGTACAGGGGGTTGATGGCTGCACCCGGAATGCCAAACGCGGTTTCCACACCTTCGCGGCGCATCACCAGAACGGCTGCATCAATTGCTCTCATTTTGCTCATGGTTTTGTGCCTCTTTGATTTTGTAATTGTATACAAATGGCTTTTCACCAGAGTGTATTCACGCCAGGCGACTCTGGTCAATCCATTTTCATCGGCGATCGGCGCTTTCGTCGGGAAGCCTTTAAAAATGGCGTTTCGTCAGAATTGGTTCATCGCGTCGAAATTATTGTATACAAAAATATTCGCCATTGTGTTCTATTTGTTCTATTGATTTTTACACCTGCCCTCGGGCTTCTAACAACAAGAGGACCTTTCCATGAACGCTTTGACCCTGAAAGTCGCTGTCAGCCTGGTGAACGCTGCGCTGGTGGCCGGGCGCAAGATCTCCTCCGCGCCGCTGACCGTGGCGGTGCTGGACAGCGGCGGTCACCTGCTGGCCCTGCAGCGTGAAGACGGCGCCAGCCTGCTGCGCCCGCAAGTGGCGATGGGCAAGGCCTGGGGCGCAATTGCCCTGGGCAAGGGCTCGCGCCTGCTGGCGCTGGACGCGCAACAGCGCCCGGCGTTCTTCGCCGCGCTCAATGGCCTGGGTCAAAGCCCGGTGGTGCCGGCGCCGGGTGGGGTGCTGATTCGTAATCAGCAAGGCGTGGTGCTGGGAGCGATCGGTATCAGTGGCGATACGTCGGATATCGACGAGCAGTGCGCGATCAGTGCGATCGAGGAGGCGGGGTTGACGGCGGATGCCGGTGTAGCGGCTTAAGGCCTATCGCGGAACCTGTGGGAGCTGGCTTGCCAGCGATCGAGCGCAAAGCGCTCGCTGGCCTCATCGCTGGCAAGCCAGCTCCCACAGGGATCTCGGCAAATTTGCCTAAGCGTCCGGCTCACAGCCCTTGAGCACCAAACGAATGATGGTCTGCGCCGCCGCTTCATAATCGCTGTCATCGAGCTTGGCCTTGCCGGTGACCACCGAGATCTGCCAGTCGAAGTCGGCGTAGGTCTGGGTCGCGGCCCAGATGCTGAACATCAGGTGGTGCGGGTCGAGCGGGGCGATCTGGCCGCGGTCGATCCACGCCTGGATGCACTCGATGTTGTGCCGGGCCTGGTCGTTGAGCTGCTCGACCTGGCTCGGGCTCAGGTGCGGCGCGCCGTGCATGATCTCGCTGGCGAACACCTTGGAGGCGAACGGCAGATCGCGGGAGATGCGCACCTTGGAGCGGATGTAGGCGCTCAGCACTTCTTTGGGATCGCCGTCGGCATTGAACGGTGTCGACGCCTGCATGATCGGTTCGATGATGCTTTCCAGGACCTCGCGGTAGAGGTTTTCCTTGGACTTGAAGTAGTAATAGACGTTGGGCTTGGGCAGGCCGGCCTTGGCCGCGATGTCGCTGGTCTTGGTGGCAGCGAAGCCCTTGTCGGCAAACTCTTCACTGGCCGCGCGCAGGATCAGTTCTTTGTTGCGCTCGCGAATGCTGCTCATGGTTGACGCTGTTCCTCGTGTCTGGCCGCTGGCGGCACCCGGGCCTGGGAGGGCGGTTGCGCATGGTAGCACCGGGTTCGCAAGCGGCTCAAGGTGGCGACTTTGAGCTAGACTGTGGCCCTCTCAACCCGCTGGAATCAGGCAAACATGGCAGGAAGCAGTCTTCTGGTATTGATCGACGATATCGCCACGGTACTCGACGATGTCTCGGTAATGACCAAGGTCGCGGCAAAAAAGACCGCAGGGGTGCTGGGCGACGACCTGGCGCTCAATGCCCAGCAGGTTACCGGCGTGCGCGCCGAGCGGGAAATCCCGGTGGTCTGGGCGGTGGCCAAGGGCTCGTTCCTCAACAAACTGATCCTGGTGCCGGCGGCGCTGTTGATCAGCGCCTTCATCCCCTGGGCGGTGACGCCGCTGCTGATGGTTGGCGGTGCGTTCCTGTGCTTTGAAGGCTTCGAAAAGCTCGCGCACAAGTTCCTCCACAGCAAGGAGCAAGACCAGGCCGAGCATGCGGCGCTGACCGAGGCGGTGGCGGACCCGGCAGTCGACCTGGTGGCCTTCGAGCAAGGCAAGATCAAGGGCGCGGTGCGCACCGACTTCATCCTTTCGGCCGAGATCATCGCCATCACCCTGGGCGCGGTCGCCCATGCGCCGCTGACCCAGCAGATCATCGTGCTCTCGGGCATCGCCATTGTCATGACCATCGGTGTTTATGGCCTGGTGGCCGGCATCGTCAAGCTCGATGACCTGGGCCTGTGGCTGACCCAGAAGGCTTCCAGCGCCGCCAAGGCGATCGGCAACGGCATCCTGCGCGCGGCGCCTTACATGATGAAAAGCCTGTCGGTGATCGGCACGGCGGCGATGTTTCTGGTCGGTGGCGGGATTCTGGTGCACGGCGTGGCGCCGCTGCACCATGCCATTGAAGCCTTCAGCGCAGGCCGCGGCGGCGCCTTGACCGGCGCCTTGCTCAACGCCGGCGTCGGTATCGTTGCCGGCGCCGCGGTACTGGCGGTGGTGGCGGTCATCGGCAAGCTCTGGCGTGCTGCCAGAGCCTGATGCCGCGAGGTTCGATCAGTTCTTCAGTGCTGTGCGCTCGTTGGCTGCGGGCAGCCAGTCGAGCAGGTGGTGGGTGAAGCCGTAGCTGGCGACCTGATAGTAGGCGATTGCGCGCTGGATCAACGGGTCATTGGTGCTGCTGTTCACTTCCTGGCTTTCACCCAGCGCCTGGTTGTGGCGGCGCAAGCCGTCACGCGGGCTGAGGATAGCCAGGTCCTGGCCGTTGAACAGGCCCAGGTGCTGGTAGTTGCCGATCAGCACCCGCGGTGGCAGGCGGTCATCGAGCATCAGGTCGCGACCGAAGAAGGTCGAGGTGTAGCTCATGTTCAACAGGCCCAGCAGGGTCGGTGCGAGGTCGATCTGGCTGGCCAGTTTTGACTCCTCGCGCGCTTCGATCAGCTTCGGGGCGTAGATGAACAGCGGGATCTGATAGTTGCTGACCGGGAGGTCCTCCTTGCCGGCGCTGCCCGCCGTGTGATCGGCGACAAAGATGAACAGGGTGTTGTCGAACCAGGGTTTGCTGCGGGCCTGTTGCCAAAAGCGCCCGATGGCATGGTCGGTGTACTTCACCGCGCCATCGCGGCCGTTGCCTGACGGAATATCGATACGGCCATCGGGGTAGGTGTAGGGGCGATGGTTGGAGGTGGTCATCAGTTGCAGGAAGAACGGCACCTGGTTGTCGTGGTCGGCGTCCGCCAGTTTTAGCGCTTGGGTGTACAGGTCTTCATCGGACATGCCCCAGGCATTCTTGAAGCTGATGTCGGCTTCGGCAACGCTGCTCTGGTCGACGACCCGGTAGCCGTTGCCGCTGAAAAACGCGTTCATGTTGTCGAAATAGCCGCGCCCGCCGTAGACGAACACGCTGTCATAGCCGACTTCGGCCAGTTGCTGGCCAAGGCTGGCGAAGCCGCTTTCACGGCCGATGCGCTTGACGATCGAACGCCCGGGCGTTGGCGGCATCGACAGGGTGATCGCCTCCAGGCCGCGGTCGGTGCGCGTGCCGGTGGCATAGAAGTTGTTGAAGTACAGGCTCTGCTTGCGCAGTGCGTCGAGGTTGGGGGTAAGGTTGCGGGTATCGCCGTTGCTGCCCAGGTACTTGGCGCTCAGGCTTTCGATGGTGACCAGGACGATATTCGGCGTGCGCGGGCTACCCGAGGCAGTGATTTCCCGGCGAATGCCCATGGGCTCCTGATCGTCGAAGCGCGCGTTAGGCTCTTGCAGTTCAGCGCGAATCAGCTGGGTGGATTGGCTTTCGCTGAGGCTGCCGTAGAACTGTGAATAGTCCAGTTCGTTGTTGCGAAACGCGGCAAAGAACTGGTACGGCCCGTTGCTTGCAAGTTCTCGGGCGTAGGCATTGCCACCCTGGCCGCGAGGCATGTCCTGGTTGATCAACAGCGCGCAACAGCCAACCAGCAGTGCCAGGCCAGCAAGGTTGGCAAGGCGTTTACGCCAACTGGGCAAAGGTGCATCCAGGGCCTGGCGCAACGGTTTGGCAATGGCCAGGGTCACTACCAGCGCGACCAGTGCCAGTACGCTGAGAATCAGGCCGATGGGGTAGGACTCGAGGATGTTGTTCAGTACCTCATCGGAGTACACCAGGTAGTCCACGGCGATAAAGTTGAAGCGCACGCCGAACTCGTCCCAGAACAGCCATTCGGCAACGGCGACGAACAGCATGATGAATACGCTGGCGAACATCACCACTCGCAGCAACCCGCGATGCGCCCGCAACCGCCATAGCGGCGGCGGGCACAGCAGCAGGTAGACGGCCAGGGGCAGGGCGGCATAAATCAGAAAGCCCAGGTCATAGACCAGGCCGGTGGTAAAGATCGAGAAAAAATGCCCCCCGGCTTCACTCAGGTGAGTGAAGTACAGGGCGCTTCTTGTCAGTAAGAAAATAACCAGCCACAACGACGTTAATAGCAGTAGATAGCGCACCGGCGCTGAACGTGTAGCGTGCATGGCGTTTGCCTTGTTATTGCAGGGGAAGTGGGGCGGCAAACTAACGCTTGAAATGAGAAAAAATTGTCAAATAAATGCAGTGAAGAAGTTTGTCTGTGGTTTATAGTGATGGTTCTTTCATGCCGCAAGGATGCGCACGAGGCGCTAATGATAATCGCCCCTGATAACTAAATAAGGAGCCCATGAATGCCCTTCAGAACATTGACCTACGATGTCTTTCACTTGGGCTTGTACATGGCCACTGCATTGGCCTGGACCAGCCTGTGCGTCATGGTTTTGCTTTGCGCGCGCAGGCGTCGCTTTGCTTCTGTGCCGGGCAGTTGCCTGGGCGTGGCTGGGCTGGGCGTGCTGGTCTGCCTGGGTATTCTGTTGGCAGATGTGCTGCGCCTGATCGATCACCGGGCGGTGGTGTTCAGTTTGTTGACGTTTGGGGTTATAGCACCGGGGCTTGCGGCCGCTGGTTTGTATTTGCGTCTGAATGTGCGGCGCGCGAGTATCGGTTGAATTTGTTTATAGGAAAATTCCCTAGTTGATGTAAGAGTTTTCCGAAGTTTGATTTGCTTATCAAAAGTTGCGCCCGTGCAAGGCGCAACTTTGTATCCGTGCGGATCAGAAGTGCGCTTTGACCAGGAAGCTGGCCGTGTTCTGATCGGTATCAAAGGCATCGCTGTCCTTGATGCCGTATTTGTTCTTCCAGTAGTCGTATTCGAAACCGACATACAACTGCTTCTCGCCCCAGTTCAGCGCCTTGCCCAGGTCGTATTTGACCTGCGGGTTGAAGTGCAGGTTGGCGTGGTAGGTACCACGGCGGCTGGTGGCATCGTTGTCGACGACCCAGTCCATGAAACCATCGATGAGGATGTCGGACTTGCCCACGGGAATGGTGTAGGACCATACCGGGGTGATCTGCCAGACGTTGTCACCGGCGCGGCTGCCTTCGGTGTGGCGCTGGTAGAAGTTCAGCTGGAAGTAATCAAAGCCCGGGATGTCCAGGTCGAAACCCGGGCCGATCAGGTAGGACTCGGTGTCACCTTCGCCAAACTCGTAGGTCATGGCCAGCAGCACGTCCTTGACCGGGCCGAAGGCCAGCTTCTGGTCGAAGATCTTGCCGAAGGACAGGCGCGGGCTGATCTCGCCGTAGTAGGTGTTGGGGCCGTTGTTGAAGTCCTTGTCGCCGTTGTAGAAGATCTTGTCGACGAAGATGAAGTTGTCGCCGTACTTCCAGGCATCGGCGTGCTCGAAGGTCACGGTCTGCTGGATCGACGGGTTGACGGCGAAGTTCTTGCCCCACAGGTAGGTCAGGCTGTTGTTCTGCCATTGCAGCAGGTCACCGGCGCTGGCGCCGGTGCTGGCCGCCAGCAGGCCGCTGGCGAGGATCAGGCTGTTGGTAATACGCATCGCGTAGTTGCTCCCTTGATTGATTCTGTGTCGGTGCTCTGGTGTGGCACCTTTTTGGTAATTACTTGTCTTCTGAGTCAGTTTTTTTCGATTGGCCACAGCTGTTTGGCAAGAGCTGGGCCAACTTTTCGGGGCTGGCTCAACAATCCTGCTCGACGTCAGACTGAACAGATGAAAAGGGTATTGCTGGATGGCGTGACGCTTGCCAACCGCCCGAATTCATTGACTGAGCGGTCAGCAAACGCAGACAGGATCCGTCCTGCCCTGAGCGAGGGGGCGCGCAGATTACTGGCTTGCGCGCCGGTCCTCAAGTGCTCCGTCCTGGAGCAGGTGTGGCAAAAACTGTGCGTTTGGTCAGCTTTTAGAAGTGAACCTTAACCAGGGCGCTGGTAACGCTCTGGTTGGTGTCGAGCTTCCCACTGTTCTCGATACCGTATTTGTCTTTCCAGTAGCTGTATTCGATACCTACGTACAACTGCTTGGCGCCCAGGTTCAGGGCCTTGCCCAGGTCGTATTTGACCTGCGGGTTGAACTGCAGGTTGGCGTGGTAGGTGCCGCGCCGGGTTTGATCGTTGTCCACCACCCAGTCCATGTAGCCATCGATCAGCACGTCGGACTTGCCCACGGGGATGGTGTAGGAAAAGGTTGGGGTAATCTGCCAGACACGATCACCTGGGCGGCTGCCTTCGGTGTTGCGCTGCATGATGTTGAGGGTGAAGTAGTTGAAGCCGGGAATCGCCAGGTCAAAGCCGGGGCCGATCAGGTAGGCCTCGTTGTCGCCTTCGCCCGACTCGTAGGTCATGGCGATCAGTACGTCCTTGATCGGACCGAACTCGAATTTGCGATCGAAGATCTTGCCTAGCGACAGCCGCGGGCTGAACTCACCGTAGTAGGTGTTGCTGCCTTTGTTGCGGTCGGTACCGCCGTTGTAGAAGATCTTGTCGATGAACAGGAAAGTGTCGCCGTACTTCCACTTGTTGGCGTGTTCGAAGGTCAGCGTCTGCTGGATCGCCGGGTTGACCTGGAAGTCCTTGCCGTAGAGGTAGGTGAGGCTGTTGGTGTGCCAGAGCAGCAAGTCCCCTGCGGCGGCTGGCAAGGTGGCCAGCAGACTGCTACCCAGCAGGAGGGAAGTGGTGATGCCTTTCATGTTGTGATTCCCGGCTTTGTTATTGTTGGTTTTCGGTTTTTTGGCGCGAAGCGCCCCGGCCGACCCGCTCCCACGGGTCGACGGCCTTGCATGTTGCTCGGGTGACGCCGGGCGGCAAGCGCCGCCCAAAGGCTCAGTGCTGGTGGGCGGTATCGTTGTGGGCAGCGCGCTCGGCGCCACCGAGGATGTTGAACAGCAAGTTGAGGATCAACGCGCTGACGGTGGCCATGGCAATGCCGCTATGGGTGATCGGTTCCATCCACTGCGGCATCTGTGCAAAGAATTCGGGGCGCACCACCGGGATCAGGCCCATGCCGACGCTGACGGCCACCAGCAACTGGTTACGACGGTCGGCGATGTCGGCTTCCTGGAGGATCTTGATGCCGGTAGCGGCGACCATGCCGAACATGGCAATCGAGGCGCCGCCAAGTACTGCTGGCGGAATCGAGGCAATCAGGAACGCCGCTTTTGGCAGCAGGCTGAGCAGGATCAGAAAACCTCCGGCAACTACCGTAACGTAGCGGCAACGCACGCCGGTCATCTGCACCAGGCCGATGTTCTGGGCAAACGAGGAGTGGGTGAAAGTGTTGAAAAAGCCGGCCACGAACGATGCGCCGGCATCGCACATCAGGCCACGGCGCAGCATGCCCGGGGTGACTTCACGGTCGGTGACCTTGCCCAGGGCGAGGAACATGCCGGTGGACTCGACAAAGATGATCACCACCACCAGGCACATCGACAGGATCGGCGCCAGGCTGAAGGTCGGCATGCCGAAGTGTAGCGGGGTGACGACCTGGACCCAGGGCGCTTCGCTCAGGCCGGTGAGGTCGACCATGCCGATGGAGCCGGCAATGATGTAGCCCAGGCCCATGCCGATCAGCACCGAGACATTGACCCAGAAGCCACGCATGAAGCGGTTGATCAGCAGGATGGTGGCCAGCACCAGGCCGGCGACGATCAGGTACACGGGGGAGCCGAAGGGTGCGGCATCGGCGCCGCCGCCGGCCCAGTTGACGGCAACCGGGAACAGCGACAGGCCGATCGAGGTGATGACCGTGCCGGTCACCAGGGGCGGGAAGAAGCGCACCACCTTGGACATGAACGGCGCGATGATAATGCCGAAGAAGCCGGCGGCGATGGTCGCGCCGAAAATCCCCTGCAGGCCGACGCCGGGCATGCCGGCCATGGCCACCATGCTGCCGACCGCGGCAAAGCTTGCGCCCATCATCACCGGCATGCGGATGCCGACAGCACCAATGCCGAACGACTGGACGATGGTGGCGACACCAGCGACCAGCAGGTCGGCATTGATCAGGAAAGCGACTTCTTCACGAGAAAGTCCGGCGGCTTGACCGATGATCAGCGGCACGGCAATCGCGCCTCCGTACATCAGCAACACATGCTGCAGACCCACCAGGAACAGTTGGAACAGGGGCAGTGGCTGTCGTGGGGGCGCAACAGGGATGTACGCCTTGCGTGACTCGGACATGCAACACCTCGGTTTTGTTTTTATTCTTGGAGCTGCAAGCTTCAAGCGCCAAGCTTCAAGAAGAAGCAGGAGGTCGCGCTTGGCTTGCAGCTTTTTTTTGCTTGCCGCTTACAGCTGGCAGCTTGCGGCTGCCTTAGTTGGTCGGTGCTCCCTTGGCGACCCAGGCGCCAATCAGTTCACGTTCCTGCTGGGTCATCTGCGTGATGTTGCCCAGGGGCATGATCTGCGTGGCTACCGCTTGCGCCTGGATGCGCGCGGCCTGTTGCTGGATCTGCTGCGGGGTATCGAGCATCACCCCGGCAGGGGCGGCGCTGAACAGCGGGCTGGTCGGCTTGGCCGAATGGCACACCGCGCAGCGTTCCTGGATGACGCTGTGGATCTTGTCGAAACCGGCATCGTCGAGCTTGGCGGTGGCCTCGGCCGGGGTAGCAGCAGGGGCGGCTGGCTGGGCAGGGGCGGCAGCTTGTTCGGCGGCTTTCTCGGCAGCGGTCTTGCCACCCAGGGCGGTTTCCGGCAGCGGCTGGTACTCAACCTTGGCGGCGGCCTGCTGTGGCGCAGTCGGCATCGGCGCAGGGCCGGTAACGTAAGCCAGGCAGATCATCGCCAGGGCGCCGACCGGCAGGGTCCAGGCGTACTTGTTGCTGTCATGACGGGTGTTGAAGTAGTGACGCACCAACACCGCAGCCACCGCGATACCGCCCAGGATCAACCAGTTGTACTGGCTGCCATAGGTGCTCGGGAAGTGGTTGCTGATCATGATGAACAGCACCGGCAGGGTGAAGTAGTTGTTGTGTCGCGAACGCAGCAGGCCCTTGGCTGGCAGCAGCGGGTCGGGGGTCTGGTTGGCTTCGATGGCGGCCACCAGCTGACGCTGGGCCGGCATGATGATGCGGAACACGTTGCCGACCATGATGGTGCCGATGATCGCGCCGGTGTGCAGGTACGCGCCGCGGCCGCTGAACACCTGGCTGAAGCCGTAGCAGGCGGCAATGACCAGCACGAACAGGACCAGGCCGAGCAGGCCAGGGCGCTTGCCCAGTGGCGAGTCGCAGAGGAAGTCGTAGATGAACCAGCCGGCGATCAGCGAACCGACACCGATGGCAATCCCTTCACCACCGCTCAGGGTGCTGCCAGGGGCCAGCAGGTAGAGGGTCGGGTTCCAGTAGAACACCAGGCACAGCAGGGCGATACCCGACATCCAGGTGAAGTAGGCTTCCCATTTGAACCAGTGCAGGTTCTCCGGCATTTTTGGCGGAGCCAGCTTGTACTTCTCCAGGTGGTAGATCCCGCCACCGTGAATCGCCCAGAGATCGCCGGACAGACCGTCGCGCGGGTTGGCCCGGTTGAGGTTGTTTTCCAGCCAGACAAAGTAGAACGACGCGCCAATCCATGCCACGCCAGTGATCATGTGAACCCAACGCACGCTCAGGTTCAGCCATTCCAACAGATGTGCTTCCACAGTCTTTACCTCTACCCTGGCACCCTGTAGCCGGGCGCTCAGGTCTTCTCTTATTGGTGGGGGGCGAGGATCAATTGCTCATCCTCATTGAAAAAATGCTCATCGCAGTTGTTGCCAGTGCCACTGCGATCAACCACCAGGAAGTCATCCCGCTTTTCGATCGTCAGCACCGGGTGGTGCCAGACGCCGCGATGGTAATTGATGCCCTGCCTTCCATTACTGATGAAGGCACGGACCAGGCCTGATACAGGTGCATCGCCAACGGGCGCGACCACGATCAGAAAGGGGTTGCCGAGCAGCGGAATGAAAGCCTGGCTGCCCTGCGGATGGCGCTCCAGCATGCGTACGGTCAGGGGCATGTCCTGCGCATCGGCGCGGAAGATGCTGATGATCGCCTTGTCGTCGGGTTGTGCGGTTTCGACCGTGGCCAGACGATGGAAGCGCATGGTCGAGCCGTTGTTGATCATGAAGTGGTCGCTGCCGTCGGTTTCGATCACGTCACCGAAAGGGGCGAAGGCTTCTTTGCTCAGGGGCTCAATCACTAAAGTGCGCATGCGGATTCTCTTTATTCTGTGTTGTGGAGGGTGCCGTTGTGGCGCCGGTCAGGCCCTGGGTACGCTCGCGTCGCGCACTCGGGCCAGCCCGGCGGTCGACGCCCTTAAAGCTGCAGCAGGCGGAACAGGGCAATCAGGTTGATCTGCGCCAGCGCTTCCTTGAACTCGGCCTCGACCGAGTTGTGGATGCGCTTTTCAAAGGCGGCGAGGATCTGGTGCCGGTTGCTGCCTTTGACCGCCATGATGAACGGGAACTTGAACTTCTCTTTGTAGGCATCGTTGAGCACGGTGAAGCGCTCGAACTCTTCGGCGGTGCACTGGTGGATACCGGCGCCGGCCTGTTCATTGGTGCTCGATTCGGTCAGCTCGCCCTGGATCGCGGCCTTGCCGGCGAGGTCCGGGTGAGCATTGATCAGCGCAAGCTGGGCGGCGTGGTCGGCGCTCAGGAGGATGTCGCTCATGCGCTGGTGCAGGGCTTCGATCTGGTCGGCTTCGTGCAACTGGCCGAGGTCGTAGGCCTTTTCGGCAACCCAGGGCGAGTGTTCGTAGATGTCGGCGAAGGCTTCGACGAACGCTGTGCGATCCAGGGTCGAAGGCTTCAGGGTCTTGAATGCGGTCATTAGGCGTTCTCGGCTTGGAAAGGGTGGGTGGCATGCCAGTGACGGGCGATGTCCACGCGCCGGGCGAACCAGACCTGGTCATGGCTCTTGGCGTACTCGACGAAGCGCTTGAGCGCAGCCAGGCGCGCCGGGCGACCGATCAGGCGGCAGTGCAGGCCGATCGAGAGCATTTTCGGTGCCTCGGCGCCTTCTTCGTAGAGCACATCGAAGGCGTCCTTGAGGTACTGGAAGAACTGCTCGCCGCAATTGAAACCCTGTACCTGGGTGAAGCGCATGTCGTTGGTGTCCAGGGTGTAGGGGATCACCAGGTGCGGCTTGTCGGTGGGGTTGTTGCGTTCCCAGTAGGGCAGGTCGTCGTCATAGGTGTCGCTGTCGTAGAGGAAGCCGCCTTCCTCCATCACCAGGCGCCGGGTGTTCGGCCCGGTACGGCCGGTGTACCAGCCCAGCGGCCGTTCACCGGTGAGTTCGGTGAGGATGCGGATGGCTTCGAGCATGTGCTCGCGTTCCTGGGCCTCGTCCATGTTCTGGTAGTCGATCCAGCGGTAGCCGTGGCTGCAGATCTCGTGGCCGGCTTCGACCATGGCGCGGATCACGTCCGGATGGCGCTGGGCGGCCATGGCCACGGCGAAGATGGTCAGCGGTACGCCGGTGTCCTTGAACAGCTTGAGCAGGCGCCAGACGCCGGCACGGCTGCCGTATTCGTACAGCGATTCCATGCTCATGTTGCGCGCGCCCTGCAGCGGCTGGGCGGCGACCATTTCCGAGAGGAAGGCTTCGGACTCTTTGTCACCGTGAAGGATGTTGCGTTCGCCACCTTCTTCGTAGTTGAGCACGAAAGACAAAGCAATGCGGGCATTCCCCGGCCAGCGCGGATGAGGTGGGGTGTTGCCGTAACCGATCAGGTCGCGAGGGTAATCAGCGCTCACTGCAGTCTTCCTTCTTGTACGTGAATACGGAGGGCGTGGGCACCCGGGTAGGGTATCGGCCACGACGATGGAATGATTGTATACAACTTTGTTTGCGATTTGTAAGCCTGTTTTTTCGCTTTTCTTTGCCTTTTTGGCCACTCCCACCTCTATAAGGAGCCCTGCAAGAAACCTGCCTGATCGGTCAGCTAATGACGGACGCGTCGGCCATTGGCGTGGTTTTGCGACTGATGGCCTATTTACAGGGGATGAGCGGCGTGCCAGGAAAGAATACCGAATTATTGTGTACAATTTCATAGAAAAATGTCTTAATAATCCGACAGCCGCACGTTGTCGGGCTTCCTGACGCTGGCGTGCGGGTATTTTTTGCCCACAGATAGAACAGAGGCGAGCAAGCAATGGGACGTTTGACCACGCATGTACTGGATGCCGCTCATGGCTGCCCTGGCAGCTCGATCAAGGTCGAGCTGTACCGGGTCGAAGGCCAGCAGCTGGAACTGGTGAACACTACCCTGACCAACAGCGATGGCCGTTGCGACGCACCGCTGCTGCAAGGCGATGATTACCGCAGCGGCGTTTACCAGCTGCAGTTCAGCGCCGGCGACTACTACCGTGCCCGCGGCGTACAACTGCCCGAGCCTGCTTTTCTTGACGTGGTGGTACTGCGTTTCGGCATCAGCGCCGAACAGGATCACTACCACGTGCCGCTGTTGATCTCGCCGTACAGTTACTCGACCTATCGTGGAAGCTAGTTGGTCGCTAGAAGAATCTTCGTAGGTCCCTTGCCCGCTCACACTGCGGGCTTTTTTTTGCCTGTGATTTTTCTGCGGCCTCATCGCGGGTGTAGGAGCGGGCTTGACCCGCGATAGGTCCCTCACACACAACAAAAAGCCCCACCCGAAGGTGAGGCCCTTGTCTCGCAATCGCCTTGTTTACAGGAACACGAACTTGGCAATGAAGATCGCCGTCAGCACCCACAGGCTGGCCGAGATCTCCTTGTAGCGTCCGGTCCCGGCCTTGAGCACCACATAGGTGATAAAGCCCAGGGCGATACCGTCGGCGACCGAGAAGGTCAGCGGCATCATGATCGCGGTGACGATCGCCGGGATGCTGTCAGTGGCTTCATCCCAGTTGATGTGGGCCATGCTGCCCATCATCAGCATCGCCACATAGATCAGCGCGCCAGCCGTGGCGTAGGCAGGAATCATCCCGGCCAGCGGGGCGAAGAACATGGCGGCGATAAAGAACAGGCCGACTACCACCGCAGTCAGCCCGGTACGGCCGCCGGCGGCGACACCTGCCGCGCTCTCTACATAGCTGGTCACCGGCGGTACACCAACCACCGCGCCGAACACGCTCGAGGCGCTGTCTGCTTTAAGCGCCCGTGACAGGTTCTCGATGCGCCCGTCGGCATTCACCAGGCCGGCCCGCTGGGCCACGCCCATCAGGGTGCCGGCGGTGTCGAACATGTGCACGAAGAGGAAGGCAAACACCACCGCGATCATGCTGACGTTGAACACCCCGGCAACATCCATGGCCATCCAGGTCGGTGCCAGGCTCGGCGGCAGCGAGAACAAGCCGCCGTACTCGACCAGGCCCAGGCCCCAGCCGGCGAGGGTGACGCTGATGATGCTGATCAGGATCGCGCCGAACACCCGGTGATAGCTGAGCACCGCGATCATCAGAAAGCAGATGGCTGCCAGCAGCGGGCCGGGCTCGTGCAGCGAGCCGAGCTTGATCAGGGTCGCCGGGCTGTCGACGACAATCCCTGCGGTTTTAAGACCGATCAGTCCGAGGAACAATCCGACGCCGGCACCCATGGCATGGCGCAGGCTGACCGGAATGCTGTTGAGCAGCCATTCGCGCACCCGCGACAAAGTCAGCAGCATGAACAGCACCCCGGAGACAAACACCGCGCCCAGCGCGGCTTCCCAGGTGTAGCCCATGGTCCCGACCACGGTGTAGGTAAAGAAGGCGTTCAGGCCCATGCCCGGTGCCAGGCCGACCGGCCAGTTGGCGTACAGGCCCATCAACAGGCAGCCGAGGGCGGCAGCGATGCAGGTGGCGACAAACGCCGCACCGTGATCGATGCCGGCATCGGCCATGATGTTGGGGTTGACGAAAATGATGTAGGCCATGGTGATGAAGGTGGTCAACCCGGCGATCATCTCGGTTTTGACGGTGGTGCCATGTAGCTTGAGTTTGAAAATCCGCTCCAGCCAGCTCGTTTCGAGCGGTGGGGCAAGATCCAGCGTAGGGGCGTCGGATTTGCGGCTTTCCACAGCGTGTACTCCTCAAGTCTTTTCTTGTTTTCCAGAACCAGTCCTGCGCACGCACTGGGGGGCTCTGTGAGGCGGATGGGATGGCAGGCCACCGGACCGTTTGTTGACTTCTGGGTCAGGAAGTTGCACGGATGGATTATGCGTTTGTATACAAAGAATGCAAATAATGTTTTCGTTGTTGTGGCCAGATAATTTGCAGGCGTAGCTATAAAGGCCATCGGCACCTGCAGAAATCCCTGCGGCTGTGTACAATGTGCCAATACCTTAATCGTTTAATTTTCTTACCAGGACTTGCCATCGCCCCTCTGGCTGGTATTACAGTCAGGGTCCGACTGGCGGATCTCCGTGCTCGAGTGCCCATGAACGAACAGCTGCAACCTCTCAAGAAACCAGTGCGTACCGGCAAGGCCGGTCGTAGCGGAACCCAGGACGATATCGTCTACGCGCACATTTTCGAGGCCATCCTCGAGCAGCGTCTGGCGCCGGGTACCAAGTTGAGCGAGGAAGCCCTGGGCGAGATCTTCGGCGTCAGCCGCACCATCATCCGTCGCGCGCTGTCGCGCCTGGCCCACGAAAGCGTGGTGCTGCTGCGGCCCAACCGCGGCGCGGTAGTGGCCAGCCCGACGGTCGAAGAGGCCCGCCAGGTGTTCTTCTCGCGGCGCATGGTCGAGCGCGCGATCACCGAGCTTGCGGTCGAGCACGCCACCGCCGAGCAACTCAACGAACTGCGCCAGATGGTCCGCGAAGAGCGCGACAGCTTCTCCCGTGGCGATCGCGGTGCCGGCATTCGCCTGTCTGGCGAGTTCCACCTGAAACTGGCGGAAGCGGCGGGCAACGCCCCGTTGATCAGCTTCCAGCGCAGCCTGGTGTCGCAAACCTCGCTGATCATCGCCCAGTACGAAAGCGGCAACCGCTCGCACTGCTCCTACGACGAGCACATGCAGCTGATCGACGCCATCGAGGCCCGTGACGTCAACCAGGCGGTGAGCCTGATGATGCACCACATGGACCACATCGACAGCAAGCTCAACCTCGACGAAGACAGCGCTTCGGATGACCTGCACGCGGTGTTCTCGCACCTGCTGCAAACCAAGAAGCGGGGTGGGGTCGCACCGCTCAAGGGTTGAAGGCCAGTAACATCAAATCGCGGGGCAAGTCGAATCGTCGCACCGCCGCTCCCACAGAGCTCCTGTGGGAGCGGGCTTGCCCCGCGATGCGTTTCAGGCCACTGGCAGGTTATCCAGCCTCTGCTAGATTCTCACCTGATCCACCGCAAACCTTCATCAAGCAGTTGGGCTTGCGCGCTTTGCGTAGAACTTCAACTACTTGAGGACTGGTGTATGTCGATGCCCCTGAGCAAACGCATGGGTGCTGAACTGATCGGGACATTCTGGCTGGTGGTGGGTGGCTGCGGCAGTGCGGTGATCGCCGCCTCGTTCCCCATTGGTATCGGCCTGGTCGGAGTGGCCATGGCCTTCGGCCTGACCGTGCTGACCATGGCTTTCGCCATTGGCCATATTTCCGGATGCCACCTCAACCCCGCAGTGTCGGTCGGGCTGGTGGTGGGGGGGCGGTTTCCACTCAAAGACCTGCTGCCCTACGTCATCGCCCAGGTGATCGGGGCAATTCTCGGTGCGGCGGTGATCTACTTCATTGCCAGCGGCAAGGCCGGTTTCGAGTTGTCGGCGGGGCTGGCGTCCAACGGCTATGCCGAGCATTCCCCCGGCGGCTACTCATTGGCGGCAGGCTTTGCCAGTGAAGTGGTGATGACCGCGATGTTCATCCTGATCATCATGGGCGCCACCGACAGCCGTGCCCCGGCAGGCTTTGCGCCGATTGCCATCGGCCTTGCGCTGACCTTGATCCACCTGATCTCGATACCGGTCACCAATACCTCGGTAAACCCGGCGCGCAGCACCGGGCCGGCGATTTTCGTCGGTGGCTGGGCGTTGCAGCAGCTGTGGTTGTTCTGGGTCGCGCCGCTGATCGGGGCGGTGATCGGCGGCGCGCTGTACAAGGGGCTGTTCCGCGAGCCTTAGCGCTGATGCACGCAGCGCCCGGCAGCGAAGGTCTGCTTGACGGTGCGGTCATCGCCCAGGGTCATGAGCACGAACAGCGTCTCGTCGATGCTGTTGGACTGCTGGATGCGGTAGTCCATCAACGCCGTGGCCTTGTAGTCGAGGACCACAAAGTCAGCATCGTTGCCCGGCTGCAGGCTGCCGATACGGTCATCCAGGCTCAGCGCCCGGGCGCCGCCCAGGGTTGCCAGGTACAGTGACTTGAACGGGCTCAGGCGCGCGCCCTGCAACTGCATGACCTTGTAGGCTTCGTTCAGGGTATTGAGCAGCGAGAAGCTGGTGCCGGCGCCGACGTCGGTGCCCAGGCCGACCTTGACCTTGAACTTCTCGGCCTGCGGCAGGTTGAACAGGCCGCTGCCGAGGAACAGGTTGGAAGTCGGGCAGAAGGCCACGGCCGAGCCGGTTTCGGCCAGGCGCTGACATTCGTCGTCGCACAGGTGTACGCCGTGGGCGAACACCGAGCGCTGGCCGAGCAGCTTGTAGTGATCGTAGACGTCGAGGTAGCCCTTGCGCTCCGGGAACAGCGCCTTGACCCAGTCGATCTCCTTGAGGTTCTCGCTCAGGTGGGTGTGCATGTACAGGTCGGGGTATTCGCCCAGCAGCTGGCCGGCCAGGGCCAGTTGCTCCGGAGTGCTGGTCGGCGCAAAACGCGGGGTCACTGCGTAGTGCAGGCGGCCCTTGCCATGCCAGCGCTCGATCAGCGCCTTGCTTTCTACATAACCGGATTCGGCGGTGTCGGTCAGGTAGTCCGGGGCGTTGCGGTCCATCATCACCTTGCCGGCGATCATCCGCAGGTCCAGGCGCTCGGCTTCTTCGAAGAAGGCATTGACCGATTCCGGGTGCACGCTGCCGAACACCAGGGCGGTGGTGGTGCCGTTGCGCAGCAATTCCTCGACGAAGATTTTCGCGACTTTGTCGGCATGCGTCTTGTCGGCGAACTGCTTTTCGCAGGGGAAGGTGTAGGTGTTGAGCCAGTCCAGCAGCTGCTCGCCGTAGGAACCGATCATGCCGGTCTGCGGGAAATGGATATGGGTGTCGATAAAGCCCGGGGTGATCAAGGCGTCCTGATGGTGCTCGACCTCGATGTCGGCGGCCAGGCTCGGCAGCAGGTCGCGGGCATGACCGACAGCGCTGATCTTGCCGTTGTCGATCACCAGCAGGCCGTCTTCGAAATACTGATAGGAGGCTTCGACGCCTACTTCAGCAGGGTCGGCGATGCTGTGCAGGATGGCGGCACGGTAGGCTTTGCGGGTTGCGCTCATAGGGCTCTCGTCATATGGCTTGGCTGCGCCGTGATGGCGGCAGCAATTGGGCAATGGGGCCGGCGTTGGCAGCGTTGTTGTGCTGGCCAAAGCTTGCGTTGTAGGTGGCAATGATTTCTGCGGCAATCGACACGGCAATCTCGATCGGCAGCTTGCCCTTGACCTCGGCGATGCCCATCGGGCAACGCATGCGCTGCAGGCGCTCCTCGGCAAAGCCGCGCTCGCGCAGGCGATGCTCGAACTTGACGCGTTTGGTCTTCGAGCCGATCAGGCCGAACCAGGTGAAATCATTGCGCTTGAGGATCGCCGCGGTCAGTTCCAGATCCAGTTGATGGTTATGGGTCATGACGATGCAGTAGCTGCCAGCGGGCAGCTCATCGACTTCATCCACCGGCTCTTCACTGACGATCTTGCTGACCCCGGCGGGAATGCTCTCGGGGAATTCCTGCTCGCGCGAATCGATCCAGCGCACCTTGCAGGGCAGGGCGGCGAGCAAGGGTACCAGAGCGCGGCCGACATGGCCTGCGCCGAAGACGGCAATCTGCGCCTGAACCTGGCCCATCGGCTCAAACAGCAGCACGGTGGCACCGCCGCAGCACTGGCCGAGGCTGGCGCCGAGGCTGAAGCGCTCCAGATGCGGCGCTTCGCGGCGCTCGGCGAGCATTTGCCGGGCGATATGCATGGCCTTGTATTCCAGGTGGCCACCGCCGATGGTGTCAAACAACTGCTCGGCGCTGACGACCATCTTCGAGCCGGCGTTGCGCGGCGTCGAGCCGCGCTCTTCGATGATGGTCACCAGTACGCAGGGCTCGCCGCGGGACTGCAGGTCGGACAGGGCGTTGATCCAGGTGTGCATGTTCAGTTACCTATGTGGTGCCTGTTCTGGCCTCATCGCGGGTCAAGCCCGCTCCCACAGTAGTCCACTGTGGGAGCGGGCTTGACCCGCGATTGGCGCCCTACGGAGCGACTGTCTCAACCTCGGCAGCAGCCTGCTGCGCCGCCAGCGCCTTGCGCATCTGCTCGCAGCCCCAGAGCACCCGCTCCGGCGTCGCTGGCGCATCGATCAGCGGATGCACGCGGTAATCGCCAAGGCTGGCCACGGCGTCCTTGATCGCGCACCAGGCGGCAATGCCGAGCATGAACGGCGGCTCGCCCACGGCCTTGGAATGGAACACCGTGTCTTCCGGGTTCTTGCGGTTTTCCACCAGTTTCACCCGCAAATCCACCGGCATATCCGCTACCGCCGGGATCTTGTAGCTGGCCGGGCCGTTGGTCATCAGCTTGCCCTTGGCGTTCCACACCAGCTCTTCGGTGGTCAGCCAGCCCATGCCCTGGATGAAACCACCCTCGACCTGGCCGATGTCGATGGCCGGGTTCAGCGAGGCGCCGACGTCGTGCAGGATGTCGGTGCGCAGCATCTTGTACTCGCCGGTCAGGGTGTCGACGATCACCTCGGCGCAGGCTGCGCCGAAGGCGAAGTAGTAGAACGGCCGGCCGCGGGCCTGGCTGCGGTCGTAATAGATCTTCGGGGTCTTGTAGAAACCGGTGCTCGACAGCGACACCTGGGCGAAATAGGCCTGTTGTACCAGCGCTTCGAAACTGAGGATTTCATCGCGCACGCGCACATGGCCGTTACGGAATTCGACGTCCTCTTCACTGACCTTGTACTGGCGTGCGGCAAATTCGGTCAGGCGCTGCTTGAGGATCTCGGCGGCATTCTGCGCCGCCTTACCGTTGAGGTCGGCGCCGCTGGAAGCCGCGGTTGGCGAGGTGTTGGGCACCTTGTCGGTGTTGGTCGCGGTGATCTGGATACGCTGGAAATCCACCTGGAACACTTCGGCTACCACCTGCGCGACCTTGGTGTTCAGGCCCTGGCCCATCTCGGTGCCACCGTGGTTCAGGTGAATGCTGCCATCGGTGTAAATATGCACCAGGGCGCCGGCCTGGTTGAGGAAGCTGGCGGTGAACGAGATGCCGAATTTTACCGGGGTCAGCGCCAGGCCTTTTTTCAGGATCGGGCTGTTGGCGTTGAAGCGGCGGATCGATTCGCGGCGCTCGGCGTAGTCACTGCTGGCTTCGAGCTCGGCAGTGATCTCTTCGAGCATGTTGTGCTCGACGGTCTGGTAGTAGTGGGTGACGTTGCGCTCGGTCTTGCCGTAGTAGTTGGCCTTGCGCACCGCCAGCGGGTCGAGGGCCAGGTGGCGGGCGATATGGTCCATCACCTCCTCGATGGCGACCATGCCTTGCGGGCCGCCGAAGCCACGGTAGGCAGTGTTGGAGGCGGTGTTGGTCTTGCAACGGTGGCCGTGGATGGTGGCGTCGCCGAGGTAATAGGCGTTGTCGGCGTGGAACATCGCACGGTCGACGATAGAGGCCGAGAGGTCCGGCGAGCAACCGCAGTTGCCGGCCAGGTCGAAATTGATGCCATGCAGGCGGCCGTTGTCATCGAAGCCGACGTCGTACTCGATATAGAACGGGTGGCGTTTGCCGGTCATCAGCATGTCCTCGACCCGCGGCAGGCGCATCTTGGTCGGCTGGCCGGTGAGGTGGGCGATCACCGCGCACAGGCAGGCGGGGCTTGCCGCCTGGGTTTCCTTGCCGCCGAAACCGCCGCCCATGCGGCGCATGTCGACGACGATGTTGTTCATCGGCACGTCGAGCACTTCGGCCACCAGCTTTTGCACTTCGGTGGGGTTCTGGGTCGAGCAATAGACGATCATCCCGCCGTCTTCGGTGGGCATCACCGAAGAGATCTGGGTTTCCAGGTAGAAGTGCTCCTGGCCGCCGATGTGCAGGCTGCCCTGCAGGCGGTGCGGGGCGCTGGCCAGGGCGCTGACCGAATCGCCGCGCTGGTGGGTGTGGCTGTCGAGCACGAAGTGCTTCTTGCGCAGCGCCTCGACCACGTCCAGCACCGGCTCCAGATCTTCGTACTCGATGATCGCGGCCATCGCCGCGCGGCGCGCGGTATCCAGGTCACGGGCGGCGACGGCAACCACAGGCTGGCCGACGAACTCGACGGTGTCGATTGCCAGCAGCGGGTCGCCGGGCAGCAGCGGGCCGATGTCCTTGAGGCCCGGCACATCTTCATGGGTGATGGCGATGCGCACGCCCTCGAAGGCGTAGCAGGGGCTGGTGTCGATGCTCAGCACCCGGGCGTGGGCGCGGTCGGACAGGCGCGCATACACATGCAACTGGTTGGGAAACTCCAGACGGTCATCGATGTACACCGCTTCGCCCGACACATGTTTGTCGGCACTGTCGTGCTTGAGGCTGCGGCCGACCCCGGTGGTCAGGTCCTGGCTGAACAGTTCTGCCATTTCGGCCTGGCTTTTGGCGACGTGATGGTTAGACATAAGCGGTCACCCGAGTTTCGATGTGCGGCGTTTGCAGTTCGATGAAGTACTTGCGCAGCAGGTTCTGCGCGCTGAGCAGGCGGTATTCCTTGCTCGCCCGGAAATCCGAGAGCGGCGTGAAGTCTTCGGCCAGGGCCTGGCAGGCGCGCTCGACGCTGGCCTGGTTCCAGGCCTTGCCGACCAGCGCCGCTTCGCAGGCGCGGGCGCGCTTGGGAATCGCCGCCATGCCGCCGAAGGCGATGCGCGCTGCGCCGACAACACCGTTCTCGATACGCAGGTTGAATGCCGCGCAGACTGCCGAGATGTCATCGTCCAGGCGCTTGGACACCTTGTAGGCGCGGAACGCCCAGTCGGCGCGGGCCCGTGGCACGATGATCTTCTCGATGAACTCGCTTTCCTGACGCGCGGTGATCCGGTAGTCGATGAAGTAGTCTTCCAGGGCCAGGGTGCGGGTGTTGTCACCTTTGCGCAGGACGATCTGCGCATCCAGGGCAATCAGCAGGGGCGGCGAGTCGCCGATCGGCGAGGCGTTGCCGATGTTGCCGCCCAGGGTGCCCTGGTTGCGGATCTGCAGCGAGGCGAAGCGGTGCAGCAGTTCGCCAAAATCCGGGTATTCGCGGCTCAGGGCGTCGTAGCAGTCGGTCAATGGCGTGGCCGCGCCGATTTTCAGGTGTTCGGCTTGAGTGTCGATGCGCTTGAGTTCGGCGACGTTGCCGACATAGATCATCACCGGCAGGGTTTTGTGGAACTGGGTGACTTCCAGCGCCAGGTCGGTGCCGCCGGCCAGCAAGCGGGCTTCGGGGTGCGAACCGTACAGCTCGGCCAGGTCGGCCACGGTCAGCGGCACCAGGCAGCGCTTGTCGCCGCTGTTGAGCTCGCCGGTTTCGCTTGGGGCGATGGCTTTGAGGCGAGCGATGGTCTGCGCTTGGCCGCTGTCGAACTGATCCGGCTGGGCCTGGCAGCACGACTGCTCGGCGGCGGCGAGGATCGGCCGGTAGCCGGTGCAGCGGCAGAGGTTGCCGGCCAGGGCTTCCTGGGCCTTGTGCAAATCCGGTGCGTCGCTGTTCTTTTGCAGGGCGAACAATGACATGACAAAGCCCGGAGTACAGAAGCCGCATTGCGAGCCGTGGCAATCGGCCATGGCCTGTTGCACGCTGTGCAGCTTGCCCTGGTGCTTGAGCCCTTCGACGCTGATCAGCTGTTTGCCGTGCAGCGAGGAGACAAAAGTCAGGCACGAGTTGAGGCTGCGGTAGCGAATGTGCTCGCCGCCGTCCTCGCCCTCGGCCAGCTCGCCGACCACCACGGTGCAGGCGCCACAATCGCCGCTGGCGCAGCCTTCCTTGGTACCGGACTTGCCCAGGTGTTCGCGAAGATACTCGAGCACGGTCAGGTTGGGGTCCAGGGCATGCTCACTGCGCAGCTCCTGGTTAAGTAGAAACTGGATCACGGGAAGGCCTCACAAGCGACTTATTGTTGTTGAGCGGACTGTAAGCAGACTTGATTTTCAGGTCAACAATTTTCTGACCTTTGGGTCAGGAAATTTCTCGTGGCGCTTCCGCCCTTTCACAGGTGCTCTGTTATGAGCATAGTTGGCCCTGTGTGAAGCGAATCTTTTGCGCCAATCATGCCAACTTCTGCCTTACGGCCACTGCGCGGCGCAGGGGCAAGTGCGCTACAATTCGGCGCTTGTGCACAGTTCAATGATTTTGAAGGAAAACCATGACGTTCAAGGCGCCGGACAGCCTCTCCGAGCAAATTGCCCATTACCTGGCCGAGCGGATCATCCGCGGCGAGCTCAAGCCCGCCGAGCGGATCCAGGAGCAGAAGGTCACTCAGGCATTGAATGTCAGCCGTGGCTCGGTGCGCGAGGCGCTGTTGATCCTCGAACGCCGCCACCTGGTGACCATCCTGCCGCGCCGTGGCGCCCATGTGACCGAGCTCAATGAGCACAATGTGCGCAGCCTGTGCACGCTGATGGGCGAGCTGTACAACCTGCTCGGCAACGCCGTGGCCCTTAACTGGCGCAACGATGGCGATTTGCATCCGTTCCTCAAGATCCAGCAGCGCCTGACCGGCGCGTTCGAGCGCCAGGACATCCGCGCCTTCGTCGATGAAAGCTTCGCGGTGATGCGCGCCGCCTATCCGTTTGCCAACAATCCGTACCTGCAGGAAACCGTCGAGAACCTGCAGCCGGCCATGAGTCGTACCTATTACCTGGCGCTGGACCAGCGCAAGGCCAACATGAACGACTTCCTGGTGTTGTTCGCCAACCTGCTCGAAGCCGTGGTGGCCCGAGACCAGGTGCGTATCCGCACGGTATTGGCCGAGTACTGCCAGCGCAGCTGCGAGCTGGTGCTGGCGGCGCTGGCGACTGCCTGAGCATGCGCTTAAAGTGCATTCGCCTAGCCGGGTTCAAGTCGTTCGTCGACCCGACCACGGTCAACTTCCCCAGCAACATGGCGGCGGTGGTCGGGCCCAATGGCTGCGGCAAGTCCAACATCATCGACGCGGTGCGCTGGGTGATGGGCGAAAGCTCGGCGAAAAACCTGCGTGGCGAGTCGATGACCGACGTCATCTTCAATGGCTCGACCAGCCGCAAGCCAGTGAGCCAGGCCAGTATCGAACTGGTCTTCGACAACTCCGACAGTACCCTGGTCGGTGAGTACGCGGCGTATGCGGAAATCTCCATTCGCCGCAAGGTGACCCGCGACGGGCAGAACACCTACTACCTCAATGGCGCCAAATGCCGGCGCCGGGACATTACCGATATCTTCCTCGGCACCGGCCTGGGCCCGCGCAGCTATTCGATCATCGAGCAGGGGATGATCTCCAAGCTGATCGAAGCCAAGCCCGAGGACCTGCGCAATTTCATCGAAGAAGCGGCGGGCATCTCCAAGTACAAGGAGCGCCGGCGCGAGACCGAGAACCGCATCCGCCGTACCCACGAGAACCTCGAACGCCTGACCGACCTGCGCGAAGAGCTCGAGCGCCAGCTCGAACGTCTGCATCGCCAGGCCCAGGCGGCCGAGAAGTACAAGGAATACAAGGCCGAGGAACGCCAGCTCAAGGCGCAACTGGCAGCCCTGCGCTGGCAGGCCTTGAACGATCAGGTCGGCCAGCGCGAAGCGGTGATTGGCGATCAGGAAGTGGCCTTTGAAGCGCTGGTGGCCGAACAGCGCAATGCCGATGCCAGCATCGAGCGCCTGCGTGATGGCCATCACGAGCTGTCCGAGCGTTTCAACCTGGTGCAGGGGCGTTTCTATTCGGTTGGCGGCGATATCGCCCGGGTCGAGCAGAGCATCCAGCACGGCCAGCAGCGCTTGCGCCAGTTGCAGGATGACTTCAAGGAAGCCGAGCGCGCGCGCCTCGAAACCGAGTCGCACCTGGGCCACGACCGCACGATGCTCGCCACCCTGGGCGAAGAGCTGCAGATGCTCGAACCCGAGCAGGAGCTGACCCTGGCCGCCGCCGAAGAGGCCGCCGCCACCCTGGAAGACGCCGAAACCACCATGCACGGCTGGCAGGAGCAGTGGGACAGCTTCAACACCCGCTCGGCCGAACCGCGGCGCCAGGCCGAAGTGCAGCAGGCGCGCATCCAGCAGCTGGAAACCAGCCTCGAGCGCTTGGCCGAGCGCCAGCGCAAGCTTGGCGAAGAGCGCGACCAGCTCAGCGCCGACCCGGAAGACGCGGCAATCCTCGAACTGGGCGAGCAGGTGGCCAGCAGTGAATTGCTGCTCGAAGAACTACAGCTAGAAGAGCTGCAGGTCGTCGAGCAGCTAGAAACCCTGCGCGAACAACTGCAGCAGGCGGTGCAGGCCCAGCAGCAAGCCCAGGGCGAATTGCAGCGCCTGGGCGGCCGCCTGGCTTCGCTCGAAGCCTTGCAGCAGGCGGCACTCGACCCCGGCACCGGCACCGCGCAATGGCTGCGTGAGCAGGGCCTGGAGCAGCGTCCGCGCCTGGCTGAAGGCCTGCGCGTCGAGCCGGGTTGGGAACTGGCGGTGGAAACCGTGCTCGGCGCCGACCTGCAGGCGGTAGTGGTCGAAGACTTCAATGGCCTGGACCTCAGTGCCTTCGATCAGGGCGAGTTGCGCCTGCTCGCCAGCCGTGGCGAAGGCGTGCGTATTCCCGGCAGCCTGCTCGACAAGGTCGAGGGGCGCATCGACCTGGCGCCCTGGCTCGGCCAGGTCAAACCGGTGGAGAGCCTCGATCAGGCCCTGACCCTGCGCGCTCAGCTGGCAGACGGGCAAAGCCTGATCAGCCGTGACGGCTACTGGGTTGGCCGGCACTTTTTGCGTGTTAGCCGCGCCAGCGACGCCCAGGGTGGCGTACTCGCCCGTGGCCAGGAACTGGAGCGCCTGGGCCAAGAGCTGCAAGAGCATGAAGCGGCGCTGGAGCTACTGGAAACCAGATTGCAGGAACTGCGCGAGCAGCAGCAAGAACTGGAAGAGCGCCGCGAGCAGTTGCGTCGCAGCGCCCAGGACCAAGCGCGCCAGCAAAGCGAGCTCAACGCCAGGCTCTCGGCCGGCAAGGCCCGCGCCGAGCAGTTGAGCCTGCGCCGCCGGCGCCTGGAAGAAGAGCTTGCCGAGCTGCTTGAGCAACGCAGCATTGAGCACGAAAACCTCGGTGAGTCGCGCCTGCAACTGCAGGAAGCCCTCGACCTGATGGCCCAGGACACAGAACAGCGCGAATTGTTGCTGGCCCAACGCGACAGCCTGCGCGAGCGCCTCGACCGGGTGCGCCAGGAAGCCCGCCAGCACAAGGACCACGGCCACCAGCTGGCCGTGCGCCTGGGGTCGCTGCGCGCCCAGCACGATTCCACCCGCCAGGCCCTGGAGCGGCTGGAGCTGCAGTCCGAGCGCCTGA
Organism: Pseudomonas sp. NPDC087612; assembly: GCF_044743505.1. Lineage (NCBI taxonomy): Bacteria > Pseudomonadati > Pseudomonadota > Gammaproteobacteria > Pseudomonadales > Pseudomonadaceae > Pseudomonas > Pseudomonas sp. NPDC087612. The sequence continues at coordinate 556,528 of NZ_JBIUWO010000002.1, forward strand.
GCGAAAAACGCGAACAGCTGACCCTGAACCTGGAGGAGGGCGAGGCACCGCTCGAAGAGCTGCGCCTCAAGCTTGAAGAGCTGCTGGAAAAGCGCATGAGCGTCGACGACGAGATGCGTCAGGCGCGCCTGCACATGGACGAAGCCGACCGCGAGCTGCGTGATGCCGAAAAACGCCGCACCCAGGCCGAACAGCAATCGCAACTGTTGCGTGGCCAGCTCGAGCAGCACCGCCTGGAGTGGCAAGGGCTGAGCGTGCGGCGCAAGACCTTGCAGGAGCAACTGCTCGCCGACGGTTACGACCTCGACGGGGTGCTGGCGACCCTGGGCGAGCAGGCCAGCGAGCAGGAAGCCGAACAGGAGCTCGAACGCATCGATGCGCGTATCCAGCGCCTGGGTGCGATCAACCTGGCGGCCATCGACGAGTACCATCAGCAGTCCGAACGCAAGCGCTACCTGGATGCCCAGGACGCCGACCTGGTCGAAGCCCTGGACACCCTCGAGAACGTCATTCGCAAGATCGACAAGGAAACCCGCAACCGCTTCAAAGATACCTTTGATCAGATAAATGCCGGATTACAGGCACTTTTCCCAAAAGTTTTCGGTGGTGGCAGCGCTTACCTGGAACTGACGGGCGAAGATCTACTCGATACAGGGGTGACGATCATGGCGCGGCCACCGGGCAAGAAGAACAGCACCATCCACCTGCTCTCGGGCGGTGAGAAAGCGCTGACCGCCCTGGCCCTGGTATTTGCCATTTTCAAGTTGAACCCGGCACCGTTCTGCATGCTCGATGAAGTCGATGCGCCACTGGACGATGCCAACGTCGGGCGTTACGCCCGGCTGGTGAAAGAGATGAGCCAGACGGTGCAGTTCATCTACATCACCCACAACAAGATTGCCATGGAGATGGCCGATCAACTGATGGGCGTGACCATGCATGAACCGGGGTGTTCACGGCTGGTGGCGGTGGATGTGGAGGAGGCGATGGCCATGGTCGACGCCTGATTTGAAGCAATAACGCGTGAACCTGCGGTAAATGGCCCTGTCAGTTGCGACAGACGGTGTAAAGTTATCTTTGGTCGTGCTAGCTTAATGTCACTTATTTTTTTGCGTGGGTAAAACGCCTGTCAGAACATAGAGTTGGCGCCACGTTTTAAAGGGGTTTAAACCCTTTATTTTTCAGCATTTTTTACAGAGGCACGGGATTACATGGAAATCGGTCTGCGCGAGTGGCTGATCGTCATCGGCATTATTGTCATTGCCGGTATTCTTTTTGACGGCTGGCGCCGCATGCGCGGCGGCAAGGGCAAGTTGAAATTCCGTCTGGACCGCAGCTTTTCCAACCTGCCGGACGATGACAGCTCCCCTGAAGTGATCGGTGAGCCGCGCGTGCTCGACAACCACAAAGAGCCAGCGCTGGACGAGCACGATCTGCCGTCGATGAGTGCCGGGCGTGAGCGTGAGCGTGAACCCAAGGTCGGCAAGAGCAAGCGCAACAAGCGCGGCAGCGAGCCTCAGCAGGGCGACCTGAACCTGGCCGCCGAACCGCGTGAGCCGGACCTGTTTGGCAATGCCGACGACGACTTCCCGGATGAAAGCCCGAAAACCAGCGGCTACGGTTCCGCGCCGGACAAAGACCTGCCGCCGGTTGAAGAAGTACTGGTGATCAGTGTGATTTCCCGCGATGAAGGCGGCTTCAAGGGCCCGGCATTGCTGCAGAACATTCTTGAAAGCGGCCTGCGCTTTGGTGAAATGGATATCTTCCACCGTCACGAAAGCATGGCCGGTAATGGCGAAGTGCTATTTTCGATGGCCAACGCGGTCAAGCCCGGTGTGTTCGACCTCGACGACATCGATCACTTCAGCACTCGCGCGGTGAGCTTCTTCCTCGGCCTGCCAGGCCCGCGTCACCCCAAGCAGGCCTTCGACGTGATGGTGGCGGCAGCGCGCAAGCTGGCCCACGAACTCAATGGCGAGCTCAAGGATGACCAGCGCAGCGTGATGACCGCGCAGACCATCGAGCACTACCGCCAGCGCATTGTCGAGTTCGAGCGCCGCGCGCTGACCCAGAAGCGCTAGTAGGAGCGGGCTTGCCCCGCGATAAGAAACACGCAAGAGCAGCCAAGGCTGCTCTTTTGCTTTGCAAGAGACGACACACCATGACCGCCGAATCCCGAATCCTTGAACTGCGCGCCGAGCTCGACCAGCACAACTATCGCTACTATGTGCTCGATGAGCCGAGCGTGCCAGACGCCGAATACGATCGCCTGTTCAATGAACTCAAGGCCCTGGAAGCCGAACACCCGGCGCTGGTGACCGCTGACTCGCCGACTCAGCGTGTCGGTGGCTCGGCGCTTTCGGCGTTCAGCCAGGTGCGTCACGAAGTGCCGATGCTCAGCCTGGGCAACGCCTTTGAAGAAACCGACCTGCGCGAATTCGACCGCCGCGTGGTCGAGGGCCTGGACCTGCCGGCCGGTGACCTGCTGGGTGATGGCACCGCCGTCGATTACAGCTGCGAACCCAAGCTCGACGGCCTGGCGGTCAGCCTGCTGTACCGCGACGGGCAACTGGTGCAGGGCGCCACCCGTGGCGATGGCACCACCGGCGAAGACATCAGCGTTAACGTGCGCACCGTGCGCAACATTCCGCTCAAGCTGCAGGGTGAGGGCTGGCCGACGGTGCTGGAAGTGCGCGGCGAGGTGTTCATGTCCAAGGCCGGTTTCGAGCGCTTGAACCAGGCGCAGATCGACGCCGGCGGCAAGACCTTCGCCAACCCGCGCAACGCTGCCGCCGGCAGCCTGCGCCAGCTGGATTCGAAAATCACCGCCAGCCGCCCGCTGGAGTTCTGCTGCTACGGCGTCGGCCAGGTCTCGGCGCCGATTGCCGACACCCATATCGGCACCCTGGAGCAGCTAAAGGCCTGGGGCATGCCGATCAGTCGCGAGCTGCGCCATGCCGCTGGCGTTGCCGAGTGTCTGGAGTACTACCGCGATATCGGCGCCCGGCGCAACGAGCTGCCTTACGAGATCGACGGCGTGGTGTTCAAGGTCAACAGCCTGGCTTCCCAGCGCGAGCTGGGCTTCCGTGCCCGAGAACCACGCTGGGCGATTGCCCACAAGTTCCCGGCCATGGAAGAACTGACCGAAGTGCTGGATGTCGAGTTCCAGGTCGGCCGTACCGGTGCGGTAACCCCCGTAGCGCGGCTCAAGCCGGTCAAGGTGGCGGGCGTGACGGTGTCCAATGCCACCTTGCACAACATGGACGAAGTGGCGCGCCTGGGGTTGATGATCGGCGACACGGTGATCATCCGCCGCGCCGGCGATGTGATCCCGCAGGTCATGCAGGTGGTCACCGAGCGTCGCCCTGAAGACGCCCGTCCGGTGCACATTCCTACCGCGTGCCCGGTGTGCGGCTCGCAAGTCGAGCGCACCCAGCTGGTCAAGCGCAGCAAGGGCAAGGAGACCGTCAGCGAGGGCGCCGTGTACCGTTGCGTCGGCCGCCTGGCCTGCGCTGCGCAGCTCAAGCAGGCGATCATCCACTATGTATCGCGGCGGGCCATGGACATCGAAGGCCTGGGCGAGAAGAGTGTCGAGCAACTGGTGGATGAAGGCCTGATCCGTTCGCCAGCCGACCTCTACCAGCTGACGTTCGAGCAGATTGTCGACCTCGAGGGCTTTGCCGAACTGTCGAGCAAGAACTTGCTGGCGGCGATCGAGGCGAGCAAGCAGCCGGGCCTTGCGCGTTTCATCTATGCACTGGGCATCCCGGACGTGGGCGAGGAGACCGCCAAGGTCCTGGCGCGCTCGCTGGGTTCGTTGCAGCGGGTCATGGCGGCGCTGCCGCAAGTGCTGACCTACCTGCCGGATATCGGCCTGGAAGTCGCCCACGAGATCCACAGCTTTTTCGAAGACCAACACAACCGCACAGTGATCGCCCAGTTGCTTGAGCGCGGCCTGCAATTGCAGGATGAAGGCGAGCTGGGCGCCGAATTCGCTGCGAGTACCACCTTGGCCGGGCTGATTGCCAAACTGGATATTCCCTCGGTCGGGCCCACCGGTGCCGAGAAGCTGGTGGCCAAGCTCGACAGCCTGGAGAAGATCATCGCCGCCGATGGCATCGACCTGCGCCAGGCCCTGGCGGCCAAGCCGGCCGAAGCGGTTCGCGCGTTCTTCCAGGTGCCTGAGAACGCTGCCCTGGCCCTGGCCATCGAAGCGCAATTGCGCGACTTCGGCATGCACTGGTCGAGCGAGAAGAAAGTCGCCGAGGGCTTGCCTCTGGCCGGCCAGACCTGGGTGCTGACCGGTTCGCTGGAGCGCATGAGCCGCGATGTGGCCAAGGACAAGCTGGAAAGCCTGGGGGCCAAGGTTGCGGGCTCGGTCTCGGCCAAGACCCACTGCGTGGTCGCCGGCCCCGGCGCCGGCTCGAAGCTGGCCAAGGCCAATGAGCTGGGCCTGAAGGTGCTGGATGAAGATGCTTTTGTCAGCTTCCTGGCCGGGCAGGGTATCGAGGTCTAAAGGCGGCACCGGTGGCGTTCGCCATGGTCTAGTCTTGGCAGGCAGCCAGGAGGGATCGCCATGTACCGTTTTTTCGAACAGCTGGGCGCCAGGATCGCGGCGCCCTTCGTCAGCCAGCAACAACGTCCGGATCGGGTCTGGCAATGCCGGTGTGGGCAGTCGGTGTTCTTTCGCAACAGCCAGTGCCTGGCCTGCCAGTCGGCACTGGGCTACTGGCCGCTAAGCAACCGTGTCGCCAGCCTGTCGCCCGGCCCTGCAGAGGGGCTCTGGCTGCTCGATGGCGAGCCTGAAGCCGGGCCGCTGCGCCGCTGTGCCAACCTCGACACCCCGGCGGCCTGCAACTGGCTGCTGGCCGAGCATGAGCTCGACAACCTGTGCCTGGCCTGTCGCCTGAACCGCACCATCCCCGACCTTGGCATTGCTGAAAACCACCCGCGCTGGCGCAAGCTGGAAACCGCCAAGCGCCGGCTGACCGCGCAGCTGTTGCACCTGGGCTTGCCGGTGGAGCCGAAAAGCGCGCAGGACGGCCCGGGCCTGGCCTTTGATTTCATCGGCGTCGATCTTGAGGGCAACGCGCCCATCACCGGCCATGCCAATGGCCTGATTACTCTCGACGTGCGCGAGGCCGATGATGACTGGCGCGAGCGGGTGCGCGTGCAACTGCACGAACCCTATCGCACCCTGCTGGGCCACCTGCGTCATGAAGTCGGTCACTACTATTGGGATCGTCTGATTGCCGACAGCCATTGGCTCGACGGCTTTCGTGACCTGTTCGGTGACGAGCGCGAAAGCTACAGCGAGGCGCTGGAACGTCACTATCAGCAAGGGGCGCCAAGTGATTGGGCGGCTGCTCACGTCAGTGCCTATGCGACCATGCACCCCTGGGAAGACTGGGCTGAAACCTGGGCACACTACCTGCACATGACCGATGCGCTCGACACCGCGCTGGCACTGGGCATGAATGCCAGCAGCCTGGAGCTGGACTTCCCGCCGTTCACGCGTGAGGACCTCTATCGCCCGGACGACCCCGGGGCAAAGGAGTTTCTCGCCTTCATCAATGCCTGGGTCGAGCTGTCAGCAATGCTCAATGAGCTGTCGCGCAGCATGGGCCAGGTGGATCTCTATCCGTTCGTGCTGGGTAAGCCGGTGGTTGCCAAGCTGCACTTTATCCACCTGCGGGTCACCCAGCCAACGTCACCGATAGCCGACCAAGCGGGTGCTGCGCTCCCGTGAAGCAATGCCAAGTCATTGAGTGGTGATGGTTTTTTTGAATTTAGTGGTTGTATCTTGAGTTGATGCCGGTACAATGGCGCGGCTCATCGCCAGATGAGCATGCGTTATGGTGACCCCATCGGTCCCCCCGCAACGATTACCCGTGAACCTGGTCAGATCCGGAAGGAAGCAGCCACAGCGGGAACATTGTGTGCCGGGGTGTGGCTGGTGGGGTCGCCACCCATCTTGCCTGTGGGCGCTCTGCATCACCTCCTCTCTAAGATTTTTCCAAAACGCTGGCGCAACAACCTACGTTGCCGTTTTTCGCGCGCGTGCGATAACCCTGTAGTGCCGTAGCTGCTCGACAGCCCCGTAGTGTCTGTGGTTTTGGACCTACAGGGAGAATCTTCATGTCAGCCCCCGAGCAAGTACCATCAGCGGCCACATCACCTGCGGATTTTTCCGCCGCCAGCCTCAATCTCGAATTCCTTCGCCAACAGCTACCTGCCTGGTTGCGTTCTGCTGCGCCAGCACTGTTGGCAAAGCTGGGTGTCAGCATGCGTGCCTGCGAGGCCAGTCGTGCGGCGCGGGGTCGCTTGCTGGCGCCGCTGCAGTCGGTTCAGGTGTTTGCCCAGGCGCGATTCGACGAGGCGTTGCGTCGACGCTTCGGTTCGAGACTCAAACCTACTGGCGATCGTTTGATTCGCGTCAATCGGCTCATGGGTGGCTGGCAAGCCCCCGGTCTTAAAGGGCTCTGGCAACGAAATTACACCGAGCAGGGATTGCTGCAAGCGGCCTTGCACAATTTCACTGCCGCTGAGCAGCAGAGTGATAGCGCCCTGGTCAGGATGTCATCCTTTCGGCATGCCGGTAGGCGAGTGCAGGGCGTCAGTGTTCTGGATTTCGTCAGGTTCTGCCGCGAACTGGATCTGGGTGGGCAGTATCAAAAACACATTGACTCGGTGTTCGATCCCGATGGCGTTGTCGGCATTCCCCAGTCGACCCGCGAGCTGTTTCGCGAGTGCGACCGTTACGCCTTGCAGGTCGATGCTCATGTGGCGCTGATGCGCGGGGCAATCAGCGCGGCAATGTACAAGCAAGTGCTTGAAATCAGTGAACTCAAGACCGGGATCCAGGAGCAGGGCGTGCCGCTACGGCTCAAACGGCTGAAGCTGGCGGGGATCGAACTGCGTGGGGTCAGTGTCTTCGAGTTCAGTTTTCAGCCGCTGGGGCATCTGGCCGCGATTCAGCGGCCCTGGGTCCGCTTGCTGGTGCACATCCCCCAGGACCCGTTTTCACCCCTCAAGGAGTACGACGGTTGGGATGAGTTCGAGCAGGACCTGGCCGGCAAGCTGTCCCGGGACAGCTATCGGCAGTTCGTTGTGCGTTTGGCATTGCGTCGTCAATGGCCGGCGCTTCATACGCAGCTGCAAAACCGGCTGTTTGAACAGCGCAATGGCCAGCGAGTGGCGCTGTCCAGTCCGTCCTTGGCGCTGGATGCCATCCTGCGGCCGGAGCCGCTGTTCGAGGACTTGTTCAATCAGTGCCTGGAGCAACTTCAGGATGATGCCCGTTTCATCGCGGTGCCCACCGCAACGCTGGATGCCAGCGAACGCCAGGCCGCGCTGGACAAGGCGTTGGAAATTGGCCTGGATGTGCTGGGTCTGGCGGCCTTTGTGGTGCCAGGTGTAGGTGAGGTGCTGTTCGGGGTGGTGGCCAGCCAATTGATGAAAGAGGTGTTCACCGGGCTGGATGATTGGGCTGAAGGTGATCGTCATGAGGCGTTCAATTGCCTTACCCATGTTGTTGGCGAAGTGGCCGGGCTGGCGGCCGGGGCAGTCGTTGTCGGCACGGCGGCAACGCTGGTACGCAACTCGGCACTGTTCAAGGCGCTGGCCCTGGTGAGAAAGGATAATGGCGCGCTACGTCTTTGCTTGCCTGACTTGAAGCCCTATGCCCTTGACCTGGACTCGGCGATTGTCGGGACGGCGTCCGAGCAAGGTATTTACCAGATCGGTGAACAACAGGTTGTGCGCATCGAGGACAGTTTCTATCGCGTCGAGCAAGACGCCGAGACGGGGAGCTGGCGCATTCGCCATCCCGTGCGCAGTGGCGCTTGGGCGCCGCTGCTGGAGCACAATGGCAAGGGCGCCTGGCGCAGCCGCTTTGACAGTCCACACCGCTGGCAGGGCGGTCAGTACCTGTTTCGTCGCCTGGGCTCCAGTTTCGAAGATCTCAGCGATGAGGAAGTAACTTCGGTACTCGCCGTCAGTGGTGCCGATGAAGCACAGCTGCGGCAGTTGCATCTGCACCGGCGTCCACCCAGCGGGGCTCTTGTGGATGCCTGCGAGCGGGCGCGGCTGCAGCGGCGCCTGCAGCGTTTTAGCCAGCAGTTGCAAAACCCGGCAGCCGTAGCCGATGAAAGTTTGCTGATGCGCGCGTTGCAACTGATGCCTTCTTCGGCGGATGAGCCGGTGCCGCAAGGGCAAGTGCAGGAGTGGCTCAAGGCGAACTGGCGGCGATTTCTCGAGCACTGCCTGGCCGCCGAGCGGCCACCTGCATCGTCCCTGGTGGCGCGTGATTTCCCTGGCCTGGAGCCGGCCATGGTCGAGGAAATCGAAGCCAGTGCCACCAGCGCTGAGCGCTTGCGCATGGCTGACAGCCGTCGTGTGCCCCTGCGGCTGGCCAGGCAGGCGCGGCAAGCTTTGAGTGAGACACGGCTGGCGCATGCGCTGGAGGGGTTTTTCTGGCCGCAAATGGCCAACACTGATTGTGACCGGCTGCTGCTGCATATGCTGATGCAGGACCCGCGCTGGCCTGCTGCGCTGGAACTTGGTATCGAAGGGGTAGGTCCTGCGGTGCACGGCCCGACCCTGATCCGCCGAGGCGACCTGTACATCGACGGTCAACGGCCTGAAGCTGCGCCTCGCGACCTGCTTGAGCTGGCGTGGGAACTGGCCGGGCTGGACGCTGCAGAAGATCTGCCGGCCTTGCGCCGTCAGCTTGGCGTGCAGGCCGGTGCACAGCGGGCCATGGTTGGGCGCGTATTGGGGGGCGTAAAAGAGCAGTGGTGGACGCCGCTTCAGCGTTTTTCCGATGGTCGCCTGGGCTATGCCCTGAGTGGGGGCGGGGCACGGCTCCCGGTGTCACCCCGTTCCATTGAAGAAGAAATCCTTGAGCTTTACCCTGACTATTCAGCTGAAGAGATCGCCGCTTACCTTGAGCCCTATCGTGCTCGACCCGCCGAGGCCCGCGCGCTGTTGCAGCGCCGTCGCGAAGAGTTGCAAGGGCTGCAATCCGGGCTGCGGCGCTGGCAAGGTGCTTCAGTAGACAGTGAGCAGGCGCTCGGTCGCCAGCAATTCAGCGAGCGCCTGGTGCAGGCCTGGCGTCACCAGTCGCTGAGCATACGCACGCCATTAGGGCGAACCCTGGGTTATCGCCTGGATCTGGGAGGCCTGATGGTTGGCGAATTGCCCGAGTTGCAGGCGGTGGACCTGCATCATGTGCTGGAGCTGGATATGGCAGGCATGAACCTGGCGACCGTGCCGGCGGAGTTTCTCGCCCACTTTGGCCGTCTTCGTTATCTGGATCTTTCCGGTAATGAGCTGGCCCTGATTCCGCCAGCAATCGAAAATCGCCTGAGCCTGCAGAACCTGCGCCTGAGCAACAACCGGATTGTGCTTGATGCCCGCGATGCCGCGCGAATAGGTGATCTTTTGAATCTGGACAGCCTCCACCTGGAGGGCAACCCTCTGGGCATCCCGCCCGATGTGAGCAGGCTGCCCCAGCTACGTATCCTGACTTTGAACAATACCGAGATCACCCGCGTGCCGGAAAGCCTGCACGATCGCTCAAGGCTGGAGTGGGTCGACCTGAGCGACAACCAGATCAGCCAGTTGCCCGAACACTTCCTTGAAGAACCACGCAGTTTTTTGCGCATGATCGAGCTGGAAGGCAATGCATTGACCGACGAGCAGTATCGACGGCTACGTCGGCTACAGGCGCCGCCGACGCCTGTGCGGTTGCCGGGCGGTGATGCCGCACAACAATTCTGGACTGCTCCGGCGTCTGCCAACCGCCAGCTTGTCGAGTACTGGCAGCGACTGCGCAACGAGCCCCAGGCCGGCAATTTGATGACAGTCCTGGAGCGCTTGGCCCAGACCGTCGAAGCGCAGGAGCAGTCAGAGTCGATGCGCACACGGGTCGCGGGGATCTTGCGTTACGCCGTCGAAGGGCCCATGGCCGAAGACCTGTTGCGCTTTGCCGGTGATCCGCAACAGGTCATAGGTCATCCGTTGCTGGCGTTTGAGAATCTGGAAAGCAGGGTTCAAGGGCATCGCGCCTTGCTGGATGCCTTGCAGGAGCACGGGCCGCGACAACTGCTGGATTTCGCCCGGGCCTCCTTCAACCGTGAGGAGTTGCGGCGCTTTGTGATCGATCAGGTGCTGCTGGAGCCCGAACTGTTTGCGCGCAGAGACGAGTTGCAGTTGCTTTACCAACAAGAGATGTACGGGCGGCTTGCGTTGCCGGGCGATGCCCGGGATCTGATCCTCACCGATCTTTCCCTTTCAACCGCGCAGCTCGACGCGGCGCTGGCCCATGTGCAAGGGGCGCAGGTACAGGCGCGCTTGCCGCGCTTCATGACCAGGCAACCGAACTGGGTCGAGTACCTGCATCAGCGGCATGCCTCGGCGTGGCTTGAACTGGATGTGCGCTTTAATCAGCTCAGCGCTGCGCAACGGTTACGCGAGGCCGGCCTGCCCGAGGCCGAACGTCTGCAGCGTGAACGCGGCCGGCAGTTGCAACAGGCAATGGATGAGGCCGCGCTGTTGCTGCGGTTGACCCGCGAAGCGCTGGGCATACCGGCTGCCCCCGGTGGCTGACCGGTCATGAGGGCGGCGGGGAGCTTGATTGGGGCGGGTGTCCACGGATGTGTGTATAGCGCTCGATCATTCGTTCAATCTCCCCGGACGCTTTTAATCGCAGCAAGGCCTGCAGGATGCCTTGGACCGGCAAGGCCGGATCGTTACGCACCAGGCAGGCCAGGGTCTGCTCCTCGACCACAGTCAGCGGGCGCAGTTGCTGCTCAGAAGGGAGTTGCCGGTTGAACCAGTCAAGCGACAGCTGGTTGCTGATGGCATAGTGGTAACGGCGGGCGTGCAACTTGTTCAGCACCAACAGTTGATTGCGGCTGTCCTCGCGATGCAAATGGCCGCTGGCAAACAGCGGTTCGATGGTCGAGTAGGTGTAGCCGAGCACGGTGCCAATGGCCTGGGGCGCCAATTGCGTGGGCGTCAGCGGCGGTGTCTGGTCGGGTTGACCGACCAGCCAGTCGCGTTGCTGAAACAGCGGCAGGCTCCACAAATAGGCATCCGAGGTAGTGTTCAGCCAGGACTGGGCAACATAACAGCGCACATCGACATCGCCGTTGTCCATGGCTTGCTGCAGGCGCAGGCGCGGGAGGACGTGAAATTCGGGGTGATGCCCGACCTCGCGGGCAACAGCGAGCATCAGGTCATGCAAAATACCTTCGACCGGCTGCTCCTGCTCCACCCGAATCAGCGGCATGGTCCAGCTCTCGGCCACCGAAAAGCGCAGCACCGGTTGCTGCGCGAAGCTGGCAGAACTGATCAGCAGCAGTGCACCCACGATTCGCCACATGCTGCATCCTCCCTGATGCCGGCCCGCCTGACAGCTTAGCCGAGATCGGCAGGGTGCAATTTTGCCCCCGCTCCGCTACGATTAGCGGTCTTCAGCTTGCAGTCGCGACGGTTTTCGATGAGTTATCAGGTTCTTGCACGTAAATGGCGTCCGCGCTCGTTCCGCGAAATGGTCGGCCAGACCCATGTGCTCAAGGCCTTGATCAACGCGCTGGACAACCAGCGCCTGCACCATGCCTACCTGTTCACCGGTACCCGCGGTGTGGGCAAGACCACCATTGCGCGGATCATCGCCAAGTGCCTTAACTGCGAAACCGGCATCACCTCGACGCCTTGCGGTACCTGCTCGGTGTGCCGGGAGATCGACGAGGGGCGCTTTGTCGACCTGATCGAAATCGACGCCGCCAGTCGCACCAAGGTCGAAGACACCCGCGAGCTGCTCGACAACGTGCAGTACGCACCGAGCCGCGGGCGCTTCAAGGTCTACCTGATCGACGAAGTGCACATGCTCTCCAGCCACTCGTTCAACGCCTTGCTGAAGACGCTGGAAGAGCCGCCGCCCTACGTCAAGTTCATCCTCGCCACCACCGACCCGCAGAAACTGCCGGCGACCATCCTCTCGCGCTGCCTGCAGTTCTCGCTGAAGAACATGACCCCCGAACGGGTCGTCGAGCACCTGAGCCATGTGCTCGGGGCCGAAAACGTCCCTTTCGAAGACGACGCCCTGTGGCTGCTCGGCCGCGCCGCGGACGGCTCGATGCGCGACGCCATGAGCCTGACCGACCAGGCCATCGCCTTCGGTGAAGGCAAGGTGTTGGCCGCAGATGTGCGGGCGATGCTCGGCACTCTGGATCATGGCCAGGTGTATGGCGTGCTGCAGGCGTTGCTCGAAGGTGACGCCCGGGCCTTGCTCGAAGCCGTTCGCCATTTGGCCGAGCAGGGGCCGGACTGGAACGGCGTGCTCGCCGAAATGCTCAATGTGCTGCACCGCGTGGCCATTGCCCAGGCGCTGCCTGAGGCGGTTGACAACGGCCAGGGCGATCGTGACCGGGTGCTGGCTTTGGCCCAGGCATTGCCGGCCGAAGATGTGCAGTTTTATTACCAGATGGGCCTGATCGGCCGTCGCGACCTGCCATTGGCACCAGATCCGCGTGGCGGCTTTGAAATGGTCCTGCTGCGCATGCTGGCGTTCCGCCCCGCCGACAGCGACGATGCACCGAGACCAGTGCTAAAGCCGGTGGGGATCAGCCAGGCCACAGCTGATTCTGCAAACGCGGTGGCAGTAGCCCCCCAGGCTGCGCCAGCCATGGCGATTGCACCGGTGCCTGTGGTTGCTGAACCGGAACCGGAACCCGTTGCAGAGCCAGAGCCCACCCCTGTCGGGGTCTCTGCGCCTGAGCCGGTGGTCGATCTGCCCTGGAACGATCCTGTCGCCGTCGAGGTCGAGGTCGAGCCTGAGCCGCTTGTCGTTGAAGCGCCGCCGGCGCCGGTTCAGCAGGCAACCGCAGTGGATATGCCGACGCCCGACGACGGTATCGGCTACAGCCCGGCCGGCATGGACCGCGACGACGAACCGCCGCTGGACGAAGATTATTACGAGCCGGAAATGGACCCGGCCAGCTACAGTTATCTGGACGAGCTGGCCATCGAGCATGCCCACGAAGTCGACGCGCCACCGGCCGAGCCCTTGCCGGCCGCGCAACCGGCCACGGGGCTGGCGCTGAAATGGCTGGAATTGTTCCCGCAGTTGCCGATTTCCGGGATGACCGGCAATATCGCCGCCAACTGTACGCTGATCAGCGCCGAAGGCGACGACTGGCTGCTGCACCTGGACCCGGCCCACAGCGCCCTGTTTAACAGCACGCAACAGCGGCGCCTGAACGATGCGTTGAACCAGCACCTGGGCCGTACGCTCAAATTGACCATCGAGCTGATTCGCCCGGAGCAGGAAACCCCCGCCCAGGCCGCAGCCCGCAAACGCGCCGAGCGCCAGGGCCTGGCCGAGGCCTCGATCGAGGATGATCCGCTGATCCAGCAGATGATCCAGCAGTTCGGCGCCATGGTCCGCCACGATACGATTGAACCTGTCGACGCCCCGGTTGCCCAGGGCGAGTAACGGAAAAACAGCAGCGGCCCGGGCCCGACCCGCGCCGCACCCCGTAAGCTAATAGTTGAGGTAATCCCCATGATGAAAGGTGGCATGGCCGGCCTGATGAAGCAGGCCCAGCAGATGCAGGAAAAAATGGCCAAGATGCAGGAAGAACTGGCCAACGCCGAAGTAACCGGCCAATCCGGTGCCGGCCTGGTCAGCGTGGTGATGACCGGTCGTCACGACGTCAAGCGCATCAGCCTGGACGACAGCCTGATGCAGGAAGACAAGGAAGTGCTCGAAGACCTGATCGCCGCCGCCGTCAACGACGCGGTGCGCAAGGTCGAAGCCAACAGCCAGGAAAAAATGGGCGGCATGACCGCCGGCATGCAGTTGCCGCCGGGTTTCAAGATGCCGTTCTGAGGCGGTCGCAGCGTAAATAAAAGCCAGGCTATTGCCTGGCTTTTTTCTGCTCAGTCATAACTCATCAGAAATGTCGCCCGGCCTGGCGCGGAGCCTGGGGCTACCCGGGATGCGGTCTGCACATACTGCGCGAGCAGGGGGATGCGATGCGTTACCGGGCCTGCTCCGACCGTACCGCCCGGTTGCCGGGTGCCCAGCACGATCGGGGTGTTGTCGCTACGCAACAAGCGAATGCCGATGCCACGTGCAGTAGCGTGACTGGCCAGGCTGATGATGGAGGTCTGGTTGCCCGGGTTGCTGGCGTCGCTGACGGTATAGCTGACGTTGAGGCGGCTGCCGCTACTGCCGCCGGCACAGTTGAGGCGGATTTCAAGTGGCTGGGGTGCGGTAACCTTGCCAACAGCGTCGAAGAACCCTGCTGGATGATCCCGTAGATTGACGGGGATGGTTTTCGAACCGGGGTCGACGGCGCAGGTGGGATCGGCCGAAACAACCTCTACTCGGGTTTGCACCATCGTCAGCCTGGCGGTATTGGCCGGGATATGATGCGGCTCAAAGCTGTGGCTAATGATTGTCTGAGGGAAAAACAGCACCCCACTGGTTACCGGTCCGGTCTTGATCAACTGCAGTCTGTACCAGGGGGTGACGTCGGTAGTGCCGGCAGGATGTCTGGTAGTAGGAACCGGCCAGCGGTAAAAACGACTGGCGCCGGCTTCGGAACCGGTGATCCTGATACCGATACCCTCCAGGTTGGTTTGATGAATGCCCTCACCGATGTGAGTGAAGCCCTGGGTAAAGCCGGCGCGCTGCTCATGGGCGGCTGAGCAACGGTAGGCCATGCGTGTCGCGAACCGGGTGTTGCTGTCATAAATCACCGTGCCGACCGGGTCTGCGGCAGACACCGTCAATCTCGAGTCTATGGTGATAAAAGCCTGAGATGGTGTTGAGCCGATATGTACACAGCTGGCGGCACTGATACCGCTGTGGGCCAGCAGCAACAATCCTGTCGCGCCGGCGAGGCGCGCGGGTAGAGAACAAAACATGGGCAGGTCTCGGCGGGTCAAGGGTGGGCTGGGGGTGCGTGGCAAACGGAGTGAATGTTCTGTGGTGCAGCGTTCGCGGCTTTTTTCGCGGTGGCGGGCAGGGCATAGGTAATTCGGCAGTTGCCTGCCAGGCCGCTGTCCCAGCGCACGATCAACTCACCAGCATCCTGCAGGCCGCGGGCAAACAATTGGCTACCCTGGCCCACCGCGCCCAGCTCGTTACCTTGGCTATCCAGTACTGCGGCGCCAAACGGCAGCGGCTGGCCATCGGCCTGGCGGGCATGGATGACGGCCGAACGTCCGGAGCGGGTCTGGAACACCAGCAACGCAATGGCGCCGGCGCGCGGCACGGTCTGCTGGCTGCTCGATTGCAGTTCGACATCGGTCGACAAGCCCTTGGGGTCAATGGCAACCGTATTGCGTTGGTAAGGCGTAAGGTTCGGGACGACCGCGTAGCCGCTGCTGTCGACTTTCAGCGCGGACGCCGAAATCACCCGAGCGCCATCGGCATCTTTGGCCTGAATCAACCCGAAGGTCTCACTCAAGGGTTGCGACAAGGTCATGCCATCGGCGTGGGCGACAATGGCGCCGCGCAGGCCGAGCGAGGCTTGTGAGGTATGCCGGCCCTGACTGATCGATGCACTGAGTTCGGCGGCAGAGCCGCGGTACAGTACGTTGCTGCTCAGCGTATGGTTGTTCAGGCCATCGGAGCGATCCTGGCTGGCGGTGATGCCATAGTTGACCTGCTGATCGGCACTGAGGGCGCCGGTGAGCGTGGCCTGGGCCCGGCTGTTGCCTCTGCCGTCCCTGGAAATACTGCTGCTGAGGCTACGCGCGCGTTCGCCGCCCAGGGGCAGGGACAAGCTCAGGAAATAGGTGTTGTCGGCGCGCCCGAAGCGGTCACGTTCCCTGGTGCTGCTGAGGGTATAGCCCAGCGTCTTGTAGTGATTGCTGTAGCCGATCGAATAGTTGACGTCGCTGCCGGCATGGTCCCAATAGCTGGATGCCGAGGCACTCAAGTGCAACTGTCCATAGTGCTCGGCCAGCGGTTGCGCCAGCGACAGGGTAGTGCGGTTGCGATGACGCTGGTGGCGCTGATCGCCTGCATCGCGCAGGAACTGGCGGCTCAACTGGGCGTCTTCCAGGCCATAAAAGCCGCGGGTCGAGTAGCGATAGGTCGCCAGAGCGATTTGTGTGTCGGTTTCACTCAGGGTCTTGGCGTAGCTCAGGCGCAGGCTCTGGCCTTGCTGGCTGCCGAGCCCGGGCAGATGGGTGCGGGCCTGGGTGAGGTCGGCGCCGAACGCACCAAGCTCAGTGTTCAGGCTGCCACCGAACAAGGCCGAGCCATACCCTGATGCCAGGGTCATGCCGCTGTAGGTGCTGACCAGGTTGTTCAGGCCATATTGCCAGGTACCTTCGACAAATACCGGGTCACTGTCCAGTGCCTGGTTACGCAGGGTACCCAGGGTTGCACTGAAGCGGCTGGAGCCGGCGCGCAAGGATAACGGAACAGCAGCGTAAGGCACGGAGAAGCTATGTTCGCGGCCGTCGGCCTCGGTTACAGTGACCTCCAGATCGCCACCGTAGCCGGTTGCATACAAATCATCGATTTCGAAGGCGCCCGGCGCCACAGTGGTTTCATGCAGGGTCACGCCGCGTTGGCGGACCACCACCCGGGCATTACTGCTGGCAATCCCGCGGACTACGGGGGCATAGCCGCGCTGCGAGGCGGGGAGCATACGATTGTCGCTGGCCAGGCGTATGCCGGTGAAACTCAATGAGTCGAACAGCTCGCCCGAGGTGTAGCTTTCGCCCAGGGTCAGTTGCGAGCGCCAGGGCGTGATATCGCGTTGGGCATAGCTGGCAATGCTCTGATAGCGCTGCTGGCCCTGGCCGCTCCAGTTCAGTGAACCGTCATGACGCAGGCGCCATGGCCCGATGTTGAGCCCGGCGCCCAAGCCCAGGTAGGTCTGGCGCGAATTATCCTGATTGCGGTGCCGGGTGCTGTAGTTGTTGAGGTTGTAATTGAGAAAACCCGCCGTTATGCCCTCATCCCATTGCGCCGGGTCGACTGTTTCACGCGCACTGCGCTTGACCGCGATTTGCGGTACCGACAGGTACAGGCGTTGGCTGGCAAAATCCAGACGGCTGCTGGCATCGTCAAGTGCGCCGTCCAGGGGGATGCAGGTATCGACGGCAAGCAGCTGCTGTTGCGCCTGCGGGCTGAACTTGCTGATATCCAGGCCCAGACGCTCCAGCAAAGCGTTGTCGAAACAGGCCAGGGCTTCTTCTTTACCGGGCCAGGCCTTGAAGCTGAGGTTCATGCGCCCGTGCCAGTTATCGTTGACCAGCACATCCACGCTGTAGGTTCCGGGGCTTGTGATGTTGCGTCGCTGATAGCGCGAGAGGTCCACGGGGGAGGTACTACCGTTGCCCAGAAACGCCGGTTCAAACTCGACAAGTGCGGACGAAGGTGTGTCGGCCATGACCGGTACTTGCCAAAGCAACAGGCTGGCCAGGCCAACGGGTAATCGGCTTACTAAGGAAATCCTGAAAAAGACTTCCTGATTTGGCAAAATCCCCGGACACCAATCGCCGAGCTTTTCAATGAAGCAAATGACCTTCGCCGATGCCGAGT
>NZ_JBIUWO010000003.1:0-158798 GCF_044743505.1 Pseudomonas sp. NPDC087612
ACAAGCACCCACACGAATTGCTTGATTCAGTTGTTAAAGAGCGGTTGGTTAAGAGCTTTTCGTCTCAACCGAGGCGCGCATTCTACGCTTTCCTCGTGGCCTGTCAAGCGTTTATTTTGAAGTTTTTCGTTTCACTTCAAACACTTGACTCGCTGCGATCTCTCGTAGCGGGAGGCGAATTCTACAGCGTTTCAAACCGCTGTCAACTGCCTTTTTCACCGCTGCCGATCTTTCGACCGAAGCCCTTCCGGATGACCCTGGAACCGCTAACTCTTTGAAAATCAAGGAGTTTTCAGTTCCGACTGCGCCGGAAGTGGGGCGAATTATAGAGAGATCTGCGGGGGCGTCAAGGACTTATTTCAACTTTGTTTCAGCGGGGGCGTTTTGGCTATAAGCAGCAAGCTTCAAGCTGCAAGTAAAAGCAGAGGCACCGCGCTCAACTTGAAGCTTGTAGCTTGTAGCTTGCAGCTTGCAGCTGTTAAAGCCTTAAAGGCTCGGGAAGGCAAACTGCGACGCTTCATGGCTGGCACGTTGCGGCCAGCGCTGGGTAATGGCTTTGCGGCGGGTGTAGAAACGCACGCCATCCGGGCCATAGGCATGCAGGTCGCCGAACAGCGAACGCTTCCAGCCGCCGAAGCTGTGGTAAGCCACCGGCACCGGCAGCGGAACGTTGACGCCGACCATGCCCACTTCGATCTCGTCGCAGAACAGGCGCGCCGCTTCACCGTCACGGGTAAAGATGCAGGTGCCGTTGCCGTATTCGTGTTCGTTGATCAGGCGCATGGCCTCTTCCAGGCTGTCGACGCGTACCACGCAGAGTACCGGCCCGAAGATCTCTTCTTTATAGATGCTCATCTCGGTCGTCACGCGGTCAAACAGGGTGCCGCCGACAAAGTAGCCGTCTTCATTACCGGCAACCCGGTAGCCACGGCCGTCGACCACCAGCTGCGCACCAGCAGCCACACCTTGGTCGATGTAGCCAACCACCTTGTCACGGGCGGCGGCGGTAACCAGCGGGCCCATGTCCAGGCCGCAGGAGGTACCGGCACCAATCTTCAACGCCTTGATCTGTGGTTCGAGTTTGGCGATCAGCGCATCGGCCACCTGGTCGCCAACGCACACGGCCACCGAGATCGCCATGCAGCGCTCGCCGCAAGAACCGTAGGCTGCGCCCATCAGCGCGCTGACCGCGTTGTCCAGGTCGGCATCAGGCATCAGCACCGCGTGGTTCTTCGCCCCGCCCAGGGCCTGAACGCGCTTGCCGCGCTTGGTGCCTTCGGCATAGATGTACTCGGCGATCGGCGTCGAGCCAACGAAGCTCAGGGCCTTGACCTCTGGCGCCTCGATCAGCGCATCCACCGCTTCCTTGTCACCGTGCACAACGTTGAGCACGCCTTTAGGCAGGCCGGCTTCATGCAGCAGTTGGGCAATCAGCAGGGTCGAGCTCGGATCACGTTCCGATGGCTTGAGGATGAAGCAGTTACCGCAGGCGATTGCCAGTGGGTACATCCACAGCGGCACCATGGCCGGGAAGTTGAACGGGGTAATACCGGCCACTACGCCCAGCGGCTGGAAGTCGGACCAGGCATCGATGTTCGGGCCAACGTTGCGGCTGTACTCGCCTTTGAGCACTTCCGGCGCGGCGCAGGCAAACTCGACGTTCTCGATACCGCGCTTGAGTTCACCGGCGGCGTCTTCCACGGTCTTGCCGTGCTCTTCGCTGATCAGCTGGGAGATACGCGCTTCATTCTGCTCCAGCAGTTGCTTGAAGCGGAACATTACCTGGGCGCGTTTGGCCGGCGGCGTGTTGCGCCAGGCCGGGAAGGCGGCCTTGGCCGAGTCGATGGCCTGCTGCACGGTTTGCTTGCTGGCCAGGGCAACCTTGTGGATGGCCTGGCCAGTGGACGGGTTGAAGACATCGGCGGTGCGCGTGTCGGCAGCAACCAGTTCGCCGTTGATCAGGTGTTGAACAGTGCTCATGCAGAACTCCAGAAAGAGGGTATGCCTGGGCGCGAGATCACTCGCGCCCGCTGCTTATATATAGAGGGAGAATCAATCGACCTGGTTGATGGCCTCGCCGACCGCATCGAACAGGCGGTCCAGTTCCTGCGGCTGGCTGTTGAAGGTTGGGCCGAACTGCAGGGTGTCGCCGCCGAAGCGTACATAGAAGCCGGCTTTCCACAGCTTCATGGCGATCTCGTATGGACGCACGATGGCGTCACCGTCGCGGGCGGCAATCTGGATGGCGCCGGCCAGGCCGTAGTTACGGATGTCGATGATGTTCTTCGCGCCCTTGACCCCGTGCAGCACCTTCTCGAAGTGCGGCGACAGTTCGGCGGCCGATTGCACCAGGTTTTCTTTCTCCAGCAGGTCCAGCGCGGCGAGACCGGCGGCGCAGGCGACCGGGTGCGCCGAGTAGGTGTAGCCGTGGGGGAATTCCACCGCGTATTCCGGGGTCGGCTGGTTCATGAAGGTCTGGTAGATCTCGCTGCTGGCGATCACCGCGCCCATCGGGATGGCGCCGTTGGTGACTTGCTTGGCGATGCACATCAGATCCGGGGTGACGCCGAAGGCATCGGCACCGAACATCGAGCCCATGCGGCCAAAGCCGGTGATGACTTCGTCGAAGATCAGCAGGATGTTGTGCTGGTCGCAGATTTCCCGCAGACGCTTCAGGTAGCCCTTCGGCGGTGGCAGTACACCTGCAGAACCGGCCAGCGGCTCGACAATCAGCGCGGCGATGTTCGAAGCATCGTGCAGCTCGATCAGCTTGAGCATTTCATCGGCCAGGGCGATACCGCCCTCCTCCGGCATGCCTTTGGTGAAGGCATTGCCCGGCAGCAGGGTGTGCGGAATGTGATCGACGTCGAGCAACTGGCCGAACAGCTTGCGGTTGCCGTTGACGCCACCCAGGCTGGTACCGGCGATATTCACCCCGTGATAGCCACGGGCACGGCCGATCAGCTTGGTCTTGGTGGCCTGGCCTTTCAGGCGCCAGTAGGCACGGACCATCTTCACCGCGGTGTCGGCGCACTCGGAACCGGAGTTGGTATAGAAGACGTGATTGAGGTTGCCCGGGGTCAGGTCGGTGATTTTCTCGGCCAGCTGGAACGACAGCGGGTGGCCGAACTGGAAAGCCGGCGAGTAATCGAGCACGCCCAATTGGCGCGATACTGCTTCCTGGATCTGCTTACGGGTGTGACCGGCGCCGCAAGTCCACAAGCCGGACAGGGCGTCATAAATCTTGCGGCCCTTGTCGTCGGTCAGGTAGCTGCCTTCGGCGGCGACGATCAGCCGTGGATCGCGCTGAAAATTGCGGTTGGCGGTGTAGGGCATCCAGTGGGCGTCCAGCTTGAGCTGGCTGGCCAGACCGACAGGAGCGTTTTCAGGCAGATTCATCGGACAAGTCCTCGCAAGGCAATTGGGCAGCGACAAGTGTTGTTGTGCCTAAATTGGCATGGGCTTAAGGTTTGGAAAATCTGGCTTTTCTAATCTTCAGATCACCACCGGCTAAACATTAATTCACAACATCCAGCCGCAACGATGTTACAAAGTGTTTCCATGCACCCCGGCAAGGCGCATGATGCGGGCGGCCCCTTCAGGAGACTTGGCGCAGGACGCGCAAGCACACTCACCATGAAAACCATCCTGTGTTTACTGATCTGCGCCCTGGTTGGCGCCGCCGTACAGTTTGCCGGTGTGCCTCACGGGCTGTTGCTGGGCGCCATCGTCGCCAGCGCCATGTTGGTCAGCCGGCTGCGCTTTACCCCCGACCTGCGCTTTGGTCTGGAATACGTGCAACTGGTCATGGGTATCGCCACCGGCTTGATGTTCGAAGCCTGGGACAGCGACACGGTGGCCAGCATCCTGCCGAGCCTGGGTTTTCTGCTGCTGTGCCTGAGTGCGCAGATTGCCATCGCCGGCCTGTGGCTGTTCAGGGGGTGCGGCTGGAACCTCAAGGATTCACTGCTGGCGGTGTACCCCGGCGCCCTGGCTGCGGTGTTCGACTTGCTCGAGTCGGAACGGGCTTCGAGCAAGGTGATCGTTGTGCACCTGATGCGCCTGGTGTCGATTACCCTGCTGGTCAGCCTGAGCATTCGCGCCGGTAGCGATGTCCCTGCAAGCGCGAGCACCGCGCTTAATCCAGGCCTGTTGCTGACCCTGGCGTCGCTGCTTGCCCTGTGCATCCTGCTCGGGCGCCTGCTGCTCAAGCTTGGTGTTCCTGCGCCCTTCATGCTCACGGCGATCATCGCCACGGCGGCCTATGTAAAGCTGGGCTTGCTCCAGGCGTTTCATCTGCCCGGCTGGAGCGTCGATTTTGCCGCGCTGATCCTCGGTGTGCTGATCGGCGCCAGGTTCAGGGAAATCAGCCTCAAGGAGCTGGTCCGTCACGGCGGCGCCGGGCTGATGTCGGTGGGCCTGATGCTGCTGGTCGCTGCCGTCTTTGCCGGGGTGGCCGCCAAGGTGCTAGGCAGTGATCCATTCACTTTGTGGCTGGCCTACATGCCCGGGGCCATCGAAACCATTGCCATCGTCGCCTTCAGCGGTGGGCTGAATGTGGTATTCATCCTGACGCACCACCTGCTGCGGATGGTCGTACTGCACTTTGCCCCGGCCCTGCTCGTCCAGGCGCGCCGCTGGCGCGAGAATGTCTGATCAGCGTATGTTGTCTGCCTTTCATGTTCCTCAACGCAAAGGCATCGCGTGAAACGTCCACAACCCCTGGCCCAGGTCAGCGATTTCGATATCCGCCTGCTGAAGATCTACCGCAGCGTGGTGGAGTGCGGCGGCTTTTCGGCCGCCGAGAACGTCCTGGGCATCGGCCGCTCGGCCATCAGCCAGCAGATGAGCGACCTTGAGCAGCGCCTGGGCCTGCGCCTGTGCCAGCGCGGCCGCGCCGGTTTTTCGCTGACCGAGGAGGGCCGCGAGGTGTATCAATCGGCGTTGCAATTGCTCAGCGCCCTGGAAAGCTTTCGCACCGAGGTCAACGGCCTGCACCAGCATTTGCGTGGCGAGCTGAACATCGGCCTGACCGACAACCTGGTGACCCTGCCGCACATGCGCATCACCCACGCCCTGGCCCAGCTCAAGGACCGCGGCCCGGACGTGCGGATCCAGATCCGCATGATCGCCCCCAGCCAGGTCGAGCAAGGCGTGCTCGATGGCAGCCTGCACGTTGGCGTGGTGCCGCAGACCAGCCCGCTGTCGGGCCTTGAGTACCAGCCGCTGTACAGCGAACGTTCGCTGCTGTACTGCGCGGTCGGTCATCCGCTGTTTTACGCCGACGACCGGCAACTGGACGATGAGCGCCTCAACAGCCAGGACGCCATCGCCCCGACCTTCCGCCTGCCCGCCGATGTCCAGGCCCATTACCAGGCGCTCAACTGCACCGCCAGTGCCTCGGACCGCGAAGGCATGGCCTTCCTGATTCTGACCGGGCGCTACATCGGCTACCTGCCCGACCACTACGCGACCTTCTGGGTACAACAAGGCCGGCTGCGGGCACTCAAGCCCGCCGAGCGCTTTTATGACCTGAGCCTGTGCTGGGTAACGCGCAAGGGCCGGCGCCCGCACCTGGTCCTGGAAAGCTTCCTCGAAAGCCTGGCGGCTACTCGCTGAGGGCTAATGCTGGTAGGTTAGCCAGTCATAAGAGATACCCATTGCCTTGTCTGGAATCGTTCATGACCTTTGAAGTCCCTGCGCATCGCCTCCAAGCCTCGGGCAAGCCCGCCGGCCGCATTCGCCAGAAGAACGAGCAGGCCATCATCCAGGCCGCCGAGGACGAATTCGCCCGCCACGGTTTCAAGGGCACCAGCATGAACACCATCGCCCTCAAGGCCGGGCTGCCCAAGGCCAACCTGCATTACTACTTCACCAACAAGCTCGGCCTGTATGTGGCGGTGCTGAGCAACATCATCGAGTTGTGGGACAGCACCTTCAACGCCCTGACCGTCGACGACGACCCGGCCCTGGCCTTGAGCAGCTACATTCGCACCAAGATGGAATTCTCCCGGCGCAACCCGCAAGCCTCGCGGATCTTCGCCATGGAGATCATCAGCGGCGGTCAGTGCCTGAGCGACTATTTCAGCGAAGACTACCGTGCCTGGTTCAAGGGCCGTGCCGCGGTGTTCCAGGCCTGGATCGACGCCGGCAAGATGGACCCGGTCGACCCGGTGCACCTGATCTTCCTGCTCTGGGGCAGCACCCAGCACTATGCCGACTTCGCCACCCAGATCTGCCAGGTCACCGGCCGCAGCCGCCTGACCAAGCAGGACATGGAAGATGCCAGCAACAATCTTATCCAAATTATTCTTAAAGGCTGTGGCCTGACACCTCGCGACTGAATCTGCCTTATGCCTTTTACCCTGCTCGACACCTGCGAGTTTCGCGAAGAGATTCGCAAGAGCCGTTTCATCACCCTGGCTGCACCAATCAGTAGCCCGGCCGAAGCCATGAGCTTCATCGAACGCCACAACGACCTCGCCGCCACCCACAACTGCTGGGCCTGGAAACTGGGCGGGCAATACCGCAGCAGCGACGACGGCGAACCCGGCGGCACCGCCGGGCGGCCGATCCTGGCGGCCATCGAGGCGCAGGACTGCGACCAGGTGGTAGTCTTGGTGATCCGCTGGTACGGCGGCATTCAACTGGGCACCGGCGGCCTGGCCCGCGCTTACGGCGGCGGCGCCAACAAGTGCCTGCAGCAGGCAGAAAAGCGCTTGCTGGTCAGCCGCAGCGAACTGACCTGCAGTTGCAGCTTCAGCGAATTGGCACTGCTCAAATTGCGCGTGGCCGAGGCTGATGGCCTGGTGCTGGACGAACAGTTCACCGCCAATGGCGTCGACCTGCGTCTGGCCCTGGGCGAGGAACAGATCGAGGCGCTGCAACGCCAGCTGGCCGACCTCAGCCGTGGCCGCATCCTGCTGGAACGGGCCTGAACATTTGCTCACATTCACTGTGGGCCCGGCTGTGGATAAGCTCTGGGCATTCGCCTGCGAGCCTTTAACCACGGGGCCTGCAGAAGAACGATCATATTTTGATCAAGATTTCATGACAGCGCTTGAACTGGCGAAAAATCAGTAAGTTATCCCCAGTTACTGCGCATGCAAGCCACCACTACACGGCTTGTACCCAGCCTGCATGCTTGCACACAAATACTGTGGAGCAAGCTGTGGATAAGCCGTGCACCCCTGCGCCAACGGCTTGCCGGGCCACGGCTTGGCTAGACTGGTTATTCTTTGATCAACGTTTGATAACCCTCGAAAGGAGTTCTCCATGTCCACGAACAAAACCGCCCTGATCATCGGCGCCTCGCGCGGCCTGGGCCTTGGCCTGGTGCAACGCCTGGTGGAAGACGGCTGGAACGTGATCGCTACCGTGCGCGACCCGGCCAAGGCCGATACCCTCAGCGCCCTGCCCGGCGTGCAGGTCGAAACCCTGGAAATGAACAGCACCAGCCAGCTCGATGCCCTCCAGCAACGTTTGCAGGGGCAGGTGTTTGACCTGCTGTTCGTCAATGCCGGGGTCATGGGCCCGGGTGACCAGAACCCTGAGCGCGCACAACTGGCCGATGTCGGCGAGCTGTTCCTGACCAATGCCGTATCGCCCATTCGCGTGGCCCAGCGCCTGGCCCCGCAACTGCGCGAAGACGGCGTGCTGGCGTTCATGAGTTCGATCCTTGGCAGCGTCGCCATTCCCGACGGCAGCGAGATGTGCCTGTACAAGGCCAGCAAGGCGGCCTTGAACTCGATGATCAACAGCTTCGTTACTCTGCAACAGCCACAGCAAACCGTCCTGGCCATGCACCCGGGCTGGGTGAAAACCGACATGGGCGGGGAAAACGCCGAGATCGACGTGCTCACCAGCACCCGCGGCATGCTTGAGCAGATCAAGGCCAATGCCGGCAAAGGTGGCCTGCAATTCACCAACTACAAAGGCGAAAGCCTGATCTGGTGAAACCTCGCGCGGTGGGTGTAGACTCGACACCTCGCCCACCGCGGCGGACCTGGATCAGCAGACAGGGCAACACTGAGCTGGCTAACCTGAACCCACTTTCAGAGGAGCCGGCACCATGCCTGCGACCCGTATCTGGTTGAAAAACCCCCTGGCCATCTTCACCGCCAACACCCTCGACGCCCGTGGCGGCCTGGTCATCGAAGACGGCCGTATCAACGAAGTTCTCGGCCTAGGGCAAGCCCCGGCCCGCCCCTGTGGACAAGTCTTCGACGCCCGCGAACACGTGGTGCTGCCGGGGCTTATCAACACCCACCACCACTTCTACCAGACCCTGACCCGCGCCTGGGCGCCGGTGGTCAATCAGCCTTTGTTCCCCTGGCTGAAAACCCTCTACCCGGTCTGGGCCCGGCTGACCCCGGCCAAGCTTGAACTGGCGACCCGCGTGGCCCTGGCCGAGCTGTTACTGTCGGGCTGCACCACTGCCGCCGACCACCATTACCTGTTCCCCGATGGCCTGGAAAACGCCATCGACGTGCAGGTCGAAGCGGTGCGCAAACTGGGCATGCGCGCCATGCTCACCCGTGGCTCCATGAGTCTGGGCGAAGCCGACGGCGGCCTGCCGCCGCAACAGACAGTGCAACAGGGCGAAGTGATCCTGGCCGACAGCCAGCGACTTATCCACAGCTACCACGAGCGTGGCGACGGTGCGCAGATCCAGATCGCCCTGGCCCCCTGCTCGCCGTTCTCGGTCACCCCTGAGATCATGCGCGCCAGCGCTGACCTCGCCGCAGAGCTGGACGTGCGCCTGCACACCCACCTGGCTGAAACCCTCGACGAAGAAGACTTCTGCCTGCAGCGTTTCGGCCTGCGCACGGTCGATTACCTCGACAGCGTCGGCTGGCTCGGGCCGCGCACCTGGCTGGCCCATGGCATCCATTTCAATCCGGACGAGATCGCCCGCCTGGGCGCCGCCGGCACCGGCATCTGCCATTGCCCGAGTTCAAACATGCGCCTGGCTTCGGGCATCTGCCCGACCCTGGAACTGACCGGCGCCGGCGCGCCAGTGGGCTTGGGCGTGGACGGTTCGGCCTCCAACGACGCATCGAACATGATCCTCGAAGCGCGCCAGGCCCTGTACCTGCAACGGCTTCGCTATGGCGCCGAGGCGATCACCCCGGAGCGGGTGCTGGGCTGGGCCACCCGCGGCTCGGCGCAGTTGCTCGGGCGTACCGACATCGGCGAACTGGCGGTGGGCAAACAGGCTGACCTGGCCTTGTTCAAACTCGATGAACTGCGCTTCTCCGGTAGCCACGATCCACTCTCGGCGCTGCTGCTATGCGGCGCCGACCGCGCTGACCGGGTCATGGTCGGCGGCCAGTGGCGGGTGACCGATGGCCAGATCGAAGGCCTCGACGTGCAGAAACTGATCGCCGATCACCGTCAGGCCGCCGCCCAGTTGATCGCTGGCTGAAGGCTCAAAGGCCGAGCAATGCCAGCATGATGAAGGTGGCGAACAGCACGAAGTGGGTCATGCCCTCGATCGCGTTGGTTTCGCCATCGTTCAGGTTGATCGCGCTGACAATCAGGGTGATGAAGATCATCACCGTTTGCACCGGTGTCATGGCCATCTGGAACGGCTGGCCAGTGTAGAGCGCCATCGCCTCCATCAGCGGAACGGTCAATATCACCGTGGACAGCGACGCGCCCAGGGCGATATTGACCACCGACTGCATGCGGTTGGCCAATGCTGCGCGCAAGGCAGTGAGAATCTCCGGGGCGGCAGAAATGGCCGCCACCACAATAGCCATCAGCACCGGCGGCGCGCCGCTGCCTTCCAGGCCGTAGTCCAGGGTGTGCGACATGACTTCGGCAAGCAGGCCGATGATCACCACGCCGCTGACCAGAATCGCGATCGAGCGGACTTTATTCACCGGCGCCGGTGTACCGCCCTGCGGGTCGCGGCGCTTTTTCTGTGGATAGCTGTAACTGAAGAAGTAACTGTGCGGCCCGACCTGCATGCGCAGGAACAAGGCATAGAGCACCACCATCGCGGCGATGGTGAACCCCGAATAGAGCTTCCAGTCGGCCCGCGGAATGAACTCCGGCACCACCATCGACACGCCCATGGCAGTCATGATCATCACGCTATAGGTGCGCGCCGAATCATCGTTGTACGACTGCTCGCCATGCTTGAGCCCGCCCATCAGCGCGGCCAGGCCGAGGATGCCATTGATGTCGAGCATCACCGCCGAATAGATGGTGTCCCGCACCAGGGTCGGCGACGCCTGGTTGCTCATCATGATCGCCAGGATCAGCACCTCGACCATCACCGCCGACAGGGTCAGGATCATGGTGCCGTAAGGGTCGCCGACTTTTTCCGCAAGCAGCTCGGCGTGCTGGGCCACGCGCATCGAGGCACAGATGATCGCCGCCACCAGCACCGCGCCGGCAAACAGCGCCAGGCCATGGCCATGTCCGAGCAGCTGGCCCTGCAGCGGCCAGGCCAGCGCGGCCAGCAGCACTGCGAGCAGCAGCGGCTTTTCCTGATTAAGAAGTGCAAGCATCGGCGGCCCTGCGCAGGTGGGTACTGGCTAGTGACTGTAGTCACTGTAGAAGGTTTCCCCGGCCAACCGCCTGGTCAGCTTTCTCCGCGCGGGCAGCGCAAGCTCTGTAGAATGGCGGCAACCGCACCTGATGAGATTTCACCACTATGTACGACTGGCTTAACGCTCTGCCCAAGGCAGAATTGCACCTGCACCTGGAAGGATCGCTGGAGCCCGAGTTGCTGTTCGCCCTGGCCGAGCGCAACAAGATCGCCCTGCCCTGGAATGATGTCGAAGCCCTGCGCGACGCCTACGCGTTCAACAACCTGCAAGAATTTCTCGACCTCTACTATCAGGGTGCCGACGTATTGCGCACCGAGCAGGACTTCTACGACCTGACCTGGGCCTATCTGCAGCGCTGCAAGGCGCAGAACGTGATTCACACCGAGCCGTTCTTCGACCCGCAGACCCACACCGATCGCGGTATCCCTTTCGAAGTGGTGCTCAACGGCATCAGCGGCGCACTCAAGGATGGCCAGCAACAACTGGGCATCAGCAGCGGCCTGATCCTCAGCTTCCTGCGCCACCTCAGTGAAGAAGAAGCGCACAAGACCCTCGACCAAGCCCTGCCGTTTCGCGATGCCTTCATCGCCGTCGGCCTCGACAGCTCGGAAATGGGCCATCCGCCGAGCAAGTTCCAGCGCGTGTTCGACCGTGCCCGCAGTGAAGGCTTCCTGACCGTTGCCCACGCCGGTGAAGAAGGCCCGCCCGAGTACATCTGGGAAGCCATCGACCTGCTCAAGATCCAGCGGATCGACCACGGCGTGCGCGCCATCGAGGACGAGCGGCTGATGCAGCGGATCATCGACGAGCAAATCCCGCTGACCGTCTGCCCACTGTCCAACACCAAGTTGTGCGTGTTCGACCATATGAGCCAGCACAACATCCTCGACATGCTCGAGCGTGGCGTGAAGGTCACGGTCAATTCCGATGACCCGGCGTACTTCGGTGGCTACGTCACCGAGAACTTCCAAGCCTTGCATGAACACCTGGGCATGACCCAGGAACAGGCACGGCGCCTGGCGCAGAACAGCCTGGATGCGCGGTTGGTCAAACCCTGACGGGCGGAAGGTGGGAACGGATTCGCCACGAAGGGTCGCACAGCGGCCCCAAAGACCGGACTGCGATGCAGTCCTTCGCGGCGATCCGACGTACCGGTGAATCTGCTCCCACTCCGCCCCCCGGAAGTTGTGCCAACCCCGAGTGTCACGGCATCTGCCTTCGGGCGCATTGTCAGCAGCGACCTCGCCAGACACCGTACCTCCTGGGTTCAGCCAGCAGTCTTCAACACGGCAACCTGGGCCATACGGTTGATGTGAGCCAGACCTGCGGCACTGATCTGCAGCATGCGCGAGGTTTCACTCTCGCGGATCCAGCCAGACTGCAAGAACAGCTTGAGCAGGCTACTGCCCAGCGCGCCGCCCAGATGCGGGCGATGATCGCTCCACTCACTGCAACAGCGGCAACTGCTGAAGCTTCGACGTTGATGCTGGGCCAGCGCCTCGATGAAAATGCCGTAGGTGGCGAACTGGCTACGTCCATACTGGGTGACTTCGATGTGCTGCTCGCTGCCCTCCAGCCAGCCAGCATCGAACAGGCGCTGATAAAGGTCCGCCGCCAGCTCGCCCCCCAGGTGATCACCGCACAGCCTCGCCCGGCGCATGGACAACGGGATGCCGCCCACCTCTTGTTCGCGGCTGTCTTCGGGGGTTTTGACCTGAACACTGGCCAGCGCTTCGACAGCCGCGCCGACCTCCGGCGCGGCCAGCCTGAAATAACGTTTGCGCCCCCGCGGCTCCAGCTTCAACAAGCCACTGGCCGACAACCTGGCCAGGTGGGCACAGGCCGAAGAAGGCGTCAGCCCGGCCATGCTGGCAAGCTCATCGGAAGGACGGGCCATACCATCGATCAAGGCCCATAGCATTGCACTGCGTTTCGGGTCGGCCAACAAGCTGGCGATCTGGCTGATACTTGTTACTGGCTTCATATCTCAAACTCCCTGCGAGATCATGTCTGATATCGATTGATTAACCATGTCGGCAGCATTTACTGCGAGGTGTCCGATGCCAGAAAAGCAGGAAGTGGAAGTTATCAGAACGTCGTGTGAGAGGCGTCAGTTGCCGCCCTGGACATGGAAGTATCTCTCGCTGGAAATGACTGCTGGATCCATTATAAGCCGCGTTGCGCGAACTTAATCCGGTGGATCTCCATGGTATGGGCAACCTTGGCAGGGGCCGTCTTAAAAGGCTCTGCAGAGACGTTTGCACATCTGCAGCCCAAGCCCCACGTTACATATCTTGCCCGCAACTGGCGGATTATTCTTGACGTTATATCGCCAGATAAAACCTACAATAAATTTTACTGTAACTCACAAATGCTACCTGCTAACCACGTAGGAATGTGGGAAATTCAAATTACTTTAGCCTGTAATACCAGGCAACTTCTCAAACAATGCCTGACAACGAGCTCGAAGCATATTTCGCAACAATTGCACCGGCTTGCCCAGTTGCGCCCGGTGCGTGCACATCAGGTTCAACGGCGCGGCTTCACCATGCACGTGAGGCAACAGTAACCTCAAGCGTCCGGCCTGCACGTCATAGGCCACATCCAGCCAGGACTTGTAAGCGATGCCGACACCCGCCAGCGCCCAGCGCCGAACCACATCGGCATCGTCACAAAAGCGATCGCCGCTGACGCTCACGCCCACCTCATTGGCGCCCTCGCCAAAGCGCCAATGGTCATGCACGCGGTTGCCAAGCTGGTACAGCAGGCAATTGTGCTGGGCCAGATGCGCGACTTCCATCGGCGCGCCGTACCGGGCCAGGTAGGCGGGTGAGGCACACAGCACCCGACGGTTGTCCGCGCACACTGGCAAGGCCACCAGGCTTGAGTCTTCCGGGGCGCCATAGCGCAGGGCGATATCGGCCGGCTGGCGAAACAGGTCGGCATTGCGGTCGCCCAGCAACAGGCGCAGGTTCAGTTGCGGATGTTCGTGCTGCAGTTCATCGAGCCACGGCAACAGTACGTTGCGACCAAAATCGGACGGTGCCGACAACAGCAAGGTACCGCTGACTTGATCCTGCCCATGGGCCAGGATTCGCCGGCCCTCCTCCAGGCTCGCCAGGGCGGAACGGGCATGCTGCAAAAATCCCTCGCCCTCGGCGGTCAACCGCAGGTTGCGGGTCGAACGCGCCAGCAGGCGCACGCCCAATTGCTGCTCCAGACGCTTGAGCGAGGCGCTGGCCACCGCCGGTGACAAGTCGAGCAGGCGCGCCGCCGCCGACAGGCTGCCCAATTCGGCGGCACGAACGAACAACTGCAGATCATCGATACGCACCCAACACACCCGCCATTATCAAAATAATATTGAAAGTATCTGTAGTTTTAGCGGCTTTTAACCGCAAGTGAAAGCACCAATCATGGCCCGCATTGACTACCCCACCGAGGAATCTCCATGAAAGCCATTGCCTACTATCACTCCCTGCCCATCAGCGATGCAGCAGCCCTGCAGGACATCGAACTGCCAGCCCCGGAGCCTGGCCCACGCGACTTGCTGGTGGAGGTGCGGGCGATCTCGGTGAACCCGGTGGATACCAAGGTGCGCCAGAACGTGCAGCCAGAGGCTGGCGCCGCCAAGGTGCTGGGCTGGGACGTGGCCGGGGTGGTCAAGGCGGTGGGCAGCGAGGTCAGCCTGTTCCAGCCGGGTGACAAGGTTTACTACGCAGGCTCCATCGCCCGTGCCGGCGGCAACAGCGAGCTGCACGTGGTGGATGAGCGCATCGTCGGCCACATGCCGAAAACCCTCGGCTTTGCCGAAGCGGCGGCGCTGCCGTTGACCGCCATCACGGCCTGGGAGCTGCTGTTCGAACGCCTGAAAATCGCTGAAGGCCAGCAGGACCTGGGCCAGAGCCTGTTGATCGTCGGTGCCGCCGGCGGGGTCGGCTCGATCCTCACGCAACTGGCCAGCAAACTCACCGGCCTCAAGGTGATTGGCAGCGCCTCGCGCCCGCAGACCCAGGACTGGGTCCGTGAGCTAGGTGCCGATAACGTCGTCGATCACAGCCAGCCGCTGGCCGCCGCACTCAAGGCCCAGGGTATCGAGCAGGTCACCCACGTGGCCAGCCTGACCCAGACCGACCAGCACCTTGATCAACTGGTCGAAGCCCTGGCACCGCAAGGCAAACTGGCGCTGATCGATGATCCCAAACAGCTGGACGTGACCAAACTCAAGCGCAAGAGCCTGTCGCTGCACTGGGAGTTCATGTACACCCGCTCGCTGTTCGAAACCGCCGACATGCTCGAACAGCACAAGCTGCTCAACCGGGTGGCCGAACTGATCGACAGCGGCACGCTGAAAACCACCCTCGGCGAGCACTTCGGCACCATCAATGCCGCCAACCTGCGCCGCGCCCATGCCCTGCTGGAAAGCGGTGCGGCCAAGGGCAAGATCGTCCTCGAAGGCTTCTGAAAAGGCGCGCCCACCTCGTTTACGGGGTGGGCGCGACCGTCAGTCCGACAACTGACCCAGGTCATTCCGCTGCCCGTGGCCGGCGCTACAATGCATCAGCCAACGCCAACCTCAGGTATGCAGATATGAATATCCAGGTCAGTGCATCAGCAAAAAAGCCCGGCTGCCCCTGGCAGGTCCAGCTCGACCAGCACGTGGTCAGCTTTCGCAGCGAGGCCGAGGCCCGCGCCTTCGTCAACACCCTGCAAACCCGTCTCCAGGCGCCCCACCCGCTCAAACGGAGCGGCTGAGGTTCAGCCTGCGGGTGAGCATTGCCACGCTCACCACCGCCAGGCCACACAGGCTGATGACGATGGCCATCGGCACCGCCGTGCCGTCGTGCAGCACCCCCACCAGCGCCGCCGCCGCGGCCGCCACACTGAACTGCAGGCAACCGAGCAGGGCTGAAGCGCTGCCGGCACGGGCGCCCTGCCCGCTCATGGCGCAGGCCGAGGCATTGGGGATGATGCAGCCGAGGCTGGCGATACAGATGAACAACGGAATCAGCAATGGCCACAGCGCTTCCGGGTGCAAGGCGCTGATGCCCAGCAAGGTCAGGCCCGCCGCCAGGTAAACCCACACCGCCCGGGCCAGCAAGAAGGCCGGGCCACGCTTGGCCAGCAGCCGTGCGTTGACCTGCGCCACCAGAATGAACCCCGCTGCGTTACTGCCGAACAGCCAGCCATAGTGCTCGGCCGGCACCCCATAGAGCTTGATGAAGACGAACGGCGAGCCGGCGATGTAGGCAAACATGCCAGCGATGGCGATGCCGCCGGTCAAGGCGTGGCCGAGGAAGATACGGTCCTTGAACAGCCGGCCGTACTGGCGCAGCGAACCGGACAACGGCGGGCGCGGCTGGTTGGCCGGCAGGCTTTCCGGCAGGCCCAGGGCCACGGCCAAGGTGCACAGGGCACTGAACAGGGTCAGGGCAATGAAGATCGACTGCCAGCCGTACAGGTTGACCATCAGGCCACCGAGCATGGGCGCCAGGATCGGCGCCAGGCCCATGACCAACATCAGCTGCGAGAAGACCTTGGCCGATCCCACCGCATCGCACTTGTCGCTGACGATTGCCCGCGACAGCACCATCCCGGCGCAACCGCCGAGGGCCTGAACGAAACGCGCCAGAATCAATGCATCAAGGCTCGGGGCGAAAGCGCAGGCCAGCGACGCCAGGGTGAACAGGGTCACCCCGACCAGCAGCGGAATGCGCCGGCCAAAGCGGTCGGCCACCGGCCCATAAGCCAGTTGGCCCAGCGACAGGCCAAGGAAGTATGCCGCAAGGGTGGTCTGGATGTGCTTCTCGTCGGTGCCAAAGGCCAGTGCCATGGCCGGGAAACCGGGCAGGTAGAAGTCGATCGCCAGGGGCCCGAACGCACTCAAGGCGCCGAGAATCAGGATGGTTCGCAGGTTCATCGGAAATCCGTAGCAGGCTAAGCAAGTCCGCTAGTCTAACCGCCCTGCCGGGGTTTCGCTGACAGAGTTACGCCTGCGCGATGAATCTTTTAGCCACCGCGCGGGCGTCGGCGGTCAGGCTGGCTCGGCGCCGTAGCCCTCGGCACGAATTGCCTTGAGAATATTGTCTGCCGGTAAATCGCTCTGCACTTTAACCTGCTTGCGCGCCAGATCGATCTCGACCACAGCCTCATCATCATGCTCGCGAACGGCACGCGTGATAGCTTTGGCGCAATGGCCGCAGGTCATTCCTTGAACAGTGAATACTTGCATTGCAACAGCCTCCTGTGGGGTTTGAGCGCAGTTTCAAGCTTGCCATCGGGGCAAGGTCAAGTGCGAGGATTGCCTGCCGGGCTGGAAATCAGCGCGCCGCTCCGCCAAGCTGCAAGCCTGAGAATCGATTTGCAGGAGTTTGAATTCATGCGCAGGGCAGCTTTGGGCCTTTTCGGCCTGCTGGGAGTAATGGGCCTGGTGCCCGCGGCCAGTGCCGAGGGCAACGCCGACTACAGCATTCTGACCATTTCCCGCGAGCGCCTGGAAGTGGCGACCTCGTGCGAGATCGGCGTGTACCTTAATGACCAGCTTTCGGCGCGGCTGTTCCAGGAGCAGTCGACCTCGTTCAACCTGCCGCCGGGCAAGGTCGCGGTGCGCCTGCGCCTGCTGCCGGCACAGATGCCGGGCTGCCAGAACGGCCTGGAAAACCAGCGCAACCAGAAGCTCACGCTTAAGGCCGGCGAGATCAATAAATACCGCATCGCCGTGGACCAGAATGGCCTCAAGCTGATCAGGGCCGGCCTGGGCTATTGACCTTCCCCGCATGGCAAGGTTGATGCTTGAGGCCTGTCCAAGGAGGAGTGCCCCATGTCCGCATCTACCACGTTCGACCTGCCGATTGCCGGCATGACCTGCGCCAGCTGTGCTGGCCGGGTCGAGCGCGCCCTGCGCAAGGTCGTCGGTGCCGAACAGGTCAGTGTCAACCTGGCCACCGAACAGGCCCGCATCCAGGCCCCGGCCGACAGCTTGCCGGCGCTGGTCGAAGCCGTCGAACAAGCCGGCTACAGCGTGCCCGCGCAAAACCTCGAGCTGCAGATCGGCGGCATGACCTGCGCCTCCTGCGCCGGGCGCGTCGAGCGCGCCCTGGCCAAGGTCGCGGGCGTGCAGCAAGTCACCGTCAACCTGGCCAACGAACGCGCCCACCTGCAGCTGCTGGGCCAGGTCGACAGCAACGTGCTGATCGATGCCGTCAGCCAGGCCGGCTACAGCGCCAGCCTGCCGCAGAGCGCCAAGGTCAACCAGGCCGACGCCGAACGCCGCCTGCGCAAGGAGCGCTGGTCGGTGGCCCTGGCGGTGCTGCTGGCCCTGCCGCTGGTGCTGCCAATGGTCCTGCAACCCTTCGGCATCCACTGGATGCTGCCGGCCTGGGCGCAGTTCGTGCTGGCCACCCCGGTGCAGTTCATCCTCGGTGCGCGTTTTTATGTCGCGGCCTGGAAAGCCGTGCGCGCCGGGGCCGGCAATATGGACCTGCTGGTGGCCATCGGCACCAGCGCCGGTTACGGCCTGAGTCTCTACGAATGGGCCACAGCCAGCGCCGGGGTCATGCCGCACCTGTACTTTGAAGCATCGGCGGTGGTGATTGCCCTGATTCTGCTGGGCAAGTACCTGGAAAGCCGCGCCAAGCGCCAGACCGCCAGTGCCATCCGCGCCCTGGAGGCCCTGCGCCCGGAGCGCGCGCTGTTGCTGGTTGACGGCCAGGAACGCGATGTCGCCATCAGCGAGCTGCGCCTGCATGACCTGGTGCTGGTCAAGCCCGGCGAGCGCTTTCCGGTCGATGGTGAAGTCGTCGAGGGCCAGAGCCACGCCGACGAAGCACTGATCAGCGGCGAAAGCCTGCCGGTACCGAAGCAACCGGGCGACAAGGTCACCGGTGGCGCGATCAACGGCGAAGGCCGCCTGCTGGTCCGCACCCTGGCGCTGGGCACGGAAACCGTGCTGGCACGCATCATTCGCCTGGTCGAAGACGCCCAGGCGGCCAAAGCACCGATCCAGAAACTGGTCGACCGGGTCAGCCAGGTGTTCGTCCCCGCCGTGCTGGTGCTGGCGCTGATTACCCTGGTGGGCTGGTGGCTGAGCGGCGCGCCGATTGAAACCGCGCTGATCAACGCCGTCGCCGTGCTGGTAATTGCCTGCCCGTGCGCCTTGGGCCTGGCCACACCGACGGCAATCATGGCCGGCACCGGCGTCGCGGCCCGCCACGGCATCCTGATCAAGGACGCCGAATCTCTGGAACGCGCCCATGCAGTGAATCGCGTGGTCTTCGACAAGACCGGCACCCTGACTTCCGGCAGCCCGCGCATCGTCCACAGCCGTGCGCTGGTCGGTGACCAGGCACAGCTGCTGCAACTGGCCGGCGCCCTGCAGCGCGGCAGCGAGCACCCGCTGGCCAAGGCGGTGCTCGATGCCTGTGAAGAGCAAGGCCTGCGGGTCGCTGATATCAGCAACAGCCAGTCGCTGACCGGCCGGGGTATCGCCGGTAGCCTCGACGGTCGCGAGCTGGCCCTGGGCAACCGCCGCCTGCTGGATGAAAGCGGCTTGCAGCCTGGTGAGCTGGCCGTCGATGCCGTGGCCTGGGAAGCCGAAGGCCGGACCCTGTCGTGGCTGCTCGAACGCAGCCCGCAGCCGCAGGTGCTGGGCCTGTTCGCCTTCGGCGACAGCCTCAAGCCCGGCGCCGGGCAAGCGGTTCGCCAATTGGCCAGGCAAGGCATCAGCAGCCACCTGCTGACCGGCGACAACCGCGGCAGTGCCAAGGTGGTCGGCGAAGCCTTAGGCATCACTGACGTGTATGCCGAGGTCCTGCCTGCCGACAAGGCCGCCACGGTTGCCACGCTCAAGCAGTCCGGGGTGGTGGCCATGGTCGGCGACGGTATCAACGACGCCCCGGCCCTGGCCGCTGCGGACATCGGCATCGCCATGGGCGGCGGCACCGACGTGGCCATGCAGGCGGCAGGCATCACCCTGATGCGCGGCGACCCGCGCCTGGTACCGGCGGCCCTGGAGATCAGCCGCAAGACCTACGCCAAGATCCGCCAGAACCTGTTCTGGGCGTTCATCTACAACCTGATCGGCATTCCCCTGGCCGCCTTCGGCATGCTCAACCCGGTGCTCGCCGGCGCCGCCATGGCGCTGTCGAGCGTCAGCGTGGTGAGTAACGCGCTATTGCTGAAAACCTGGAAGCCGACCACCCCGCCTGAGGACGATGCCCAATGAATATCGGCCAAGCCGCCCGCCGCTCGGGCCTGAGCGCGAAGATGATCCGCTACTACGAGTCGATCGGCCTGCTCAAGCCGGCCCTGCGCAGCGACAGCGGCTATCGCCTGTACCAGCAGGAAGACCTGCACCAACTGGCATTCATCAAGCGCTCGCGGGACCTGGGGTTTTCATTAGAAGAAGTCGCCCGCCTGCTGACCCTGTGGCAGGACCGCCAACGCGCCAGCGCCGACGTCAAGGCCCTAGCCAGCCAGCACATCGACGACCTCAACCGGCGCATCGAGGAACTGGTGAGCTTGCGTGACACCTTGAGCGAACTGGTTGCCCACTGCCAGGGCGACGACCGCCCGGACTGCCCGATCCTCAAGGACCTGGCAGCCGGCGGCAGTTGCTGTCACTGACGCGTTTACTGGAGCCAGGGCGGCGCCGGTTCTTCGTCCTTGACCGTACCCCGCTCGGCGTCGGCCTTGGCCGCACGCCGGCGGGCTTCATCGATGCGCGCCGCGTCGATCTCGCGCATGACACCGTCAACGTCGGCACTGTGCTCGTCATCGGCGAACACCCCGGTCAACGGGCTTTCCGGCAGCAGCTTGCCGGCCTGGTACAGGGCCCACATTTCACGGGCATAGCGCGTCTGCTTGAGCTCCGGGGCAAAACGGCCGAAGTAGGCGGCCATGTTGCCGACATCGCGCTCAAGCATGCTGAACGCGTGGTTGTTGCCAGCAGCGTCGACCGCTTGCGGCAGGTCGATGATCACCGGGCCGTCTGGCCCGAGCAGCACGTTGAACTCCGAAAGGTCACCATGGACCAGGCCGGTGCAAAGCATCAGCACGATCTGGCGAATCACGAAGGCGTGGTATTCGCGGGCCTGTTCAGGCTCCAGGTGTACGTCGTTCAGGCGTGGCGCGGCGTCGCCATGTTCATCGGCGACCAGCTCCATGAGCAGCACGCCATCGAGAAAATCATACGGCTTGGGTACCCGCACACCGGCATTGGCCAGGCGGAACAGCGCCGCCACTTCGGCGTTCTGCCAGGCGTCTTCTGCCTCTTTGCGGCCGAACTTGGAGCCCTTGGCCATGGCCCGGGCCTGGCGGCTGTTGCGTACCTTGCGGCCTTCCTGGTACTCGGCGGCCTGGCGGAAACTGCGCTTGTTGGCTTCTTTGTAGACCTTGGCGCACCGTAGCTCCCGACCGCAGCGGACCACATACACCGCAGCCTCCTTGCCACTCATCAGCGGTCGTAGTACTTCGTCGACCAGTCCATCTTCAACCAGCGGTTCAATGCGTTTTGGAGTCTTCATCGGTTTCTGTCGGGGGTCCTGTCTGGCCAAACACGGGATTGTTATAGGTCACAGGTTCTGCAACCTGCTTGTCGCTGAAGCAAGACCGCACTGCGTTGTAACGGCAATCAGCCTGACTTGCCATTCTTTTTCTGCCCGAAGGCGACCAAACGGTCACAAAATTCGGCAATTACCAATAAACACGGGGGATTTCCCCCAAGTAACACTTTATTTCCAGAGCACACGGCCGATGTAGTCTGCAGCAGCCTCGTACGTTTACAAGAAAAATTCTGGAGCGCGGATGAACATAAAACAAAAACTGACCTGGGCCTTCGCCGTAATCGCCGGCTTGCCGGTGATTCTGGTCGCCACCCTGGTGGTCCTCAACCTGCGCAGTGAAGCCCGCGAAGGCTTCGTCGACGGCAGCAGCCGCGAGATCCGCCAGGTGGCCAACGCCATGCAACTGTTCTTCGAAGGCATCAGCCAGAACGTCGACTACCTGGCCGCCCAGCCACTGGTCAGCGCTACCGGCGGCGAGGTGAAAAAGTACTTGGGCGCCGATGCCGCGCAAATCGCCCTGGGCGAGCATGACAAGAAACTCTACGACTTCTTTGCCAGCCTCGCCGCCAGTCATCCGGCCTACTCCTACGTGTCCTACGGTCTGAGCGATGGCGGTTACGCGTTCTGGCCGGGCGATGCGAAAATGGCCAACTACGACCCGCGCCAACGCCCCTGGTACCAGGCGGCCATGGCCACCCCGGGCAAGACCCTGCGCACCGACGCCTATTACTGGGCCGGCGATGACGCCGTGCTGGTGAGCACCGTGCGCGCCGTGGCCAACCAGCTCGGCAACCCCGGCGGCGTGGTCAATATCGACGTCTCGCTCAAGCAGCTGACCGAGATCGTCAAGCAGATCAAGCTCGGTGAAAGCGGCTACCTGATGCTGCTCGAAGACAACAGCAACGTGCTGGTCGACCCACGCGATCCGGGGCACAACTTCAAGCAGCTGGGCAGCCTCGGCGAGGGATACGCGCAACTGGCCAAGGCCGGCAAGGGCCTGGTCGAAGTCG
The DNA here is from genome assembly GCF_044743505.1 of Pseudomonas sp. NPDC087612. Classification (NCBI taxonomy): domain Bacteria; kingdom Pseudomonadati; phylum Pseudomonadota; class Gammaproteobacteria; order Pseudomonadales; family Pseudomonadaceae; genus Pseudomonas; species Pseudomonas sp. NPDC087612. The sequence goes on from NZ_JBIUWO010000003.1 coordinate 22,135, forward strand.
AGCTGGACGGCGAACGCTACATGGCCAACATCTGGCCTTCGGAGCAACTGGGCTGGAATTTCATCGGCCTGATCCGCCATGACGAAGTGATGCACACCGCCACCCAGCTGACCTGGCTGGTCGCCGCTATCGCCATCGTGCTGGCGGCGGTGTTCGCCCTGGTCGGTGCGACTTTTGCCAAGCTCATCGTGCGCCCGATCCATAGCGTCACCAGCGGCCTGGAAGGCATCGCCCAGGGTGAAGGCGACCTGACCCGCAGCCTGGAGGTGCGCGGGCGCGACGAAACCGCACAACTGGCCAACTGGTTCAACCAGTTCCTGGCCGCGATCCGCAACCTGATCCAGAGCATCGGCCAGGCGGCGAACAAAATCCTCGCCACCTCCAGCAGCTCGACCCAGGTTTCCCATGACATGGCCGAAGCCGCCGGGCGCCAGCGCGAAGCGGTGGACATGGTCTCGACCGCCTTCCACGAAATGGTCGCCACCGCCAACGAAGTCGCCCGCTCCTGCAGCCAGGCCGCCGATTCCGCCGACAGCGGCCAGCAGCAGGCCCGCGAAGGCCAACAGCAGATCGACGCGGCAGTGCAAAGCGTTGATCGCCTGAGTCAGGAGATCGAACAGTCGGCGCAGTCGATGCAGCAACTGGAGCGCGACAGCAATGCCATTCAGTCGATCCTCGGCACCATCCGCTCGATTGCCGAGCAAACCAACCTGCTGGCCCTTAACGCCGCCATCGAAGCTGCGCGCGCCGGTGAACAGGGCCGCGGCTTTGCCGTGGTCGCCGACGAAGTGCGGGCGCTGGCCAAGCGCACCGCCGACTCCACGGCCGAGATCGACCACCTGCTCGGCAACCTGGCCAACCGCACCAGTGAAGTGGCCCAGCAGATGCACGCCAGCCTGGAAGTGTCGCAACAGTCGGTCAGCCGTATCGGCCAGGCGCGCAACAGCTTCGGGCAGATCCGCGAGTCGGTGGACATCATCCGCGACATGAACACGCAGATCGCCACCGCCGCCGAAGAGCAGCACCAGGTGGCTGAGGACATCAACCGCCATATCAGCCAGATCCATGGTGATGCACAGCTGGTGGCGGAGCTGGCCAATTCGGCGCGCCAGGACTCGCAGAGCCTGGCCGGCTTGTCCAACGAACTGGATGCGCTGGTACGGCGCTTTCGCACCTGAGGACTACAGGCGCAGCTCGCCCGGGGTAAAGCCGAACAGGCCCTTGAAGGCGGCGATGTAGGCCGAAGTGGAGTCGTAACCGCAGCCCAGCGCGGCTTCGGTGACGCTCTGCCCAGCCTCCAGCGCAGTCAGCGATGACAACAGGCGCATGCGCTGGCGCCAGCCGCGAAAGCTCAGGCCGGTTTCGCGCTGGAACAGGCGCGTCAGGGTTTTTTCCGAGGTGTTCAGGCGCTGCGCCCACTGCGCGAGCGTCTGGCCCTGTTCGGGCTGTTCGAGCAGTTCGCTACACAGTGCGAGCAAGCGCGGGTGCTGCGGCAACGGCAGCGAAAAGCCCACCTCCGGCAGCGCCCGCAACTGGTCGAGCAACACCGCGACCAGCCGCGCCTCGGCGCTGTCGCCCTCGGCATAGTCCACCGGCAACAGGCAGAACTGCTTGATCAGCTCGCGGGCCAGCGGTGTCACCTCCAGCACCCGGCACTGCCCCGGGGCCCAGCTGCCTTCTTCGCGGCGCACATACAGGCTGCGCATCTCAGCCTGCATCGAAGTCAGCACCTCATGCTCGACTCCGGCCGGAATCCATACCCCCCACTGCGGCGGGGCAAAGTAGCTGCCATCGGCGGTATAGACCCCGAGCACGCCGCTGATCGCATACGAGAACTGCACCCAGTCATGCCGGTGGCGTGGCGTCCACGAGCCGGCACCGAGGCTTTCAGCGCGGGCATACAGGGGCCGGGGCAAGCGCTGCAGCTGGGGAATCGCCCGGGCGGTCGATTTTTGTCCGTTACTCGGCATCAGTTGGCCTTATGTCGCAAGACGGTAATCACTTGTCGAGCGTAGCCTCTGGGCTCAATGAATACAAAATGATTCGCAGGCCCGCCTATGCAAGCGCTCAAACACCTCAAACGCGTGGTAACCGACTGGTTCCTCTGCGGCATGTTCCTGGCGACCTTCCTCGCCTGGCTGTTCCCGCAGTTCGGCCGTAGCGGCGGGGCGCTGCACGCCGAGGTGGTGATCAATGCCGGCGTGTTCCTGGTGTTCTTCCTGCACGGCATCAACCTGTCCAGTGAACAGATCCGCCACGGCCTGAAGAACTGGCGCCTGCACCTGATGGTCCAGGGCTTTACCTTCCTGGTCTTCCCGCTGCTGTGGTGGCTGGGCAATAAAGTGCTCGGCAGCCAGTTGCCGGCGCTGCTGATGCTGGGTTTCTTCTATCTGTGTGCCCTGCCCTCAACCATTTCCTCGTCGGTGGCACTGACCGGCAGTGCCGGCGGCAACGTGCCGGCGGCGATCCTCAATGCCAGCCTGTCCAGCGTGCTAGGCATCTTCCTCACCCCCTGGCTGGTGAGCCTGGTGCTCGGCAGCGGCAGCGACGGCATTGATCTGGGCGCAACCCTGCTCGACCTGTGCGCACTCCTGTTGCTGCCGCTGCTGCTCGGCCAGTTGCTGCGGCCCTGGTTGGGGCGCTTTTTCGCCCGGCACAAGCGCTACACCAATGTCATGGACAAGCTGGTGATCCTGCTGCTGGTGTATGCGGCGTTCTGCAACTCGATGGTTTCGGGCATGTGGCAGCAGCAAGGCGCCTCGGTAATCGCCATGGCCCTGGTGGGCAGCGCCGTGCTGCTGGGGTTGATTCTGCTGCTGACCACCCGCACCGCGCGGGCCCTGAACTTCAGCCCGGCGGACGAGATTGCGGCGGTATTCTGTGCCAGCAAAAAATCCCTCGCTGCTGGCGCACCGATGGCCGCGCTGATTTTCGCCGGGCACCCGGGGCTGGGGCTGATCCTGTTGCCGATCATGATCTACCACCCGTTGCAGCTGATCGTCTGCTCGATCATGGCCGAGCACTACGCCAGTCGCCCGGCCCGGCAAGCCAGCCCGGCGGCGCTGGTCAACGCTCGATGATCGCCGTTACCCCCTGACCGCCGGCGGCGCAGATCGAGATCAGGCCACGGCCCTTGCCGGCATTGGCCAGCAGCTTGGCCATGTTGGCCAGAATGCGCCCGCCGGTGGCGGCGAAGGGATGCCCGGCAGCCAGCGAACTGCCCTTGACGTTGAGCTTGCTGCGGTCGATTGAGCCCAGTGGGGCATCCAGGCCCAGGCGGGTCTTGCAGTACTCGGGGTCTTCCCAGGCCTTGAGGGTGCACAGCACCTGCGCGGCAAAGGCTTCGTGGATTTCGTAGTAGTCGAAATCCTGCAGGCTCAGGCCGTTGCGCGCCAGCAAGCGGGGCACGGCATAGGCCGGGGCCATCAGCAGCCCTTCATGGCCTTTGACGAAATCCACCGCGGCGGTTTCGCCATCGACCAGATAGGCCAGCACCGGCAAGCCGCGCTCGCGGGCCCAGTCTTCACTGCCCAGCAGCACCACCGAGGCGCCGTCGGTCAGCGGTGTGGCGTTGCCGGGTGTCAGCGTGCCCTTGTCGCTGCGCTCGAACACCGGCTTGAGGCTGGCGAGTTTCTCCAGGGTCAGGTCCGGGCGCAGGTTGTTGTCGCGGGTCAGGCCCAGGAACGGGGTCAGCAGGTCGTCGTGCCAGCCTTCGGCAAACGACGCGGCCAGGTTGTGGTGGCTGCGCAGGGCCAGTTCATCCTGATCCTGGCGGGGGATGTGCCAGGTCTGCGCCATCAGCTCGCAGTGCTGGCCCATGGACAGGCCGGTGCGCGCTTCGCCATTGCGCGGTAACTCGGGCTTCAAATGCCCGGGGCGCAGGTGCAAGAAGGCCTTGAGCTTGTCGGCGGTGCTGCGCGCGCGGTTGGCTTGCAGCAGTATCTGGCGCAGCCCTTCATTGACCGCAATCGGTGCATCGGAGGTGGTGTCGACGCCACCGGCAATGGCGCTGTCGATCTGCCCCAGGGCAATCTTGTTGGCCACCAGCAGCGCCGTTTCCAGCCCCGTGCCACAGGCCAGTTGCACGTCGTAGGCCGGGGTCTGCGGCGATAGCCGCGAGCCGAGCACGCTTTCGCGGCTGATGTTCATGTCACGCGAATGCTTGAGCACCGCGCCGCCCACCACCTCGCCCAAACGCAGGCCATGCAGGCTGTAGCGCTCGATCAGCCCTTCGAGGGCAGCGGTGAACATTGCCTGGTTGCTGGCCTTGGCATAAGGGCCGTTGGAGCGGGAGAACGGAATTCGATTGCCGCCAATGATCGCGACCCGGCGCAATGAGCGCATACGTAACATCCTCTTTTACGAAACGGTCCGCTACAGCGTAGGTGTTTTTTGCCCAGTCGAACGACCAATGGCCAATCATGGTCCACACTTTGAAGCTATTTCAGGGAGAACCGCACATGAGCGACCGCTATATCGACTTCGCCAACTCCGACCTTGGCCGCCGTCTGGTAGGTGCCGTCGGCCTGCCCAGCCCGGCGCGCCTGGAACGTTGGCAAGCCGGCCGCCTGCGGCCGATCGAGGGCGCCCTGCTGCTCGGTGGCGGGTCGCTGGCGAAGACCGTCGAAACCTTCGCCAAGCGCCTGACCGATGAGTTGTACAGCTTTGCCAGCCCCGACCTTGAGGCCAGCGAATGGGTGGCAGGCTTGGGGCCCAAGCTCAAGGCGGTGGTGTTCGATGCCAGCGAACTGGACGATATCGACCAGCTCAAGCAATTGCGCGAATTCTTCCAGCCGCTGCTGCGCAGCCTGGCGCCCAGCGCCCATATCGTCATTCTCGGCCGCGCCCCGGAACAACTCGATGACCCGCTGGCGCAGGTTGCCCAGCGTGCCCTCGAAGGCTTCAGCCGCTCGCTGGCCAAGGAACTGCGCGCCGGCGGCACCCTGCAACTGTTGTATGTGAACGAAGCGGCCGAAGATCAACTCGAAGGCGCCCTGCGATTCTTTCTTTCGCCCAAAAGTGCGTTCATCTCTGGCCAGGTCCTGCGCCTGGAGGCCTGCGGCACAGCGGTCCAGGACTGGAGCCGGCCGCTGGCCGGGCGCAAGGCGCTGATCACCGGCGCCGCCCGTGGCATCGGTGCGGCGATTGCCGAAACCCTGGCCCGCGATGGCGCCGAAGTGATCCTGCTCGATGTACCGCCGGCCAAGGCCGACCTCGAGGCCCTGGCCGCGCGCCTGGGCGGGCGCAGCCTGGCCCTGGACATCTGCGCGACGGACGCCCCGGCACAATTGCTTGAAGGACTGCCCGACGGCATCGACATCGTCGTGCACAACGCCGGCATTACCCGCGACAAGACCCTGGCCAACATGACCCCGGAATTCTGGGACTCAGTGCTGGCGGTCAACCTCAAGGCCCCGCAACTGCTGACCCAGGCGCTGTTCGACAGCGGCGCCCTGCACGACAACGCACGTATCGTGCTGCTCGCTTCAATCAGCGGCATCGCCGGCAACCGTGGCCAGGCCAATTACGCCGCCAGCAAAGCCGGGCTGATCGGCCTGGCCCAGGCCTGGGCACCGAAGCTGGCCGAGCGCGGCGCCAGCATCAACGCCGTGGCCCCCGGGTTTATCGAAACACGCATGACCGCGGCAATTCCCTTCGCCCTGCGCGAAGCGGGGCGACGCATGAGTTCGCTGGGCCAGGGCGGCCTGCCCGAGGATGTCGCCGAAGCGGTGGCGTGGCTGGCGCAACCGGGCAGCGGCGCGGTCAATGGCCAGGTGCTGCGGGTTTGCGGCCAAGCCGTGATGGGGGCCTGAACATGAGCCGCACATGGATCGAGTTGGGCAGCACGGCGGCGCTTTCCGGGCTGTACCTGCGCGCCGCGCGCAAGCGCAAGATCAGCGGCGACCGCCTGCCCGGCACTGGCTTGCGCTGCCACTTGAGCGTCGACCCGCAGCAGCTTGAGGCTTACCGCAAACTCTGCCATTTCAGCGACGACGGGCGCCTGCCGCCGACCTTCCCGCATGTCATGGCCTTCGCCCTGCAGATGCAGTTGTTGACCGCAAAGGACTTTCCCTTGCCGCTGCTGGGGCTGGTGCACCTGCACAACAGCATTCGTGTGCTGCGCCCGCTGGGCGGCATCAGTCGCCTGCGTTTTAGCGTGCATGTAGAGAACCTGCAGCCCCATGAAAAAGGCGCCACCTGCGACCTGATCACCGAAGCCGAAGACGGCCTCGGCCTGATCTGGTCCGAAACCAGCCGCATGCTCTGCCGAGGGCTGAAACTGAGCGGCGACGCGCCTGCGGTAGACGAGCCCGAAACCCTGCCCTTGAGCGAACTGACCCGCTGGTACGCCGACAGCGATATCGGCCGGCGTTACGCCAAAGTCTGCGGCGACTACAACCCGATCCACCTCAGTGCCGCCAGCGCCAAGCTGTTCGGCTTTCCTACCGCCATTGCCCATGGCATGTGGAGCAAGGCCATGGCCCTGGCCGCCTTGCGCGGGCACCTGCCGGTCAGTGGCTATGAGATAGGGGTGGGCTTCGTTAAACCGGTGCGCCTGCCCAGCGAGGTGATCCTCAATGCCAGCCCGGCCGCGGCCGAGGGCCAGTTGCAGCTCGACGGCCATGGCGAGCTGGTGCACATGCGCGGCGCCTGGCGGCCACTGAGCTGACAGCGCCCTCTTGCGTTGCGACGGCGCCCGCCTGAAGCTATGCCGCTTGAGGAGAGCCCCGATGAATTTGCAAGAACTGACCGAACGCCTGCACCGCATCCGCGACAACAACGATTGGCGCGGCTTTCACAGCCCGAAGAACCTGGCCATGGCCGCCAGCGTCGAGATGGCCGAGCTGGTGGAAATTTTCCAGTGGCTGACTGAAGACCAGTCGCGCCAGTTACCGCCCGAGCAGCTGGAACACGCCGGCCAGGAAGTCGGCGATATCGTCCTCTACCTGTTGCTGCTGTGCAGCGAGCTGGGCCTGGACATGGAGCAGGTGGTCAGAAGCAAACTGGCCGACAGCGAAAGGCGTTTTGCCAAATGAACGACCGTCACTTCGATGAGCTGGCGACCCGTTTTGCCGAAAAAATCTATGGCGGTGCCAAAGGCGCGATCCGCCTGGCAGTACTCCAGGCGGACCTCGCCGAAGCGCTCCCTGATCGCCCGCTGCGGGTACTGGATATCGGCGCGGGCCTGGGTCATATGTCGCTGTGGCTGGCCCAGCGCGGGCACCAGGTGACTCTGGCCGAACCCGCCGCGCCGATGCTCGACGGCGCCCGAGAGCGCTTTGCCGAAGCCGGCCAGCAAGCCACCTTCATCCAGGCACCGTGGCAGGACCTGCTCGGCCAGTTGACCGAGCCCTATGACCTGGTGCTGTGCCACGCGGTACTGGAATGGCTGGCCGAACCTGAGGCCATCCTGCCGGTGCTGCATCAATTGACCCGCACCGATGGCCTGCTGTCGTTGGCGTTCTACAACCGCGACGCGCTGGTGTACCGCAACCTGCTCAAGGGCCATTTCCGCAAGTTGCGCAGCAACGAGCTGGCCGGTGAAAAGCAGAGCCTGACCCCGCAAAAACCACTTGATCCACGCACGCTCAAGGCGCAACTTGAAGGCTTGTGGCAGGTCGAAAGTGAAAGTGGCGTGCGGGTTTTCCACGACTACATGCCCCGCGATTTCCAGGCCAAGGCCGAGCTGCTCGACCTGCTGGAAATGGAGCTGGCGCATCGACGTCACCCGGCCTTCGCCGGCCTGGGCCGCTACCTGCACTGGATCTGCCGACCGCGCTGAAGCGCACCCACCGGGAGGGTGACATGCCGTACCGTTTGACCCTGGGCCTGCTGTGCCTGGCCTTGGCCGCCTGCCAGGGCAGCAACCCGTATGTGGCCAGCTCCCGCCCGTTGCCCCCGGCCCCCGCACAGGCCGCCACGACCTTCGATGCCAGCGCCTACCCGGCCGCGCCGCGCGACTACGCCCGCTACCGCAGCTGGGCCTGGCTCAACGGCCAGTTGCCGGCGGGCAGCACCTATGCAGAGCCTGCACAGCTGGCCGATGCGGTCAGCAACGCCCTCGACCAGCGCGGCCTGCGCCCGGCGCGCAATGGCCAGGCAGGCGACCTGCTGGTGAGCGCCGACCTGCGCCTGGAACGGCGCCTGCGCCAGGTGCGCGAAGACTACTACCCCTACGACAACTACCCCTATGGTGGTTACGGCGGCTACGGCAGTTTTGGCCGCTATCACAATGGCTACGGGGCCTACGCCAGCGTGCCGCTGGTGCGCACATACGAGGTCGAAGTGATGGTGGTGCACGTCGAGCTGTATGACGCCCGCGACGGCCAGCCAGTCTGGAGCGCCAGTGCCGAGACCGCCAGCCAGGACTCCCAGGGCAAGCGCGCGGACGCGGTGCGCGAATCGGTGCAAAAGGCCCTGGCCAGCTATCCTCCCAGTTAAAGGTAATCGGAGAACCATCATGTTGCGCCGTCTCGCTTTACTCTCGCTCGCGCTGCTGCTCGGCGCCTGCCAGAGCAACAATGTCACCCAGGATTTCGATGCCAGCCGCGACTTCGCCGCTTACCGCAGTTGGGCCTGGCAAGAGCCGGGGCTGCAATACCGCCCGGATGATCCGCGGATCAAGAGCGACCTCACCGAACAACGCATCCGCCAGGCGGTGGCCGGCCAGCTTGACCAGCGTGGCCTGCGCCCGGCCCAGGGCAACAGCCGCCCGGACCTCAAGGTGCAGTCCTACCTGATCGTCGAGAACCGCCAGCAACAAGTCACGACCAATTATGGCGGCGCCTGGGGTGGCTACTGGGGCGGCTACTGGGGTGGGCCGATGTACAACGAAACCCGCAGCGTCGACTACAAGGTGGCAACCATCCAGGTTGACCTGTTCGACGCCCGCGACGGCAAGCTGGTATGGCGCGGCAGTGCCGAACAGATCATGAACAACTACCCGCCAAGCCCGGAAGAACGCAACTCGGCCATCCAGAACACCGTCGCCAAGCTGATGGGCAACTACCCGCCACGCTGAACCCCACCCGCCAGTCGCCATGCAGGCGACTGGCCATTATCTTGTCTACACTCCTTTGCACTGCTGCTGCCCCGCGCGGCCTTGGGCCGGCAAAGGAGTGCTCGTGTCTACTCGCTTTCCAGCACGGCAACGTGGCGCCATCGGCTTGATCGCCGCCCTGACCCTGGGCATGGCCTTATTGTTCGGGCTGTTGGTGGTCGACAGCGGGCGGCTCTACCTGGAGCAGCGCAAGTTGCAGCGGGTGGTCGATATGGCGGCACTGGAGGCAGCCGGGCAAAGCGCCGTGTGCAGCGGCCCCGGGCCCCAGGCCGCTGCCCTGGCCCAAACCAGCGCCAGCCGCAATGGTTTTACCCTGGCCGAAGGGCGAACCCTGGCCACCGCTTGCGGCACCCTGCAGACCGGCGTCGACAGCCTGCGCCGTTTTACCGTCAACCCCGCACGCAACGATGCGATCAGGGTTATCGCCCAGAACAGCGTGCCCACCAGCATCGCCGCCGGGGTGCAGGCGCTGGTTCGCGGCAATACCCTGCCTACCACCACCAACCTCACGGCCCAGGCCGTGGCGGCGACGCCGAAGCCACCCTTGGCCGTATTGCGCATCCGTACAACCCTGGCCGACATCGACTCACGCAAGTCGGCATTGCTCAATGCCCTGCTCGATCCGTTGGGTGGGCGGGTGCAACTGGATGCCCTGGGCTGGCAAGGCCTGGCCAACACGGATATCAACCTGCTCAAGTACCTGGACCAACTGGCAATTAACGTCAGTGTACAAGCCGGCAACTACGACGAGCTGCTGGGTAAGCAGCTGTCGGCCACGCAACTGATCCAGGCGGCAATCGACGTATTCAAACAAGGCAGCAACACCGCCATCGACGTCGCCACCAACCTGGGCAAGCTCACCGTCGCCACCGATGACAACCGCGTGCTCAAGCTCAACGAAATCCTCGATATCCAGGCCGGCACCGCCAAGGCCGGGCTGGACACCAGCCTGCAATTGCTGCAACTGGTGCAAGGGGTGATCCTGCTGGCCGACAAGTACAATGCCGCTTCGGTCGAGTTGCCCTTCAATGCCCTGGGGCTGGTCAGCGGCAAGGTGCAGATCAAGGTCATCGAGCCGCCGCGAATTTCCGCCATCGGCAATCCACAGACCGACGACATCAGCGTGCAGACTGCACAGATCCGCACCCTGGTGTCGCTGAATACGCCGGTAGTCGATACCCTCGGCGGCATCGTCACGGAAGTGCTGAAGCTGGCCGCACCGCTGACCAATATCCTTAACAACCTGCTGCACCTGAACCTGCTGGGCACCGTACAGTCCCTGACCTGCGCACTCGGTGTGCCGTGCAAGGTCAGTGACATCGAAGCCCTGAGCAAAGCTGCACGCATTGATATCAGCATCGACACGGTCAAGGCGACCAGCCGTGTCAGCGCCTACCGCTGCAGCCCCGACAAGCAATTGACTGCGTCAACCGACAGCGCGGCAGCCACGGTCACCATCGGCAAGATCGACAACCCGGCGACCTTCTTCAGCACCGGTAGCGGCACGGTCACCCCGATCCCGCTGATCGATATCGGTACCAACATCTGCACCAGTGTGCTCGGGCTGTTTCCCAAATGCGCAACCCGGGTGCCCTGGGTAGGCGGGGGCGTGGGCATCAAGCCGGATCCGCTGCAGGTACTGTCACGCCACGAGAACCTGCTGTTCAGTGGCGCCAACCTGCCGGAGATCGGCAAGCCTGCGCCTTACCTGAGCATGCAACCGATCAACGTGGTGCAAAGCCTGAGCACCACCATCGATACCCTTCCTTTGCAGGTCTACAAACCACAGAACGGTGATGTGCTGGGCGAGATCCTCAGTGTTGCCAGCAGCGTGCTGACCGGGGTGACGAATATCCTCAAACCGATGATCAAGAACCTGCTCAGCCCGCTGGTCGATCCCCTGCTCAACGCCTTGCTCAAGGTTCTCGGCATCGACCTGAACACGGTCGAGGTCAGTGCCAACCTGACCTGCTCCAGCTCCCGCGCTCAACTGGTGCTGTAGACCGGCAACTCGATACAGAACCGCGCCCCCAGCTCGGCGTTCTCGACACTCAGGCTGCCGCCCATGGTGTCGATGATGCCGTAGCTCACCGACAGCCCCAGGCCAGTGCCAACGCCCACCGGCTTGGTGGTGAAGAACGGCTCGAAGATGCGTTCGAGCAAACGCGGCTCGATGCCGCCGCCGTTGTCCTCGACCAGCAGCCGTACGTGCTGCCCTTCCCGCTCAAGCCCCACGGAGATCCACGGCTGCAGCTCGCGGTGCTGCTCGCGGCGGGCCAGCAGGGCATCGCGGGCGTTGACCAGCAGGTTGATCAGCACCTGCTCCAGCTGATCCTGATGACCACTGACCTGTAGCTGCTGCCCGGGGGCCTGCACGCGCAGTTCCACGCCCTTGCCGCGCAAACCGTCGGCCAGCAACGACAGGGCGCCCTCCACCGCCTGCCAGGGCGCGAACGGTTGCTGCTCAAGCTCCGAACGCCGACCGAACACGCGCATGTGGTCGACTACTTTGGAGGCGCGCAGCACCTGGGCATCGATACGTTTTAGTTTGTCTTGCAGGTAGTCGACCTCGGCGTTGCCGTTTTCCAGACGCTTGAGCGCATTGACCACGGCCATGCGCATGACGTTGAGCGGCTGGTTGATCTCATGGGCAAGGCCGGTGGCCATTTCGCCGAGGGTGGCCATTTTCGCGCTTTGCAGCAGTTGCTGCTGGGTGCGCCGCACTTGCGTGTTGTCGCGGCCCACCGCCTGGATTTCCTGCAACTGGCCGTGCTCGTCGAATAACCCGCGATCAGACCACAACCACCAGGCATGCTCGCGCCCTGGCAGTTGCAGGCAGATCTCGGCGCTGCTCACCGGCTGCTCCGGGGTCAAGCCCGCCAGGCGTTCGACAAAGGCCTGGCGCTGGGTCGCGGACAGCCACTGGCCGAGGTTCACGCCGGCCAGTTGCGCGGGCGGGCATTCCAGGTAATCAGCCAGAGGCTGGTTGCCGAACAACAGGCTCAGGTCCGGCCGGTAGCGACAGATCATCGCCGGTGAATCCTCGACCAGCACCCGATAGCGCTCCTCGCTCTGGCGCATTTTTTCCGCAGCCTCGGTGGCCTCGCTGACGTCCAGCCAGATGCCCACCACCTCCACCGGCAAACCGAGGTCATCGCGCAGCAGGCGCGCTTCATCCAGTACCCAGTGATAACCGCCATGCTGATCACGCAGGCGATAGCGGCTGCGGCTCTGACCGTGCTGCAAGAGCATCCGCGTGCGCTCCAGCCACAGCAGCTGATCATCGGCGTGCAGCCACTGCCCCGGTTGCAGGGGCTCGCCGGCCAGCGGCTGCCAGCCGAGCATCGGCGTCAGGCTGGCGCTGCAGAACTCGGTGAGCAATGCGCCCTCGGCGTAGCGCTGGATGTAGATCACCGCTGGCGAGCTGGCGATCAGGTTTTCCAGGCGCGCCTGGGCAGCGCTGGCCTGCAGCTGTTGCGCCTTGATGTCGCTGATGTCGAGCATAAAACCCTGCACCCGGCGATTGCCGCCGCTGCCGTGCACCTGGCCGCACAAGCGATACCAGCGCGGCTGCGCCTGGGTGCTGTGGTCGAGCAGGCGCAGGCTCAGTTGCAAGGCGCAGCCCTGGCGCTGCAGCTCGGCAAACGCCAGCTGGACCGCCTCGCGGTCTGCCGGGTGCACGCGGCTCAGCCATTGGTTAAGGGTAAGCGCCGCCGGAACGCCCAGGCTCTGGGCCAGTGCCGGGTCCAGATGCAACTGCGGCTCGTCCAGACGCCATTGCCACCAGCCAGCCCCCAGTTGCAGCTGCAAGCTGTCCAGGCGTTCGCTCTGCTGATGCAGTTGATGCGCCGCCAGGCGAGCGAGCAGCGGTTCGACAAAGGCGGCGGCGACCAGCAGGGCATCCTCGGCCTGCAGCACCTCTTGCGGCTCGATGCAGATCAGCCAGGCCTGGTTGACCTGGCCCTGGGCAAACGCCAACAGGTAAGTCGCCAGCCCTGGAAACAGGGTCTGTAGCGCGGGCTCACTGGCACTGCTGAGCATGCTCGCCGGCAACTGCCGATCGAGCAACGGCGCAAGCTGTTCGTCACGCAGCCAGTGCAGCGCATCGCCACTGCAGGCGTAGATCTGCCAGCCCTGCTCGGTTTGCACCAGCACTCCCGCGCCACGGGCCCGCCAGTGGCGTACCAGCCAGTTGAGCTGTTCTTCGGCCACCGCTTGCAGGCGTTCGATGCTGCAGGCGCGCAAGGCGCAGGCCAGGTGCGCAGTCAGGTGTTGCTGGCGCTCGGCAGCCAGGGCTTGCTGGCGGTGCAGCAACAGGTCGCCGATATCGAATAGTTGCAACAACCAGCCATCGCCCTGGGCTTGCAACCAGCCGCGGGTGTGCAAGGTGTGGCCACCGGCCGCCTTGAAGTCCAGTTCCAGAAGCTGCCCCTGCCAGTCTGCCGGCTCGCCTTCGAGCACCAGCAGGCTGTAGGGCTGCACGTAGTCGTGCAGACGTACCCCGGCCTGGGTCGGCAGCGCCAGCGCCGCGCGCAGCGGGCCGGCCTGGCGCAACACCCTGGCCGCGCCATCGAGCCACAGTTGCAGGCCCACCGCCGGCACCTCGGGGGCTTGCGCCACGGGCTCTTCGACCGGCGCCGCGCGCCCGCGCCAGCGCTCGAACAGGCTTTGCCCGCCACTCACAGCTGCAGGCTCGCTTCGGCCTTGAGGCTGTCGGGCAGGCGCGGCACCTCACCGATGCCCGGCAGTTTCAGTACCGGCAATACCGCGGTCAGTTTGCTCTTGGCGTAGTTGATCTTCACCGTCAGCAGCTTGCCCGGGGTAAGGACAACCTTGGCATCGCTGCTGAACTGGAAAGCCAACGGCGCTGGCATCCACGCCAGTTGCTCGCCGAGCACGCGCTTGGCCAGCGCCTCGACATCAGCGCCGTAAGTGGCGCTGGCAGGATCCAGCGCCACACAGCGGCGTACCGCTTCACTGCTGGCCTGGTTGAACGATTGCAGCATCAGCATCGGCAGACCGTAGCTGACCACCCCGTAGAAGACCGCGAAGAAGATCACGAATACCGCGACAAACTCGAGGGCTGCCGCGCCTTTTTGCCGCTTGCACAGGCTTGCTTGCATGATCGCGTCTACCCTGACAGTGACACCTGAAAGACAGCATAGAATCATTCACCACAAAGGGATGGCCTTTCGCCAATGCAAAGCATTGTTCTGCTGCTGTGGCTTGCCTTGTGCTCTGAACAAGATCTGCGCGAACGCCAGATCGCCAATACCCTGACCCTCGGCGCCGCCGCCTGCGCCCTGGGCTACCTGTTCGTTACCGGACACACCTGGATTGGCGCCGACGCCAGTGAAGGCGGCCTGGCGCTGGCCATCGTCATGCTGCTGACCCTGCCCGGCTACATGCTTGGCCGCCTCGGCGCCGGCGATGTGAAATTGCTCGGTGCCCTGGCCCTGGCCACTGATCGCATGCACCTGTTGGGGACATTTATCGGTGCCGGGGTCGCAGTTGTCGCCTGGCTGCTGAGCCGCCGTTGGCTGTGGTCCCTTTTAAGTCAGAAGGTTAAGAACCGTCTGAAGCAATTGAGCGAAGAATCGTCAAAAAAACAGCCGTTCGCGCCATTCCTGCTAGTCGGTTTTCTACTGGCGGCGGTCTGGATCAATTAGCCGAATACCGCACGCAAAAGGATGTACAAACCTTGTACATAGTCAAAAAGTGCGACTACTTTCTAGTGTGTGCCAGGAATGGATCCAGGCTCGACCTGGCCGCGGGAACACCAAGGCGAATAGCGCAGGGAGTTGCATGTGAGCAAGCCAGTCAGTGAGTTGAAGGTGCTGGTCGTGGACGACCAGCCACTGATAGTCGAAGAGTTGTGCGAATTTCTCCAGGGCAGCGGCTACCGTTGCCTGCCCTGTCATTCCAGTACCCAGGCCATCGAGCAGTTCAGTGTCGATCAGGAGATTGCCCTGGTGGTGTGCGACCTGCACATGCCCGACTGCGATGGCCTCGAACTGATGCGCGCGCTCAAGGCCATTGCCGGGCCGCAGCGTCAGTTCGAAGCGATCATGCTCACCGGGCGCGCGGCCAAGCAGGACGTGATCAAGGCGCTGCGCGAAGGCTTTGCCGACTACTATCAAAAACCGGTCGACCTCAACGAGCTGCTTGAAGGGGTACAACGCCAGGAGGCCGCCGTGCTGGAGCGGCGCCGCAGCTACCAGCACCTGGGTGACCTGAACCAGAAACTGCAGTTTCTCGCCGAGTCGATCGACGATCTCTACCAGGACCTGGACAAGGCCCGCGGGCTCGGTGCGCACCGGCGCGCCAGCGATATCGAGCCGGAAGCTGAAAGCGACAACCTGCCAGCGCTGTTCGACAAGTTGTCACCGCGCCAGCTGGACGTGGCCAAACTGGTCAGCAAGGGCAAGACCAACTACCAGATCGCCTGCGAACTGGGCATCACCGAGAACACCGTGAAACTCTACGTGTCGCAGGTGCTGCGCCTGACCCACATGCACAACCGCACCCAGCTGGCGCTGGCGTTGTCACCCGGCTCCTCGCCCCTGCATCAGCGAGTCACGGCGCACTGAGTGCGCTTTGGCGGCTGAGTCACTTGTCGGACGCACCGGTACTTTCCCAGCGGTAGAAGTCCGGGATCACATATTTGTAGCTGTCCAGCCAGCGCTGCATGCTCTGGTCGCGCTCCTTGGGCGTGGCCGTCTGCGGGATCTTCGAGGCTTCAAGGTTGCGTGCCTGTAGCTGCAGCCAGGCTTCGGTGGTTTGCTGGGCCTTGGACGAAGGCCCGCCCTCCAGCGCCAGGGCGGCCAGGGGTAGTGCGCTGAGGGCAAGCAGGAGCAATGACCTGTTCATCACGACCTCACTGTTGGGTGACGCTTGAGGCTTCTGGGGTAACCACCGCGACCTGGTCGGTCCGCGCCGCGGGTTTCTTCAGTTGCTCGGCGCGCGCCCGGGCTTCACTGAATTGCGCCGGCGTCAGGCGCAGGCGGCTGACCAGGTCGGCAGCCTGCTGGAATTTGTCCTGGTACAACAGCAGGCTCACCAGGTTGACCGCCGCCAGGGCGTTGTTGTCTTTGAGCTCGATGGCGGTAAGGAACTCGAAACGCGCTTGCTCGACATTGCCCTGGTTCAGGTAAACCACGCCGAGGTCGTTGCGCACCTTTTCGTCGGTCGGCGCCAGGCGCACCGCGCGCAACAGGTGGCGCTGGGCCTGGAGGTTGTCGCCACGGGCCGAGGCCAGTTGCCCAAGGCCATGCTCGCCTTCTGCTGCCAGGCAGCCACCGAGCAGGCTGCGGTACAACGGTTCGGCTTCGCTGCGCCCGAGCAGGCGCGACACCCGGGCCTTGCGCAATCGCACCTGGGCCATGTCCGCCGGCAACGCCTCCAGGTGCGCCAGGCTGGCATGCGGGCGGCCCTCGGCGAGCATCTCGTCGGCCATGCTCAAGGCCAGCTCCTGGGCCGAATCCGGCTTGCTGCAACTGACCGGCATACCCGGCAAGGCCAGCCACTGTGCGCCGTCCTGAGTGGTACAGCCAGCGAGCAGCGCCAGGCTCATGATCACCATGACTGCTTTCATGCACATCCCTCCGCTCATGAACCCAAGGCCTTGGCCAACGCCGTAAAACCGGGCCCTGCCAACACAATTAGCAAGGCCGGAAACAGGAACACCATCATCACTATCGACATCTTCCCGGACATCTTCGAAATTCGCTCCTGCATGCGCGTCAGGCGCCGGTCATCGAGCAGTTGCTTGAGTGCCAGCAACGACTTCATCGCCCCGCCGCCCTGGCTCAGCAGTTGCTGGAGGATCACGCAGCTGTCGCTGAACTCATCGACGCTGAGCAATTGCGCGGTTTTTTCCAGCTCCGGGGCCAGGGCCAGGCCGGAGTCGACCCGCAGCAGAATCGCCCGCAGCTCCTCACTCAGCACCGGCAACAGTTGCCGTGATTCCTGGCTCAGCACGCGCAAGGCCTGCTCCACCGCCAAGCCCGATTCGAACAGGATCCGCAGCAGCGGAATAAAGGTCGACACCTCCCGGGCCACCTGCTGCTGACGGCGCGCCGCCGCCCAGGCCAGCAAGCGCTTGGGCAACAGGTAACCGGCGCCCATGGCGCACAGCGGCAGTACCAGCCACGGGGTCTGGCTGGTGTGGTACAGGGTTTCCTGCGCGATCACTCCCAGGCCCAGCGCCAGAAGCGGCGCCCCCACCTGACAGGCAGCGAACAGCGCCCGTTGCCGGCTACGCCGCCAGCCGATGCGATCAAGCAGCAAACGTGTCTCGCCGTCCAGACTCAACGAACGCTGGCCCAGGCGGCTGGCGCCGAGCTGCTGCAGCCAGTTGCCCAAGCGGTTGTCCGCGCCCAGCTGGCCCTGCAAGCGCTGGGCGACCAGGCGCTGACGATGCCGCTGGCGCAGGAACTGAGCCAGCAGCAAGGCAAAGGCGGCAAACAACATCAGGGCACTGAGCAGCAGGGCCATTTCAGATACTCCGCAACATGCGCCACAGCGCCAGGCAGCCCAAGGCCTGCAGGAGGAAGGCCCCGAGCAGGAGGAACTGGCCGTTGCTGTCGCGCCACATGGTCAGCAGATAGTTGGGATTGCTGATCAGGAAGTAACCGGCCATGCCCACCGGCAACAGGCCCAGGACCATAGCCGTCATGCGCGTTTCGCCGGTCATGGCGCGCAACTGCCGCGCGCCCTGCTCGCGTTCGCGAATCAGTTTGATCAGGTTCTCCAGCAGCTCGCTGGCGTTGCCGCCATAGCGATGGTTGATACGCAGGCCCAGGGCAAACAGGCGCAGTTCGTCCTGGTCATACAACTCGGCCAGCTCAGCCATGGCATCGTCGAGGCTGACGCCCATCTGCACATTGCGCCGCACCCGTTGCAAGGCGCCGTGCAACGGCTCGCGGGAAGCATCGATGGCACCGAGCACGGCATCGCTGAGGGTGCGCCCGGCCTTGAGGCTGCGCACGCTGTGATCGAGCAGCACCGGCAGTTGCTCGATCATCCGTTGCAGCCGCTGCCGATAGCGCCAGCCCAGGTACAACCAGGCCAGCAGCGGGCCGATCGGCAACAGGCCAAGGCCTGCCACCCAGCCCACGACCCGCCCGGTCAACAGCGCGGCCAGCAGCCAGAGGGCCAGCCAAAACCACAACAGCTCGTTACGCCGCTCGATACCGGCACGCTGCAGCAGGCGGTCCAGCCAGTCGTGCCCGACCGGCGCCAGCGCGGACGCTTCCTCGATCTGGCCGAGGCGCCGGAGGATGCGCTCCTGGGCAGACTTGCGCATGCCGCGGTAGAACAGGTGCACCGACAAGCCGAGCAAGGCCAGGCAAATCAGCCCGAGTATTGCCGCAATCACGGCTGCAGCTCCGAGTAATCGCGGCGCAGCTTGTCGCCGGCCGGGTTCGGCGCTTCGCGCAAAAAGCCTTCGCCCGTGCGCCGATCGAGCCGGAACAGGGTATTGGTGACGTACACGTCATCACGCACCCCGACCACCTCCAGCACCTCGCTGACGCAGCGGCGGCCATCGGCCAGGCGGGTCAGCTGGATGACCACATCCAGCGCCGCGCAGATCATCTGCCGCAGGGTTTTCTCGGCCACCTGGCGACCGGTCAGGCCGACCAGGGTTTCCAGGCGCAGCAAGGCATCCTGGGCAGTGTTGGCATGCACGGTACTCATCGAACCATCGTGGCCGGTGTTCATCGCCGTCAGCACATCGAGCACTTCGACGCCGCGAATCTCGCCGAGCAGAATACGGTCGGGGCGCATCCGCAAGGCGTTGCGAATCAACTCGCTGGCCTTGATCTCGCCATGCCCTTCGGCATTCGGCGGACGGGTTTCCAGGCGCACCACGTGCGGGTGATCGAGCTGCAGTTCGGCCACGTCCTCGATGGTCACCAGGCGTTCGTGGGGGCTGATCAACTGACTGAGGATGTTGAGCAGGGTGGTCTTGCCGGTGCCGGTACCGCCGCTGACCAGGATGTTGCAGCGCCGCGCCACCGCCAGCTGGATGAAGTCGAGCATGCCCTGGTCGATGGTGCGGGTGGCCAGCAGGTCGGCGCTCTTGAGCATGTCCTTGCGAAACTTGCGGATAGACAGGCACGGGCCGTCGAGCGCCACCGGCGGGATGATGGCGTTGACCCGGCTGCCATCGGGCATGCGCGCGTCGACCATCGGCGAGGACTCGTCCAGGCGCCGGCCCAGGGGCGCAAGAATCCGCTGCATGACCCGCTCGACATGATGGGCATCGATAAAACGCAGGTCGGTCTGTTGCAGCACCCCGGCCCGCTCGATGAACACCCGGTGCGGGCCGTTGACCAAAATCTCGGTGACGCTGGCATCGCGCAGCAGCACTTCCAGCGGGCCGAAACCGGTCAGCTCGTCGACGATTTCCTCGGCCAGGCGTTCCATCTCGTAGCGCGACAACGCCAGGTGCAGGCGGGCAATGTATTCGCCGACCTGCTCCACCACGAACTGCGCCAGGGCCGGGCGCGAACCTTCGAGCAGGTTGCGGCCGCTGTCCTCGATGGCGTCGATGATGTAACGGTGCAGGGCGCGTTTGAGCGCCTGTGGGTCGGCCCCCAGGTTATGCCGTGGGCCACCGAACAGCTCGTCGCCGCTCACTTGTGCCCCCACAGCCGATTGAGCCAGGTGGCGGCCACCGGCGGGTTGTTTTCCGAGCGCCGCGCCAGGCGTTCACCGAGGCTTTTCAGCTGTTGCGTAAGCGGCTCGCGCGGCGCCAGCTCGAACAGGGTCAGGCCCTGGTTCTTGGCGTTCAGGCGCACCTCCGGGCTATAGGGCAAGACCCGCAGAACCGGCAGGCCGTAGCGCTTGCCCAAGGCTTCGGAATCCGGCGCAACACCGCGCAGGTAGCGGTCGACCAACAGGCTTGCGTGTTCGAGCTTCATGCCCTTCTCGCGCCACTGGGTCAGCACTTCGAGGTTGCGCCGGCAATCGAGGACGTTCTGGTCGGTGTACCAGATCAGCTTGTCGCAGTGGCTGACGAAGGTGCGCAGGGCTTCGCTGTCAGCCTGGCCGGTGAGGTTCACGACGATGTGCTGGAAGTGCTGGCGCAAGGCGCTGAGCAGCATGTACAGCTCTGCCGCGCTGGTGCGCTCCAGCGGCTCGTCGGTCTCGGCATAAGCCAGCAGGCGCAGGCCTGAGCTTTCGCGGGTGAAGGCACTGTCGATCAGGGTGTTGTCGAGCCGGCGCAGGTGGCGCAGGGCATCGCCGAAATGAAACGAGGCTTCCAGGCCGAGCAGCGCCAGGCTGTCACCCCGCGGCAGGCCAAGGTCGAGTAGCAGGGTCTGCTGGCCGCTGGTCTGCACCACCCGCGCCATGTGCGTGGTCAGCAAGGCGCCGTCGGCGGCGCACTGGGCCCCATAGAGCACGGTCAGCCCGCCCAGGCTGGGGTTGCTGGTCACTGGCGGCAGGCGTTTGCTCAAGCGCCGCACCAAGCCTGCGACTTCACTGGAACGCGAGCCGTAGGCGACAAAATCCCGCGCCCCGGCACGCATGGCGTTGAGCACCAGTTGATTGTCCATGCCATCGCCGAGGGCGACGATCGCCAGCATCGGCTTGGCTTCCAGCACGCCCTCGATCAGCGCGCACTGGTTGACCACCTGCTCGCGGTCGAGGCCGACGAACACCAGGCTGGCGAAAGTGACATCGACCAGCGCCAGCAACTCGTCAAGGCTGCCGCTGCCGGCACCGACCACCTGCCCCAGCGGCGCCAGTGCGCCCTGCAACCATTGCAGGTCGCCATCGTTGCGGGTGATGGCGAGGAAGGTCTGGCTCAGGCTTTCACTCATTGGGATAACCCGCTGCGACGTTCAAAGTCGCCGTTTTCCAGAAAGAACAGCCGGCCCCAGCTCGGGTCGTAGTTACGCAGGCCCTCACCCGGCAGCGACGGTAACTGGGCATCGGCCGCCAGCGGCTGGACCAGGTGCGGGGTCACGATCATCAGCAGTTCGGTCTCGTCGCGCTGCACCGAGGACTGGCGAAACAGCGCGCCAATGATCGGCAGGTTGCCAAGGCCTGGAAACTTGTCGACGGTCGAGCGCGACTGGCTGCTGATCAAGCCACTGATGACGAAGCTCTCGCCATCGGCCAGGGAGATGCTGGTATCGGTACGCCTGACGGTCAGGCCGGGCACCTGGGTACCGGCGATATTCACCGCCTTGTTGTAGTCCAGTTCGCTGACTTCCGGCGCCACTTTCAGCAGGATGCGATTGCGGCTGACCACGGTGGGCGACAGGGTCAGGCGGATACCGAACTCCTTGTATTCGATCGAGACACTGTCGCTGCCGCTGCTGGGCACCGGGATGGGGATCTCGCCGCCGGCCAGAAAGCTTGCGGTCAGGCCGCTGAGCACCACCAGGCTGGGGCGCGCCAGGGTGTAGGCGAAGCCACTGGTTTCCAGGGCGTTGATCGCGGCCAGAAAGCGACTGCTGCCGCCACCCCAGATGATGTTGAACACGCCGTTGTCCAGGGGGATGTTCGGCATTCCAGGCAAGGTGGGCACCTGGCCCGGGCTCACGGAGGTGTTCGGCACAGTGCTGGGCGCGCCAATCAGGGTGTTGTTGGAGCCCTTGAAGAACAGCCTTGCGCCGGCCTCCTTGTACTTGGTGCGGTTGACTTCGACAAAGCGGATGTCAGCCTGCACCTGGCTGGGCAGCAGCGGATCTTCGGAGGGCGGCAGCGCGCTGGCGGCCATCTCGCTACTGGCAACCCCTTTGACGAACACCATGGCCTGGCGCGGCGCTTTGGCGCAGGCAGTCCACAGCATCAGGCTGGTGGCGCCGGGGCCGACCGCCGTCAGCAGCACCGCGTCAGTGCCACTGGCATGTACGTCGGCAATCTTCGGCTCGCCAATCGCCGCGCGGGTGATTGCCACCGGCAGGCGCACCTCCTGCTGCAGGCCCTGATCGATCTCGATGACGCCCGGCACCTGCTCCAGCGCCGCGCAGCCGGACGCCGCCATCGCCGTTGGGGCGAGCGGCACGGCGCACAACAGGGCGCAGAGCATCTGCTTGATTACCCGCTCGGAACGACTGCTCATTGAAGGGCATCCTTGCTTGGTCAGGGGGTTGGCGTGTTGGCTTGATTACCGCGGATGATTTCCATGCCGCGTGGCGGCGCTGCGCTGGCCACAGGTCGGGCGGCCGGTACCTGGGCGAGCTGGCTGAAGCGATAGAGTTCACGGTTGGCGTTGTCGACGGCCTTGGCGCTGGCATGCGGGTCAGTCCAGTACTGGGCCAGGCGCTTCTCCTCGGCGCTGCGTACCGCCAGGCGCAGACTGCCGGCCTGAGCGGCCAGCAGCAGGCGGCTGGCCAATGCCTCGGGGACCGCCAGCACCACAGTGCGCACCGGGTTGCGCTGTTGTTCCTGACGGGCCTTGTCATCCATGGGCGCCTCGGCAGGCTGGCCATCGTTGGCCAGGCCCAACTGCGCACCGACACTGAGCAGGCGCAAGGCCGGCAACACTACCTGGGCCGAGGCTTGCGGGTTGCTGTTGTCTTCACGCAGGAACACCAGCACATCGACATAGTCACCCGGGCGCAGTTGCCCGGCGGCGCCGACCACTTCGTCCACCGCCACCGCCAGCGCCCGCTCACTGGGGTGAATCATCCGTGCCAGCGGGCCACCGGCCTCGAAGCTGCCCTGCTCCAGCCAGGTGCCGGCGCTCAAGGCGCGCCAACTGCTGCGCCCGAGCACTTGTTCAAGGGTCTGGAAACTACCCGGCGGCGCCACCTGCAGGCGTTCGATCAGCAGGTCTTCGGCCACCAGCGGGGTATAGGCACTGACATCGCGACGCAGCACGACAACCGGCTTGCGCAGTTCGTCTGTTGCTTCAGTGACCACCCGGGTCACCGGAGCCTGCGCGGGTTCGACGGCGGCTGCCGGCGCCGGCTCGCTTGGCGGCTGGCTGAACATCAGCCCCCAGTAGCCGGCCAGCAGCGCACCGATCAAAAAGAGGCCTGCAAGGATGATGGTAATGCGACTGCTCATGCTGGCCCTCCTTCTCCCCAAGCTGTCCTTCAGGCTCACTTTTGTGAAATGGCCCACAGCACTGCAGTCGGAAACAACTATTTCGCTATTTGACGGTAGCGCAGCTAGGACAAAATGCCATTACCCGTCAGATTTTTTTCCGTCGCAAAGCCGACACCCCCATAAAACAACAGCTTATTGGCGTCGGTATTTGGTTATAACTTTAGTATTAATACCTTCTTACATTTGCCGAGATTTGGCCCGTTGACGATGCTGTGGTGGCAAAGGGGAATCACTGAATACCCCTGCCATCTGCGCCTCCGGCGCAAGGAGAAATGCCATGCGTCTTTCCCGAGTCCTCAAGAGCTGCAAAGAATTCTTCTACCGCAAGGATGGTGCCTCGGGCATCGAGTACGCGATTGTCGCGGCCATGGTTGCTGTAGCGCTGACAGCGTTCATTACGCCCATTTCTACCAATGTGTCTGGGGTCATGACCAAGATTGAAAACGCGCTAAAAGCGCCGCCTGCTTCGGGCGGTGGCAGTGGTGGTAGCTGACGAGTGGCTTCATCGGTTCACGCCAATGCACTGATCAACTCCCCCATCACAGGACCGCCCCATGCCGACCTCTTCCCCCCGTCAACAGCTACTCCTGGTGGATGACGAAGAGGACGCCTTGCTGGAACTTGCCGAATTGCTGGAGGGCGAGGGTTTTTGCTGCTACACCGCCACCTCGGTGAAACTCGCCCTGCAACAACTCACCCGCCACCCGGACGTGGCCCTGGTCATCACCGACCTGCGCATGCCGGAGGAGAGCGGCATATCACTGATCAGGCGCCTGCGCGAGCACACCTCGCGCCAGCACTTGCCGGTGATCGTCACCTCCGGGCATGCCGACATGGACGACATCAGCGACCTGCTGCGTCTGCAGGTGCTGGACCTGTTCCGCAAGCCGATCTACCACAACCGCCTGCTGGAAACCCTCGACAACCTGTTCCCCAAACCGCGGATGCAACTGGTGCAATGAACCTGCGGGGGCTACGGCCCCTGTAGGAGCCGGTTCACAGCTGCACGCTGAAACTCACACTCAGCCGTGGCTCGCGGTCAAAGCTGTCGAGGGCAACATCCGACAGCGGCTTGGCCAGCTCCAGTGCCAGGTTGTAGAAACGCCCGTCACCGATGCGCAGCCCCAAAGCCACTGAACTCAAGTGTGCATCGCGCAGGTCCACCTCGTTGAACCAGGTGCGCGCGGTGTCAAGTACGGCATAAGGTTGCAGCAACTTCACCCAGCGGCCATCGCCGTTGAAACTGTAATTGAGCTCATAGGCCAGGCCCCAGCCCTTGTCGCCCAGGGCCTGGTCGGCGGGGTAACCGCGGGCAAAGCTCTGCCCGCCGAACACCACCCGCTCGCTGTCGGGCAGGCTGTCGCGGCTCCAGTACAAGGCCGCCGACGCCACCCCCTGCCAATTGCCGAACAGGCGATCGCTCTGCAAACCGGACAGGCGCAGGCGGAGGAAATCCAGGTCGAAATCGCTGTTGCTTTTCGCCCCCAGGTAATCCAGGCCCTGATAGGCGCCACCACTGACAATCCGCAGTTGGTCGGCATCGGCCTTGCGCCACTCGCCTTCAAAGCCCAGGGCACGCACATCGGTGCGATTGCTCAGCCGCAAGGGCGCGTCGACCGCGCGATACTCAACATCGTCATTGACCATGTAGAAACGCGCAGCAACGTTGAGCGACTCACCGGGCGCGGCCAGCAGCACCTGGCTGAGGCCCGCCGAAAAGCGGTCGTTCTCGCGATGGGCCTTGAGCTGGGTGCCATCGCCGAGCAGCACCTGGGCACTGGGGTCGCTGTCGTAACGCGAGGCCGACAGGTGCAGCTGGCTGCCCTGATCGTCCAGGTACTGGGAGTAGTCCAGGCGAAAATAGCTTTCGTGATCTTCCCCGCGCGGCGCCAGAGCGGTGACGCTGAACTGTTCGGCCAGCGCCGTCTGCGCGTTGCTGCTCACGCTGAGCAAGGCCTGGGGGTCATCGCGGGTACCATCAGTGACGGTCAGGTTGCCGCTGAACGGCCGGCGCCTGGCCTCGACGATCAGCCGGCTGGTACCACTGACAGGGTTGGCAGGCGCAAGGCTTGCCTGCACGCTGAAGCCGGGCAGGCGGCTCATCAGCGCGACGTAGCGCTCGAAGGTGGCGCGGGTCAGCGGCCGTTCGGCCTTGAGCCGGCCCACCAGTTGCTCAACGTAGGCCGCCGCCGGGCCCACCTCGCCGTGCAGCTCGAGTTCATCGATGTAGCCTTCGACCAGCACCACCCGCACCCGGCCATCGGCGAAGTCCTGCTCGGGCAAGTAGGCATGCGACAACAGGTAGCCGTCCTGCTGGTAGCGCTGGGTCAGGCGCTGGGTGGCGTCGATCAGCTCGCCGAGGCTGACCTCGCGGCCGGCCAGGCTCTGGTAGTTGTCGCGCAGGTCACTCAACGGATAGATGCTGCCGCCTTCGAAGCGCACTTTGCGCAGGAAGATCCGCGTGTCGCGCAGCAACGGCCGGGCCTGGGTTACCGGCACCGGCACCAGCACTCCCGGGTTGCTTGGCCGGTAGGCATCGGCCGGCAGATTGGGGGCCGGCAGGTTGCGTTCGATTTCGTGGCTGTCGAGAAAACGCGGCAGGGGTTCGCTGCTGGCAACGCTCACCCAGGACAACCCCACTATCGCGACGGCCAACGCACGCATCGGACACTCCATGATCCCGAACAGTACAAGGCCGCCAGGGCGGCGGCCTCGTCAATCCAAGCGTAGGTGCTGGCCCTGTCATCGTCTAATAGAGAGCGTCAGTCATTGACCTGGAATTCGACCCGGGCGGTTTCGCCGCTTTCATCCAGGGCGCTCAGCTCGAAACGCCCGGCCTGCTCGAAGCTTGCCGTGAGGTTCTCCTGACCGCTGGTTTCGCCCAGCGGCGCACCGTTGAGGAACCACCAGTGGCGTCCGTTACCGCCAAGGGCCGAGACCTTGAAACGCAACGGTTCGCTGCTGGTGGCCGGGCGGCGCAACTGATCGCCCTGGCGCACACCGACAATCGACAGCGGCGGCGCACTGGCCGGCACCTGCGGCGGGCATTGCGGGTCGACCTTGGGCAAGCGCGCCTCGCGGCGTTCCACCCTTGGCAGCCACGGTTCAAGTGGCGACGGCCAGAGGGCGACTTCCCGGGCCTGGGCGCCGGCGCAGGTGGCGTCGACACGCAAGCCCTGATCGTTGACCCAGACCGTCTCGCGCAAGCCGACACTCAAGGGCTGGTCCTGGGCCAGCAGGGTTGGCGGCGTGGTACCGTCCAGGGTCCAGGCAAAACGCTGGCGCCGGCAATTGGGGTCCTGGCGGGCCATGGGTTGGCCGAGCGGCCAGCAGATCGCCGCAACCCCGACGTTGGCCGGCACCGCCGCCACGGGTGTAGCGATGCCGCGCTGGCTGTCGCGGTTGCTCAGCACATCATGCACCTGCAGCATCAACGGCGCCGCCGAGGCCAGGCCGAACTGGCCGGGCACCGGCGTGCCATCCGGGCGGCCGATCCAGATCCCGATCAGGTAACGCGGGCCAACGCCAATCGACCAGGCATCGCGAAAGCCATAGCTGGTGCCGGTCTTCCACGCCAGTTGCGGGCGCTGCACTAGCTCTGCGTGAGGGTCGCGGTCCGGGCGCGCCTGGCCGCTGAGAATCCGCCGGATAATCCAGGCACTGCCGGGCGACAGCAGGCGTCGCTCAAGCAGCGGGTCATTGGGTTGCAAGCGGATCGGCGCACTCAGGCCATCGCGGGCAAACGCGGCGTAGCCGCCCACCAGGTCTTCCAGCCGGCTACCGGCGCCGCCGAGAATCAGCGACAGGTTAGGCTCGGCCAGCGGCGGCAAGATCAATGGCACGCCGCCACTGCGCATCTGCGCGGCAAAGCGTTTCGGCCCGTAGGCTTCGAGCAGTTGCACCGCCGGCAGGTTCAACGACAGGGCCAGGGCGGAACTGGCCGCCACCGGCCCGCTGAAGCCCATGGAGAAGTTGCCCGGGCGGTAGTCGCCGTAGCGGCGCGGCACGTCCTGCAGCAAGGATTCGGAATGGATCAGGCCATCGTCCATGGCCATGCCATAGAGGAACGGCTTGAGGGTCGAGCCGGGGGAACGCAGGGCGCTGATCATGTCGACGTGGCCAAAACGGCGCTCGTCATTCAGGTCCACCGACCCCAGGTAGGCGCGCACCGCCATGTTCTGCGCCTCGACCACCAGAATCGCCGCCGAGGTCCGCTCGGGCAGGCGCGCACGCCAGCCCAGCAGCAGGTCTTCCAGGCGCCGTTGCAACGAGGCATCGAGGGTGGTGCGAATCAACGGAGGGCTATGCGGGCGGTTCAGCCGTCGCGCCAATAATGGCGCCAGCGCCGGCTCCTGACGTGGTGCCAGCAACAGCGGTTCCTCTTCTGCTTCGGCGACCCGTTGCTGCGGCCACACCTGGTACTCGGCCAGGCGCTGCAAGACCTTGTCCCGCGCCGCCTGGGCGCGCTCCGGGTGCCGATCCGGGCGCAGGCGGCTGGGCGCCTGGGGCAACACCGCGAGCAAGGCCGCCTCTGAAGGCGTCAGGTGCATCGGCGACTTGCCAAGATAGGCCCAGCTGGCCGCGGCGACACCCTGCAAGGTGCCGCCGAACGGCGCACGGTTGAGGTAGATCTCGAGGATCTGCGCCTTTGACAGGTGCCATTCCAGTTGCGCGGTACGCCACAGCTGGCGCAGCTTGCCAGGCAGCGTGCGCGAGTGTGGGTCGAGCAGGCGCGCGACCTGCATCGACAGGGTGCTACCACCAGACAGCACCCGGCCACCGCGCAGGTTCTGCCAGGCCGCGCGGCCCAGGGCCAGCGGGTTGACCCCGGGGTGATGGTAGAACCAGCGGTCCTCGTAGGTCAGCAACGCCTCCAGGTAATAAGGCGAAACCTGCTCGGCAGTGACCGGGTAGCGCCACACCCCGTCGGCATCGGCAAAGCGCCACAGCGGCATGCCGTCTTCGGCCAGGACTACCCGGGCGAGGTCATCGGCCGGCATCGGCAACGGCCAGATGCGGTCGGCAAGCCATAGCAAGGCAATCAGCAGCAAGGGGATGGCGAACAGCAAGCCCAGGGGTTTGCCGATGACGCCACGCAGGCGAGCTAAGATGTGCATCAGGCCCTCCTGGCGTAGCAGCTACGCAGGGAACCGACCCGGCCCTGGCATGGCCAAAGGCTTGGCAACGGCGCATTCGCCGAATTGATCATCAGGAAGCAACTATGCATGTAGAAGGTTTTTTCGAGTGGCTCGGCCAGGCGCTGGGGGCGGTGATCCGGTTTATCGTCGACGGCCTGAGCGGGTTGTTCAACCTGCTGGCCAACGCCGGTGGCAATTTCATCGAGGGCCTGTCACGCACCCTGGGCATGGACACTTCGCTGGTCAGCATCCTCGCCCTGATCATCGGCCTGATGTTGCTGTACTCGGCGATCCGCGCCTTCATGCGCGCCTCGATCATACTCGGCATCATCTGGCTGGTGCTGGGTTTGTGGGTGCTGAGCTGGATCATTCACTGACTAAATAGAAGGTGTGGGAGCGGATGAGCCCGCTCCCACAACGCCCTGTGTCAGCGGCCTTTAACCACCAACTCGGCAGGCGATTCGCCCACCGCGTTGTAGTTCGGCCGGTACATCGACTCGACCTGCGGCGGCGGTACCTTGTAGGTCCCCGGGGTGACCGCGCGGGCCAGGTACAGCAGGTGGGTGGTGGAGTACTGGTCGATACTCAGCGCCGCCACGTAGCGGTCATCACGAAACTCCTGATGCACGACCGCGGCGTTCTGCATCGACTCGCGCCATTGCTTCACTGCACTGCTGGCGTTCTCAAGGCTTGCCGCGCTTTGCGCCAGGTTCTGGTTTTCCAGCTCCAGGCCCGCCGGTAGCAGGTCGACCACCAGGGCATCCGGCACCTGGGTATTGGCCGTCACCGCCAGGTGCACCAGCACCAGGTCACCGCTCTTGAGCGCCTTGATGTCCAGGGCCTGGCCATTCATGCCGAGGAACTCGCGGCGGATGGTCATGCCGCTGCCGCGGGCAACCGGGGCCTGGCGCGGATAACCGGACAGGGTCAGTTGCTGGAACAGCGTCTCGCTGCCTTCGTTCTGGATGGTCAGCGGCGAGGCCAGCAGCGGGCCTTCGAGTTTCATCCCCGATTGCTCGTTGTTGAATTCGCGCACTTCACCGGCGCTGTCCAGGCGTGCCGACCAGTTGCCTTCAGGCTTGCGCAGCAGGCCACGACCGGCAAGGTACAGCGCGTTGCGCTCCTGGGTCGACAGCCAGCGGTTACCCGCCATCTGGTCGGAAAGCTCGAACAGCCGTGCGTCGAGCTTGTCGCTGGCCAGGTTGTTTTCGGTCAGCAGCGACAGGATCAGCGCCTGGTCACGCACCGGGCTGCCGTAGTCGGCCAGCCAGCTGTTCTCGCTACGGGTGACCGCCAGGCCAGCCTGCAGCGCCTGTTGCGCACGCGGCTTGTCGCCCATCTTGTCGAGGGCGATGGCCAGTTGTACCAGCGGCAAGCCGGAACGCGCATCGCTGCGCCGCTCGAACAGGCTGCGCAGGGCGCCCAGCGGCGCTTGCTGGGTACGCGCCAGCACCAGGGCAGCATAGGACTGCACGGCAAAGCGGCTGTGCTCGGCGTTCTGGCTGTAGCTGATCTCGATCAGGTTGCGCTCCTGCAGGTAGCGCAGCAGGCGCTCGCTGGCTTTTTTCAGGGCCTCGGGCGGCACGGCATAACCTTGCTCGCGTGCACGCAGGAGGAAGTCGGTGACATAGGCGGTCAGCCAGTATTCTTCCTCGTCGTCAGCGCTCCACAGGCCAAAGCTGCCGTTGTAGCGCTGCATGCCCAGCAGGTGCTCGATGCCCATCTCGATCTTGCGCTTGCGCACGTCCGCCGGCTCACCCTTGATGCCCAGGCGCTTGAGCGTCGCGGCATCGGCGTACAGCGACGGGTACAGGCCACTGGTGGTCTGTTCCAGGCAGCCGTACGGGTAGGCTTCGAGGGCGCGGATCTGCTCGGCCAGGTTCAGCGGCGGGCGGCTCGACAGCGCCAGTGAGGCCTCAAGACCCACCGGCTCGAACAGCGCCAGGTCAGCTTCCGGCAGGGTCCAGGGCTGGTCTTTGAGAGCGACGCGATAGTGCTGCAGCATTGCCGGGTAGGCCGGGCGAATGCCCAGGGTCCAGTCGCGGCTGAAGGCCGTGGCCGACTCGCCTGGCAGTTGCAGCCCTTGCACCTCGACCTTGACCTTGCCCTGGCCCAGGCCACCGCTGGCCTGCACCGGCACCAGCAGGGTGACGCGCTTGCCTTCGGTGAGGCTCAGGGTTTGTTCGGCGGCGCCGAGCAGATTCAGCTGGCCTTCGGTGCTCAGGCGCACGGTCAGGTTCTGTGCCTTGCCCGACAGGTTGGAGAGGTCCAGGGCCAGGGTCGTGCGGTCGCCGCCGGCGAGGAAGCGCGGCGCCGAAAGCTCGGCAATCAACGGCGCGGCGACCACGGTCTTGCCTTCGGCCATGCCGTAGCGCTCGTCGGTCCAGGCCTGGGCCATCAGCCGCAGCTCACCGTTGAAGTCAGGGATATCGACCGTCGCTTCACCTTCGCCCTTGTCATTGAGGGTTACCGGGGCGCTTTGCTTGGCAACGATGGTCACCGTGGTGTTCGGGCGCTTGCCGCCCTTGGCCATGGCCGCGTCACCACCGAAGGCCAGGCTGGCCAGACGGCCCTGCCCGGCTTCGATCAACTGGCCATAGATATCCAGTTGGTCAGCACCATAGGCCTTGCGGCCAAACATGCCGGTGAACGGGTCGGGGGTTTCGAACTCGGTGATGTTGAGGATGCCCACGTCCACCGCTGCCAGCAGTACATGCACCTGTTTGGGCACGCTGCCGTCGGCGTTGCGCGCTTGCACCTTGACGGTCAGCGGCTGCTTGGGACGCATTTTTTCCGGGGCATTGAGGGTTACCGCCAGCTTGCGCTCGTGGCGATCCAGCGGCAGGTGCAGCA
Organism: Pseudomonas sp. NPDC087612; assembly: GCF_044743505.1. Classification (NCBI taxonomy): domain Bacteria; kingdom Pseudomonadati; phylum Pseudomonadota; class Gammaproteobacteria; order Pseudomonadales; family Pseudomonadaceae; genus Pseudomonas; species Pseudomonas sp. NPDC087612. The sequence continues at coordinate 53,260 of NZ_JBIUWO010000003.1, forward strand.
CACCCACGGCACGTTTCGGCGTGGCATTGACCTTGCGCTCGCCCGGGCGAATCACCAGGGCGCTGACATACAGGTCATGGCGCGCCCACTTCGGATCGAGCTTGACGGCAAAGCTCTTGCCTTCGGCCGGTACATCGATTTCTTCCCACCACAGCGGGCCTTCGCTGGACTCGACCATCAAGTAGCCGGTGCCTGCGGCAGGCGGAGTGACGGTGATATTGGCGGTAGCGCCATCGGCATACGACGGTTTGTCCAGGGCCAGTTTGACCTGGTCCGGACGTACGGCGCCGCCGTCGGCGTTGTCCTGGGCACGGTAGCCGGCCCAGAAACGCCCGCTCGACACCAGGCCGGTCTGCGGGTCTTCGACCTCGACGCGGTACGGGCCCCAATCAACCAGGAAGTTGACCCGGGCGGTGGAGCCGGCCTTGACGTTGACCGTCTCTTCGCTCTGGATGAGGAATTTCTCGTTGTAGTTGTAGCTCCAGCCGTCGCTCTGCGAGTAGTTCCAGTAGTAGTCGCGGCGCTCGCGGATCAGGCGCACCTTGAGGTTGTTGACCGCCAGCTTGTTGCCTTGCGGATCGGCCACCAGCACTTCGAACTCCACCGGGCCTTCGCCATCGGTTTCTTCACCCTCGAACAGACCGCGCAAGCCAGGCAGGCGCCCGGCCGGCCAGATCGGTTGCTCAAGGCGGCGGGTGATCGGCCGGCCACCGGACTCCTGCAGGCTGGCCTGCACGGTCAGTTGCAGCGGCGAACGGGCTTCGGACCATTTGCTTTCGATGTTCAGGGTGGTCTTGCCGTTGCTGTCCAGGTTGACTTCGTCCAGCTCCAGGTCCTGGCTCAGTTCCTCTTCAGTGATCGAACCGAACTGATAGCCCGGCAGTGCCGGCACCGCTTCACGCAGCGGGCGCACATAGGCCTGGCCGCTCAGGCGATTGCCCGAAGCCGGGGCGCCGTACAGGTAGCGACCGTTGACCTTGATCTGCGCAGTCTGGTCCGGGCTCAGCGGCTTGTCGCTGCCCTTGAGTTCCAGGGCCAGACGCTCGGGCAGGAAATCTTCGACAAGGAACTCGAACACCTGCTTCTTGCCGCCGCCGAGGTCGAACAGCAACTGCCAGCGCCCGGTCGGCGCTTCATCGGCCAGTTGCAGCTGATACTGATAGAAGCCATTGGCATCGGCTTCCCAGACGAACTTGCGGCTGATCTGCTCATCCGGACGGCGCACTTCCACGGTCACCGGTTGCGGCTTGAGCGGGCGGCCATCCTGGTCACGCAACAGGCCGTTGAGCAGCACGGTTTCACCCGGGCGATAAAGGTCGCGCGGGCCGAACACGAAGAACTGCAGCGGGTTGGCCTGGGGGCCGGTGATGTCGAATTCGGCCAGGTCCAGGGCAGCGCTATTGAGGCGCAGCATGGTGGTGTGCACGCCCTGATGGGCCAGCAGGGTTTCGGCCTTGGGTGGCGTCGGCAACTGGGCATGGCCGTCGCTGCCGGTCTTGGCCTGGGCCAGCACGCGGCCTTCGCCGTCGAGCAGTTCCAGCTCGACACCGCTCAGCGCCTTGCCGCCTTCCAGGCCTTGGGTGAAGACATCCAGGCGGTTCTGGTAACGGTGCGCCGAGACGCCGATGTCACTGAGGGTGAACAGCGTCGCCGGTTGCGTGTAGTCGTAGGTTCCGGAGGCGCGCATTACCGCCAGGTACACGCCTGGCTCTTGCAGCGGCTTGATGCCGGCAATCGGCAGCAGCACGGTTTCGCGGGTGTTCTTCGCCGGGTTGAGGTCGAAGCGGCCGCTGTAAACCAGCTCGGTCATGTCCAGGATTTCTTTGGACGTGTAGTAGTACAGGCTGCTGTTGCGGCCCCAGGTGGCGAGGAACGGCGACAGTTTGTCCGACTTGATGCGGAAGAACTCGACATCGACCTTGTTGACGTTCAAGGCGATCACCGGCAGGCCTTCGGCCAGTCGCGTCGGCAGCAGCGAGCCACGGCTGGCGAAGCCGATGGTCGATTGCATGTCGCGGGTTTCCAGGCGGCTGATCGACTCGGCGGGCAGGCGCTTGCCATTGACCGCGAGCAGCCCGGCGTCGATGGTCAGCACCAGCTTGCGCTGGGGCTCCAGGTGGCGCAGGCGCAGCTCCATCTTGTTGGCAGAAAGCTCCCAGGCGCCGTCGACCTTGCCTTTGACGGTATCGACCAGGTGCACCTTGTCAGCGAAGTTCTGCTGGTCATCCAGCGGCACCGAGAAGGTCAGGGCCAGGGCGCTGGCGCCATCGACCTGCACTTCCGAGACATCCACCACGCTCAGCTCGCGACCGGCATAACGCTTGGCCAGGGTCGCGGCATCGTCCTTGGCCGCAGCGGGCTTGGTCGCGTCTGCGGGTGCAGCCGGAGCGGCCGGGGCCGGGGCTGCGGGTTGGTCCTGGGTCTGCGCAGGCGGGGCCGCGGGGGCCGGTTTGTCCGGGGCAGACGAATCGCAGGCACTGAGCAAGGCCAGCGCGCAGGCCAGCAACAATCCTTTGTTGAGCATGGGAGTAGTAACTCTCGGGCAGCGGAATCTTAGGGGTGCACTATATATCAACCGCGCCGCAACAGTGATGCGGCGAGCGGATGTGAGACCGCCTTCGCACGATTTGGTGCCCGCAGCGGCTACAATGCCGGCTTGCCAGGAGCTTTCATGTCCCGTTTGCTGACCGACTGGCGCGACCGCCCGACCCATATCAAGGTCTGGGCGCTGGCCGCGCCGATGATACTTTCGAACATTTCCGTACCGCTGGTGGCCCTGGTCGACAGCGCCGTGATTGGCCACCTGCCCCATGCTCATCAGCTCGGTGCGGTGGCGGTGGGCGCCAGCCTGTACACCTTCCTGGCCTGGGTGATGGGCTTTCTGCGCATGGGCTCGACCGGTTTCGCCGCCCAGGCGACGGGTCGTGCCGACGGCGCAGCACTGCGCCAGGTGTTGCTCCAGGGCCTGTTGCTGGCGCTGTTTTTCGCCCTGCTGCTGGGTGTTCTGGCCCTGCCGTTCAGCCACCTGGCGCTGCAACTTATGCAGCCCTCGGCAGCGCTGGAGCAGTTGACCCACGACTTCTTCCAGACCCGCCTGCTTGGCCTGCCGGCGGCGCTGGCCAGCTTCGCCCTGGTCGGCTGGTTCCTCGGCACCCAGAACGCCAGGGCGCCGCTGGCGATCCTGCTGACCACCAACCTGCTCAACATCGCCCTCAACCTGTGGTTCGTGCTCGGCCTGGACTGGGGCGTGATCGGTTCGGCGCGGGCCTCGGTGATTGCCGAATGGAGCGCCGCCCTGCTCGGCCTGGCCCTGACCCGCCCGGCCCTGCGCGCTTACCCCGGGCAGATCGCCTGGGCACTGCTGGCACGCTGGCAGAGCTGGCGGCCGCTGCTGAGCGTCAACCGCGACATCTTCATCCGCAGCCTGGCGCTGCAAGCGGTGTTCTTCCTGATTACCGTGCAAGGCGCACGCCTGGGTGAAGCGACCGTGGCAGCCAATGCCTTGCTGCTCAATGGCCTGCTGCTCACCGCCTACGCCCTTGATGGCCTGGCCCATGCGGTCGAAGCGCTGTGCGGGCACGCCATCGGCGCTGGCGATCGCCAGGCGCTGCGCCGCTCACTGACCGTCGCCTGCGGCTGGTCGCTGCTGGCCAGCAGCGGCTTTGCCGTGTTGTTTTTGCTCGGTGGGCATCTGTTCATCAACATGCAGACCGACATCGCCAACGTGCGCGAAACCGCCTACCAGTACTTGCCGTACCTGGCCTTGCTGCCGTTGATCGCGGTGTGGAGCTATCTGCTCGATGGCTTGTTCATCGGCGCCACGCGGGCGCGGGAGATGCGCAACGGCATGCTGCTCAGCGTGCTCATTGCCCTGCCGGTCGCCTATGTCGCTCGCGACCTGGGCAACCACGGCCTGTGGCTGGGTTTTCTGCTGTTCATGGCCTTGCGCGGGGTGACACTGGGGGTGATGGGCTGGCGGTTGCAGCGGCGGGATGGGTGGTTTGTGCGCTAAATGATGGCGCGGATTTACATCAGCGCCCTCAGTGGCGTGCGAAGAAATGTCACAACTTGGGTTTGACCGGCAAAAGTCCAATTCCTGACACTGGGTGACCCATGGAGGGGCAATCAGTTGTATCAGTCTAACTTTTGCAGGAAGCTCTTTATGTATCCTCCTCCGGCACCTGGTGGCGCGTCCATATATTCAAATATGCAAACGGCCAGCCTCGAGCGAAATTTCTTCAAGAATGGCGGCACTGGTTTTCTTTTTTCCTGGTTCTATTCGAAGGTCAGAAATCGAGGCGAGTGGGACTACAAACAGCATGGTCGCCAATACGAAGCTTTCGGCAACTTCAACTACGGCGCATGTGGAACTGCGGCAGGGATCTCACCTAACGTCTTGTTGAGAGCTGCCGGTTGGGCGCAAAGCCGAGCGGGCACCAGTGACTCAGGCTTTGGAAAGTGGTGGGGAGACGTCCCGTTTGGCGACGACCCTCAAGATCAGGAATGGATCAAGGCCGGCATCGAATATGCGAAATCTTTCGGCTACTAAATGGCTGGTGGGCATTCTCACTGTTATCGCGGTACTGCAATTCACCTGGATATTCATGAGCGGTGCGCCTCAGCCACATCTGAGTGCGGTGGTGAATACCCTACCCGTTGGAACACACAGTGCGGTCTATGAAGTACTAAGTGATTGCGGCGGCGCCACCGTTGGCCACACCTACCTTTATTACGTTGCAGAACGACAACCCGACGACAAAGCAGTGCTCAACAACCTGCAAGATCAGACGCCGTTTCTCGTCTCCCGCCAATCGGGGGCGATTGTCGCTGTAGACGGGCGGCGGATCAGGGCACGGACACAAACGACGGTGTACCGATTCTCCAGCATCGCCATTCTCAGGGAGAACGATCAGGCTATTCCGTTGATCATCGAGCTGACAGCCACAAGTCCTGAGGACTAAAGATGTGAGGCATGAGCTGGCTGGAAGTAGTTGAAAGCATCGCGGGTCGACGCGCAGCCAGCGACTGCACGCGACCCGCACCACTGATCAGCTCGACAGGTACGACGAACGGGTCAGGCCCAGACGCAGGGCGTCGAGGAACTGGGTCTTCTCACGGGCGGTGATCTTGGCGCTGGCGCACTTGTCGCGGTAGTGAGTCATCAACTCCTCCGGCGACAGGTGCACGTAGCGCAGCATGTCTTCGATGGTGTCATGGGTCTCGATACCGGCGTGGTACACGCTGCCGTTCGGGTTCTGGTAGATGTTCACCGAGTCGGTATCACCGAACAGGTTGTGCATGTCACCGAGGATTTCCTGGTAGGCACCGACCAGGAAGATACCCAGCAGGTAGTCTTCACCTTCGTTGATCGCGTGCACCGGCAGGCTGGTCTCGATGCTCTGCTCGTCGACGTACTGGTTGATCTTGCCGTCCGAGTCGCAGGTCAGGTCTTGCAGCACGGCGCGGCGCAGCGGCTCTTCGTCGAGGCGATGCAGCGGCAGGATCGGCAGGACCTGGCCAATGGCCCAGGTGTCCGGCAGGCTCTGGAACACCGAGAAGTTGCAGATGTACTTGTCGGCCAGCTTGTCGTTGAGTTCGTCGAGCACCTGGCGGTGCGAGCGTTGGCGGGCCTTGAGCGAGTTGTGCAGGCGCCGGCAGACCGCAAAGTAGCACTGCTCGGCCAGGGCTTTCTCGGCCAGGGTGATCTTGCCGTCGGCATACTGGGCGGCCACATCGCTCATGTAGTGAGTGGCGCGCCAGTAGGTTTCGGTGACCATCTCGATATCGGTCGGGCCGAGCAGGTCGGCCAGCCACTGCACGGTCTCGGGCAGGCTTTCCTTGTTCTCGATCAGCGGCACTTCGTCGTTGTGCTTCTCGACGTCGGTCACCTGCACCACCAGCACGGCGTGGTGCGCGGTCAGCGAGCGGCCGCTCTCCGAGAAGATATGCGGATGCGGCAAGCCCTGAGCATCGCAGAACTCCTTGAGCATGCCGACCACGACACCGGCGTAGTCATCCATGTCGTAGTTGATCGAACTGGCGTTGCGCGAGTGGGTGCCGTCGTAGTCCACACCCAGGCCGCCGCCGACGTCGATGTGATCGACCGGCAGGCCCAGCGCGCGCAGCTCGCCGTAGTAACGGATGGCTTCCTTGAAACCGTGCTGGTAGTCGGCCAGGTTGGCGATCTGCGAGCCCATGTGAAAGTGCAGCAGGCGGATGCCCTGGTCCAGGCCGGCATCGCGAAAACGCTGCACCACCGAGATCAGTTGCGCCGCCGACAGGCCGAACTTGGACTTCTCGCCACCGGTATCGGCCCACTTGCTCGAGGCCAGCGACGACAGGCGAACGCGCAGGCCAACTTGCGGCTTGACCTTGAGCTCGGCGGCTTCTTCGATCACCAGGGCCACTTCCGACTCTTTCTCGATGACGATAAAGACGTTGTGGCCGAGTTTCTGGCCCATCAGTGCCAGGCGGATGAACTCGCGGTCCTTGTAACCGTTGCAGACGATGGTGCCGCCTTTCGGTGCCAGCGCCAGCACGGCCAGCAGCTCAGGCTTGGAGCCGGCTTCAAGGCCAATGGAAACGTTTTGGGTGGCGATGATGTTTTCCACCACCGCTTCTTGCTGGTTGACCTTGATCGGGTACAGCGCGGTGTACTGGCTCTGGTATTCCAGGCGCGCGATGTTGGCGTCAAAAGCGCCAGTCAGCTGGCGCACGCGGTCCTGGAGGATGTCCGGGAAACGTACCAGCAGCGGCAGCGACAGGCCGCTCTTGCGCAGTTCGTCGACCTGTTCGAACAGGTCGATCGGCGCGCTGCCAGGCCCGTTCGGGCGGACTTCGACGCGCCCGGCCTCGTTGATTGCGAAGTAGCCGGCCCCCCAATGGCGAATGCCGTAAACACTGCGGCTGTCCGCAACTGTCCATTGGCTGCCATCGTCTTTGCGTGTGCGTCGTACGGACATTGAAGTCCCCTATATAGAAAGTCGAAAAACACCGGCCTGCATGGGGCGGGCGCAGTGTAAAACCTGAAAGTGACGATTATCCGTGTTCAGGGATAGACCCTTCCTACGGGAACGAGTTTAGAAAGCGAATTGCAAAAAATCGCGATGCAGTCTTCAGCCGCCGGACTTTTTCGCTTTGAAGCCCTGTTTGATCAGTTCGGCCAGCAGCAGCTCGACATGATCGCCCTGGATTTCGATGACCCCGTCTTTCAACGCGCCGCCGGTTCCGCAGCGGCGCTTGAGCGTGCTGGCCAGATCCTTGAGCTGTTCCAGGGGCAGCGGCACGCCGCTGATGGTCGTCACCGTCTTGCCGCCACGGCCCTTGCTTTCGCGACGCACGCGAGCAATGCCATCGCCTTCGGGGATGAGCGTCTGTTTGCAGATGCAGGCATCTATGGGTTTGCTGCAGTCCGGGCAATGCCGGCCTGCATCAGTGGAGAACACCAGGCCACCGAGGGCGGCGAATGATGCGGCTTTCTTGGCCACTTTTGATCCTCTACGGTGAGGATAAAAACTGGTCGACGCCCCTGGCGGGGTACCGACCGCGAAGCCCCACTCTGGCAGGGGCAGCGCAACTGCCGCATGAAGCGTGCGGCAGCCTTTAAAGGCCGCGCAGTGTAACGATAAAAGTCGCGAATGCTAAGTACAAAACTGCGCCATTTTGCATGTGTTTAGCGACGTCAGGCTCGACGGTCGAGGTAGCGCCGCAAGGCAGCCAGTGAATCGGGGCAATATGGCTGTTGCTGGCTGTCGGCCAGGGCCTGCTCGACGGCGATGAAGCGTGCCTCGCTGACCTCTTCGGGCTGCAGGCGCAAAGGCCCGTCCCAGACCGCCGAGAACACCGCGCACCAGAGCCGGTTGCCGGTCTGGTCGAAGAAAAAACATTCATGCGCGGTGAGTTCGACCCCACCGACCCCCAGCTCTTCTTGCAGTTCGCGGGCCGCCGATTCGGCATAGCCCTCACCGGCCTGGACCATGCCACCAGCGGCGACATCCCAGTACCCGGGGTAAATCGCCTTGCTCTGGGTGCGCCGGTGTACGCACAGCTGGCCAGCGGAATTAAACAAGAGGATGTAGGTGCCGCGGCCAATCAGCCCGCGCTCGCGCAGCTCGGAGCGGGCCACGGCGCCGAGCAGGCGGTCGCTTTCGTCGACCCAGGCAATCAGTTCGCGGTCGGAGGCGGCGCGGTGCGCTGCCTCCTGCTCGGAGATCGACACCGATCAGCCCTGAGTCAGCAGTTGACGCAGGTCGATGACGGCAGCGTTGGCCCGCGAAATGTAGTTGGCCATGACCAGCGAGTGGTTGGCCCACATGCCAAAGCCGCTGCCATTGAGCACCATCGGGCTCCACAGCGGCTCCTGCGAGGCTTCCAGCTCACGGATGATCTGCCGTACGCTGACCGTGGCGTTCTTCTTCGCCAGCACATCGGCGAAGTCGACCTCAATGGCGCGCAGCAGGTGCGACAGCGCCCAGGCCTGGCCGCGGGCTTCGTAGAACACGTTGTCGATCTGCAGCCACGGGGTTTCGACCACTTCTTCGTCAAGCTGCGGCACCTGGCCCGGCAGCACCGACTCGGTCTTCAGGGTGCTGTTGAGCTTGACCCGGCCGACACTTGCCGACAGGCGCTGCGACAGCGAACCCAGGCGGGTGGCGACGTCGCCCAGCCAGTTGTTGAGGTTGTCGGCGCGGGTGTAGAACAGCGCGCCCTGCTGATCCGGCGAGGCCAGGCGGTTCTGGTAACGGGTCAGCGAGTTGATGCCTTCCTGGAACTCCGATTCGCTCGACGGCAGGATCCAGCTCTTGTTGTCGAAGTTGAAGCGCGGCTCGGCCTTGGCCAGGTCAGCGTCTTCGGTGGACTGCGACTGCGAGCGGGCAAAGTCCTTGCGCAGGGCGCGGCTCAGGTCACGCACCTGGACCAGCACGCCGTACTCCCAGCTGGGCATGTTGTCCATCCACAGGCCAGGCGGGAAACGGTCGTTGGAAATATAGCCGCCGGGCTTGTTGAGCAGGGTGCCGGCCACGGTCTTGAGGGTTTCGATGGTGGTGTAGCCGACGACCATCTGCTTGCCGGTTTTCTCGGCGGCCGCCTGGGCGTTCTGCTGCACCGGGAACAGGTCGGGCTCGGCGCTCCAGTACCAGCCCAGGCCCACGCACACCAGCAGGTACAGGCCGATCAGCGAGCCCAGGGCGCGGCTGAAGAACAACCCGCCAAAATAACTGCGGGTGGCAGCGGTGCGCGGTTCGACCCGCTCACGCGTCTCGGCTTTGCCTGTACGGTTTTTCCAGTCCAGCATGGCGTTGTCCTTTCAGTCACGTCGGTTCAAGGGGTTCGACCGCAACCCCCGGGCTTCGTGCCAGCGCGATGGGCTTTTAATGCCGCGCGCCACCTGCCGGGGTCGGCAAGTATCGCTGCACTATAAATCAAGCACGGCGCTTCGCATAAGCGACTATTGGGTCAGCAAATGAATAAACGGACTTGTACAGTTAATTGATACAAGGCACTCGATTGCCGGGAAAGTGGTGCTAGCATAGAGCCATCACTCGAACTCAGCCTCACCCCTTATAAGTAGTCAGGACATGACCGAGCCAGAAGACCCCAATCGTGAGCGCCTCAAGCAACACTTTGCCCAGCGGGTCATTCATCAGGCCCGGCAAATCCTCGAGATCTGGCAGCGCCTGCAGCGCAGCGAGTGGTCGACTGGCGACCTGGGTGAGCTGTGCGAAGCCAACCTGCGCCTGCAACGCTATGCCGAGCGCTTCGAGCAGCCCGAGCACAGCCAGCTGGCCGAGGCCATCGGCCATGCCCTGGAGGCGGTCGAAGCCAACAGCGCGCGCCTGAGCAGCCAGCTGATCAGCGACCTCAACCGGCTGATGCAACGTTTGTCGCGCACCGGCCTGCGCCAGGGCGACCAACTTGAGCAAGTGCCGCTGCCGCCGCTGCGCAAGCCGGTGTACATCATGCTCCAGGACCACGACCGCGCCGAGCGTCTGGCCCAGCAACTGGAATTCTTCGGCCTCGGTGTACAGGCCTTGTACAGCGCCGCCGCGTTCCAGGCGACCATGAGCGAACGGCTGCCCTCGGCAATCGTCATGGACGTCGACTTCACCGGCCCCGGTGTCGGCCTGCAACTGGCCGCCCAGGCCCAGCAGGGCCTGGAGCAGCGGGTGCCGTTGCTGTTCTTCAGCCTGCACGAAACCGACACGCCGACGCGCCTGGCCGCCGTGCGCGCCGGTGGCCAGGAGTTCCTTACCGGCACCCTGGAAGCCTCGAGCCTGCTGGAAAAGGTCGAGCTGCTGACCAGCGTCACCCAGTACGAACCGTTCAAGGTGCTGATCATCGACGACTCGCGGGCCCAGGCCCTGCACACCGAGCGCCTGCTCAACAGCGCCGGGATCGTCACCCGCACCCTGATCGACCCGATCCAGACCATGGCCGAGCTTGCCGACTTCCAGCCCGACCTGATCATCCTCGACATGTACATGCCGGCCTGCACCGGCACCGAGCTTGCCAAGGTGATCCGCCACAACGACCGTTATGTCAGCGTGCCGATCATCTACCTGTCGGCCGAGGACGATCTGGACAAACAGCTCGACGCCATGAGCGAGGGCGGTGATGACTTTTTGACCAAGCCGATCCGCTCGCGGCACCTGATCACCACCGTGCGCAACCGCGCCGCCCGGGCGCGCAACCTCAAGGCGCGGATGGTGCGCGACAGCCTCACCGGGCTGTACAACCACACCCATATCCTGCAATTGCTCGAAGACTGCAGCTTCCGTGCGCGCCGCGAAGCGCAGCCACTGAGCTTCGCCATGCTCGACATCGACCACTTCAAGAAGGTCAACGACAGCCACGGCCACCCCATGGGCGACCGGGTGATCAAGAGCCTGGCGCTGTTCCTCAAGCAGCGCCTGCGCAAGACCGACTTCATTGGCCGCTACGGCGGTGAAGAATTTGCCATCGTCATGCCCAACACCGACCTGGGCTCGGCGCACAAGGTGCTCGACGAAATTCGCCGGCGCTTTGCCGAGATCCATTACCCGGCCCAGCCGCGCGACTTGTCCTGCACCTTCAGTGCCGGCGTGGTGCAACTGAGCGAAGGCCTGGACGCCCTGAGCATGGCCACCTCCGCCGACGAGGCGCTGTACCGCGCCAAGGGTGCCGGGCGCAACTGCGTGCAACGGGTCGAAGCATAAAGGCAAAGTGCCAGTTTTTTTCACCGAACCGCCCGCTCCGTCATAACCCGGTCATAAAAACGCAATAACTTCAGGCGCTTACCATTCGGCCGTTGGTAGACACCGGACATGCGCCTGAAGCTGCTCACCAATTTCAATACCCTGTTGCTGGTTACCGTGTGCATCGCCCTGGGCGCGACCCTGTGGTGGTCGCAGCGCGCCCTGGAGCGCCCCTATTTATTAATGGAGCGCTATCTGTCGCTGTCGCAGCAATTCCAGAACCAGGCGGCGCGCAATATCCAGGACTACCTGAGCAGCGGCGACGCCCTGCGCCATGCCACGGCGCTGCAGACCACCGCCGCCCTGCAGGGTGAACTGGAGCAACTGCCGGCAGAGCTTGCCGAGCGCCTGCGCCCGAGCCTGGACAACCTGCAGCGCTTCACCGCCAACGAGTTGCTGGGCGCCGGCAAGCTGGCCGGCGACCCGCAGGCCCTGTTGCTGCAGGCCGAACGCGAACTGGGTGCGAGCCTCGAGCAACTGGCCAACTATGCCCAGAGCAGCACCAGCAGCGATGCCGGGCGCTATTCGCCGCTGCTGTTCAACGCCTCCCTGCACCTGTCGCGGCTATCCCTGGCGCGGGACAAAATGGTCAGCAGCGGCCGCAGCGAACTGGCCGATGAAGTCGAGCGCGAACTTGCGCAGATCGCCGCCCAGGCGCAGTTACTCGAACAATTGCCGCTGCTGGGGGTGACCGCCAGTAGCGCTTCGAGCGCCGACGACTTTGCCGCGCTGATGGGCCTGGAGACCCAGGCCAGCACAGCGACCGAAGACACCGGGGTGGCGCTCAAACGCGAACTCAACAGCCTGATCAAGCGCTACCCCGGCGAGCTGCAGCGCACCCGCGAGCAGATCCAGCAACGCAGCGCCCTGGCCAGCAGCACCTTCGAGCGCATCGGCGCCGTGCAGCAGGCCATCGCCGAGCTCGAACCCAGTGTGCGTAGCCAGCATGCCGCCATCCAGGGCGAAGTGCGGGTGATCCAGGGCCTGATGATCGGTTTGATCCTGCTGATCGCACTGCTTATCGACACCCTGCAGCGGCGCCTGGCGCGGGTGCTGACCAACCTCGCGCCGGCACTCTCGCGCTGGGCCGAGGGCGACTTCAGCCAGGCCATTGCCCTGGGCCGCAGCAACCGTGAAATGCATGATATCCAGGACTCGCTGAACCGCCTGCGGGTCTACCTGGTCGAGCTGGTCGGCACCATCCGCCACAACGCCGAGCAGGTCGCTGGCAGCAGCCACGCCCTGGCCGGCATGAGCAGCGCCCTGCACGACGGCGCCGAACGCCAGGCCGGCGACACCGCGCAAATCCGTGATGCCCTCGGCGAGCTGGAGGCGACCATCCTCCAGGTCGCCGGCGACGCCAGCCAGGCGGCCGACGCCAGCCACGACGCCGGGCGTGCGGTCGAGCAAGGCCAGGCAGTGATAGGCCAGAGCCTGACCGGGCTGCGGGCGCTGGTCGACGAAGTACAGGGCAACGCGCAGATGATCGAACAACTGGCCGAGGAATCGGCGACCATCGGCGGCGTGCTGACGGTGATCCGCTCGATTGCCGAACAGACCAACCTGCTGGCCCTCAATGCCGCGATCGAAGCGGCGCGGGCCGGGGAAATGGGCCGTGGCTTTGCCGTGGTTGCCGAAGAAGTACGCTCCCTGGCCCTGCGCACTACCGGCGCTACCGGTGAGATCCAGACCTTGATCGGGCGCCTGCAGCAGGCGGCCCGCGAATCGGTTGAAGGCATGCGCGCGCAGCTCGAACATGCCGAGGCCACCGCTGACCAGGCCCAGGCGGCGGATGGCGCGCTGGATGAAATTGTCGCGGCAATCCAGACCATCTCGGCCACAGCGGTACGGATTGCCGATGTCACCGCCCAGCAGAGCGGCGCGGTGAGCGAGATTCGTGACCACAGCGAGCGGATTCATGGCTTGGGTGAAGACAACTTGCAACGTATTGGTGAAGGGCGTGAGCAGGGTGAGCAGTTGCTTCGCCTGGGTGGCGAGTTGAATACGGCGGTGCGGGCCTTTCGCCTGTGAGGATGTGTCGCGGCGATCCGACTTGACCCGCGATGAAGGCAACAGGGCTGCAAAGTCCGTTATCATGCAGGCACTTTTGTACTGCGAGACCGCCATGCGCCGCCTGCTTTGCCTCCTGTTTCTGCTCCTGGCCTTGCCCGCCGTCGGCGCCGGCCTGCTCGACAATCGCCCCAGCGCCACCCTGGGCGCCGCGTCGCTGAACAACAGCAGCGACTTTCTGCCAGTGCACGAAGCCTTCAAGCTGAGCCTGGTCGAGGATCAAGGGCAAAGCCTGAAACTGCGCTTCGTCGCCGCCGACGGTTACTACCTGTACCGCCACCGCTTCCAGTTTCGCAGCGAGCCTGCCGACATAGCCCTGGGCACGGCGCAGATCCCCCCGGGTGAAGCCAAGCACGATGAGTTCTTCGGTGACGTCGAGGTCTATCACGGCATCCTCGACATCGAAATCCCCCGCCCGGCCAACGAACAACGCCCCTTCACCTTGCTGGTGGGCTACCAGGGCTGCGCCGACAAGGGCCTGTGCTACCCGCCGGAAACCGCACGCCTGAGCATCGATGGCATCACCAGCAGTGCGCCGCCAGCTACCACCACGGTCGCCAAGGCCGGCTGGGACTGGCAAGGCCTGCTGCTGTTCTTCCTCGCCGGCGTCGGCCTGACCTTCACCCCGTGTGTGCTGCCGATGCTGCCGATCCTCTCTGGCGTGGTGTTGCGCGGCCAGGTCGGTGGCGTACGCGGTTTTGCCCTGTCGCTGGCCTATGTACTGCCGATGGCTGCCTGCTTTGCCCTGCTCGGCGCGCTGATGGGCCTGTTCGGTGCCGGCCTCAACCTGCAGGCACGCTTGCAGTCGGCCTGGGTGCTGGTGCCGTTTGCGTTGTTCTTCGTGCTGTTTGCCCTGGCCATGTTCGGCCTGTTCGAGCTCAAATTGCCGCATGCCATCAGTAGTCGCCTGGAACGTCTGGTCGGCCAGACCAAGGGCGGATCGCTGATGGGTGCGGCGATCCTCGGGGTGTTCTCCAGCCTGCTGGTATCGCCGTGCGTGTCGGCGCCACTGGCCGGCGCCCTGCTGTATATCAGCGCCAGCGGCGATGCCCTGGGGGGTGCATTGAAGCTGTTCGCCCTGGGCCTGGGCATGGGCGCGCCACTGCTGCTGATCGCTACCGGCGGTGCGGCCTGGCTGCCGAAAAGCGGGCCATGGCTGGTAACGGTGAAAAACGCCATCGGCGTGCTGTTGCTGGGCCTGGCCATTGGCCTGCTCAGCCGCGTGCTGCCGGGGCAGGTCACGCTGCTGCTGGTCGGCCTGCTGGCCGCCGGTACCGCGGTGTTCCTTGGCGCCCTGGAGTTCACGGTGAAAACCACCCGGCAGCGCCTGGCGCAGCTGCTCGGCCTGGCCCTGCTGTTCTATGGGTTGAGCTGCTGGTACGGCGCCTTGAGCGGGCAGACCGACCCGCTGCGCCCGCTGCCTCAAGCCAGTAACGCCAGTACTGGTGCAAGCGCCCAGGCCAGCAGCGCCAGCGCCTGGCAGACCCTCACCACCCCGGCGGCGCTGGACAGCGCCCTGGCCGCCGCCAAGGCCGCCGGCCAGCCGGTGCTGCTGGACTGGTACGCCGACTGGTGCATCAGTTGCAAGGTGATCGAGCACGAGGTGCTCAATGCACCCGCAGTGCTAGCACAGCTGCAGGACTACCAGTTGCTGCGCTTCGATATCACAGAAAGCAACGCTGAACAGCGCGCCCTGCTCGACCGCTACCAGCTGTTCGGCCCGCCAGCGCTGTTGTTCTTTGCCGCGAACGGCAGCGAAATCACCGCCGATCGTGTGGTTGGCGAGATAAACGCCGGCGAATTTGCCGAGCATCTGACGCGCATTCGCGCCGATCTGGGTCTATAACTTCTTCGGGCCGCTAAAAAGCCGCTTTCGATGACCGAAATTAATAAATTAGTCACATATTTAGCGTGAATATCGGTCATCGTGCTGGCTATTGCTGGTAACTGGACAGTGCCCGCCGGTTTACGGCATAGTCGCCGCGCAAAGTTTCCTAACGATAAAAAGGAACCACAGATGGCAACGCTACTGGTGCTGCACGGCCCCAACCTGAACCTGCTCGGCACCCGCGAACCGGGCGTCTATGGCGCCGTGACCCTGGCCCAGATCAACCAGGACCTGGAGCAGCGCGCCCGCGCCGCCGGCCATCATCTGCAATACCTGCAAAGCAACGCCGAGTACGAATTGATCGACCGCATTCATGCCGCGCGTAGCGAAGGTGTGGACTTCATCCTGATCAATCCGGCGGCTTTCACACATACAAGTGTCGCATTACGTGACGCGTTGCTGGCGGTGAGCATCCCATTCATCGAAGTGCATCTGTCCAACGTGCACAAACGCGAACCTTTTCGCCATCACTCCTACTTCTCTGATGTCGCCGTAGGAGTGATTTGCGGCCTGGGTGCCAGCGGTTATCGCCTGGCCCTGGAGTCTGCCCTGGAACACCTGGCTGCTAACGCAAAGCCCTGATGACGAGAACCTGGCCTATGGGCCGGGGCTCACAAGAAACGTTTGCTAACACGTTTTTATATTTACGCCCCTGACCGAACCTTGGGAGTTGATGATTAATGGATATCCGTAAAGTCAAGAAACTGATCGAACTGCTGGAAGAATCTGGCATCGACGAGCTGGAGATCAAGGAAGGCGAGGAATCCGTACGGATCAGCCGCCACAGCAAGACTCCAGCCCAGCAGTACTACGCTCCGGCTCCAGTCGCCGCTCCTGTTGCCGCACCAGCCGCCGCCCCGGCCGCTGCCGCCGCTCCAGCCGAAGCTGCCGCACCAAAACTGAACGGCACCGTTGCCCGTTCGCCAATGGTCGGTACCTTCTACCGCAAAGCCTCGCCTGCCTCGCCAGCCTTCGTTGAAGTCGGCCAGACCGTGAAGAAAGGCGACACCCTGTGCATCGTCGAAGCCATGAAGATGATGAACCACATCGAAGCTGAAACCAGCGGTGTGATCGAATCCATCCTGGTAGAAGACGGTCAGCCGGTTGAGTTCGACCAGCCGCTGTTCACCATCGTTTGAACCGCGGAGAGCCAACGATGTCTGCGAAGCTGGAAAAAGTCCTGATTGCCAACCGCGGGGAAATTGCCCTGCGGATCCTGCGTGCCTGCAAAGAGCTGGGCATCAAGACCGTCGCCGTACACTCCACGGCTGACCGCGAACTGATGCACCTGGGCCTGGCAGACGAGTCGGTCTGCATCGGTCCTGCTTCGGCCAGCCAGTCCTACCTGCACATCCCGGCCATCATCGCCGCGGCTGAAGTGACCGGCGCTACCGCCATTCACCCAGGCTACGGTTTCCTCGCGGAAAACGCCGATTTCGCCGAGCAGGTCGAGAACTCCGGTTTTGCCTTCATTGGCCCCAAAGCCGACACCATTCGCCTGATGGGCGACAAGGTTTCGGCCAAGGACGCGATGATCAAGACTGGCGTTCCGACCGTGCCAGGTTCCGACGGCCCGCTGCCGGAAGACGAAGAAGAAGCCCTGCGCATCGGCCGTGAAGTCGGCTACCCGGTGATCATCAAGGCCGCCGGTGGCGGTGGTGGTCGCGGCATGCGCGTGGTGCACAAGGAAGAGGACCTGATCGCCTCGGCCAAGCTGACCCGCACCGAAGCTGGCGCAGCCTTCGGCAACCCGATGGTCTACCTCGAGAAGTTCCTGACCAACCCACGTCACGTGGAAGTCCAGGTCCTGTCCGACGGCCAGGGTAACGCCGTGCACCTGGGTGACCGCGACTGCTCGCTGCAGCGCCGCCACCAGAAGGTACTGGAAGAAGCGCCGGCACCGGGCATCGATGAAAAAGCCCGCCAGGAAGTCTACAAGCGCTGTGTCGATGCCTGCATCGAGATCGGCTACCGTGGCGCCGGCACCTTCGAGTTCCTCTACGAGAACGGTCGTTTCTACTTCATCGAAATGAACACCCGTGTTCAGGTGGAGCACCCGGTTTCTGAGATGGTCACCGGTATCGACATCGTCAAGGAGATGCTCAGCATCGCCGCTGGCAACAAGCTGTCGTTCACCCAGGATGACGTGGTGATTCGCGGTCACTCGCTGGAGTGCCGGATCAACGCCGAAGACCCGAAGAAGTTCATCCCGAGCCCAGGCACGGTCAAGCATTTCCACGCCCCGGGTGGCAACGGCGTTCGCGTCGATTCGCACCTGTACAGCGGTTACGCAGTTCCACCGAACTACGACTCGCTGATCGGCAAGCTGATCACCTACGGCAAGGACCGCGACGAAGCCATGGCACGCATGCGCAATGCCCTGGACGAGATCGTCGTCGACGGCATCAAGACCAACATCCCGCTGCACCGCGACCTGGTGCGTGATGAAGGTTTCTGCAAAGGCGGCGTCAACATTCACTACCTGGAACACAAACTGGCTAGCCAGGAGTGATTCGGCAGTGATGTAAAAAAGACCCCGGTCCACTGGACCGGGGTCTTTTTTTGTCTGTAATCATTGGTGAAAAACGCAGCAAACCCTATTACTGAGTCAGCACCACAATAGAAATGGCCTGCTGCTCAATCTGCGCTTGTGTCGCCTGCCCTCCCTGAGGATTGCGAACCACACTATTGGCGTTCTCCACCAGCGGGTCCCTCCTGAAGCGCGCCATAAAATTTCGCGCCCTCATGGCGACTGAATCCCTGGCACCGCCATTCACCGTTCCCAGCACGGGACCGTAGAAACCTGCGACCTGGTCCTGCGATGTCCTGAACACCGAGGTCGCACCATTGCGCAGATCCAGCGCCACACCATAAGTATTGCCGAAGCAGGAGGAGTACGACCAGTAGTCCCAGCTCGGCTGCAGCCCGTGGCGGCGCATCACCTCCCTGACGGGGCCGCCAATGTCGGCACCACCCGACAACCAATCACCCCCAACCAGGGTAGAGCGAATATTCTTCGCTGCAGCGGCTCCCCCTAGCGATTCCGTCACCTTCTTGACAGCATCTTCGATCAACGAACGGATGTTGTGGTCGAAATGAACAACTGCCCCTGCCTTGGTAAGCGGGTTGTACATCGATGCGATCACACAAGTCTGGGCATTGAGTGAATACAGGTAATTATCCGCTTCTGTACTAACAAATCGTGCCACTACCGCTTCGCCCTGCATTGCCCCCCGCGCCGGGGATGGTTGAACATGACCGGGAAAAGCCTCTCGCAGATCGCTGACATGTCCTAGGTTGGACACGACTTCGTTGCCCCCTCTGATGCCCGGAGGGCTGTACTGCCATTCGCCATTCGCCCGCCTACGAATACCTAACTTGTAACTTGACCCTCTGTTACGCGGATTGATCACACTCAAGCCGATGAAGGCCTGATCGTCGACTACCTCGAAGTATTTGTCTTTGCTCTTCACGTAGCGCTTCTGGCTGCCGGGGTCGCGGTATGTACCTTGCCAGATGCCCTCTTCGGTCACTTGCTCCAGCTTGTTAGGCTTTCTCGCCACTGCCCAGCTATCAAAACGCCAAAGCTGCATCTCTGATTGGGCCGCCTGTCGCCCGCCCATCGCCGTCCGGCCCCTGGAAAAAGCGTGAGACAGCGGCCTCACACTCTGTTTCAAGGTTACGGCCCCTCGCCAAAAAATCCTGGCAATCCCCCCAAACTCAGCGAACAGCCCCCCCCAAGACGCCTCCAACCAGTGCACCAACGCGCCAGATGTGTCGCCCTTGCTATGAGACTCGACCGCCTGCTTGATGCTGAGGGTCAAAAACGCAATGTCCAGAATCAAAACAAATGGCGGACAAACCATGCATATCGGCGCAGAAGCGAAGAGCACGCCCTTTATGACTTGGCCCTTTATCACTTCGGCGCGACTGGTAGTGATGTCTTCCACATCGGTAATTGCACGTTCAATATAGGCATCGAACTCGGCATCGACATCGGTTACACGATTGAGTTCGCGCAAGGCGTCAAGGTGCCCCGTACCGTCGGACAGATTTCTCAGCGAGCGCTTCACTGAAGTACGCGCCGTCAGTGCTACCCGCTCAACAACATAGTCACGCAACGTGCCTGACGCCTGCGCGGAGAAATCCTGGTATCGACGAAGCACCACACCATTCGGCGCGTCAGGCATGTACAGCCAATCTTCTGCAGTGTCCTGATCGATCACGCGAAACACATAGGCGCCGACGACAACGTAACCGCTGACAGTAAACTTGAACACGCCGCTACGCTGCGCAACTGTTCCAGGTGTAATGTCACTGTCGGCAGGCCTCATCACTCCCAGTAAGGAAACTAGCCGGGAGAGCTGAGCGTGTTCGTCAACGCTCAAACGCGACCTGGCTAACGCAACCCGCAGATCGCGATCCATCCTGACCAGCAGCGTGTTACCGTAAATGCCGCGGCGCTTTGTATAGAGCGAGTCCTGGGAATCGAGAAACTGCGCACGGATCTTCTGCGCATACTTTTCCCCTAGATAGGCTCTTCGAACGTATTGTGCAAGATCAGCACTTCGAACCTGACTGAGGTCTTGCCCAACCGATGACCGCACGCCCCTGTTGGGGTTGTCGATACCCGAGTTATCGTCGTACCCGTAGATTGCCAGATCTACAAGGTTGGCAGTAAGCGACGCGCCATCCCCCAGCCCAGGCATATAGTCGATTTGAATCGTTTCGGGATCGACGGGTTCCAGCACCCCCTTTTCACGCAAATAAGGCGTGATTGCTTCCTTCACCGTTCGTTTTGCGAATAACGCGAACACTTCATAGCTTTTCATCTGCTCGGTGAACGTCTTCTCGAGCACCTGCAGTTCTTTGTTCAAGCTGCTGATGACCCGTCGCTCATCAGCCGCCGACTGCGTATACCAAGGGGGGGAGTCTTCCCGCTCAACCTGCTGCAGATGATTGACCTGCTCCATCGCGACCGCATCTTCAATGCATGCACGAAACCCTGTCACGGCCCCCCTGAGATCCTTGCTCTGATCCCATAAGATCGGCTTGTCCTGCACAGCGGCAAAATGTGCTTGCGCCGCTTCACGATGAACTGGCGATAGCTGTTGCAACAGGTACTCACGACCCTCCGCGCTGGCAGTCCATTTGCCGACCTCCTCACTCATAGCAATAAGGGAGTGCAACGCTATCCACTCTTGACCACCAGGTTTCCCGGGGGCATACAATAATAAATCGCTGATTACACCCGCCCTGTCTTCACGATAAAACAGCAAAATATCGACGCATTTCATCGTAGCGAGAAGGGTCAAACCGCAAACCCGTAGAACACGATCGGATGCTTCCTCCGTCTCGTCCCCCCACACTTTTTCAAGATCGTCATAACTGGTAACTTTCATATGACCTGCGCAGCGCGCCATGAATGCACTTTGCTGCAAACGCGCCTTACGCAAGTCGAACAGAGCCTCCTTGACATCGGATCGGTCATACTTCTGCTTAAGTGCCTGGAGGTAGCCGGCCGGGGCATCTATTTCTGCCATTAGCCCGGAAATGAAAGCGCTTGAAAGCGGCTGATTGCGCAGCCTATCGCTGACGACAGCGATATTGGACACGGCGTCCTTACGTAGCGGGCCGGATGCCAGCAACTCACTCAAGCCGCCCTTCTGCACCTCTTTGCCACTGCGAATTTTCCAGTCCATTTGCACGTGAATGTCATCGGGGTCGACAACAACATCCAACTCAAGACTGATGTACTCCTTGGCTAGTTGCCGAGCGTAGCCACGCAAGGAACTCACCTCTCCCATCAATTTTTCCAACACTGCTTGCGCATGTGCAGAACGCTCATGACACGCACGCAACATCGCCAGGTTGGTTTTATCAAGAACCCGTAACCACTCAGGCGTCTGCGACCGGGCTATTGCATCGAGCTCCGTGCACTCCTGCGGCGTTGCCAACACTCGCAACGAGACCGGTTGCCGCCAGGCATTCTGCAGTTCTACAATTTTTTCCCTTAGATCGCTGGCGCCCTGCCCGACCAGGTTGGCAGGCTCAAACAGCACGTCGATCGCGGCCTGGTGCTCCTCCAGCCTGCGTTTGACCAAACGCTCAAACGCCCCTTTCCCCACCAGGCTTGCCGTCGCAACTTTCCAGTGACGCGCAAGGTAATCCTTGTAGTTATCGATGAACGTAACCACCGCCCCCCCTATCGCTTGCGTCACAGCGTCCTGACGCCCGGCATCAATCCTCTGCGGCCACGCGCCCGGCCACTGATAGGGCATATCTTGCTCAGGGTCAGCAGTTGCCGAGTCCGGGTCGATGATCCGCTCCAGCACCTTACTGGTCAGCGCAGTAATAAAATGGGGGTCAATATTTCCCTCCTTGTAGATCGTCCGCAGCTCGACCAACAGAAGTTCTTCCAACACTCCCAAGAGCGTTGATTGCGAGAGCAATAGCGGGTCATAAGCCGCTTTCCACTCGACCAATCTTTCCAGAACATGGACAGTGGACACCCCAGGAGAAGGCGTAGCGATTATGTCGCTCGTATCGTTGATGCTCCGACGGGGGTCAGTGTTGTGGTCCATTACATTGCTCCTCTTCAAAAGACCCATCATCCTGATCCGTCGCAGTGAGCATTGTTGCTACATAGTTACTACCCCGCCAGGCGCTGCGGCGACTGCCGTGCTTATCCACTTTAACGACGACCTGGCGTACACTGCGCGCTTTCGCAGCCCTGGGCTGCCCCTGTAGATTTTTCCAAAGGTGCCCGCCATGCCTTGGCTGCAAGTACGTCTGGCCATCAGCCCGGAACAAGCCGAAACCTATGAAGATGCCCTGCTCGAAGTAGGCGCCGTTTCGGTCACCTTCATGGATGCCGAAGATCAGCCGATCTTCGAACCCGACCTCAACACCACCCCGCTGTGGTCGCATACCCACCTGCTGGCACTGTTCGAAGCCGATACCGACGCCAGCGCGGTGTTCGCCCACCTGCAGTTGCTGACCGGCGCCGAACTGCCGGAGCACCAGGCCGAAGTCATCGAAGACCAGGATTGGGAACGCAGCTGGATGGACAACTTCCAGCCGATGCGTTTCGGCCAGCGCCTGTGGATCGTGCCAAGCTGGCACGCGGCACCGGAGCCTGAGGCGGTCAACCTGCTGCTCGACCCGGGCCTGGCCTTCGGCACCGGCACCCACCCGACCACCGCACTGTGCCTGGAATGGCTCGACGGCCAGGACCTGAAAGACACCCAGGTGCTCGACTTCGGTTGCGGCTCGGGCATCCTCGCCATCGCCGCGCTGCTGCTCGGTGCCCGTGAAGCGGTCGGTACCGACATCGACGTGCAGGCCCTGGAAGCCTCGCGCGACAACGCCGGACGCAATGGCATCGCCGACGAGAAATTCGCCCTGTACCTGCCCGAGCACCTGCCGGCCATGCAGGCCGACGTACTGGTCGCCAACATCCTCGCCGGCCCGCTGGTCTCGCTGGCCCCGCAACTGTCCGGGCTGGTACGTCCGGGTGGCCTGCTGGCGCTGTCGGGGATTCTCGCCGAACAGGGTGATGAAGTTGCCGCGGCCTACGCCAAGGACTTCGACCTCGACCCGATCGCCGTACGCGATGGCTGGGTACGCATCAGTGGTCGCCGCCGCTAAGTGCGCCTAGAATAACCTTCTGCATAACCCGGACCGCCGCATGACCGACAGTTTCGTCACCCAGTGCCCGCATTGCCAGACCAGCTTTCGCGTCAGCCACAATCAGTTGAGCGTGGCCCGCGGCATGGTGCGTTGCGGCGCCTGCCTGCAAGTGTTCAACGCCGCCCGGCAACTACTGGAGCAAAGCGCGGCGCAGAACCCGCCTGCAGCGCCGGTGCCGGTCGAGCCAGTGGCGGAGCCCGCAAAAGCACCGAGCCAGCACGAGTGGAGCGCCGCCGAGCTGGACCTCGACCAGCTCGACCTCGATCAGGAGCTGGCGCGCCTGGAACAGCGCGAAATCCAGCCGACCACCGAGTTCAAGGCCGCTGCACCACGCGAAGAGAGCCTCAGCGCGCACCGCGACAGCCCCGAGCAAGACGACCAGCACTGGCCCGACAGCCTGTTCAGCAGCCCGGCCGCCGAGCGCGAGCACCTCAGTGCCGAGTTCGACGCGCCGCAACCGCCGCTGATCGAGCAGGAAGCCCTGGACCTCGCGCCGGCACCCGGCGAGCGTACCGAGCCGTCGCTGTCGCTGGATGCCATCGATGACGACCTCGACGCCCCGCTGGCGCCTGCCGCTGCGCTACGCGCCGATGATGACGAGCTGCCCGGTGAGCGCCTGTCGGCGCGCGAGCCTGAAGACCACCTGGACAGCCCCGAACCCGAGCTCGACGAGCGCCGCGAACCGGGCCTGGGCCCGGTCAGCAACCGCCCGGCGCGCAAGGAGCCGCTGCTCGACCTGGTCGACGATCCGATCCAGCTCGACTGGCAGAAGCCCAAGGTCAACTGGGCCCGGCGCCTGCTGTGGATCCTGTTGATTTTGCTGGCCGCTGCGGCCCTGGCCGGCCAGTACATCTGGTACCAGTTCGACGAACTGGCCCGCCAGGACCGCTACCGCCCGTGGTTCCAGGCGGTCTGTCCGACCGTCGGTTGCCAGGTGCCGTCGCGGGTCGATATCGCCCGGATCAAGAGCAGTAACCTGGTGGTGCGCAGCCACCCGGACTTCAACGGCGCCTTGATCGTCGATGCGATCATCTACAACCGGGCGCCCTTCGCCCAGCCGTTCCCGCTGCTGGAGCTGCGCTTTGCCGACCTCAATGGCCAGTTGATCGCCAGCCGCCGCTTCAAGCCCACCGAGTACCTCAGCGGTGAACTGGCCGGCAAGGGCGAAATGCCCAGCCAGACGCCGATCCACATCGCCCTGGACATCCTCGATCCGGGCCCCAAGGCGGTCAACTACAGCCTGTCGTTTCGGTCGCCGGAATAGTCGGCGAGCGGCAAGCTGCAAGCGTCAAGCCACAAGGAAAAGCAGCCCCATGCGCTGATCCGTTTTTGCTTGCGGCTTGAAGCTTGCAGCTTGAAGCTCAAAGCCAACTGTTCAGATTTTATCCAAATCGATCTTTATCCGGTCACCGAGAGCGGGTATCATGCCAACCCTTTTTCGAACTCTAAGATCGGCCCCCACAACAGGGAACTCCTATGTCGGCGGTACGCATCGGCCCATACACACTGCAGAACGCCCTGATCCTCGCGCCCATGGCCGGGGTCACGGACCAGCCCTTTCGTCAGTTGTGCCGACGAATGGGCGCAGGCCTGGTGGTGTCGGAGATGGTCAGCAGCGACATGAGCCTGTGGAACAGCCGCAAGTCGCGCCTGCGCATGATTCACGAAGGTGATCCCGAGCCGCGCTCGGTACAGATCGCCGGCGGTGACGCGCAGATGCTCGCAGCGGCGGCCCGGGCCAACGTCGAGGCCGGCGCGCAGATTATCGACATCAACATGGGCTGCCCGGCAAAAAAAGTCTGCAACAAGGCCGCAGGCTCTGCTTTATTGAAAGATGAAGCCCTGGTCAGCGAAATCCTCCACGCGGTGGTTGCCGCCGTGGACGTGCCGGTCACGCTGAAGATCCGCACTGGCTGGGACAGGGCCAACAAGAACGGCCTGACTGTGGCGAGGATCGCCGAGCAGGCCGGGATCCAGGCACTGGCGGTACATGGACGCACACGCGCCGACCTCTACACCGGTGAAGCCGAATACGACACCATCGCGGCGATCAAGCAGGCGGTGTCGATCCCGGTTTTTGCCAATGGCGATATCACTTCGCCAGAAAAAGCCCGGGCGGTGCTGGATGCCACCGGTGCCGACGGTCTGCTGATTGGCCGGGCTGCCCAAGGGCGGCCATGGATCTTTCGCGAGATCGAGCATTACCTGCGTACCGGCGAAAAACTGCCGGCACCGCAGCTGGACGAAGTGGAACGAATTCTGCTGGAGCACCTGACCGCGTTGCACGCCTTCTATGGCGATGTGATGGGCGTACGTATCGCCCGCAAGCACGTTGGTTGGTACCTGGCAACGCTACCGGGCGCCAAGGAGTTTCGCGCCCAGTTCAACCGTTTGGAAGACACGCAAGCGCAGTGCGCCAACGTTCGCGGCTTCTTCAGCGAGCGTGAACAGAGCCTTGAGACAGAGGACGGACAAGGGGTGGCCGCATGACGATGATGACCGAGACTTTAGTGAGTGGAACAACGCCCGTGAGCGACAACGTCAACCTGAAACAGCACCTGAATACGCCGAGCGAAGAGGGTCAGACCCTTCGCGGCAGTGTGGAAAAGGCGCTGCACAACTATTTCGCCCATCTGGAGGGCGCGGCCGTCACGGACGTGTACAACCTGGTGCTCTCGGAAGTCGAAGCGCCGTTGCTCGAAAGCGTAATGAACTACGTCAAGGGCAACCAGACCAAGGCCAGCGAGCTGCTCGGGCTCAACCGCGGCACCTTGCGCAAGAAACTCAAGCAGTACGATTTGTTGTAAGCAAGCATCCAAACCAGAAAAGGCGGCTCCCATTCGATGAGGTCGCCTTTTTTGCTGACTCCACCGCGTTATGGAATCTGAAATGACCGACCAGACTACCCGCCTGCCGATCCGCCGCGCCTTGATCAGCGTCTCCGACAAGACCGGGATCCTTGAATTCGCCCGTGAGCTGCAACAGCTCGGCGTCGAGATCCTGTCCACCGGCGGCACCTTCAAGTTGCTCCAGGACAATGGCGTTGCCGCGGTGGAAGTTGCCGATTACACCGGCTTCGCCGAAATGATGGACGGCCGGGTCAAGACCCTGCACCCGAAAATCCACGGCGGCATCCTCGGCCGTCGCGGTACCGACGACGCCATCATGGCCGAGCACGGGATCAAGCCGATCGATCTGGTCGCGGTCAACCTCTACCCGTTCGAAGCCACTATCTCCAAGCCGGGCTGTGACCTGCCGACCGCCATCGAGAACATCGACATCGGCGGCCCGACCATGGTCCGCTCGGCGGCCAAGAACCACAAGGACGTCGCTATCGTGGTCAACGCCAGCGACTACGGCCAGGTCCTGGAAAGCCTCAAGGCCGGTGGCCTGACCTACGCCCAGCGCTTCGACCTGATGCTCAAGGCGTTCGAGCACACTGCAGCCTACGACGGCATGATCGCCAACTACATGGGCACCGTGAACCAGGCCGCTGAAACCCTCAGCACCGAAGGTCGCAGCGAATTCCCGCGGACCTTCAACAGCCAGTTCACCAAGGCCCAGGAAATGCGCTACGGCGAGAACCCGCACCAGAGCGCGGCGTTCTATGTCGAGGCCAAGCCTGCCGAAGCCGGCATCGCCACCGCGGTGCAGTTGCAGGGCAAGGAGCTGTCGTACAACAACGTGGCCGATACCGACGCCGCGCTGGAATGCGTGAAGAGCTTCGTCAAGCCGGCCTGCGTCATCGTCAAGCACGCCAACCCGTGCGGCGTGGCGGTCAGCCCCGACGCTGAAGGCGGTATCCGCCAGGCTTACGAGCTGGCGTACGCCACCGATACCGAATCGGCGTTCGGCGGCATCATCGCCTTCAACCGCGAACTGGACGCCGAAACCGCCAAAGCCATCGTCGAGCGTCAGTTCGTCGAAGTGATTATCGCCCCGAGCGTCAGCGACGAAGCCCGCGCCGTCGTCGCAGCCAAGACCAACGTGCGCCTGCTGGCCTGCGGCGAGTGGTCGGCAGAACGTGCCGCTGCCTGGGACTTCAAGCGCGTCACCGGCGGCCTGCTGGTACAAAGCCGCGACATCGGCATGATCACCGAGGGCGACCTGAAAGTGGTCACCAAGCGTGCGCCGAGCGAGCAAGAAATCCACGACCTGATCTTCGCCTGGAAAGTGGCCAAGTACGTCAAGTCCAACGCCATCGTCTACGCCAAGAACCGCCAGACCATTGGTGTCGGCGCCGGCCAGATGAGCCGCGTCAACTCCGCCCGTATCGCTGCGATCAAGGCCGAGCACGCCGGCCTGCAGGTGCAGGGCGCGGTCATGGCATCGGACGCGTTCTTCCCGTTCCGTGATGGCATCGACAACGCTGCCAAGGTCGGCATCACCGCGGTGATCCAGCCAGGTGGCTCGATGCGCGATGCCGAAGTCATCGCCGCCGCTGACGAAGCCGGCATTGCCATGGTCTTCACCGGCATGCGTCACTTCCGTCACTGATACCAGGACCTGGTGCCAGGCTCTGTGGGAGCGGGCTTGACCCGCGATTGCGATCTGTCAGTTACAGCGCATCGCGGGTCAAGCCCGCTCCCACAAGAGTCCCGCCAACCAGCATTATCCGAATTAGCTTCATAGAGGTTTTGACATGAACGTTTTGATTATCGGTAGCGGCGGTCGTGAACACGCCCTGGCCTGGAAAGTCGCTCAGGACCCACGGGTCGAAAAAGTCTTCGTTGCCCCGGGCAACGCTGGCACCGCCACTGAAGCCAAGTGCGAGAACGTCGACATCGACGTCAGCGCTTTGGAGCAACTGGCCGATTTCGCCGAAAAAAATGTCGCCCTGACCATCGTCGGCCCTGAGGGCCCGCTGGTTGCCGGTGTCGTCGACCTGTTCCGCAGCCGCGGCCTGGACTGCTTTGGTCCAACCAAGGGCGCGGCCCAGCTGGAAGGTTCCAAGGCCTTCACCAAGGACTTCCTGGCGCGCCACAAGATCCCGACTGCCGACTACCAGAACTTCACCGAGATCGAGCCGGCCCTGGCCTACCTGCGGGAAAAAGGCGCACCGATCGTGATCAAGGCCGACGGCCTGGCCGCCGGTAAAGGCGTGATCGTCGCCATGACCCTGGGCGAGGCCGAAGACGCCGTGCGCGACATGCTCGCCGGCAACGCCTTTGGTGACGCAGGTTCGCGCGTGGTGATCGAAGAGTTCCTCGACGGCGAGGAAGCCAGCTTCATCGTCATGGTCGACGGCCACAACGTGCTGCCAATGGCTACCAGCCAGGACCACAAGCGCGTCGGCGACGGCGACACCGGCCCCAACACCGGCGGCATGGGCGCCTACTCGCCAGCGCCAGTGGTCACCGCCGACGTGCACCAGCGCGTCATGGACCAGGTGATCTGGCCGACCGTGCGCGGCATGGCCGAGGAAGGCAACGTCTACACCGGCTTCCTCTATGCCGGCCTGATGATCGATAAAGCCGGTAACCCGAAAGTCATCGAGTTCAACTGCCGCTTCGGCGACCCGGAAACCCAGCCGGTCATGCTGCGCCTGGAGTCGAGCCTGGTGCTGCTGATCGAAGCCGCTTTCGCCAAGGCCCTGGACAAGGTCGAAGCGCAGTGGGATCCGCGTCCGAGCCTGGGCGTGGTGCTGGCTGCTGGCGGCTACCCTGGCGACTACAGCAAAGGCGCGGTCATCCACGGCCTGGATGCTGCAGCGCAGATTGAAGGCAAGGTGTTCCACGCCGGTACCGCGCTCAAGGACGGCCAGGTAGTTGCCACTGGCGGCCGCGTACTGTGCGCCACCGCCATGGGCAGCAGCGTCGAGTCGGCCCAGCAACAAGCCTACCGCCTGGCAGCCGAGATCAACTGGGACGGCAGCTTCTACCGCAAGGACATCGGCTACCGTGCCATTGCCCGCGAACGCGGTGAACACCAGGAGTAAACCGGTGCCTGGTGGCAGCGGCGCGACGAGCGCCCTGCCCCCGGCTCGTCGACAGGGCCCGCCATGGGCCTTGCCTTCGGCTTGGCGCGCCGCGCATAGTTACCATCCGGCATTTGGCTAAGAAAGGATTTCGTCTTGCGTTGGCTCAGGATTGCCATTGGTCTCACTGTCAGCTTGCTGACCCTGCTCTGCCTGTTCCCGGCCGTGGCCGAACAGGGCAGTGGTTGGGCGGTATTGCTTGACGACCAGGCCAGCCTGCAATTGAGCGATGTACGTTCCGAACGCTACCGCAACCAGTTCAGCCCCCTCGAACTCAACGAACTCAACGCTGCCACGCCCGACCAGGCGTTGTGGCTGCACTATCGGCTGGAACCCGGACAGCAGGAAAAACTGCTGCGGGTGTTCGCCCCCGACCTGTCACGGCTGGACCTCTACGCCCTGCAAGGCGACCGGCTGATCAAGCAGATCCACAACGGTCGCCAGAGCGACAGCGGCGACCCTTACCTGCGCAGCAGCGACCATGTCCTGGCCCTGCCCAACAGCACGCAACCGCTGGATGTGTACCTACGCCTGGTGTCGGAACACCAGCTGCGTCCGGCCATCAGCCTCGAGCCTGCCGCCCAGGCCGCCGCCGACCAGCGCCAGCCGCTGTTCTTCGGCCTGTTGTTCGGCTGCCTGCTGATGCTGATGCTGCACAACCTGATCCGCTTCGCTTACTCACGCTCCAGTACCAGCCTGGCCCTGGCGGTCTACCACGCGCTGATGCTGCTCAGCGCACTGATTCTGCTCAACCTCAGCGGCCCCTGGTGGAGCCTCTGGCATTCGGCACAAACACCGGCAGCCTACCTTACTGCCCTGCTGGCATCGCTGGCCGGCCTGACCTTTACCCTGCGCTTCTTCACGCCTTGCGAGCAACCGCGCCTGAGTCGCCTGCTGCAGGGCGAGATGCTGCTGATCGCGCTGTGCGGCCTGTTGCTGTTGTTCGTCGATACCTTGCCGCTGAACCTGATGACCTATGCGCTGATGGCCGTCGGTAGCCTGAGCATGCTGCTGGTGGCCAGCTACCACTGGTACAAGGGGTACGCCCCGGCGCGGCTGTTCGCCCTGGCCATGCTGGCGTTCAATATCGGCTGCCTGGTGGTGTTGCCGGCCCTGCTCGGCCTGACCCGCACGCCGACCCAATGGCTGCTGTTCATTCTCCTCGGGCTCACCAGTTTCAGCGGCCTGCTGCTCAACCTGGCCGTCAGCGAGCGCTTGCGGCGCATCAGCGAAGAGCGCTTCAGCGCCAGCCGCGAACTGGCCGCCAGCAACGCCGAGATCAACGCCAAGGCCGAGTTCCTGGCCAAGATCAGTCACGAGATCCGCACGCCCATGAACGGCGTGCTGGGCATGACCGAGCTGCTGCTCGGCACCCCGCTGTCGGTCAAGCAACGCGACTACGTGCAGACCATCCACAGCGCCGGCAACGAGCTGCTGACCCTGATCAACGAGATTCTCGACATCTCCAAGCTCGAATCCGGGCAGATCGAGCTGGATGACGTGCAGTTCGACCTCAATGCCCTGATCGAGGATTGCCTGAGTATCTTCCGGGCCAAGGCCGAGCAGCAAAACATCGAACTGATCAGCTTCACCCAGCCGCAGGTACCGCGGGTCATCAGTGGCGACCCGACGCGTCTGCGCCAGGCCTTGCTGAGCCTTTTGGAAAACGCCCTGAAGAAAACCGACCAGGGCGAGATCCTGCTGGTGGTCGCCCTCGACCAGCGCGGCGACAGCCCGCGCCTGCGCATTGCCGTGCAGGACAGCGGCGAACCGATCCCGCCGGGCGAGCGCGAAGCGCTGCTGCAGGCAGAGCTGCACAGCAAGCACTTCCTCTCCAGCAACAAGCTCGGCGGTCACCTGGGGCTGGTGATCGCCAAGCAACTGATCACTCTGATGCAGGGCGAGTTCGGCATCAAGACCAGCCACAACATGGGCAACACCCTGTGGATGACCCTGCCGCTCGACCCGCACCGCCTCGAACAGCCACCCACCGACCTCGACGGCCCGCTGCGCGGCGCCCGGGTGCTGGTGGTGGACGACAACGACACCTGCCGCAAGGTTCTGGTCCAGCAGTGCAGCGCCTGGGGCATGAACGTCAGCGCCGTGCCGTCGGGCAAGGAAGCCCTGGCCCTGTTGCGCACCAAGGCGCACCTGCGCGATTACTTCGATGCGGTGCTGCTCGATCAGAACATGCCGGGCATGACCGGCATGCAACTGGCGGCGAAGATCAAGGAAGACCCGAGCCTGAACCACGACATCCTGCTGGTGATGCTCACCGGTATCAGCAACGCGCCAAGCAAGGTCATCGCCCGCAATGCCGGGGTCAAGCGCATCCTTGCCAAGCCGGTGGCCGGCTACACCCTCAAGACCACCCTGGCCGAAGAGCTGTCCCAGCGCAGCAAGGGCCAGCCGAGTATCTCGGTGCAGACCGGGCTGTCGGCGCCACTGAACCTGCCCAGCGATTTCCGCATCCTGGTGGCCGAGGACAACAACATCTCGACCAAGGTGATCCGTGGCATGCTCGGCAAGCTGAGCCTGGAGCCGGACACCGCCAGCAATGGCGAGGAAGCCCTGCAGGCGATGAAGGCCAACCATTACGACCTGGTGTTGATGGACTGCGAAATGCCAGTGCTCGATGGCTTCTCGGCCACCCAGCAACTGCGCATCTGGGAAGTCAGCAACCAGCGCCGGCGCACACCGGTGGTGGCCCTGACCGCGCACATCCTCGCCGAGCACAAGGAACGCGCACGCCTGGCCGGCATGGACGGGCACATGTCCAAGCCGGTGGAACTGTCGCAGTTGCGCGAGCTGATCGAGCATTGGGTGGCGCATCGCGAAGCCGAATCAAGTCAGATTCCAACCCCGTAATTCGCATACACTTGCTCCACATCACCCTTGCCGCGAGCCTCGACCATGCTCCATGAGTTGTTCAGCGTCTACCTGAAAATGCTCGTGCTCTACAGCCCGTTCTTCGTGCTCTCGTGCTTTATCAGCCTGACCCGCGGCTACTCCAGCAAGGAGCGCAAGCAACTGGCCTGGCGCGTGGCAATCGCCGTGCTGATCGCCAGCGTATTGCTATACCTGTTCGGCAGGGTGATCTTCGGCATATTCGGCATCACCGTGGATGCATTTCGCATCGGTGCCGGCAGCGTGCTGTTCATTTCCGCGCTGGGCATGGCCCAGGGCAAGTCGGCGGTGCAGACCGACAACGTGCAGCAGGATGTAACCATCGTGCCGCTGACCATCCCCCTGACCGTCGGCCCCGGTACCATCGGTGCACTGCTGGTAATGGGGATAGGCCAGCCGCACTGGGACGACAAGCTGCTGGCCATCGTCAGTATTGCCATGGCCAGCTTCACCGTCGGCCTGGTGTTGTACCTGTCGAACCGTATCGAGCGGATTCTCGGCGACCAGGGGTTGCAGATTGTCAGCCGCTTGATGGGTTTGTTTGTCTGCGCCCTGGCGGCGCAGATCATCTTTACCGGGATCAAGGGTTACCTGGTGCCCTAGAACTCAAGATCAAGGATTTCGCGCCAGGCAATAGCTTGCAGGCTGCGCTCTACCCTGCTTCTGAACTGCTGATCAAACAGACGGGTGTTAAAGCGCACCAGCTCGGCCCTGACCTGCTGGTGCCGGCGTTTACGAAACAGAAAGCCGGCGGTGATTTGCGACTGCTCAAGCTCTTCGTAATACAGCACCATATCCACCGAGCCATTTTGGCCCGGCGCACACGGCAACAACTGAAACACGCCCTGCTCACGCGTACGCCGCTCAAACTGTACCAAGGCCCTGGCGTCCTGCTTGAGCCCCCGCATGGCCAATTCCGTCGAACTTGCATACTGGCTGCCGGCGACGGCCGAGATAGCCTTTAGCGCGCTATCGACAACATCCGAGCGCTCGTTGCCCGGCCAATGGACCTCGCTAGGCGGCACCGCGTCCCAGCCGTAGAACTTCAGTTTGTTCTTGTAATAGCTGAACCAGTCCTGAACCTGGCCCTGCTCGTGGACAAAGCGCGTTTCCTGCTCGGCCTGCAGTATTGCCAGCTGTACCGAGCTGCGCTGCCCCGGCGACAGGCCGGGCATGAACGACATCAGGCTTGCGCCCACTACGGCTACCTGTTGTTCACTCATGGATGCCTCCTGGCAGATTCCTGGTCAACGAAGGATGCTCTTGTTGCTTACGCTCGATCAAAGCTCGCAACTGAACACGCTGCGGCTCGTACTGCTGACCATCCAGATGCGCCACCAGCCCTTTGACCAACACCTCACCCTGAAACCCCTTGGCAAGCAACGGCCCCTCGATACTGACCTGCTCTACCGGCTCCGACGCATGCAAGGCGATGCTGCACAGGCTGATGACAGGCCCCGGATGAACCAGGCCAATCTCAAGGGCAATACGCGTGCCACACTCGCGACCTTCGAAAGTGAAGCCGCGAAACTCATCCAGGCTGCTCTGCGTGCCTTTGAGCGTGCCCAAAGCCGCTTCAATGATGCCGTCCGCGGTCTCGTACTGGCTGTCCAGCCACAGGCGCAACGGCTGAATGGGCGCCAGCAACGAGCCGGCGCTTGCAGACTGCGTATCGTGGTAGAACTGGGTGATGATCCACCCCCGCGCCGAAAGTTCCTTTCGGTAACTTCCAAACCAGGCTTGATAGTTCTCGAAGCGCGACCCGGCCAGCTTGTTGGCCCGCAACTGCGAATACAGCAGCGAGTCGAGCACCGCCTGGCGCTGGGCAGGCGCCACTTGCGGGGCAATCAACAGCAAGGTTCCGCCAGCCGTGCATACCGAATAGTCATCCGTTTCCATGATCTTTGCTCCTGCAAAGGCAGGATGGCCCGCCTGACGAGCCATCCCGAACAATCAGATCTCGTAGTCCAGTACGTTATTGATGCTGCGCTCGCCGAGTTTCTCTTCAATGGTGGCGCGTACGCGCTCATACACTGACTTGTTGAACGACAGCGCCGCAGCGCCGGTGTAGAACTCTGCGGAACTGCTGGTCCATTCCAGAACGAAGACATCCAGGTCCTTGGCAGACGTGTCCGAATGTAGGCAGCTCATGGCCAGGACCACTTCACCCTCAGAGGTTTCGATACAGGAGGCCAGACTGATGGTGGCGGTTTTTTTGTTTTTGACGTTGCGATCAAACAGCTTCTGCGCCTGCTCGACCTGCCCCAGCTTCGCCAGCGCATCGCCAGTCAGCTTGTTAAGCGCCACACCGACGGGGCCGCCCATCACCGCAGTGCCCATCGCGCCCAGCGCCTTGGAGGCGACGGCACCGACAGTCAACGTCTTGGAGGAAGTAAATTCGCGCTCATAGCTACGACGTGCGGTGACCCAGCCGCAGTCCTGCAGAACTTTAAGAAACTGCTTGAACCAGGCTTCACCCTGGCCTTCCTGGTCATACAGCTTGCTGGCCACCAGCGATGCGAACTGGTAAGAGTTTTTCACGTCGGTGCGGCTTTGCACGGACATGCCGGCACCAAACGCCATCAGCGATTGTTCCAGAACTGCAGCGGTATTGGTGCTCAGAATTTCGGTGGTGTCGTTCATCTCGAATAGTCCTTTTCATGAAGCCCCGGTCGCCATCGACGGGGGGCTTCACGCTATTCGAGACGGCCGCGTCAATCAGGATCGAAAGCCTTCCACGGCAGCATCAATGCTGCGGTGGATACCAACGCGGGGTATAGACCCACTGTCCACCGTCAGCACGGGCAAACTCGCAGGTCGTCGAGGATCCGACCAGCACCATGGTGCGCATATCGACCATGTCCGTTTGCAGCTCACCGAGACTGACCACCCTCAGTGTCTGACCCGGCCTACCGATGTCGCGGCCAAGGACTACAGGAGTCAGCTCGGCTCGATGCTGGCGGACAATTTCCAGGGCCCGCCCGAGCTGCCACGGCCGCGAGCGCGAGATCGGGTTGTAGAAGGCCAGCGCCAGGTCGGCCTGGCAGGCCAGGTCCAGGCGCTTCTCGATGATCGACCAGGGCTTGAGGTTGTCCGACAGCGACAGCACGCAGAAGTCGTGGCCCAAGGGAGCGCCGGCCTGCGCTGCAGTTGCCAGGGAAGCGGAAACGCCGGGCAGCATTTCCAGCTCCACTGCGTGCCAATCCGGATCGTTCGACTCGTGCAGCGCTTCGAGCACCGCCGCGGCCATGGCGAACACACCAGGGTCGCCCGAAGACACCACCACTACCGAACGCCCTTGCGCCGCCAGCTCGAAGGCATGCCGGGCACGCTGCATCTCTTCGCGGTTGTCGGTGCAATGCAGCACCTGATCGGCACGGAACGGCCCGGCCATGCGCACATAGGTTTCATAGCCGAGCACATCGTTGGCTCGCGCAAGCTCGGCCTTGACCGCAGGCACCATCAAGTCGGCAGCGCCAGGGCCGAGACCGATCACCGCCAGGCGACCGCGGGCGCGACCGATCTGCTGCGGGTCGATCGGCTGGTTCGAGACCACGATGGCCAGGCCGTCAGTCACTGGCTGCGGTGGCAGCAATTGCGGCATTGCCTGAGCCGCCAGGGCACTGGCATCACCGGCACCCGGGGCAAAGCGCAAGTCCACGCCCAGCTCGGCAGCAGCCGCGTGCAGGGCCGGGTTGGCCATGTGCTGCTCTGCGGCCAGCAGGCAAGCCAGCGCCGGCTCGGCAATGCGCGCCGCCTGCAGGGCAGCGCGAATGGCCTGGGCCAGTTCCGGCAGCACTTCGCTGACCGCGACCATGACACAACGCGGGTAGATCACCAGCTCATTGGCCGAGGCTGCACGGGCATCACAACCAACATGAATCGCCAGGTGCGCCTGCTCGCTTTGCGGCAGCTGCGCCTGTTCAAGCCAGGGCGCAGCGCCGTCGATACGCACGCTTTCGCCGGCCAGCAGGTCGGAGACGAAACGCTTGCCCAGCTCAAGGTCGGCCAGGGCATAACCGCTGGGCGGGTTGAGCAGGCAGGTACCGAAACGCAGCTCGCCACTGGTGGTGATCGCCGCCGCCACGCCCAGGCCGGCGCCGATTTCCCGGGCCATGCGATTGACCCCGCCGAGCCCGCCGAGCAGCGGCACCACGGCGCTGCCATCCTCGGCCACCGCCAGCACCGGCGGCTCGGCGCCCTTCTCCAGCAACAGGCCGGCCAGGGTGCGAATGACGATACCGGCAGCGCACAGGGCGATGATCGGCGTGTCTTGCTGATAGAGCTGGCGCACGGTGGCGCCGAATTCCTGGTAACTGCGGTCGGCGCCTTCGACCCGGCCCTCAAGGCCATGGATCAATGCGTCCGGGTACAGCTGCTGGATCTTGCGGGCAGTGGCCAGGCTGCCGTTGCCAAGGATGACAATGGCCGGGGCTTTACGGGTCATCAACCTTGCCACCTTTCACCGGGCACGATGATCAGCGAGAAGTACGGTGAGGACTGCGGGTCGACCTGGTCCAGGGCGACGATCTTCTGATTGGCCATGGTTGCCCGCTCCACATACAGGGCACGCTCGGCCAGGCCGAGCTCGGCCAGCACATCGCGAACCTTGGGGAAGTTGCGCCCGAGCTTCATGATCACCGCGGCATCGGCATCGGCCAGACGGCGCTTGAGTTCGTCGTGGGGCAGCACGCCGGAGAGCACCGACAGGCTCTGGTTGCGATACACCAGCGGCGCACCGAGCACCGAGGCGCCGCCGAGCATCGAGCAGACGCCCGGGATCACCTGGGCTTCGTAGCGCTCGGCGAGGCGGTCATGCAGGTACATGTAGGAGCCGTAGAAGAACGGATCGCCTTCGCAGATCACCGCCACATCGCGGCCGGCATCCAGGTGCGCGGCAACCTCGAGGCTGGCGGCATCGTAGAAGTCACTGATGACCTGTTCATAAGACAACGGCGCCGGCAGCACTTCGGTGGTCACCGGGTATACCAGCGCCAGCAAGGTCTGGGCCTCCTGCAGATGGCTTTCGATGATGCCGAAGGCGTTGCCGCGCTTGCCCTTGGCGACAAAGTAGGCCACCACCGGCGATTCGCGCAGCAAACGCAACGCCTTGACGGTAATCAGTTCTGGATCGCCGGGGCCAACGCCCAGGCCCAGCAAACGTCCACGAGCCTGCATCATTCGACCTCCGTGGCCAGGGCATTGACCGCGGCGGCGGCCATGGCGCTGCCGCCCAGGCGCCCTTGCATGATCACGAACGGCACGCCACGGCTGTCGGCAGCGAGCATCGCCTTGGACTCGGCGGCGCCAACAAAGCCCACCGGGAAGCCGAGAATCAACGCCGGTTTAGGCGCGCCAGCGTCGAGCATTTCCAGCAGGTAGAACAGCGCGGTCGGCGCGTTGCCGATAACTACCACGCTACCTTCCAGGTGCGGCCGCCACAGCTCCAGGGCCACCGCCGAGCGGGTGTTGCCCAATTCTCGGGCAAGTTCCGGCACCTGCTCGTCGCGCAGGGTGCAGATCACCGGGTTGTTGGCTGGCAGGCGTGCACGGGTAATACCCTCGGACACCATCCGCGCATCGCAGAGGATCGGCGCGCCGGCGGCCAGGGCATCACGCCCGGCCTTGCCGGCACCCGTGGAGAACTGCAGGCCATCGATTGCATCGACCATGCCGCAGGCGTGAATCACGCGGACCGCAAGCTTTTCCAGATCGGCCGGGATGCGATCGAGCCGGGCTTCCTCTCGAATGATCGCGAAGGAATTGCGATAGATCTCCTGACCATCGCGGATGTAATCAATCATCAAGGGTGCTCCGTGAGCAGGCGTCTAGCAGTGCGCCGGCTTCTTTTAGTGTGAGGTTGCGTGCGCGCAGGCGGCCGAAGCCAGGCTCGGTTGCATCACGCAGGTACAAGTCGTAGTGGCCGGGGCTTTGCGCCAGCAAGGTGGCGGGCGCTACGTGGGCCATGGCGCACGAGCGCAGGCAGCCGCTCAAGTGCACGCTGGCCGGTGCTCCGGGCGCCAGCATGGTGGCCAGCAGGCGCGCATCGCCCTTGGTTTCGGCCTGGCCTTTGGCGCAGCCGGCGCAACCGGTGCAGGCGACCAGGCGCGCCAGTCGATCATGGGTCGAGACCAGCAGCCCCAATCGGGCCAGGCCGTCGACCACCTGCCCGGCATGATGGTGGCCAATGTTGGGCAGCAGCACGCCCTGCCAAGGGGTCATGCGCAAGGTGCCGTCGCCCTGCTCCCGGGCCAGCCGGGCCGCAGCGCGCAGCATCGAAGGGTTCAGACGCCCCAGGGGCGCTGCCGAACCGACGGCGCTCAGGCCGTGTTGCAGCTGTGGATAAATCCCCAGATAGCCCGCCGTTACCGGTGAGCGACGCCACTGGCAAACCGCCGCATCCGCCCGCACCGGCAAAACCAGCCCGGCGATAAACGCCTCGGGCGTATGTTCGCTGAGCAACTGGCGCATCCGCGTCTGCTCTGGCCGGGCCAGATCGAGAAAGCGCTTGAGTACCGCCAGTACCAGTTCGTGCCCGCGCGTCAGGGGTACAGCACCCAACGGCGCATCCGCGGCCGGGCAACCGGCAAGGCCGAATGCCAGCCACAGTTCGTCGTCAAGCTTCAGCGGGCTGAGCCACAGGTCATGGGGGTGTTCAAGCATCGCCAGGGCCTCGCCGCCATCCAGCTGCACGGCGAACTTGGCCGAGAGCTGATGAAAACGCGGGGTGGTTTCCAGCGACTGCAGCACCTGCTGCGCCAAAGGCCGGGTATCGAACAGCATCTGCCGATCAAGGCCGGCGACGGGACTGAGCATCAGGTTGCGCACATCGTCGCCGGCGGCCTCGCGCGGGCCCAGGCCTGCGGCCAGCAGCCCTTCGATCAGCCCGGCGTGGTCGCCGCCGATGCCGCGAATCTGCAGGTTGCCACGGTTGGTGACTTCGATTTCACCACCGGCATAACGCTCGGCCGCAGCGGCCACGGCCTCGGCCTGAGCCGCCGTCAGCGCCCCGCCGGCCAGCTTGATCCGGCAGATGCCGCCGTCCAGCGCCTGGACGATGCGCCACAACCCCGGACAGGCCGAGGGACGCAGCGAAGCTTGGGGCTGGTGGGCCGATACAGGCTGGTTCAAAAGGTCACCCGGCAATCGTGAAAAGGCACTTCAGTGTAGAAGGCGCGGTATTATGCCTGCTTTGTCCGAAGGCATGAAAAGCCTGCCGGTCGGATTGCGTTGAATTGAGGAAATCCATGTCGCCCTGGCTGACAATAGTAGGTATCGGTGAAGACGGCTTCAGTGGCCTGGGCAAGCAGGCCCGGCGCGCGCTGCTGGGCGCTTCACGGGTGTTTGGCGGCCAGCGCCAGCTGGACCTGCTGCCGCACTGCATCAGCGGCGAACGCCTGCTGTGGCCCAGCCCGTTTTCCCTGGCGCCGGTACTGGCCCTGCGCGGCGAGCCGGTGTGCGTGCTGGCCAGCGGCGACCCGATGTTCTATGGCGTGGGCGCAAGCCTTGCGCGCCAGCTCGATGTCAGCGAAATGAATGTGTTGCCGATGCCCTCTTCTTGCGCCCTGGCCGCCGCCCGCCTGGGTTGGCCACTGCAGGAGGTGCTGACGCTCTCGCTGGTGGCGCGGCCGATCGCTGCGCTCAACGCCCACCTGTACAGCGGCGTGCGCCTGCTGGTGCTGAGCAACGATGGCAGCAGCCCGGCCGCGATCGCCGCCCTGCTGCGCGAACGCGGTTTCGCGCTGAGCCGCCTGCAGGTCTTCGAGCACCTGGGTGGCAGCGCCGAGCGGCGCCTCGAGGGCACTGCCGCGCACTGGCCGCACCCGCAAGTTGCCGACTTGAACCTGGTCGCCATCGAATGCCTGGCCACGCCCGATGCACCGCGCCTGTCGCCGCTTGCCGGTCTGCCAGACAGCGCCTTCAGGCACGACGGCCAGCTGACCAAGCGCGATGTGCGCGCCATCACCCTGGCGCGCCTGGCCCCGCAGCCGGGCGAACTGCTCTGGGATGTCGGCGCCGGCAGCGGCTCGATCGGCATCGAGTGGATGCGCGCCCACCCCAGTTGCCGGGCGTTGGCGATCGAGTCAGACGAGGGCCGCCAGCAACTGATCGAACACAACCGCGATGCCCTTGGCGTGCCTGGCCTGCAGTTGATTCGAGGGCGTGCGCCGATGGCCCTGCAGGGCCTGGAACGCCCGGATGCGATCTTCATCGGTGGCGGCGTGACCCGCGAAGGCGTGCTGCAACACTGCTGGCAGCAACTGCGCCCGGGTGGCCGCCTGGTGGCCAATGCCGTGACCCTGCAAAGTGAACTGGCGCTGGTCAACTGGCGCGAGCAGCATGGCGGCGAGCTGACCCGCATCCATATCGCCCAGGCGCAACCCCTGGGCGAGTTCGACACCTGGCGCCAGGCCCTGCCGATCACCCTGCTAGACGCGGTCAAGCCTACCGATGCGTGACGAAACCCGCGAACAACCCGCGCCACTGCGCAGCGGCCTGACCACTGGCAGTTGCGCCACCGCCACTAGCCTGGCGGCGGCGCGGCTGCTGCTGGGCGGCCAGAGCAACGATGCGGTGCAGATCACCTTGCCCAAGGGCAAGGTGGTGCAGATGCGCCTGGAGTTTTGTCGCCTGCACGAGGACGGCGCCGAAGCCGGCACCCTCAAGGATGCCGGCGATGACCCGGACGTGACCCACGGCGCCCTGCTCTACAGCCGCGTGCGCCTGCAGGCCGAACCCGGTGTGCGCTTTGTTGCCGGCCACGGCGTCGGCACGGTGACCCGCCCAGGCCTGGTGCTCGGCGTGGGTGAACCGGCGATCAACCCGGTACCACGCAAGATGATGACCGAGCACCTGCTGCGCCTGGCGGCCGAATTCGCCTACAGCGGCGGCTTCGAGGTCACGGTAAACGTGCAGGACGGTGAGAGCCTGGCGCTGAAGACCATGAACCCGCGTCTGGGCATTCTTGGCGGCCTGTCGATCCTCGGCACCAGCGGCATTGTCCGGCCGTTCTCCTGCTCGGCCTACATCGCCTCGATCCACCAGGGCATCGACGTGGCCAAGACCAACGGCTACCAGCACATCGCCGCCTGCACCGGCAATGCCAGCGAAGACACCATGCGCCGGGTCTACAACCTGCCGGAAATCGCCCTGATCGAAATGGGCGATTTTGTCGGCGCGGTGCTCAAGCACCTGCGCAAGGTGCCTGTGGATAAACTCAGCCTGTGCGGTGGCTTCGGCAAGATCAGCAAGCTGGCCGCCGGGCACATGGACCTGCACAGCCGCCATTCGAGCATCGACCTACCGCAGCTGGCCGACTGGGCTGCAGCCATTGGTGCCGACCCGGCGTTGCAAGACGCTATTCGCCAGGCCAACACCAGCCAGCAGGCCCTGGCCCTCGCCAGTGCCGCCGGCATTGCCCTGGGTGATGCGGTCTGCGCCCACGCCCTGGCCTTTGCCCGCAGCGTGGTGCCGGCGCAGGTGCAGGTGGAAGTGTTCGCCATTGATCGTCAGGGCGGCATCGTTGGCCATGCGGGGGGCTTTGCATGACGCGCATCCTGTTGCTCGGCGGCGTCACCGAGGCGCTGGCCATTGCCCGCACCCTGGGCCCACAGCACGTCTACAGCCTGGCCGGGATCGGCCGGGTGCCTACTGACCTGGACTGTCAGGTACGGGTCGGCGGGTTTGGCGGCGCCGAGGGCCTGGCCGCTTACCTGCGCGCAGAACGCATCGACCTGCTGATCGACGCCACCCACCCCTATGCCGCCCGCATCAGCGCCAACGCCGCCCACGCCGCGCAACTCACCGGCGTGCCGTGCTGGGCGTTGCGCCGCCCGGCCTGGCAAGCCCAGGCCAGCGATGACTGGCGCGAGGTGAGCGACTGGGCCGAACTGATCGACGCCCTGCGCCCGTTCCAGCGCCCGCTGTTCACCCTCGGCCGTGAGCCGTTGCAGCATCTGCACGAAATTCCCGCCCATCAATTCTGGACCTTGCGCGCCCTCGAAGCCTGCCCCGGCAATGCACGCTGCGAAGTGATCGGCGCCCGCGGGCCATTCCACCTGGAAGACGAACGCGCGCTGTTCGAGCGTCGGCAGATCGATGTGCTGATCAGCAAGAACAGCGGCAGCGGAGCGACCGAGCCTAAACTTGAAATCGCCAGGCAACGGCGAGTGCCGGTGTTAATCCTCAAGCGACCAATGCTGCCGGAAGTTGACAGGGAGTTCTTCAGCCCATCAGAGATGCTGGCTGAACTGCCGAGATAGATTTGCTTGCATCAAGACCTGAGAGTCATAGCCATACAAAAAAGCTTTTAGGAAGTTTCTTACTGGCTTGATTTGCCCCAACTTTACCCCACTGCCTTACACTACGCCCCTCCTCCCCCCGGAAGACTTCACCCATATGGAAATGCAATGGTGGATCTGGCTGGTATTCGGTTTCGGCCTCGTAGTGCTCGAACTGGTCCTGCCAACCTTCTTCATCCTCTGGTTCGGCATTGGTGCCGTGCTGGTTTCGTTCATTGCCTTCCTGGCGCCGAGCCTGCAGCTCGATATGCAGGTGCTGCTGTGGGTGGTGTTCTCGTCGATCACCACGCTGCTGTGGTTCAAGGTTTTTCGCAGGAAGCAGCCGGACACCCGCTGGACTGCCGATAGCGTGATCGGCGAAGTCGGCCTGCTCACTGCCACGGTTTCCGAATTCCACAAGGGCCGCGTGCGCTTTCAAAAGCCGATTCTCGGCAATGAAGAATGGGTGTGCGTCGCCGATGCCGAGATCCCGGCCGGCGAGCGCGTGCGCCTCACTGCCATCGAAGGCAATACCGCCCGGGTTGCCCAGGCCTGATCAGTAAAAGGAAGCATTGACTCATGACCAGCCTTATCGTCGTCGGCACCATCGCCGCATTCGCCCTCATCACCCTGTTCAAGGGCGTGCGCATCGTGCCCCAGGGCGAGGAGTGGATCGTCGAGCGCCTGGGCCGCTACCACAGCACCCTCAAGCCGGGCCTGAACCTGCTGATCCCGTACATGGACGTGGTCGCCTACCGCCTGCCGACCAAGGACATCATCCTCGACGTGCAGCAGCAGGAAATCATCACCCGCGACAACGCGGTGATCGTCGCCAACGCGCTGTGTTTCGCCAAGGTCGTCGACCCGCAAAAAGCCGCCTACGGCGTGCAGGATTTTTCCTTCGCGGTCACCAGCCTGACCATGACCTCGCTGCGCGCCATCGTTGGCGCCATGGACCTCGACGAAGCGCTGTCGAGCCGCGAGCAGATCAAGGCGCGCCTGCGCGAAGCGATGTCCGAGCAGACCGAAGACTGGGGCGTGACCGTGCGCTCGGTAGAGATCCAGGACATCAAGCCGTCGCAGAACATGCAGGCGGCCATGGAGCGCCAGGCTGCCGCCGAGCGTGAACGCAAAGCCGACGTCACCCGCGCCGAGGGCGCCAAGCAGGCCGCCATTCTCGAAGCCGAAGCGCGCCAGCAGGCGGCCAAGCTCGACGCCGAGGCGCAGATCAACCTCGCCGAAGCCTCGGCGCGTTCCATCACCCTGGTTCGGGACGCGGTCGGCACCGAAATCACCCCGGCCATGTACCTGCTCGGCGAGCGATACATCGGCGCCATGGAAAGCCTTGCCAGCAGCGACAACGCCAAGGTGGTGGTGCTGCCGGCCGACCTGCAGGAAACCGTGCGCGGCCTGATGGGCCGCAACAAACAGGCCTGATGCGAACCGGGAGTGCGGCACTTCACCGCACCCCCGGTAATTTTTCCTATACTGGGCGCTACAATAGCCACCTCTGATTCCTGACCGGATCTTTCCATGTCCCCATATCGGCCCGCCATCGCCTGGATTGCCTGCTTCGCAGTGCTGTTCAATCTGCTGGCCATGCCGTTGGCGTCCGCAGCCCCCAAGGGCCCGGCCGAACAACTGCTGTGGGGGGCCTTCTGTTCGAGTGTCGGGGCCAAGGCCAATCCGGCAATCATGGCCCTGGGCAAGATCGACCTCGGCCAGCAAGGCGATGACCATTCGAACATGCAGCACTGCTGGTGCTGCTCGGGCGCCGCGCCGTTGCTGGCGCTTCCCGGGCATGCGCCGCAACTGAGCAAACCGCTGGCCCTGTCGATCGGGCTCGAACCGCTGCTCACCGCCTATCAACCCACGCCACGCCAACAGTGGCCGGCCCTCAACCCCCGCGCCTCCCCTCTGGTCTGAGTTCACTACGCTACCCGTTGCGAACCTGAATCGACTGGAGAATCACCATGTTCAAGAACGCCCTGCTGCTGGCCGCGCTGATGCTGCCGGCGACCTTTGCCACTGCCCATGAATACACCGTCGGCGAGCTGCATATCGCTCACCCGTGGTCGCAGGAGTTGCCGCCGAACGCGCCCAACGTTGCCGCCTATTTTGTCGTGCACAACAACGGCAAGAGCGCCGACACCCTGACCGGCGTCGACAGCCCGATCAGCGACGATGCCCAGCTGCACGAGCATGTGCACAAAGATGGCCTGATGAAAATGCAGCAGGTAATGAGCGTCGAAGTGCCTGCAGGCGGCGAGCTGAAATTCGCCCCCGGCGCCTACCATGTGATGCTGATGCAGCCCAAGGACCGCAGCCTGCTGGCTGATGGCAAGCGCTTCCCGCTGACCCTGCATTTCAAGCACGCCGGTGACATCACCGTCGAGGTCGCGGTGCAGAAACAGGCACCCGACGAGGCAGCCGCTCACAATCACTGATCGCTGAAGGCTGCCCGGCGTGACTAGCGCCCGCAGCAGGTTCACCCGCCCCGCACGTCCTGGTTCCAGGACGCTTCGCGGCAGCTGGCTGAGCCTGTTTGCCATGTTGATGATCTTTATCGGCCCACTGGTTTCCCAGTCGATGCCGATGGATCACCGTGCCATGCCGCCAGGCATGAACATGAGCATGGCCATGGACAGCGCCGCCGATTGCCATGCCGACAACCATCACGGCGGCAGCCCGGCGCTGAAGGTGATCTGGGAGAAGTGCGGTTACTGCAGCCTGTTCTTCCATTGCCCGGCGCTGCCCCAGGCCCTGAGCCTGCTCAACACCGAAGCCGTACC
Organism: Pseudomonas sp. NPDC087612; assembly: GCF_044743505.1. Classification (NCBI taxonomy): domain Bacteria; kingdom Pseudomonadati; phylum Pseudomonadota; class Gammaproteobacteria; order Pseudomonadales; family Pseudomonadaceae; genus Pseudomonas; species Pseudomonas sp. NPDC087612. The sequence continues at coordinate 98,100 of NZ_JBIUWO010000003.1, forward strand.
CGCCAGCAACCGGCTGATCGTCTACCCGCGCCAGGGCCATGCCCGGCAAACGGTATTCCCCGGCGCCCGCAGCCGCGCGCCGCCACCCTTCATCGTCGTCTGAGTTCACTCCCTGCGCCCGAAGTCCGGCATCAGCCGTCGACTGCGCGCACCCTTATGACTGATCGATGTTGGAATCATTATGTCCGGCTGCACCGCTGTTTTTCGTCTGTCCCTGCAAGGGACCATCGCCGTGATCTGCGGCACCCTGCTCAGCCCTCTGGCCCTGGCCGCAAGCCAGGCCGAAGACGCACATGTCCATGACCAGGCCGAGCTGAGCCCGACGGTGATCACCGCCGTGGCCCCGAGCTCGCCGCTGACTATCGTCACCAACCCCAAGGACCCACGCCAGCCGGTGCCGGCCAGCGATGGCGCCGACTACCTGAAAACCATCCCCGGCTTCTCGGCCATCCGCGCCGGCGGCACCAATGGTGACCCGGTGCTGCGCGGCATGTTCGGCTCGCGCCTGAACATCCTCACCAACGGCGGCGTGATGCTTGGCGCCTGCCCCAACCGCATGGACGCCCCGACCTCGTACATCTCGCCGGAGACCTACGACCGCCTGACCGTGATCAAGGGCCCGCAAAGCGTGATCTGGGGCCCAGGCGCATCGGCCGGGACCATCCTTTTCGACCGCGAGCCGGAAAAATTCGGCGAGCTGGGCAGCCGCGTCAACGCCAGCCTGCTGGGCGGTTCCAACGGCCGCTTCGACAAGGTTCTGGATGCCGCCGCCGGCAATCGCTACGGCTATGCGCGCTTCGTCGGCAACCAGTCGCGCTCGGACGACTATGAGGACGGCAATGGCGACACCGTGCCGTCGCGCTGGGACAAGTGGAACGGTGACGTCGCCCTGGGCTGGACCCCGGACGCCGACACCCTGGTGGAACTGACCGCCGGCAAGGGCGACGGTGAAGCGCGTTATGCCGGGCGCGGCATGGACGGCTCGCAGTTCAAGCGCGAAAGCCTTGGCCTGCGCTTGGAGAAGTCCAACATCGGCGAAATCTTCGACAAGCTCGAAGCCCAGGTCTACTACAACTACGCCGACCACGTGATGGACAACTACAGCCTGCGCACGCCCTCGGGCATGGGCATGATGGGCATGCCGATGGTCAGCAACGTCGACCGCCGCACCCTTGGCGGGCGGATCAAGGGCACCTGGCGCTGGGATGACCTGCAACTGATCAGCGGTATCGATGCGCAAACCAACGAACACCGCCAGCGCGGCGGCATGGGCGTCGATGCGCACAAGCACATGGCCTGGACCAAGGACGCCGACTTCCACAACTACGGGGTGTTCGGCGAGCTGACCTGGTACGCCGCCGAACAGGACCGGCTGATCACCGGCGCGCGCCTGGACCGCGCCTCGGCCAAGGATTACCGCGCCACTAGCGCCACCCGTGGCGACACCCGCGCCGATACCCTGCCCAGCGGCTTTATCCGCTACGAGCATGACCTGGTGGATATCCCCGCCACCACTTACCTCGGCCTCGGCCACGCCCAGCGCTTCCCCGACTACTGGGAGCTGTTCTCGCCCAAGTCCGGCCCGGCAGGTTCGGTCAATGCCTTCGACAGTATCAAGCCGGAGAAAACCACCCAGCTCGACTTCGGCATCCAGTACCAGACCGAGACCGTCGACGCCTGGGCCTCGGGCTACATCGGGCAGATCCGCGACTACATCCTCTTCGACTACCGGCCGGGGATGATGGGTATGCCAAGCTCCCAGGCGCAGAACATCGACGCGCGGATCATGGGCGGCGAACTGGGCGCGGCGTACAAATTGACCAGCAACTGGAAAGCCGACGCTACCCTGGCCTACGCTTGGGGCAAGAACAGCAGCGACGGCAAGGCACTGCCGCAGATGCCACCGCTTGAAAGCCGCCTGGGCCTGACCTACAGCCGTGATGTGTGGAGCGCCGGGGCCTTGTGGCGCCTGGTGGCGGCGCAGAACCGCATTGCCGAAAACTCCGGCAACGTGGTGGGCAAGGACTACGAGAAGAGCGGCGGTTTCGGCGTGTTCTCGCTGAACGGCGCCTACAAGGTCAGCAACAACCTCAAGCTCAGCGCCGGGGTCGACAACCTGTTCGACAAAGCCTACGCCGAGCACCTGAACCTGGCGGGCAACGCCGGCTTCGGCTACCCGGCCACCGACCCGCAGCCGATCAACGAGCCGGGGCGTACGTTCTGGACCAAGGTCGACCTGAGTTTCTGATACAACCCGGGCGCGATCGTTGATCGCGCCTTACCCAGGCAACACGGGAGCGCTGCATGAGCAAACCGCACATATCCTTCTACAACCTGGCGTGGCGCTGGCATTTTTACGCCGGGTTGTTCGTCGCGCCGTTCATGATCCTGCTGGCGATCACCGGGATCATCTACCTGTTCAAACCGCAGCTCGACCCATTGCTGTATCGCGACTTGATGGTGGTCGAGGCCGGGCATCACCGGCACAACGCCGACAGCCTGCTGCAACAGGTGCAGCAGGCTTACCCCAAGGGCCAGGTCAGCCAGTACCTGCCGGCAACCGCCAGTGATCGCAGTGCCCAGTTCGTGGTGCACAACGCTGGCCGTGAATTGAATGTGTTCGTCGACCCCTACAGCGGCCAGCTGCTCGGCGAACAGGACGCGAAAAGCAACCTGCAGGCCGTGGCCCGTGCGCTGCACGGTGAACTGATGATCGGCACCACTGGCGATCGCCTGGTGGAACTGGCCGCCGGCTGGGGCGTGGTGCTGGTGGTCTCGGGCCTGTACCTGTGGTGGCCGCGCGGCAAGCGCAGCGCCGGTGTGCTGTGGCCTCGCCTGAACGCCCGTGGCCGCCTGCTGTGGCGCGACCTGCATGCGGTCACAGGCTTCTGGGGCGCGGCGCTGTTGTTGTTGATGCTGCTCAGCGGCATGACCTGGACCGGCTTCTGGGGCAAGCAGTACGCCGACCTGTGGAACCGTTTTCCGGCAGCAATGTGGAACGACGTGCCGCAGTCCGACCAGCAAGCCCGGGCGCTCAACAGCGCCAGCCGCCAGACCGTGCCCTGGGCCATGGAAAACACACCGATGCCGCAATCCGCCGCCCACGCCGAGCATGCCGGCCACAGCATGGGCTCCAGCGCCCCGGCGGCGCCGCAGGTCAGCCTGCAACAGATCGAAGAGCTGGCCACTACCCGCCGCGTCGAACCTGGCTACAGCATTACCCTGCCAACCAGTGCCGAAGGCGTGTACACCATTGCCGTGTTCGCCGACGACCCGCGCAACGACGCCACCTTGCATGTCGACCAGTACACCGGCCAGGTGCTGGTGGACGTACGCTGGCAGGATTACAGCAACGTCGCCCGGGCCACCGAGCTTGGGGTGATGCTCCACGAAGGCAAGATGTTCGGCACGCTGAACCAGCTTATTGTCCTGCTGATCTGCCTGATGATCCTGCTCGGCTCGGTCAGCGGCCTGGTGATGTGGTGGAAACGCCGCCCCGAAGGTGGCCTCGGTGTACCGCCGCTGCGCCATGACCTGCCGCGCTGGAAGACCGCGACCGTGATCATGCTGATTCTGGGGGCGGCCTTCCCGCTGGTGGGCGGCTCGATGCTGCTGGTGTGGCTGGTGGATCGTTATGCACAACCGCTGGCGCGGACAAATCCGCTAACATGAGCGCCCGTTTTCGACACGGGCCTGTTTTTGGCGTCATCGCCCGCAGGCCCGCAGGACCTTGATGAGCACCCTGAGTATCAGCGACCTGCACTGGTCGCCCCTGGGCCACGGCCATTGCCACCACCAGTTCCAGCTGCGCGACGTCGAGTTGCAGGTCGGCGCCGGCGAGTTCGTCGGCCTGATCGGCCCCAATGGCAGCGGCAAGACCAGCCTGCTGCGCTGCGCCTACCGTTTCAACAAGCCGGAACGCGGCCAGGTGCGCCTGGGCGAGCATGACCTGTGGCAGCAGTCGCCGCGCTGGTGCGCCCAGCGTATCGCCGTGGTGCTGCAGGAGTTTCCCGATGCCTTCGGCCTGAATGTCGAGGAAGTCGTGGCCATGGGCCGCACGCCGCACAAAGGCCTGTTCGACGGCGACAGCCCGGCCGATCGCCAACGGGTCCAGGACGCCTTGCAGGCAGTCGGCCTGCAGGGCTTTGACGACCACACCTTCGCCAGCCTGTCCGGTGGCGAGAAACAGCGGGTGATCCTCGCCCGGGCTCTGGTCCAGCAACCGCAGGTGCTGATCCTCGACGAGCCGACCAATCACCTTGACCCGCGTTACCAGCTGGAGCTGCTGCAGCAGGTGCGGCGCCTGGGCATCGGCACCCTGGCGAGCATCCATGACCTGAACCTGGCGGCGGCCTTTTGCGATCGCCTGTACGTGCTCGACCACGGCCGCATCGTCGCCAGCGGCACGCCAGACCAGGTGCTGACCGCCGAATTGCTGCAGGCGGTGTTCGGCGTACAAGCGCTGATCGACCGCCACCCTCTGGCTGACCACCCTCGCCTTACCTGGATAACCCAGCGATGATTCGATCCATCCTGTTGCTCGGCCTGGCCTTGCTGCTGGCCAGCCCCGGCGCTTTCGCCGAGGCCACCCAATACCCGTTGACGGTGCAAAGCTGCAACCGCCAGGTGACTTTCACCAAGGCCCCGGAGCATGCCCTGAGCCACGACATCAACATGACCCAGATGATGCTCGCCCTCGGCCTGCGTTCGCGCATGGTCGGCTATAGCGGTGTCAGCGGCTGGAAGGCGGTCACCCCGCAGCTGCGCAAGCAACTCGACGGCCTGCCGGAACTGGCGGCCAAGTACCCGTCGGTGGAAACCCTGCTCAACGCCAATGTCGACTTCCTGTTCGCCGGCTGGGACTACGGCATGCGCGTCGGCGGCGACCTCACCCCGCAAAGCCTGGCGCCGCTGGGCATCCCGGTGTACGAGCTGACTGAATCCTGCGCCTTTGTCATGAAGCGCCCGGCAGCCAGCCTCGACGACACCTACACCGACCTGCGCAACCTGGGCAGGATCTTCGACGTGCAGGCGCGTGCCGAGCAGTTGATCGGCGACATGCAAGCGCGCGTTGCCGTGGTCCAGCAGCAGTTGCCGGCCGAGCGTCCACGGGTGTTCCTCTACGACAGCGGTGAAGACCGGGCCATGACCTCCGGGCGCCTGGGCATGCCCGAGGCACTGATCGCCGCCGCCGGCGGGCGCAATGTGCTCAATGACATCGAAGCCAGCTGGACCCGGGTCAACTGGGAGAGCGTGGTCGAGCGCAACCCCGAGGTCATCGTCATCGTCGACTACGGCGAAGTCAGCGCCGCGCAGAAACAGGCATTCCTCGAACAGCATCCGGCCCTGCAATCGGTGGAGGCGATCCGCAACAAGCGCTTCGTGGTCATTCCCTACGTGGCGGCCACGCCGAGCCTTGAGAACGTCGAAGCCATCGAGACCATCGCCAAGAGCCTGCACGGCGCATGAGGTCGGCAAACTCCCGGCAGCGGTTGCTGCTGCTCGCGCTGTTGGCCCTGCTGCTGGTGTCCTGCGTGGTGTCCCTGGGCTTTGGCTCGGCACCGGTGCCGGTCGAGGTGGTGTGGCGCGTGCTGCTGTTCAAGCTGTTCGGCGTTACCCCCGAGACACCGGCGTGGACCACGGGCCAGGAACATATCGTCTGGCTGATCCGCGTGCCGCGCATGCTTCTGGCGGCGCTGGTGGGCGGCGGGCTGGCGATGATCGGCGCGGTGCTGCAGGCGGTGACGCGCAACCCGCTGGCCGACCCGCACTTGCTCGGCGTCACTTCCGGGGCAACCCTGGGTGCGGTACTGGTGGTGCTGCATATCGGCGAGCTGCTCGGCGTGCTGACCTTGCCCCTGGCCGCCTTTATCGGCGCGCTGTGCAGCATGCTGCTGGTGCTGGCCATTGCCAGCCGCCACGGCCGCCTGGACAGCGACCGCCTGCTGCTGTGCGGCGTGGCCGTGGCTTTTGTGATGATGGCGGCGGCCAACCTGCTGCTGTTTCTCGGTGACCACCGGGCAAGCTCGGCAGTGATGTTCTGGATGCTCGGTGGCCTGGGCCTGGCGCGCTGGGAGCTGCTGCCGATTCCGGCGATCAGCGTATTGCTCGGCCTGGCCTTGTTGCTGGGCATGGCCCGCTCGCTGAATGCGTTGATGGCCGGCGAGCAGACCGCCGTGACCCTTGGCCTGAACGCGCGCAAGGTGCGCCTGCTGGCGTTTCTGATCTGCTCGCTGCTGACCGGCGTGCTGGTGGCGATCAGCGGCTCGATCGGCTTTGTCGGCCTGATGGTGCCGCACATCGCCCGGCGCCTGGTCGGCGCCGAGCATAGCCGCCTGCTGCCGGTGTGCTTGCTGCTGGGCAGCCTGTTCCTGATCTGGGTCGACGTCGCCGCACGTACGCTGATTTCGCCCGAGGACCTGCCGATCGGCATCGCCACTGCCGCCATTGGCGGTCTGTTCTTTATCGGCCTGATGCGCCGACGTTGATCACGGTCAACACCGCCCCCGCGTTGAGACGTATTGTCGCGCTAGCGCCAGGAAGGCGCGTGTTAGCCTAGCGGCGCACAACAAGACTGAACTCAACGGAATGCCTGCCTATGACCGCGAACCTGCCCCCGCAACACCCCACGCCGGAAAACCATGACCACCTGCAACGCAGCCTGTCCAACCGCCATATCCAGCTGATCGCCATCGGTGGCGCCATCGGTACCGGGCTGTTCATGGGCTCGGGCAAGACCATCAGCCTGGCCGGCCCGTCGATCATCTTCGTCTACATGATCATCGGCTTCATGCTGTTCTTCGTCATGCGCGCCATGGGCGAGTTGCTGCTGTCGAACCTCAACTACAAGTCGTTCATCGATTTTTCGGCCGACCTGCTCGGGCCCTGGGCCGGCTACTTCACCGGCTGGACCTACTGGTTCTGCTGGATCATCACCGGCATCGCCGACGTCATCGCGATATCGGCCTATTCGCAGTTCTGGTTCCCCGACCTGCCGCAGTGGGCGCCGGCGATTGCCTGTGTCGGCCTGCTGCTGTCGCTGAACCTGATCACGGTGAAGATGTTCGGCGAGATCGAGTTCTGGTTCGCCATGATCAAGATCATCGCCATCGTCGCCCTGGTCGGCACCGGCCTGTACATGGTCATGGCCGGCTTCCAGTCGCCGGCCGGACGCACCGCGGACCTTGCCAACCTGTGGAACGACCAGGGCATGTTCCCCCATGGCCTGATGGGCTTCTTTGCCGGTTTCCAGATTGCCGTGTTCGCCTTTGTCGGCATCGAACTGGTGGGCACCACCGCCGCCGAAGCGAAGAACCCGGAGCGCAACCTGCCACGGGCAATCAACTCGATCCCGATCCGCATCATCGTCTTCTACGTGCTGGCGCTGATCACCATCATGGCGGTGACGCCGTGGCGTGACGTGGTGCCGGGCAAGAGCCCGTTCGTGGAGCTGTTCGTGCTCGCCGGCCTGCCGGCGGCGGCCAGCATCATCAACTTCGTGGTGCTGGCCTCGGCGGCCTCGTCGGCCAACAGTGGCGTATTCTCCACCAGCCGCATGCTCTTCGGCCTGGCCCAGCAGGGGGATGCACCCAAGCGTTTCGAGCAGCTGTCCAAGCGCAGCGTACCGGCCAGCGGCCTGCTGTTCTCGTGCACCTGCCTGTTGGCCGGGGCGCTGCTGATGTACGTGATTCCGGACCTGGTCGAAGCCTTCACCCTGGTGACCACGGTGTCGGCGATCCTGTTCATGTTCGTCTGGTCGCTGATCCTGCTGTCGTACCTGAACTACCGCAAACAGCGCGCCGCGCTGCACCAGGCCTCGAAGTACAAGATGCCTGGCGGGCGCTTGATGTGCTGGGTGTGCCTGGCGTTCTTCGCCTTCATCCTGGTGCTGCTGAGCCTTGAGCACGACACCCGCCAGGCGCTGATCGTCACGCCGTTGTGGTTCGTGCTGCTGACCGTCACTTACCAGTTCGTGCGGCGCAATCGCGCGCTGCTGACCGCCAACGCCGACAACTGATCAGTCGAACTTCAAGCCTTCTTGTTCGTATGCCGACGCCGCACGGTCCCACTGCTGTTCCAGTGCGGCGTCGGCTTCGGCTCGTTGCGCCTCGCTCGGGCCGTCGATGAACACACTGCGGCCCTGGCCAAGGCTCAGGCAGGCATTGATGTCACCACCCCAGATGTAAGGAAGGATAACTAGAAAACTGTCCGAGTCGACTTCGGCGTAGTGCGCCAGTTGCCGCAGCGGCGCCAGCAGTTGCAGCATCTCGCCATAATTGTCGGTGAACTCCAGCACGGCGAACGTCCACACCCCGGCCTGCTCATCGTAATGACTGCTGTTGCCCGCAGAAAACTCAACCCAGCCTTCGATCAGATCACCCAGGCTGCAGGAGGCGGTACGATCCAGGTCCTCGGCGGGGAGTTCGCCCGGGCCGTACGCGTCTTTGCTGTCATACCAGCATTGCCAGTCGTCGAACTGCCGCGGGTTGGCCACCGGCGCGCTCATCGCGGCCTGATAGGCAGCGGGGTTGAGGTTACAGCGAATGTACAGCGACGAAGCTTCCATCGGGTCTTTCCTTGTTCCGTGGGTGAATACTGATCAAACCGAGCTCAGAGAGGCTCAGCCTTCTGCTGCCTTGAGCAGTTCGGCCAGCACGGCATCGGCCTCGGCGCGTTGCGCTGGGGTCGGTGCCTCGGCGAACTGGCTGCGGCCGTTGAGTGTCAGGTAGGCGTTGTCGCCGTCACCCCAGATGTACGAGTAGACCAGCATGAAGCTGTCGGAGTCGGCGGCGCAGTACGGCGCGACACTGCGCAGTGGCGCCAGCATGGAGATCATCGCCCCGTAGTTTTCGCTGAACTGCAGCAGGGCGAAGCGCCACACGCCGGTTTTTTCGTCGTACTCCGATAGCGAGCCGTAACGGCTGCCGCCGGCGATCTGGCTAAGGGTCTCGGCCGGCATCGGCCGCAGGTCGTCTGTATCGACCTTGCCGCCACCGTACATTTCCTTGCTATCGAACCACTGCTGCCAGTCAGTGAATGCCGCGGCCTCGCCCGGCCGGGCGGCCATGACCGTGGCGTACTGCGCCTTGGTCATGCTGCAGCGAAAATACAGCGAGGACGGCTCACTGGCCTGTACCTGCCCCATCGCGGCCCACACGCCGGCCATCACCATCCCTGCACGGGCGAATCTGTTCACTGTCGTCATCCCTGAACTGCGTTCAAAGGCGGCGATGATACCTGCGCGAACCAAAGCTGTGCAGACTTGTTTGCCGCGCACCGGGCACAGCGCCATCACGGTGCAAGCATGCTCGCCCGCCATCGCCAATCGCCGTGCAAACCCCGCCCCAGACAGCTGCGCGCCACTCGGCACAGCCCTTGCTAACGCTCTTGGGCGAAGTCGCCATCTGCCCAACAGAACATCCGATTCCATGGAGAGAGCACTATGAAGCGTCGCAGTCTGATCAAGGCCTTTACCCTCAGCGCGTCCATCGCGGCGATGGGCCTGAGCTGGAGCATCCAGGCCGCCGAGACCATCAAGGTCGGCATCCTGCATTCGCTGTCGGGGACCATGGCGATTTCCGAGACTTCGCTCAAGGACATGGCCCTGATGACCATCGAGCAGATCAACGCCAAGGGCGGGGTCAACGGCAAGCTGCTGGAACCGGTGGTGGTCGACCCGGCGTCGAACTGGCCGCTGTTCGCCGAAAAGGGCCGCCAGTTGCTGACCCAGGACAAGGTCGCGGTGGTGTTCGGCTGCTGGACCTCGGTGTCGCGCAAGTCGGTGCTGCCGGTGTTCGAAGAGCTCAACGGTCTGCTGTTCTACCCGGTGCAGTACGAAGGCGAAGAGATGTCGCCGAACGTCTTCTACACCGGTGCCGCGCCCAACCAGCAGGCGATCCCGGCAGTGGAGTACCTGATGAGCGAAGACGGCGGCGCCGCCAAGCGCTACTTCCTGCTCGGTACCGACTACGTCTACCCGCGCACCACCAACAAGATTTTGCGCGCCTTCCTGCACAGCAAGGGCGTGGCCGACAAGGACATCGAAGAGGTGTACACGCCGTTCGGCCACAGCGACTACCAGACCATCGTCGCCAACATCAAGAAGTTCTCTGCTGGCGGCAAGACCGCGGTGATCTCCACGGTCAACGGCGACTCCAACGTGCCGTTCTACAAGGAGCTGGCCAACCAGGGCCTGAAAGCCACCGACGTGCCGGTGGTGGCCTTCTCGGTAGGCGAGGAAGAACTGCGCGGCATCGACACCAAGCCGCTGGTGGGACACCTGGCGGCGTGGAACTACTTCGAATCGGTGGATAACCCGGTCAACAGCCAGTTCGTCGCCGACTGGAAAGCCTACGCCAAGGCCAAAAACCTGCCGGGCGCCGACAAGGCGGTGACCAACGACCCGATGGAGGCCACCTACGTCGGCATCCACATGTGGGCCCAGGCGGTCGAGAAAGCCAAGTCCACCGATGTCGACAAAGTCCGCGAAGCCCTGGCCGGGCAGACCTTCAAGGCGCCATCGGGCTACACCCTGACCATGGACAAGAGCAACCACCACCTGCACAAGCCGGTAATGATCGGCGAGATCCAGGATGACGGCCAGTTCAGTGTGGTCTGGGAAACCGAGCAACCGCTGCGAGCGCAGCCGTGGAGCCCGTTCATTCCAGGTAACGACAAGCGGCCGGATTATGCGGTGAAGGGCAACTGAGTTGTCGGGGCCGCTTTGCGGCCCATCGCTGGCAAGCCAGCTCCCACAAGGACCGCGCATACCCACAGACACTGCAATGCCTGTGGGAGCTGGCTTGCCAGCGATGAGGCCCTGAGACATTCCACAACCGCGACGGATCCCGCTATGCCCAAGGCCCTCCAGCGCCTCTTCCTCGGCCTTCTCCTGCTGCTGCCGCTAGCCGCCCAGGCAAGTGATGCCGACTACTTCATCGCCGCCAAGGCCAATGAGCAGGCGCGCCTGCTCCAGGACTGGGCGGCGCAACCGGACCCGGCCCGTCTTGAGCTGCTAAGCGCCCTGCAACAAGGCCGCATCGCCGCCGGCGACACCCGCAAGCTGCGCCTGAACAACCGCCTGCGCGGGCTTGTGGATAACGCCCTGGCCAGCCATCAGTTGCTCAGCGCAGATAGCACAGTGCGCCTGGCGGCTGCCCAGCAACTGCAAAAAAGTGCACAGCCGGCCCAGGTCGCCTTCCTCGACCGGCGCTTCGCCAGCGAAGCAGACGCCGCCGTGCATGCCGCCCTCGGCCTGGCCCTGGCCAACCTGCAACTGGTCGACAGCGACCCGGCGGTACGCCTGGCCGCGGTGCGCCTGCTCGGCGAAACCGGCGATCCCATGGCCCGCACGCGCCTGGAGGCCTTGCTCACACCCGGTGTCGAAAACAACGCCGGGGTGCGCACCGCCGCCGAAACCAGCCTGGCCCAGGTCAAGCGCAAGCTGTTGTTCGGCGAGTTGCTCGGCCAGGCCTTCAGCGGCCTGTCGCTAGGCTCGATTCTGCTGCTCGCGGCCTTGGGCCTGGCGATCACCTTCGGCCTGCTCGGGGTGATCAACATGGCCCACGGCGAGATGCTCATGCTCGGCGCCTACGCCACTTACGTGGTGCAGATACTGGTGCAGCGCTACGCCCCCGGAGCCATCGAGTTCTACCCGCTGATCGCCCTGCCGGTGGCCTTCGCTCTCAGCGCCGGGGTCGGCATGCTGCTGGAGCGCACGGTGATCCGCCACCTGTACGGGCGGCCGCTGGAAACCCTGCTGGCGACCTGGGGCATCAGCCTGATCCTGATCCAGGCCATCCGCCTGCTGTTCGGCGCGCAGAACGTCGAAGTGGCCAACCCGGCCTGGCTTTCCGGTGGCCTTCAGGTGCTGCCTAACCTGGTGCTGCCCTACAGCCGCCTGGTGATCATCGCCTTCGCCCTGTTCGTGGTGCTGCTGACCTGGTTGCTGCTCAACCGCACGCGCCTGGGCCTGAACGTGCGCGCGGTCACCCAGAACCGCAACATGGCCGCCTGCTGCGGGGTGCCCACCGGGCGGGTGGACATGCTCGCCTTTGGTCTCGGCTCGGGGATCGCCGGGCTCGGCGGCGTGGCCCTGAGCCAGATCGGCAACGTCGGTCCGGACCTAGGCCAGAGCTACATCATCGACTCGTTCCTGGTGGTGGTGCTCGGCGGCGTCGGCCAGCTGGCCGGCAGCCTCTGGGCGGCCTTCGGCCTGGGCATCGCCAACAAGCTGCTGGAGCCGCAGATTGGTGCGGTGCTCGGCAAGATCCTCATCCTTGCGCTGATCATTCTGTTCATCCAGAAACGCCCGCAAGGCCTCTTCGCGCTCAAGGGACGGGTAATCGACTGATGAACCAGCCTCTGCTTGTATCCGCCAGCCAGAAGGCCGGCCCGCGCTGGACCCTGGCCATCGGCGCCGCTGTGCTGCTGGTGCTGCTGGCCCTGCCCTTGTTGTCGCTGCTGCCCGCCGGGCACAGCCTGCAGGTCTCGGCCTACACACTGACCCTGGTCGGCAAGATCCTCTGCTACGCCATCGTCGCCCTGGCCCTGGACCTGGTCTGGGGCTACGCCGGGCTGCTGTCGCTGGGCCATGGCCTGTTCTTCGCCCTCGGCGGCTATGCCATGGGCATGTACCTGATGCGCGAAGCGGCCGCTGATGGCTTGCCGGCGTTCATGACCTTCCTGTCGTGGAGCGAGCTGCCCTGGTACTGGGCCGGCACCCAGCACTTTGCCTGGGCCCTGTGCCTGGTGGTGCTGGCGCCGGGGTTGCTGGCGCTGGTGTTCGGCTTTTTCGCCTTCCGCTCGCGGATCAAGGGCGTGTACTTCTCGATCATGACCCAGGCCCTGACCTTCGCCGGCATGCTGCTGTTCTTTCGCAACGAAACCGGCTTTGGCGGCAACAACGGCTTCACCAACTTTCGCAGCATCCTCGGCTTTGAAATCACTGCGCAAAGCACCCGCGCAGTATTGTTCCTGCTTACCGTCGCCTTGCTGGTGGCCAGCCTGTACCTGGGCTGGCGCCTGGCCCGGAGCAAGTTCGGCCGGGTATTGACCGCGCTGCGCGATGCCGAGAACCGGCTGATGTTCTGCGGCTACGATCCGCGTGGTTTCAAGCTGTTCGTCTGGGTCTTGAGTGCGGTGCTGTGCGGCCTGGCCGGGGCCCTGTACGTGCCGCAAGTAGGCATCATCAACCCCAGCGAAATGTCGCCGACCAACTCCATCGAAGCTGCGGTGTGGGTGGCCCTCGGCGGGCGCGGCACGCTGATCGGGCCGCTGCTGGGCGCCGGGCTGGTCAACGGCATGAAAAGCTGGTTCACCGTGGCCTTTCCCGAGTACTGGCTGTTCTGCCTGGGTGCGCTGTTCATCCTGGTGACCCTGTACCTGCCACGGGGCGTGGTCGGTCTGCTGAAGAAAAGGGGCGAACAATGAGAGCCATCCCGCTAGCGCCGGTGCACCCGGAATTCATGCTTGAACCGATCCTCGACGCCGGCAGCGGCCGCGATGCCATCGGCCTTGGCCAGCGCCGCGGCGAAGGCCTGGACGTGCGTCACGGCACGGTGCTGACCCTGGAAGACATCAACGTCAGCTTCGACGGCTTCAAGGCGCTCAACAGCCTCAACCTGTACATCGGCGTCGGTGAACTGCGCTGCATCATCGGCCCCAACGGCGCTGGCAAGACCACGCTGATGGACGTGATCACCGGCAAGACCCGGCCCACCAGCGGCAAGGCCTGGTTCGGCGACACCCTGGACCTGACGCGCATGAGCGAAGTGCAGATCGCCCAGGCCGGGATCGGCCGCAAGTTCCAGAAGCCGACGGTGTTCGAGGCGCTGAGCGTGTTCGAAAACCTGGAACTGGCGCAGAAGGCCGACAAGTCGGTGCTGGCCAGCCTGGTTGCGCGCTTGAGCGGCGAGCAGCACGACCGTATCGACGAGATCCTGCAGACCATTCGCCTGAGCGGCTCGGCCCAGCGCCAGGCCGGGTTGCTCTCCCATGGCCAGAAGCAGTTCCTCGAGATCGGCATGCTGCTCATGCAAGACCCGCAATTGCTGCTGCTCGATGAGCCGGTGGCGGGCATGACCGATGCCGAAACCGAGTTCACCGCCGAACTGTTCAAGCGCCTGGCCGGCAAGCATTCGCTGATGGTGGTCGAGCACGACATGGGCTTTGTCGGCAGCATCGCCGACCACGTCACCGTGCTGCACCAGGGCAGCGTGCTGGCCGAAGGCTCGCTGGAGCAGGTGCAGGCGGATGACCGGGTAATCGAGGTTTATCTGGGGCGATGAGGCCAACACAGGACGACAACATGCTGAAAATCGATTCCCTGCACCAATACTACGGCGGCAGCCACATCCTGCGTGGCTTGTCGTTCGAGGCCAAAGTCGGCGAGGTCACCTGCCTGCTCGGGCGCAACGGCGTCGGCAAGACCACCCTGCTGCGCTGCCTGATGGGCCTGCTGCCCACCCGTGAAGGCAGCGTGCACTGGGAAGGCCAGGCAATCACTACGCTCAAGCCGCACCAGCGGGTGCACGCCGGTATCGCCTACGTGCCCCAGGGCCGGGAGATCTTCCCGCGCCTGACGGTCGAGGAGAACCTGCTGATGGGCCTGTCGCGCTTCGGCGCCAGCCAGGCCAAGAGCGTGCCGGCGTTCATCTACGAGCTGTTCCCGGTGCTGGAGCAGATGAAGCAGCGCCGTGGCGGCGACCTCTCCGGCGGCCAGCAGCAACAACTGGCCATCGGCCGTGCCCTGGCCAGCCAGCCGCGGCTGCTGATCCTCGACGAACCCACCGAGGGCATCCAGCCTTCGGTGATCAAGGAGATCGGCGCGGTGATCGCCAGGCTGGCTGCCCGTGGCGACATGGCGATCCTGCTGGTCGAGCAGTTCTACGACTTTGCCGCCGAGCTTGCCGACCAGTACCTGGTGATGTCACGCGGCGAAATCATCCAGGCCGGGCGTGGCGAAAATATGCAAGCCGAGGGTGTGCGCGGCCTGGTAACCATTTAACCTGAGCCGATCACCGTGCCCCTGTTCGAGAACCTGCCATGACTTACCTGCTGCGCGATGCTGTGCCTGCCGACCTGCCGGGCATTCGCGAGATCTACAACGATGCCGTGCTCAACACTACGGCGATCTGGAACGAGCAAGCGGTGGACCTCGCCAACCGCCAGGCCTGGTTCGACGCCCGCCAGTACCAGGGCTACCCGATCCTGGTGGCGGTCGACGCTGGCGAGCAGGTACTGGGCTATGCTTCGTTTGGCGACTGGCGGCCGTTCGAAGGCTTTCGCCATACCGTCGAGCACTCGGTGTACATCCGCAGCGACCAGCGCGGCAACGGCCTGGGCCCCAGGCTGATGCAAGCGCTGATCGAACGGGCCCGCGCCTGCAACAAGCACGTGATGGTCGCCGCCATCGAAAGCGGCAACAGCGCCTCGATTCGCCTGCACCAGCGCCTGGGTTTCACCCTCAACGGGCAGATGCCCCAGGTCGGGGTGAAGTTTGGCCGCTGGCTGGACCTGACCTTCATGCAGTTGATCCTCAACCCCGATGCCCCGCCGCCGACAATGGAGTGACGCCTGTGAATGCTGCGCAGCTCAACCGTGTAACCCATGAAAGCTTTGCCTATTACCGCGACGGCCTGGTGGCGTTGCTGCTCGATGCCGTGCAACACGGGGCTTCGGTGGGGTTTCTGGCGGATATCGATGCGCAGCAGGCCGAGCACTACTTCGAAGAGGTGCGCCAGCGCCTGGTCAGCGGCGAGCTGTTGCTGTGGGTGGTGGGCAAGGACAAGGAAGTGCTCGGCAGTGTGCAGCTCGGGTTATGTCTGAAACCCAACGGCTTGAACCGCGCCGAAGTGCAAAAGCTGCTGGTGCACAGTGCCGCGCGGCGTCGCGGCCTGGGCCAGCAACTGATCCAGGCGCTGGAACTGACGGCGCGGCAAAAACAGCGCGGCATGCTTTACCTGGATACCGAGGCCGGCTCCGGGGCCGAGGACTTTTATCGCTCGCTGGGGTACAGCAAGGCTGGCGAGCTTCCCGACTACGCCTGTGGGCCGGATGGGGTTTATCGGCCGACAGCGTTGTACTACAAATTGCTTTAGGGACTCATCGCGGGGCTAGCCCGCTCCCACAGAGATTGTGTGATCCTGTAGAAGCGCCCCGCGATCAGCCCTGCACAAACCGCCCCAGGCGCTGCCTGAGCATGCTGTTCTCGCTACGCAGCTGCTGCACTTCTTCCAGCAGCTCCAGCGCCAGCGCCACTCCTTCCCACTCCAGTTGCAAATCGTGATGCAGTTTGGCCGCGCGCTTGGCCAGCACCGGCGCCTGATCGTCAAACAGCCAGTCTTCCGGCGTTCGCCCGGAAGGCTCGACAATGCCGTGTTCGACGATTTCGATCACGTAGGCCGCCGGCAGATCGGCTTCCTGACAGAGGGTCTGCATGTCCAGTTGAACGATCAGGGTACTGCTCATGATCAGCTACTCCATTGTGTCCTCGGGTTGAACGCGGCCTTTTCCGACAACTTGCTCCACAGCTCACGGGCAGCGGCATCGGACTGGCTCGGCATCACCACTTTCAATTGCGCATACAGGTCGCCACGCTGGCCCTGCTTGTTGCTCAGGCCCATGCCCTTGATCCGCAGGCGCTGGCCGTTCTGGCTGTCCGGACGGATGGTCAGGTTGACCTTGCCGGTCAGGGTCGGCATCTCGACCTTGGTGCCCAATGCGGCTTCCCACGGAGCCAGCGGCACGGTGATGATCAGGTCATGACCTTCGACATCGAACAGCGGGTGCGGTGCCATGCGAATGGTCAGGAACAGGTCGCCATTGGCGCCGCCACCAACGCCCGGGGCGCCCTGGCCCTTGAGGCGGATCTTCTCGCCGTCGCTGACGCCGGCCGGGATCTTCACGTTCAAGGTCTTGGTGGTGAAGCCGGTGCGCTGGCCGCTGGCGTTGTGCTGCGGCACCTGGAAGCTGATCTGCTTGGATTCGCTGGACAGGGTTTCCTCAAGGAAAATCGCCAGTTCCATTTCCACGTCCTGCCCCCGCCGTCCGGCACTGCGTTGCTGGCCGCGGCCAAAAGGATTGCCGTTGCCACCGCGCGAACCGAAGATCGAGCTGAAGAAATCGGAAAAATCGCCACCGTCGCCGAAGCCCTCGGCACCTGCCGAACCACGGCTTTGCCAGCCCGGCGGGCCCTGGAACGGCCGGCCATGCTGGCCGTACTTGCGCAGCTCGTCGTACTCGGCGCGTTTTTCCGGGCTGCTCAGGGCTTCATAGGCCTCGTTGGCCTCCTTGAATTTCTCCTCGGCGTCACGCTCTTTGCTGACGTCGGGGTGATACTTGCGCGCAAGCTTGCGGTAGGCGGTCTTGATCGCCTTGTCATCCGCAGTGGGCTCAACGCCAAGAATCTTGTAATAGTCTTTGAAGTCCATCTAAGGAATCACCATGGGTTAATCGAATGCTTGTGTAGATTGGGGTCAAGCATAGCCTTTCAAGGTGCCCATGGGTTTGCCGCAAAGCAGATAATCGGTCTTGATTCTGCTGCCAGCTGGCATAAACTGCGCGGCCGTTTTTCCCCGGAAGTACAATCCATGAGTCAAGCATCCCCGGCCCGTGCCTGCGGCATCGACTTCGGCACCTCCAACTCCACCGTCGGCTGGCACCGCCCGGGCGTGGAGTCGTTGATCGCCCTGGAAGACGGCAAGATCACCCTGCCGTCGGTGGTGTTCTTCAACATCGAGGAGCGCCGCCCGGTGTACGGCCGCCTGGCCCTGCACGAATACCTCGAAGGCTATGAAGGCCGCCTGATGCGCTCGCTCAAGAGCCTGCTGGGTTCCAAGCTGATCAAGCACGACACCAGCGTGCTGGGCACCGCGCTGCCGTTCAAGGACCTGCTGGGCATGTTCATCGGCGAGCTGAAAAAGCGCGCCGAGGCCAATGCCGGCCGCGCCTTCGACGAGGTAGTGCTGGGCCGCCCGGTGCATTTCGTCGATGACGACCAGGCCGCCGACCAGGAAGCCGAGGACACCCTGGCAGAAGTGGCGAAGAAAATCGGCTTCAAGGACGTCTCGTTCCAGTACGAACCGATTGCCGCCGCATTCGACTACGAGTCGAGCATCCAGGGCGAAGAGCTGGTGCTGATCGTCGACATCGGCGGTGGTACCTCGGACTTCTCCCTGGTACGCCTGGCCCCGGAGCGGCACATGCTCGACGACCGCCAGCAGGACATCCTCGCCACCGGCGGCGTGCACATCGGCGGTACCGACTTCGACAAGCAGCTGAGCCTGCAGGGCGTGATGCCGCTGTTCGGCTACGGCAGCCGGATGAAAAGCGGCGCCTTCATGCCCACCAGCCACCACATGAACCTGGCCACCTGGCACACCATCAACTCGGTGTACTCGCAAAAATCCCAGCTGGCCCTGGGCAGCATGCGCTACGACATCGAAGACACCGACGGCATCGACCGCCTGTTCAAGCTGATCGAACAGCGCGCCGGGCACTGGCTGGCGATGGAAGTGGAAGAGACCAAGATCGAACTGACCCACAACGACCGCCGCCTGGTCGACCTCAAGCGGGTGCAGCCGGGGCTCAGCGTCGATCTGACCCGGGCGCTGTTCGAAGAGTCGATCGACAACCTGCTCGAGCGCGTGCGCGGCAGTGTCAGCGAGCTGCTGGCCAAGGCCGGCGTGGGTGTGGCGCAGGTCGATACGGTGTTCTTCACCGGCGGCTCCAGCGGCATTCCGGCGCTGCGCCAGAGCGTGGCGGCGATGCTGCCCAATGCCCGGCATGTCGAAGGCAACATCTTTGGCAGCATTGGCAGCGGCTTGGCGATCGAGGCGCGCAAGCGATACGGTTGAGATAGCCGGGGCCGCGTTGCGGCCCTTTCGCCGGCAACGCCGGCTCCCACAAAGTATTGCTGCACACTATCCCTGTGGGAGCCGGCGTTGCCGGCGATAGCCTTCAGATCACACCAGCTCTTGCTGGCGCAACTCACTCTTCAAATAGGCGTAATAGATCGGCCCGGCCACCACCCCCGGCAGCCCGAACGCCGCCTCGCACACCAGCATCGCCAGCAGCAACTCCCACGACTTGGCACTGATCTGCCCGCCAACGATCCGCGCGTTGAGGAAGTACTCGACCTTGTGGATAACGATCAGATAACCCAGCGCCGCCATCGCCACCCAGATCGACAACGACAGGCCGACGATGGTGATCAGGGTGTTGGACATCAGGTTGCCGATCACCGGCAGCAGGCCGAGCAGGAAGGTCAGCACGATCAGGGTCTTGGTCAGCGGCAGGTGCACACCGAACAGCGGCAGCACCACGGCGAGGAAGATGCCGGTGAAGAAGGTGTTGAGCAGGGAAATCTTGATCTGCGCAAAGACGATGTTGCGAAACGCCTGCACCAAAAGCGCCAGGCGGTTGAACAGCGCCGCCGCCAGGGGCTTGCGCTTGGAGATGTCGGGAATGCGCTGCAAGGCGACGATGGCGCCGAGGATCATGCCGATCAGCAAGGTGACGAACATGTGCGCCGCGCCCTTGCCCACCAGTTGCAGCTCGCCCAGGTGGGTCTTGAGCCATTCGCCGATGGCCACCTTGAACTCCGAGGCACTGGCCGGCAGGTAGGCGTCGATGAACGGCGGCAGTTGCCCGCGCGCCTGGTCGACCAGGAGCATGAACTTGTCCAGCGATGCCCCGGGGTTTTCAGCCTCGTGCAGCAAAAAACTGATGGCGCCGGCAAACAGCAAGGTCAGGGTGCTGACCACCAGGGTGCCGAGCAGCGCGACCGCCAGCCAGCGCGCCCGTTGCCCGGCAATCAGGTGCTGCAGCTTGGGCGTGAGCATGTTGACCAGTTCGAACACCAGCAGCCCGGCCAACAGGCTTGGCAGCAACTTGAGCGGCAACACCAGCAACAGGCCGGTGAAGACGATGATCCAACTGGCCAGGGTGATCTGGCGCTGAGTAAAGGTCATACAACCTCGAAAGGCGACGGCATGGAAAACCGGCAGTCTGCCAGCCTTCGCCCGGCAGGCATAGTGGCACGCAGCGGCGTTGCGGCTGGTAATGCCGCCCTGATGTTTCTATGATTGCCGCCCCCAATGGAATGGCGGCGCCGCGCTGGCGCATTCGCAGGCAGGCGAAACAGGAATCCCTCTGTGCCTTCCCACCTTCAAGGCACAGAGTTCAAAACCATGCGCAAACTGCTTGTCCTGCTTCCCCTGTTGCTGCTTGGCGGCTGTTCGGAAGATTTCGCCACCCTGCATTTCGCCCAGCCGGTAAGCGCCTACTATGGCGACCTCAAACAGCAGTACGGCGATGACCTGTACCAGGCCATCCTGAAACTCGGTATCGACCCGAAAGACGTCGAGGTCGAACTCGACAATGACCACCGCCAGGACTTGCTCATCAGCGTCTCGCGCTCGCTCGATGCCGGTAAGCGTCAGGCCCTGCGCGAGTTGTTCGACGAAATCCCCCGGGCCCGAGCGGCCACGTCCTGGGAAGTCGACGTCACCCTTGAACCGCAGTCACTGGAGCCCCAGTACCAGGTCTGGCGCGAGGCGCTGGAAAAGATCAAGGGCCCGGTCACCCTCGAGATCAAGCTTGGCAGCCGTATCGAAGCGCTTTCCACCGCCACCCTCATGGACAGCATCCAGGCCGCCGAGAAAAAAAGCGAAGTGGCGAGCATCATCACCTGCCACGTGCTGGCCGAAGTCTCGCGCGGACCATTCAAGCTCAGGTCGATCGTGCAGCTCGAGGAAGGCCCGTCGGAACGTGCGCAGGTGGTCATCGAGTACGGTCAGATGCGTTATGCCACGGTGCCTGCACAGTTCGACTTCAAGGATCCGGTCCTGAAGGAACGAATCCGCAACGGCCAGATCAAGGCCTGGCAAGCCGAACGGATGCTGCAGCGCAATCCGTACGGCCCGTTCGAGATGGCCTTCGAAATCGGCTCGCTGGGCAAGCAGAGCGTTAACCTCTACTCAGGCACCGACCAGCGCATCAGCATGCTCCAGAGTGACTGCCGGGAGCTGGCCGACCACGCCGGCCGGCCGTTCTCGCTGTTTATCGGCCAGGGCCTGGACCGGCTGGAGTCGGTGACTTACGCCAACTGACGCAGGTTACTTTTTCTTCAGGCAGTCGCTCATGTACGCCTTGCGCTCATCACCCTTGAGCGCTTTGGTGGTGGCGTCGGCGTTGCAGGTTTTCATTTTGTCCTGCTGGGTCGCAGGCTTGGCTTTCAGGCAGGTGCTCATGAACGCCTTGCGCTCGTCGCCCTTGAGCGCCTTGGTGGTGGCATCGGCGTTACAGGTTTTCATTTTCTCCTGTTGCGCCGTGGCGGCAAATCCTTGGGAACACATCAGCAAACCGAGCAACAGCAACGGCACACGCACCATCTTCATGGCGTTTTCTCCTGGTCGCTGCGCACCACGCGCAGCCTTGGCCGAAGTGTAGACAAATATTCTTACAAACCTCCAGCGCGAGCCTGCCGCCGGTACTGCTCCGGGGTGCAATGGGCCTGGCGCTGGAACATGGCGATAAATGCCGAGGCGCTGCTGTAGCCCAGGTCGAAAGCAATCTGCTGGGTCGGCAGGTTCTGCTCCAGGGCCTCGATAGCACGCAAAAAGCGCAGGCGCAGGCGCCATTCGCCAAAGCTCATGCCCAGCTCGCGAATGAACTGCCGGGCCAGGGTGCGTTCACTGACATGCACGCTGGCCGCCCAATGGCCGAGCGGGCGATTGTCGCCAGGCTCGGCGTGCAGCGCCTGCAATACTTCAGCCAAACCGGCGCTTCGAGCGTAGGGCAGGTAACAGGTCTGGGCCGGGGCGCGGCGCAGTTGGTCAACCAGCACCTGGGCCAAACGCTGGTCGGCTTCATCTTCAGGCACCTTGACGTCACGGGCGGCAAAATCGCCGAGTATGGCTTTGAGTATGTCACTGATCACCAAGGTGCAAGGCTCGCCTGGCAGCCCTTTGCACACCTCGCGATCCAGGTACACCGAGCGATAGACAATGGCCTGGGGGTTGTAGCAGCTGTGCTCGGTATCGGGCGGCACCCACACCGCATAGTGCGGCGGCGAGATGAAGCGCTGGCCGGCGATCTCCAGGTGCATGATGCCGTGGGCCGCATAGTTGAGCTGGCCCCAGGCGTGCCGGTGGGCGGCGCTATGGGTGTCGGCGCCGAATTCGTCATAGCGAAAGTACACCGGGGCCGGCAAGGTCTCGAATTGCGGGATGTTCAGGTACTTTATCGGCATGCTGTCTGGATCTATGCGCAGGTTGTCTGGATACAAGTATAAGCAACGGGACAGACAAGTGGATAATTGCCGCCTGTATCCTCAAGAGTTCCCGTTTCATGAATTATGCGTTTCCGTTACTGGCAATCTTCATCTGGGCCGGCAATACCGTGGTCACCAAGATGTCCGCCGGGGCGATCTTCCCGGCCGAGATCGGCTTCTATCGCTGGCTGCTGGCGGGCCTGCTGTTCACCCCCTTCCTGCTGCGCCCGGTGTTGCGCAACTGGGCAGCCATCGGCCCGAACCTGGGCAAGATCTTCATCCTCGGCGTGCTTGGCATGGCGGTGTACCAGAGCCTGGCCTACTTCGCCGCCGCCATCACCAGCGCCACCAACATGGGCATCATCCTCTCGCTGATGCCGTTGATGTCCCTGGCCCTGGCGATCATCAGCCTCGGCCAGCGGCTGACCATCGGCGCGCTGATTGGCGCCGTGGTGTCGTTCGTCGGTGTGCTGGTGGTGGTCTCGGCCGGTGATCTGGCGGCGTTGGTGCAACACGGCGTAAACAGTGGCGATGCGCTGATGCTGATTGCCACCCTGGCCTATGCGGTGTACAGCACCCTGCTGAAAAAGTGGCAGTTGCGCATCGCGCCGCTGCAACTGCTGTACCTGCAGGTGCTGGTGGCGATCATCGTGCTGTTTCCGCTGTTCGTGCTCTCACCGAAGACCGGCCTGGGCGCTGGCAATATCGGCCTGGTGATCTATGCCTGCGTACTGGCCTCGATGATCGCGCCGCTGGCCTGGATGCAGGCGGTCAGCCGCCTCGGCCCGAGCCGCACGACGCTGTTCTTCAACCTGCTACCGGCAGTCACGGCAGTGATCGCCGCCATGGTGCTGGGCGAGCAACTGGCGCTCTATCACCTGGTCGGCGGGGTGTTGACCCTGGTCGGGGTGATCCTCGCCGAACGCTGGAAAACACCCCTGCACCGCCGCGCTACAGCCCCGCAGCCTTGAGCCTGGCGGCATGCTCGGTGAACAGCCGCACCGGCTCCGCGCCCTTGCCCACCGCCCCTAGCGACTGGTTGACGATGTCCAGGTGATCGAGCGGATAGTCATCGCCGATCACCTGGCCCAGGTGCGAACTGAAGCGCCCGACCATGCCGTCGCACTGGCCCTTTTCCCGTACGAAGGTGCGGGCGAACAGGCGGCAGAAGCGGTTGCTGCCATCCAGGCGGTTGAGACCGCGATCGGTCAGGCCCGGCTGCAAGGTGCCGGACCAGGAGTAGTAACGCACACCATTGACCTGGGCCGGGCCCTCGCCGCCCCAGGTCGTCGGCAGACCCTGTGGATAAGCCTGGTTGAAGCGCGCCACGCCGGCACTGGTGAGCGACTGGTGCGAGGCGTGCACGTCGATCGGCAGTTTCGGTCCGCGCCAGCCGGTTTCCAGCCAACCCATCAATACCGCCAACCCGTGCAGCAAAGCCTTGAGCACACGGCCGCGGGCAGAGTGGGCGGGGTAATAGTCATGCAGGTGATCGGCCAGCTCCGAGCCGTGATTGGGCCCGGCAATCGAGGTGACCGAGGCCACCCATTCCGGCCGTTTGGCCGCCGCATAACGCGCGGTCAGGGCGCCCTGGCTGTGGCCGAGCAGGTTGACCTTGTCGGCGCCGGTACGCTGGCGGATATCGGCGATGATCAGCAGCAACTGCTCGCCGCGCACTTCGCAGGAGTTCAGCGGCGAAACCTGCACGGCAAACACCTGGGCACCGCCCCGGCGCAACGCCGAAACGATCCCGAACCAGTAGGGATACAGCAGCAAGCGGACAAACCCGAGCATGCCCGGCACCAGCAGCAGTGGATAACGCGTGGCGAGCCCTTGGGCCATGGCTGCATTCCCCGTTCCGTGGACAGTCGGCCAACCCTACAGGCAATTCGATGGCAATCGCAATCGAACTCCCGCCGCTCGCTGGGGTTCCAAGCCAATAGACCCTCAGCAAGGAGCTCAACCATGTACAAGCATACCCTGGCCATTCTGCTGACCACCGCCACCCTGGCCGCCTGTGGCAGCCGGCCGGAGAACCCGGTGGACTACGTCACCTACCACGAGGAACCGCTGGTCAAGCAGGTCGAGAACGGCATGACCATGCAGCGGGTGATTGCCATTGGCGGCAGCCCCTCGACGGTGATCGACCTGCCCCATGGCGGTACCTGCAACAACTACATCCTCAACCGTGACGGCAAGCAGCAGGCCTACTACGTGCGCTTCGACGCCACCGGCCATGTCGACGCCAAGGGCTTCAAGACCTGCGAACAACGCCAGGTCGACGACGATGCCGTCGACAAGGCCAAGGCCAAGCTATAAAACTTTTCCGCGTGCCGGGGACTCACAGCTTAAGTAACCAGCGCGCCGACAGAGCGTGAAGATCGATCCGTTTTCAGCCTGGAGATGATGATGAGCAACGTTGAACTGACCGATGTTAAAACCTTGCGCGAACGCGCCCGCCAGCATGTCGAGCAGGGCGCGGTGACCGAGGGTTACAGCGCCGACCGGGAGAAAATCCTGCGCCTGCTCAACGAGTCGCTGGCCACCGAGTGGGTCTGCGCCCTGCGCTACAAGCGCCACTACTACATGGCCAGCGGGATCAAGGCCAGTGTCGCCGCCGACGAATTCCTCGAACATGCCACCCAGGAGCTGCAGCATGCCGACAAGCTGGCCGAGCGCATTGTCCAGCTGGGCGGCGAGCCGGACCTGAACCCCGACAACCTGAGCAAGAACTCCCATGCCCAGTACGTCGCTGGCAACAACCTCAAGGAAATGGTCCTGGAAGACCTGATCGCCGAGCGGATCGCCATCGATAGCTACCGCGAGATCATCCAGTACATCGGCGAAAGCGACCCGACCACCCGGCGCATCTTCGAAGATATCCTGGCCCAGGAAGAAGAGCACGCCGACGACATGGCGGATTTGCTGCAAGGCCTCTGATCCCCTCTTGCCAAAGGGCCGCGCCGCGGCCCATCGCTGACCTGTGGGAGCTGGCCTTGCCAGCGATGGGCCGCAAAGCGGCCCCGCCCCACACATTTACCCCGCCTTCACCGCCCGCGGCGCCTTGCCAGCCTTCATCTGCTCCAGCAACGGTGTGCACTGGTTGGGCACATCACCACTTGGCGCAATCAACGCCAGCAACCCCGCTGCCGGCCCGGCAACCACGCCCAACGCCACCATCCCCGCACCCCGCAGTGCCAGCGGCAGCGCCTGCACGCCGGCACTGGGCTTGGCAAACGGCCCGCGCACATACAGCGGCGAGCGCAACGAGAACAGGCGCACGCCCTTGGATTCGGGGTTGATCTTCAGGTCCAGTTGCTCGCTGGCAAAGTTGGCCGTGCCATCGATGTAGATGATCGCGTTCTCGGTATCGAAGACGAACACCCGGGTCGTGGCCAAACCGTCCTTGATGCCGAAATCGGCTGCCGCGCAGTTGATCTTCACTTCCTTGTCGCCAAACAGCTTGCCGACCACGTAGTTGCCGACGTTGAGCCCGGCGATTTCCATCAAGCCACGACTGATCGCACCGTCATTGATGAGCATTTTCAAGTCGCCATTGGCGGTGGCCAGCAAGGCTGCGACCGAGTTGCCGCGCCCACTGATGTCGGCGTCGCCATTGAGCTCGCCGAAGCTGGTCTTCATCGGCTCGAAGGTCGGGAACAGCTGCTTGAGCTTGAAGTTGCGCGCACTCAATTGCGCCCTGCCCTGCAACGGCACGCTACGGCCATCGAGGCGTACCTGGGCGTCGAGTTTGCCGCCGGCGATGCCAAAGCGCAGCGGCTCCAGGCGCAGCACACCGTCATCGAGGACGAAGTGGCTGGACAGGTCAGTGAACGGCAGCTCGGCACTGTGCACGATGCGCTTACCGCTGAAGGTCACGTCGGCGTCCATGGTCCGCCAGCGTTCGGTACGAAACTCCTCGACCGGCAAGACCTTGCCTGCCGGTTGCTTGCTGGCACCGCCGCGAGCTTTCTGCTGGGCATTGGAGTCGGCGCCGATCAGCGGTGCGAGGTCTTTGAACAGCAACTGGTTGGAAACCAGCTTGCCGGTCAGCTTCGGCCTTGGCTGGCTGGAGACGAACGCCAGGTCGCCATGGATATCGCTGTCGCCGATCTTGCCGTTGAAGCCTTCATAGCGAAACACCGCGCCACCGGGTTCATGCAGCTTGGCGGTCAGATGACCGTCGGTGGCGTAGGGCGGCGAATCGGGCAGGGTCACGCCGGTCAGCGGATACAGGTTAGCGAGGCTTGCGCCCGACAGGCGCAGGCGCAGGTCGAGGGCACCGAGGTTGCGTGGGTCGGTGAGGGTGCCGGCGACGGCGATGCGGGTATCGCCAATGGCCATGTCGGCCTGCAGCGGGAACGGTTGCGAGGCGTCCTGCAGGGCCAGCAAGCCGCCGATCTTGCCGGTACCGGCCAATGCCTGGCCTTTGTAGCGACCCTTGAGTTTGAGGCCGAAGGCGTAGTCCTGGGCGGCACCGGCCTTTTGTGCCGAAGCCTTGCCGACGATATCGCTGAACGGGATCGGCTTGCCCAGTGGGTCGATGAGCACGTCCAGCCGGGTTTTCAGGGTCTGGTCATCGAGGCTGACCTGGCCCTTGTCAAAGCCGATGGCGCCGATGTCCAACACCCACTTCGACGGTTCTGCCTGCTCATCCTTGGGCCCGAAGTCGAAGGTCCAGTTGGCGCGACCATCGGCCAGGCGCTTGAGGCTGGCGGTCGGCTGGTTGAGGTCGATGCGCGCAATGACGATCTGCTGCAGCAGCAGCGGCAGCGGCGCCAGGCGGAACTCAACGCGCTTGAGGCCGACCATCTGCGGCTCTTTGAGCCAGTCGGGGTTGCCCAGGGTCAGGTCTTCGGCGATGAAGTGCGGCCATGGCAGCCAGGCGCGCCAACCACCCTGCTCCGGCTCGCGCTGCCAGCGCACCGCCAGGTTGCCGTTGATGGCGAAGGGCCGGTGCAGCGCTTCGGACACCTTGGCATTAAGGGTGGGCTTGACCCGGTTCCAGTCGAAGGTGGCGATGACGACCACCAGCACCGCCAGCACCAGCAGCAGGCTGGCGAGGGTCCAGGTGATGATTTTGGCGGGGCGCGTCATTGCACGATTCTCCTGATGACTGCATGGCAAAAAGCGGGCGCGTTGAGGGCACTTATCTGTTCGGACTGATGAAACGCCGAGGGGTTTAATCGATTGGCCATGATAACCAGGTTTTTTCTGACCTTTTTCTCAACTTTTGTCGATTGTTAGCGTGTTCGCCGACCTCGGTAACGGCTCCGCCGCAGTTGCTCATGGCGCCACAAACCACGTTCTAGAGCGGCTGGCGCGAAGCATCAATTGCGTTGATTGTTACCATTATCTTTATGAACTTTTATCTGGCGTTTCCCGGCGTAGCATTGGCTCCGTACCCACTTTCCAGCCCCGCCGAGGAGCACCGAATCATGAAACGCCAATTACTGCTGAGCCTGTCCCTGTCCATCCTGGCCGCCAACGCCTTTGCCGTACCTGCCGCCGACCAGGCGCTGACCGCCGAAGCGCGTTCGAGCTCGACGGTCATTGCGCAACCGCTGAACCCGCTGGCCGAAGGCGGTTCCGATCGTCTGATCGACCGCAACAACCGCGTTGCCGAAGGTGGTTCCGATCGCCTGATCGACCGTAACAACCGCGTTGCCGAAGGCGGTGCTGATCGCCTGAACGACCGGGTCAAAGTCGCCGAGGGTGGTGCTGATCGCCTGAAACAGTATTACAAAGTAGCCGAAGGTGGTTCTGACCGTCTGAAAGCACGCTTCGAGGTCGCAGAAGGTGGCTCTGATCGCCTGATCGAAAACCAACGCGCGAGCTGAAGCCTATGCCAGACAACAAGACACACCAGCGCTGTAGCAGCTCCCCTCCCAGCCCGGTCCATTGACCGGGCTTTGTTTTTCTGGCGCCAGGCTATTAGAGTGCAGGGCTGTTTCACTGCCTGCCGATACTTGCCATGCTGCCGCGCGCCGAACAAAAGCAACAGACCCGCCACGCCCTGCTGGATGCCGCCCGCCACCTGATGGAGAGCGGTCGAGGCTTCGGCAGCATCAGCCTGCGCGAAGTGGCAAAAACCGCAGGCATCGTCCCTACCGGTTTTTACCGGCACTTTACCGACATGGACCAACTGGGCCTGGCCCTGGTCAATGAAGTGGGCGAAACCTTCCGCCAGACCATCCGCCTGGTGCGCCAGAACGAATTCGAGCTGGGCGGCATCACCGACGCCTCGGTGCGGATCTTTCTCGATGTGGTGGCGGCCAACCGTGCCCAGTTCCTGTTTCTCGCCCGCGAGCAATATGGCGGTTCGCAACCGGTGCGCCAAGCCATCGGTACCCTGCGCCAGGGCATCAGCTCGGACCTGGCCACCGACCTTGCGCGCATGCCGCGCTGGCAGCATCTGGACGCCGCGGCCCTGGCGGTGATGGCTGACCTGGTGGTGAAAACCGTGTTCGCCACCCTGCCGGAGCTGATCGACGAGCCAAGCGACAACGCCGGTGAACCGATCAGCGCCCAGGAGAAGATCACCCAGCAGCTGCGCTTCATCTTTGTCGGTGCCAAGCACTGGCAGGGGCTCAGTGCGCTGTAGGCAGCCTGCTGTGCTGGCTGTACTGGCCTCATCGCGGGGCAAGCCCGCTCCTGGCCCGCGATGAGGCCGGCAAAGTCAGCGCCTTTTCCTGCTACCATTGCGCGCAAACGCACCGACCGCGACGAAATTTTCCATGCCCGACCTTCATACTGCCCAGCCTGAACTGCCCGCCCTGCTCGCCGAGGTCCAGGCGCACTTTGACCAGCGCATCGTGCCGCTGTGGCAAGGCCCGGGCTGGAATGCAGAGATGGCCCTGCCCTTCGAAGCCCTCGACCCGCAGCCGCAACCCATGCCGGTGCAACGCTACCGGGCCATGGCCTGCGCGCGCCAGCTGTACCTGTTCAGCAGCCGCATCGAGCAACCCGGCGCCAGCGAACGCGCCGCCGCGCTGTTTCGCTCGTTGCAGCGGCATTTCCATGATGCCGAGCACGGCGGCTGGTTCTACAGCATCGACGCCCAGGGCAAGCCGCTGGACCGGCGCAAAGACCTCTACACCCATGCCTTCATCGTCTTTGCCTGCGCGCATTACTGGGGCAAGGTGCATGAGCCACTGGTCGAATCGGCCCTCAATGCCGCGCTGGAAGTGGTAACCGAGCAGTTCGCCCGTGATGACGGCCTGTACGAGGCGAGCCTTGGCGAAGACTGGTCGGACCTGGCCAGCGGCCCGCTGCAGAACCCGCTGATGCATCTGGCCGAAGCCTTCCTCGCCACCCTCTCGGTGCGTGACGACGAGGCCGTCGAACAAGCCCTGCAAAGCCTGGCTGCGGCGATGCAGGCACACTTCATCGACCCCGTACACGGGGTGATGCTGGAGAAACCACGCGGGGCTGTGGATAACTGGTTCGAACCCGGTCACCAGTTCGAATGGTTCTACTTGCTGGAGTCTTCACCGCTGCTACGCGGTAGCGAGCTGCATGCCTCGCTCAGCCGTGCATTTGCCTATGCCGAACAGTGCGGTGTAAAGGACAGCGCCGTGCTGGCCATGCTCAGCGCCGAGGGCCAGGTGCGCGACGCCACCCAGCGCATCTGGGCCCAGGCCGAATACCTGCGCGCCCTGACCTTGCGCCCGGCCAGCGCCGCCACGGTGCTGGCCCAGCTCAAGGCGATGCAGCAGAACTTCCTGCATGCCGGTGGCTGGCACGAGTGCCGCGATGCCAGTGGCAAGGTCAGCCGCGCCGATATGCCGTCGACTACGCCTTACCATCTGGCGACGTGCCTGGAAGGGTTGCAGCGTCAGGTCTGACGCTATCGCCGGCAAGACCGGCTCCCACAACGGCCCTGGTGGCCAGCCCCCCCCCTGTGGGAGCTGGCTTGCCAGCGATTAGGCCCTCACGCCTTGCCCGAACGATCGATCGAGAACCCTGCCCACGCCTGGCTCACCGGCATCAGCTCAAGGCTGTTGATGTTGATGTGCGCTGGCTGGTTCATGATCCAGAAGATGGTCTCGGCGATATCCTGCGGCTGGATCGCCTCAGCGCCGGCATAGGTGGCATCGTAACGCGCCTGGTCGCCAGCGAAACGCACCAGCGAGAACTCGCTCTCGCACAGGCCCGGCTCGATGTTGCTGACCCGCACGCCAGTGCCCTGCAGGTCGCAGCGCAGGCTCAGCGAGAACTGCCCGACGAACGCCTTGGTGCCGCCATACACATGGCTACCCGGATAGGGGTAGTTGCCGGCTACCGAGCCGACGTTGAGGATGGTCGCGCCACGGCCGTGGGCGATCAGCCGCGGCAGCAGCAGGCGGGTGCTGTACATCAGGCCCTTGATATTGGTGTCGACCATGGTTTCCCAGTCGTCCAGGTCGCACTTGGGCGCCGGGTCGGCGCCCAGGGCCAGGCCTGCATTGTTGATCAGCCCGCGCAGCTTGGCGAACGACGGTGGCAGGTTGTTGATGGCTTCTTCCATGGCCTTGCGGTCACGCACGTCGAGTACCAGGCCGTGCACTTCGGTTTGTTGCGACAGCTCGGCACACAGCGCTTCCAGGCGCTCCTGACGGCGACCGGTCAGCACCAGCGACCAACCGGCTTGCGCAAAACGACGGGCGCAGGCTTCGCCGAAGCCGGAAGTTGCGCCAGTGATGAATACGGTAGAGGTCATGCAGGTCTCCTTGATGAGGCTGATCACAGGGGTTGCAGCATGCCCGCGGCCGCGTTCGGCAGCAAGCAATTCGCATCGCTGTACAATAAACGATCAAAGCTGTGAAAGCCCCGGTATAGAAGGCCTGCGACAAGCTTTACGCATGTTATCCACAAGCCCTTCCACAAAATCCGGGGGCAACTCGAAAACCCTGCAAGCCGCGTAATCCGGGGCTTGCGCAAGTATTTCCCTTGACCTCTGGCGCCGGCCTTGACCTAAGGCCGGCAACAGGCGCCGAAGGCGTGGATTTCCATGATGGCTCCAGGCCTGTAACGACGCTGTCTTCGCCGATCTTTCCAAGGCTTGCCCACAGAGTTATCCACAGCCCGCAAGCGCGCTTTAATCGCCATTTGCGCTAAGGACAAAACACTTGACAAACCCCGAAGCGAAAGCCGCGAAAAAACCTGATCAAAAAACAACCACACCTCTGGAAGCCTTGTAAACAAAGGGCTTCAGCAAGCTGCACCCAAGTTACCCACAGTCGGTTCCACACCAATGGTGGACAACTCAAACCCCCATGAAAACGCCCGCTGAAGCGACGTTCTGTCGCGCCCAAAAGAATGTCTGGACAATGTTTTCCACAAAACTGTGGACAAAAAAACGCCCCGTCAGGCGGGGCGCTTTTTGTCACCAACGATCAGTGCCCGCCCAAGTAAGCGTTGCGCACCTCCTCGTTGACCAACAGCTCCTGGCCAGTACCGGTCATGCGGATATGACCGTTGACCATTACATAGGCGCGGTCCGAGAGCTTCAGCGCATGGTTGGCGTTCTGCTCCACCAGGAAGATGGTCATGCCGGTCTGCGCCAGCTCGCGCAAGGTGGCGAAGATCTGCTTGACCACGATCGGCGCCAGGCCCAGCGACGGCTCATCGAGCAGCAGCAATTTGGGCCGGCTCATCAAAGCCCGGGCGATGGCGAGCATCTGCTGCTCGCCGCCGGACATGGTCATGGCGCGCTGGTTGCGCCGCTCCTTGAGCCGCGGGAACAGTTCGAACATGCGCTGCATGTCCTCGCTGGCGAACTTGTCGCCGATCGGGATGGTGCCCATCATCAGGTTCTCTTCCACCGACATGTCGGGGAACACCCGGCGGCCTTCCGGCGACTGGGCAATGCCGTTGGAAGCGATGTAGTGCGACGACTTGTGGGTAATGTCGGTGCCACGGTAGATGATCTGCCCGGCTGCCGCCCGCGGCTGGCCGAAGATCGACATCAGCAGGGTCGACTTGCCGGCACCGTTGGAGCCGATCAGGCTCACCGTTTCGCCTTCATCGATGTGCAGCGAGACTTTCTTCAGGGCCTGGATCGGCCCGTAGAACACGTCGATCTCTTTCAGTTCGAGGATCGGTGTACTCATACCAGTTCCTCTTCATCGGCGCCCAGGTAGGCAGCAATCACCGTCGGGTTGTGACGGATGTCCTGTGGCGCGCCTTCGGCGATCACGTTGCCGTGGTCAAGCACCACGATATGGTCGGAAATGCTCATGACCATGCCCATGTCGTGCTCGATCAGCACCACAGTCAGGTCATGTTCGTCGCGCAGCACGCGGATCATTTTGCTCAGCGCTTCGGTTTCCTGCGGGTTGAGGCCGGCAGCCGGTTCGTCGAGGCAGATGATCTGCGGCCGCGTACACATGGCCCG
Source organism: Pseudomonas sp. NPDC087612 (assembly GCF_044743505.1). Taxonomy (NCBI): domain Bacteria; kingdom Pseudomonadati; phylum Pseudomonadota; class Gammaproteobacteria; order Pseudomonadales; family Pseudomonadaceae; genus Pseudomonas; species Pseudomonas sp. NPDC087612. The sequence continues at coordinate 130,754 of NZ_JBIUWO010000003.1, forward strand.
GGCAATCTCCAGGCGCCGTTGCTGGCCGTACGACAGCTCACCGGCCAGGCGGTTGGCGCAGTCGACCAGGTCGACCACTTCCAGCCAGTAGAAGGCATGGTCGAGGGCATCGCTTTCGGCCTTGCGGTAGCCCTTGGTGTTGAGCACGCCGGCCAGCAAGTTGCGGTTGACCCACATGTGCTGGGCCACCAGCAGGTTCTCGACCACCGACATTTCCCGGAACAGGCGAATGTTCTGGAAGGTCCGCGCCAGACCTGCGCGGTTGACCAGGTGAGTACCGCCAAACATCTTGTAGTGCAGGCGGTTGATGAAGCGCTTGGGCGAGACGAAATCGCCCAGCTGAAAGCGTTCGCCCAGCAGCTGGATGACATTGGTGCGGGTGCCGCGCAGGTTCAGTTCGATCTTGCCGCCACTGGCTTTGTAGAAGCCGGTCAGGCAGTTGAACACCGTGGTCTTGCCGGCACCGTTGGGGCCGATCAGGGCGAAGATCTGGTTGCGTCTGACCTTGAGGCTGACATCGCTGAGCGCCTTGATGCCGCCAAACTGCATCATCAGGTTTTCAACCGAGAGAATCACGTCATCGCTCATGGCGCCACTCCTTTACGCGGGACTACACCGGTACGGCTGATACGAATCAGGCCGCGCGGTCTCCAGATCATCATCAACACCATCAGCACGCCGAACAGCAGCACCCGGTACTCGGAGAAGCTGCGCAATAGCTCCGGCGCCACGGTCAGCACGAACGCAGCAATCACCACGCCGACGGTCGAGCCCATGCCGCCGAGCACGACGATGGCAAGGATCAGCGCCGACTCGAAGAAGGTGAACGACGACGGGTTGACGAAGCCCTGGTAGCTGGCAAAGAACACCCCGGCAAGGCCGGCGGTAGAGGCGCCGAGGGTGAAGGCCGAGAGTTTCACCAGCACATGGTTCAGGCCCATGGACCGGCAGGCGATCTCGTCTTCGCGCAGCGCTTCCCAGGCGCGGCCGACCGGCATGCGGGTCAACCGGTGCTTGATGTACAGCACCGCCAGCACCACCAGGAACAGCACGATGTAGATGAACAGGAATTTCACGTTGGGGTTGTAGGCGATGCCGAAGAACTCGTGGAACGGCACCCCGCCGTCCTTGGCCCGACGGCCGAACTCCAGGCCCATGAAGGTTGGCGACGGCACCGGCATGCCGTTGGGACCGCCGGTGAACGACAGCCAGTTGTTGAGCACCAGACGGATGATCTCACCAAAGCCGAGGGTAACGATGGCCAGGTAGTCGCCATGCATCCTCAGCACCGGAAAGCCCAATATGCACCCGGCCAGCGCCGCAGCGATTGCCGCCAGGGGCAACACGGTCCAGAAGCCCAGGCCCAGGTACTGGTAACCCAGGGCCAGGCCGTAGGCGCCGATGGCGTAGAAGGCCACGTAACCCAGGTCGAGCAGGCCGGCAAGACCTACCACGATGTTCAGGCCCAGGCCCAGCAGTACGTAGATCAGGCCGAGGATGACCACAGTCAGCAGGTACTTGTTGGCGAAGAACGGGAAGACGATGGCAATCACGATCAGTGCCGGAATGATCCAGCGCAGCCGCGACTTGTAGTCCGGCGCCAGCACGTGCACGCCGGAACCACTGCCCTCGAAGCCCTGGAGAATCGACTGGCCCTTGGGCGTCTGCAGGAACAGGCTGAGGAAAAACCGCCCGACCATCACCCCGGCCACCAGCCAGGCGACACGGGTCGGTTCAAGGTTGAAGCTGTAGCCGTCGAGCACCACGCCGACGATGGGCCCGAAAACGATCAGGGAAATCAGCCCGGCGAGGACCGTATCGATCAGGCTGCGCTTGATATCGAATGTAGTTGTTTTGGCAGCAGACATACTTACACCTTCGCCACGAGTGGGCGACCCAGCAGGCCTTGGGGACGGAAGATCAGGATCAGCACCAGTAGCGAGAAACTGAACACGTCTTTGTAGTCGGAGTTGATCAGCCCGGAGAACAGCGACTCGGAAATCCCGAGGATGATCCCGCCGAGCATGGCGCCCGGCAGCGAGCCTATGCCACCGAGCACCGCGGCGGTGAAGGCCTTGATGCCGATGATAAAGCCCGCATAGAAGTCGAAGGTGCCGTAGTTCATGGTGATCAGCACGCCGGCCAGGGCCGCCATGACAGCACCGATGACAAACACATAGGAGATCACCCGGTCGGTGTTGATACCGAGGATCGAAGCCATCTTGCGATCCTGCTGGGTGGCCCGGCACATGCGCCCGAGCTTGGTGAACTTGATGATGTAGGTAAGCGCCGCCATGCCGACGAAGGCCGCCACCAGGATGAAGATCTTGGTGTAGGTCAGTTGCACGAAACCGGTGCCCACTTCGACGCGCCAGGCGCCTTCAAGCAGGGTCGGTACGCCTTGCTGGCGTGCGCCCTGGCTGATCTGCGCGTAGTTCTGCAGGATCAGCGAGATGCCGATGGCACTGATCAGCGGCGCCAGGCGGGTGGAGTTGCGCAGGGGTTTGTAGGCGATGCGTTCGATGGTCCAGCCGTAGACTCCGGTGACCACCACCGTGAAGATCAGCGTCCCGAGCATCAGCAAGGGGAAGGATTCGATACCGAAATACGCCAGCAATGCCAGGCTGATTGCCGCCAGGTACGCGGAAATCATATACACCTCGCCGTGCGCGAAGTTGATCATGCCGATAATGCCATAGACCATTGTGTAGCCGATGGCGATCAGGCCATAGACGGACCCGAGGGTCAGCCCGTTGACCAGTTGCTGCAGGAAAATACCATCCATAACGCAATCTCACGTATTTGAGATTGCACAAGCGCCGACTACGGTGAGCCCCGGATGAAGCGGCCCTCGCAGCGCAGGGTTGTGCAGATCTACGAGAAAAGACAGGTACGGCGCAAAACCGGGTAGCGACCCGGGCTCAGGCCCGGGTCGCCTACCGTTGTTATTTTTGTTTTTCCAGTTGGTGGTACTTGCCGTCCTTGTCCCACTGGTAGACCACATAGTCAGAGACCGTCAGGTCGCCCTTGCTGTCCCACTTTTTCTCGCCCATCACGGTTTGCACCGGGTTGGCCTTGAGCCACTTGGCAGCGTCTTCGCCCTTGTTCGACTTGGCGCCGTTGAAGGCTGCAGCCAGGGCCTGGACCGAAGCGTAGGCATACAGGGTGTAGCCTTCTGGCTCGGTGCCGCCTTTGCGGAACTCCTCGACCACCGCCTTGCTGTCTGGCAGCAGGCGCGGGTCGGCGCCGAAGGTCATGTACACGCCATCGACGTATTGCGCGCCACCGGCAGTGGCCACCAGTTCGTCGGTTACGATGCCGTCGTCGGACATGAACTTGACGTCTTTCAGGCCCGCTTCACGCAGTTGTCGCACCAGTGGACCGGCTTCCGGGTGCAGGCCACCGAAGTAGACGACGTCGGCACCGGCACCACGAATCTTGGTGACCACGGCGCTGAAGTCTTTCTCGCCACGGGTCAGGCCTTCGTACAGCACCGGTGTCACGCCGCGTTTGACCAGTTGAGCCTTGGTCGCATCGGCCAGGCCCTGGCCGTAGGTGTCCTTGTCATGCAGGACGACAACCTTCTTGCCCTTGAGCACGTCGACGATGTAGTCGCCGGCGACGATGCCCTGCTGGTCGTCACGTCCGCACATGCGAAACATGCCAGTCAGACCGCGTTCGGTAACCGCCGGGTTGGTCGAGCCCGGGGTGATGGCGATGACACCGGCTTCGTCATACACCTCAGACGCCGGAATGGTGTTGGACGAGCAGAAGTGCCCGACCACACCGATCACCTTGTCCTGGTCGACCAGGCGGTTGGCCACGGCCACGGCCTGCTTCGGCTCGCAGGCATCGTCGCCCTTGACCAGCACGATCTTCTCGCCGTTGACGCCGCCCGCGGCATTGACCTTGTCAGCCGCTGCCTGTGCACCTTTCATGTACTGCTCGCCAAACGCTGCGTTGGCACCGGTCATCGGGCCTGCTACGCCGATCTTGATGTCGGCCTGAACATACGAAGAAACGCCCAGCGCCGTAGCTACGGCGAGGGCCAGAAAGCCTTTCTTGTAAAACGTCTGCGACATGAGGTGGTGCTCCTGGAGTTTTTTTTGGTTGGCACTACAACTTTCAGCAATTGCTCTGAGCAAGGGCCGTGCCATTGGTTTTTTATTCTGGAAAAACTCGTGAACAAGTTGCGCAGCCAGGATTCACGGCCTTTTTTTACTGGTCGTGCAACCGTCTGCCTCACGACAAGCGCCACCGGACACGAGAAAAAAGAGCATCCGCGAAGTGCCATCATTGCAACCCTGGGTTGTGGTTACGTGCAACCAGCCTGTAACAGGATGCGTAACCGAACTGCACATCCTTGGTGCGCGACTGCTACAGCGGGCACCATTACAGGCTAGCCGCTGCCCGACAAAAGCGCCGCTACCTGTAGCCTGCTACCGAATTACCCCGGCCTCGGCCTGCCCGCGTGGCGGCAAAGGCTGGCACAATGCGCAGGTCTGTGCGCCGTCGCTGGCGGTGATGGCGCGCGCCCCCTTTGGAGCCCCCTATGAGCGAGAGTGCATTTGCCGATCGCATCGTGCAGAACCTGCTCGACACCGATTTCTACAAGCTGACCATGATGCAGGCCGTGCTGCACAACTACCCCAACGTCGACGTGGAATGGGAGTTCCGCTGCCGCAATGGTGAAGACCTGCGCCCTTATCTGGCGCAGATCCGCGAGCAGATCGAGCAGTTGTGCGAACTGAGCCTGGGTAATGGCCAGCTGGGCTTCCTCGAGCAGATCAGCTTCATGAAGCCGGACTTCCTGCGCTTTCTCGGCCTGTTCCGCTTCAACCTGCGCTACCTGCAACTGGGGGTCGAGAACGACCAGCTGTACTTGCGCCTGCGCGGCCCGTGGCTGCACGTGATCCTGTTTGAAGTACCTTTGCTTGCGATCATCAGTGAGGTGCGCAACCGCCATCGCCATCCCCAGGCCAAACTCAGCGACGCCCGCGACCAGCTGTACCGTAAGTTCGACTGGCTCAAAGCCAATGCCAGCAGTGAGGAGCTGGCCGAATTGCAGGTCGCCGACTTCGGCACCCGCCGACGCTTCTCCTACAAGGTTCAGGAAGAAGTGGTACGGGTGCTCAAGGAAGATTTCCCCGCGCGTTTCGTCGGCACCAGCAACGTGCACCTGGCACGGAAACTGGATATCAAGCCACTGGGGACCATGGCCCACGAGTGGATCATGGCCCACCAGCAACTGGGGCCGCGGCTGATCGACAGCCAGATCGCCGCGCTCGATTGCTGGGTGCGCGAGTACCGCGGGCTGCTGGGCATCGCCCTGACCGATTGCATCACCATGGATGCTTTCCTGACCGATTTCGACCTGTACTTCGCCAAGCTGTTCGACGGCCTGCGCCATGACTCGGGCGATCCGGTGCAGTGGGCGGAAAAGGCCATCAGCCACTATCGCAAGCTGGGGATCGACCCGATGACCAAGACCCTGGTGTTCTCCGACGGCCTGAACCTGACCAAGTCGCTGGAGATCTTCCGGGCCCTGCGCGGGCGCATCAATGTCAGCTTCGGCATCGGCACCAACCTCACCTGCGATCTGCCCGGGGTGGCGCCGATGAGCATCGTGCTTAAAATGACCGACTGTAACGGCCAGCCCGTCGCCAAGATTTCCGATGAGGCGGCCAAGACCCAATGCCGCGACGAAAACTTCGTCGCCTACCTGCGCCACGTCTTCAAAGTGTCCAAGGAGTAATTCATGCAAGCCGTCCAGCGAGAGATTGCGCAAGCGCTCAAGGTCCAGCCGCCGTTCGCCGACAGCGCCGCGCTCGAAGCCGAAGTGGCCCGGCGCGTGGCCTTCATCAAGACCTGCCTGCACAACGCACGGCTCAAGACCCTGGTGCTGGGTATCAGTGGTGGTGTTGACTCGCTGACCGCCGCGCTGATGGCGCAACGGGCGATCAATGAACTGCGCAGCGAGACGGCTGATGAGCAGTACCGCTTCATTGCCGTGCGCCTGCCGTACCAGGTGCAGCACGACGAACACGACGCCCAGGCCTGCCTGGAGGTGATCAAGGCCGACGAGGTGCACACTGTCGACATCGCCCCGGCCGTGCGTGCCCTGGCGACCGAGGTCAAGGCCCTGGAAAACGGCGCGCCGGCGATGGTCGATTTCGTCGTCGGCAACACCAAGGCGCGCATGCGCATGGTTGCCCAGTACACCATCGCCGGCGCCCGCCAGGGCCTGGTGATCGGCACCGACCATGCCGCCGAAGCGGTGATGGGCTTCTTTACCAAGTTTGGTGATGGTTCCTGCGACCTGGCACCGCTCAGTGGCCTGGTGAAAAACCAGGTGCGGGCCATCGCGCGCAGCTTTGGCGCGCCGGAGTCACTGGTGGAGAAGGTGCCGACTGCAGACCTTGAGGACCTGGCGCCAGGCAAGCCGGACGAAGCGTCCCACGGCGTCACCTATGCGCAGATCGATGCGTTCCTGCATGGCGAGGCGGTGAGCCAGGAAGCGTTCGACATCATCAGCGCCACCTACCGCAAGACCCAGCACAAACGCGAGATGCCGTTCGCGCCTTGAACGCATCGCGGGGCAAGCCCGCTCCTGTGGGAGCGGGCTTGCCCCGCGATCAGGTACCCGAATTACTTCAGGGTAACAGTGCCTTTCATCATCGAGATGTGGCCAGGGAACGAGCAGAAGAAGCCGTACTTCTCGTCAGCTTTCAGCTTGGACACGTCGATAGTCAGCGAATCCTTCTCGCCAGCGCCGATGATCTTGGTGTGGGCGATCACGCGCTCGTCGCCTTCTTTCAGGTAGCTCTTGTCGATGCCGGCAGCCAGGCCGTCGGTGGCGATCGGCTGCATGTCAGCTTCTTTGCTGATGACCAGGTTGTGGCCCATGACGTTCTTCGGCAACGAACCGGAGTGGGTCAGTTCGACAGTGAAGGTCTTGCAGCTCTTGTCGATTTCGATGGCCTTGGTGTTGAAGGACATCTGGTCGGTGGAGTCGATCGTCGCCTTGCACTCAGCGGCAAATACCTGAGTGCTGGCGAGGGTCAGCAAGGATACTGCGACAACTTTGGCAAACATCGTGAATCTCCATGGCAGGGGTTTTTTATCAGTTTGCAGACTGCCTGAAACCGCAAGGCCGGCCCATGATGTGGGTCAAGCACTGGCCGAAGAGCCAGGCAGTGAATTTGTTCTATGGATTGTATACAGGAAATCTAAGTGCCCATCATGCACCTTTGAGGGAGGATGAGACAACCTCTCATTTAGGAGTAAACGATCATGTCCTTTGGTACTTTCTTCAATGGCCTGCTGGCCGCCTACGCCTGCGGCGCTGCGGGCGCCTCATGCGAATTCGCCCGGCCGGAGTAACGACTGCGGGCTTGGAAGCGAGCGGCCAGCGCCTTACTCTGTGTGCGCTTGTAACCGGAGAGAAGCAATGCCCGTACGTTCCGTTTGTGTGTTCTGTGGCGCCAGCACCGGCGTCAACCCGGCCTACCGCGAGGCGGCCATCGCCCTCGGCCAGGCCATCGCCGCGCGCGGCCTGACCCTGGTGTACGGCGGTGGCGCCGTGGGCCTGATGGGTATCGTTGCCGATGCGGCCATGGCCGCCGGTGGCGAAGTCATCGGCATCATCCCTGAAGCGCTGAAAAACGCCGAGATCGGCCACACCGGCCTGACCCGCCTGGAAGTAGTCGACGGCATGCACGCGCGCAAGGCACGCATGGCCGAACTGAGCGACGCATTCGTGGCCCTGCCCGGTGGCCTGGGCACCCTGGAAGAGCTGTTCGAAGTCTGGACCTGGGGCCAGTTGGGTTACCACGCCAAGCCCCTGGGCCTGCTCGACGTCAACGGCTTCTACAGCAAGCTGGGCAGCTTCCTTGACCATGTGGTGGAAGAAGGCTTCGTGCGCCCGCAACACCGCGCCATGCTGCAACTGGCCGACTCGCCAGCCGAGCTGCTCGAGGCCATGGACAACTTTGAAGCCCCGGTGCTGCCCAAGTGGGTCGACAAGAAGCCTGATTGACCCGCCTCATCGCGGGGCAAGCCCGCTCCTACAAGGCTGTGGCCTCATCCAGCGGCATCACCGTGACCTGCACCTGCGGGTCATGGCTGCCGCCACCGAGGATCACCCCACGCAGCGGCGAGACATCGGAAAAATCCCGGCCCCAGGCCAGGGTGATGTGTTCCAGCGCCGGGCGCAGGTTGTTGGTGGGATCGAAATCGATCCAGCCCTGCCCCGGGCAAAACACTGAAATCCACGCATGCGAGGCATCGGCGCCGATCAGCCGTGGCTGGCCGGGTGGCGGCCGGGTCAGCAGGTAGCCGCTGACATAACGCGCCGCCAGGCCGCGCGAGCGCAGGCAGGCGAGCATCAGGTGGGCAAAGTCCTGGCACACGCCGCGGCGGCGCTCCAGCACCTCCACCAGCGGCGTGGCGACCTGGGTCGCCTCGGCATCGAAGGTGAACTCGCTGAAGATCTTCTCCATCAACGCCTGCACGCCTTCCAGCAATGCCCGGCCAGGCTCGAAAGAGGATTCGCTGAAGGCCACGAAGCGCTGCTTGAGGCGTACATAAGGCGACTCGAATCGATAACGGCAGGCTTCCAGAAGCGCCGCTGCCATCGGCTGACTGGCATAGGTCAGGGCCTCGCGCACCTGCTCCCAGGCCGGCGAGGCGGCAAAGTCCGGCGCCGTCCGCTCGAGCACTTCAACCTGCAAGCGCGCCACCACCCGCAACTGCTCATGCTGGCGCTCGAACGCCAGGCGCGTCAGCGGGTTGCCGAACACGTCCCACTCATCGCGCCGCTGGGTCGGCTGCGGGCTGACCTGCAGGGCCTGGGCCGTGCAGCGTTGCCAGGCGCAAGGCCGTGGCCACAGGTGCGCCAGCTGCTGGGCCAGGGACACCGGGCTGTCGTAGCGGTAATGGGTGTCGTGGATAATCTGGTAGCGCGCACTCATCACAGCGACACCGTCTGCTGGCTGACATCGTCGACGTGAGCGAAATGGCGCAGGGCCAGGCGCTCGGAAATCTCGCCACTGGCCAGGGCCACCCCTTGCAGCAGGTCAGCAAGCCCCGACAGCACCGCTTGTACACTGGCGCTGCCGAACAACGGGTCTTCCAGGCTGCGCAGGTCGAAGTGACGCAATTGCTCGGCCAGTAGCGCCAGAGCCGGGTCGCGCGGGCTGTCGAATTCCTCGCTCAAGCGTTGGTTGGCACGCACCAGCAGTTTGAGCTGGAACAGCACGGCGTGGGGGTTCTGTTCATCGAGCAGGAGCAGATCGAGCACCGGGATCAACTGCGCCACCGCCAGGTAGCGCGAGCGGTAGGTGATGCTGCTATTGCCCAGCTCCAGCAACCATTCAAGCCCGGCCTGGTCGTACACCGCCGGCCCGCGCAGAAACGCCGCCAGGCTGCTGCACAGTGACTGCAATCGCTCGATACGCCGGCCAATCATCAGGAAGCGCCAGCCTTCGTCGCGGGTCATGTCGTCGAGGGCAAAACCCGACAGCGCCGCCAGCGACATCACCAGGCGGTTGAGAAAATCCACCCGCTCGCCAAAGTCCGCCTCGGCATCTTCCAGGCATTGCGCCTCCCGCTGCAGCTCGACCAGCGCCTGCCAGTTCTCCCGCGAGAGCTTGCCGCGCACCTGCGACGCCGCCCAGTGCAGACGCTGCAAATTGGCCCGCAGGCTGAAGGCCCAGTCGCCATCGTCCAGCGCCGCGCGCAGGCGCTCGGGCAACTCGCCCTCCTCCGGCAGCAGCGCCAATTCATCGGCCAGTTCCACCGCCGCCTGCAGGGCCAGCGGATCGTCGCCGTCCAGGTAGCGGGTGAGGATGATCCGCAGCAGGCGCGCACTGGCATCGCAGCGCTCGCAGTAGCGCCCGAACCAGAACAGGTTCTCCACCACCCGCGACGGCAGGTAAGGGTCCTGGCGGATCAGTTCGGCCACGCCGATGGTGCGCTGGGCCCGCCATTGCTCGCCCGCTGGCGCCGCTTCGCCGAGCACCCAGGTGTCCTTGCTGGCGCCACCGCGCTGCATCGACACCACCTCGGCGTCAGCTTGCGCAGCAACCCGGGTCAGGCCACCGGGCAGCACCCGATAACCGTCCGCCGAGGCCACCGCGTACACACGCATGCCAATGGCCCGCGGCTGCACCTGGCCCTTGTCGGCCTGCCACACCGGCGCCTGGGACAACTGCGCCAACTCCTGGGCGACATAGGCGTAGGGCCGTGCCTGGATGCGTTCGGCCAGGGCCTGGCGCTGGGCCGGGTCGAGGTCACGGCCGAACACCGGGCTGAAACTCTGTGACGGGAACGCCGGCTTGACCAATAGCTTCGGCAACTGCTCCAGTGCCCGCGCCATCACCGGTGGCTCACCGCACCACCAGGTGGCGATCGACGGCAGGCTCAGTTCTTCAGCAAACAAGCGCTGGTTGATCGCCGGCAAGAAACCGAGCAGGCCCGGCGACTCAAGCACGCCGCTGCCCAGCGCATTGGCCACCAGCACCCGGCCCTGGCGCACGGCATCGAGCAAGCCGGGCACGCCCAGCGCCGAGTCGGTGCGCAGCTCCAGCGGGTCGCAGAAATCATCGTCCAGGCGCCGCATGATTGCGTGCACCCGGCGCAGGCCGCTCAGGGTCTTGACGTATACGGTGGCATCGCGCACGGTCAGGTCGCTGCCCTCGACCAGTGGATAACCCAGCTGCCGCGCCAGGTACAGGTGCTCGAAATAGCTCTCGTTGAAGCGCCCTGGGGTCAGCAGCACCACCAGTGGCGCCTCCTGGTCACTGGGTGCCAGGCGCGCCAGGGTCTGTTGCAGGGTGCGGAAGAAACCGGCCAGGTGTTGCACCTGCAAGTCGCGGTATAGCTCGGGCAACGCCCGCGAAACGATGGTGCGATTCTCCAGCGCGAAGCCTGCGCCCGACGGCGCCTGGGTGCGGTCTGCCGTCACCCACCAGCGCCCGTCCGGGGCACGGGCTAGGTCCACCGCGTAGACATGCAGGTAGGTGCCTTCAGGTGGCGCTATACCCTGGCAGGGCCAGAGGAAATTGTTATGGCCATAGACCAGCTCGGCGGGCAGCAGGCCTTCGCTGATCAACTGCTGCGGCCCGTAGATATCGGCCAGTACCGCATTGAGCAAGCGCGCGCGCTGTTCGACACCGGCGGCCAGTTGCTGCCATTCGGCGGCGGGCAGCAGGTGCGGCAACAGGTCCAGCTCCCAGGGCCGGTCGGCGCCCTTGGGGTCGGCGTAAACGTTGTAGGTGACGCCGTTCTCGCGCAACTGGCGGGTCAGCGAGGCCTGGCGCTGGGCCAGTTGCGCCGGCCCGCTGCGCTGCAGGTAGGCGCACAACGGCTGCCAGTGCGCACGCACCGCACCCTGGCTTTCGAGCATCTCGTGATAAGTCCCCGCACTCAGCGGGTAAGCATCCAACAGGTCAGGCATGGCAATGCTCGAAGGCCACAGGTCAGTTCAGAGTAGCGCTCAGCCGCGGCGCAAATCCAGGGTAAAGGGTAGTTCCGGGTTCACCTGCGCCGAGGGTATGTCCACTACACCCGGGCTGTGTCCGAGGCGGAAGAAGCGCGCCTGACGCCGGCTCTGGGCTTCGTTGGCATTGACCGGCAGGGTCTGGTAGTTGCGACCGCCCGGATGCGCGACGTGGTACTGGCAACCGCCCAGTGAGCGGCCCATCCAGGTATCGAGCAAGTCGAACACCAGCGGCGCCTGCACCGCAATGGTTGGCTGCAGGCAATTGGCCGGCTGCCAGGCGCGATAGCGCACCGCCGCGACGAACTCACCGACGCGCCCGGTGGCTTGCAAGGGTAGCGCCCGACCGTTACAGGTCAGTTGATAACGCTCCGGCGGCAGGCCGCTGACCTTGACCTGCAGGCGCTCCAGCGACGAGTCGACATAACGCACCGTGGCACCGCCCGCGCCCTCCTCGCCCAGTACATGCCAGGGTTCCAGGGCCTGGCGCAGTTCCAGCTCGATGCCGTTGACGGCATAGTCGCCGACCTTGGGGAAGCGAAACTCCAGGTGTGCGGCAAACCACTCGGCACGCAGCGGGTAGCCTGCGGCGTTGAGCTCGACCAGCACATCGGCAAAGTCCTGTTCGATAAAGTGCCCCAGCATGAACCGGTCATGCAGCTCGGTGCCCCAGCGGGCCAGGCGCTTGGGCGCATAGGGCTCACGCCAGAAACGCGCGACCAGGGCGCGCAGCAGCAGTTGCTGGACCAGGCTCATGCGCGCATGCGGCGGCATCTCGAAGGCGCGCAGTTCCAACAACCCCAAACGCCCGGCCGGGCCGTCCGGGGAGTACAGCTTGTCGATGCAGAACTCGGCGCGGTGGGTATTGCCGGTGACATCGATCAGCAAGTTGCGCAGCAGCCGGTCGACCAGCCACGGCGGGCATTCCTCGCCCGCTGCCGGCATTTGCGCGAAGGCGATCTCCAGCTCATACAGCGCATCGTTACGCGCTTCATCCACCCGTGGCGCCTGGGAAGTCGGACCAATGAACAGGCCGGAAAACAGGTAGGAAAGCGACGGGTGATTGTGCCAGTAGCTGATCAGGCTACGTAGCAAGTCAGGGCGGCGCAGGAACGGCGAGTCGGCCGGGGTGGCGCCACCGAGGACGAAATGGTTACCGCCACCGGTGCCGGTGTGTCGGCCGTCGATCATGAATTTTTCGCTGCTCAAGCGCGTCAGGCGCGCCTGCTCGTATAGGAACTCGGTGCGCTCCACCAGTTCGTCCCAACTGGCCGAAGGCTGCACGTTGACCTCGATGACGCCGGGGTCGGGAGTCACCTTGAAGTTGGCCAGGCGCGGATCGGCCGGAGGCTCGTAGCCTTCGAGGATGACCGGGCAATGCAGCTCGGCCGCGGTGGCTTCGATCACCGCAACCAGTTCGAGGTAATCCTCCAAGCGAGACAGCGGTGGCATGAACAGGTACAGGCGCCCTTCTCGCGGCTCTGCACACAGCGCGGTACGGGTCAGCCAGTCGGCCGAGGCATCGACCTCGGGGGCTGCGTGCTCCTGCTCATCGACCGCCTGCCCGGCGCTGGCCTTGAGCAGTTGGTCACGATCAGGCAGATCGCCGAGCACCTGGTTGGGATCGGTCGGATGCACGTAGGGATATTCCGCGGCCTTGACCCAGGGCTGCGCCGCCAGCGGCAAGCGGTAACCCAGCGGCGAGTCGCCCGGCACCAGGCGGCAATGCTCATCGCGCAAGTACCAGCGTCCGCTCTGCCAGCGTTGCTCGTCGGCGCTGCGGGCCAGCGGCAGCACCTGGCCGATGACCTTGTCCAGGCCCTGGCTGAACACCTTGCGCAGCCTTGCACGCTCCATCTCGTCGTCCAGGCGCGCAGCGTCGGGGCGCACGTTGGACGGCAGGCCGCCCTCGCGCCACAGGTAATAGAGTGAGTCTTCGTAGGCGCCGAAGACATAACGCGCAGGCAGCCTCAGCCGTTCGGCAACGCTGGCCAGGAAGCGCGCGGCCAGCGCGCTGTCGGCGCCGAGGTCCTGGTGTTGGTCGGCGATCAACGCCGGATTGTTCCACAGCGGCACACCATCACGCCGCCAAAAGCAGTTGAGCGACCAACGCGGCAGTTGCTCGCCCGGGTACCATTTGCCCTGGCCGAAGTGCACCAGGCCATGGGGCGCGTAATGCTTGTACAGGCGCTGGAACAGCTCACCGGCCAGGCGCCGTTTGTTCGCGCCCAGCGCTGCGGTGTTCCACTCGGCGCCGTCAGGGTCGTCAATGGCCACGAAGGTTGGTTCACCGCCCATGGTCAGGCGCACGTCCGCTGCTTTCAGGTCGCTGTCCACCTGGCGCCCGAGGGCGACGATGGCCTGCCATTGTTCGTCGCTGTAGGGCAGCGTCACCCGCGGCGATTCCCACAGGCGCTCGACACTCATTTCATGCTCGAAAGTGCATTCGCAGGGCTCGACCAGGCCGCTGATAGGTGCCGCTGAAGTCGGATCGGGGCTACAAGCCAATGGGATATGCCCTTCCCCGGCAAACAGCCCGGAGGTGGCGTCCAGGCCGATCCAGCCGGCGCCGGGCAGGTACACCTCGCACCAGGCGTGCAGGTCGGTGAAGTCCTCTTCGGTGCCCGACGGGCCGTCCAGTGCCTTGATGTCGGCTGTCAGCTGAATCAGATAACCGGAGACGAACCGCGCCGCCAGGCCCAGGTGGCGCGACAACTGCACCAGTAGCCAGGCCGAGTCGCGGCAGGAGCCGGAACCCAGTTCCAGGGTCTGCTCCGGGGTTTGCACACCGGGCTCGAGGCGGATGAGGTAGCTGATGTCCTCGCTCAGGCGCTGATTGAGCGCCACCAGGAAATCGACACTGGCCTGGGGCGTGCGCTCGATGCTGTCCAGGTAGGTGGCGAACTTCGGCGTCAGCGGCAGTTGCTCCAGGTAGGGCAGCAGTTCGTGGCGTTCATCTCGGCCATAACTGAAGGGAATCTGCTCGGCGTAGGGTTCGAGAAAGAAGTCGAACGGATTGAACACCGCCATCTCGGCGACCAGGTCGACTTCCACGCGCAGGCTGTCAGTCTTTTCCGGGAATACCAGGCGCGCCAGGTAGTTGCCCTGTGGGTCCTGCTGCCAATTGATGAAATGTCCGTCCGGCTGCACCTTCAGCCCGTAGGAGAGGATCCTCGTGCGGCTGTGAGCAGCCGGGCGCAGGCGAACAATTTGCGGGCCCAGTTCAACTGCACGGTCGTAGCGGTACTCGGTGACATGGTGCAAGGCGACATGAATCGACACGGCGGGCCTCCTGCGAGCCTGGGCGGTAGTGGAACCGCGCAAGACTTGTGCCATGGGCCCAGGCCTGCGATTCCCTGCATGCAGCCGGTACAGTCGCACCAAAAGCGCACCGTAGCGAGGCCGCCGTGCAAGCCTTGCACAGATTTGAGGCTTTGCCAGCGACGCAAACAAAAACGCCAGCCCGAAGGCTGGCGTTTCAGTTAGCGCGGCAGAACCGGCTGGCGGGCGGGCTTTTTCTTGCCCTTGCCGCCCTTGGCGGCATCCTTGCGCGCCTTGGCCGCTTCCTGGTTGCGGGCAAACGCCGCCGCCTTGGCCTGTTCACGCTTGTCCCACGGCTTGGAGCCATCGCTGGCACGCGGCGGCAAGCCGTTGTGCTGGGTAAGGATCTTCTGCTCTTTGGCCACCTTGTGGCTGCCGGCCGGGGTCGAGTTCTTGCGCCGAGCGCTCTGGTAGCTGTCGGTCGCCGGCTGGTGCAGCGGGATCAACTGGTGCTTGCCCGGGCCGATCAGGTCGGCGCGACCCATGCGCTCCAGGGCTTCACGCAGCATCGGCCAGCCCTTCGGATCGTGGTAGCGCAAAAAGGCCTTGTGCAAGCGGCGCTGCTGCTCGCTCTTGACGATGGTCACCGGGTCGCTCTTGTAAGTGACCTTGCGCAGCGGGTTCTTGCCCGAGTGGTACATGGCCGTGGCCGAGGCCATTGGCGACGGGTAGAACGCCTGCACCTGGTCGGCACGGAAGCCGTTGCCCTTGAGCCACAGGGCCAGGTTCATCATGTCTTCGTCGGTGGTGCCCGGGTGCGCGGCGATGAAGTACGGGATCAGGTACTGCTCTTTGCCCGCCTCTTTCGAGTACTTCTCGAACATGCGCTTGAAGCGGTCATAGCTACCGATGCCCGGCTTCATCATCTGGTTCAGCGGGCCTTCCTCGGTGTGCTCCGGGGCAATCTTCAGGTAGCCGCCGACGTGGTGGGTCACCAGCTCCTTGACGTACTCCGGCGACTCTACCGCCAGGTCGTAACGCAGGCCCGAGGCGATGAGGATCTTCTTCACCCCTGGCAGGTCACGGGCACTGCGGTACAGCTTGATCAGCGCCGAGTGGTCGGTGTTGAGGTTCGGGCAGATGCCCGGGAACACGCACGACGGCTTGCGGCACGCCGACTCGATCTCGGGGCTCTTGCAGGCGATGCGGTACATGTTCGCGGTCGGGCCGCCGAGGTCGGAAATGACCCCGGTAAAGCCGGGCACCTTGTCGCGAATCTCTTCGATCTCGCGAATGATCGACTCGTGCGAGCGGTTCTGAATGATGCGCCCTTCGTGCTCGGTGATCGAGCAGAAGGTGCAGCCGCCGAAGCAGCCGCGCATGATGTTCACCGAGAAGCGGATCATGTCGTAGGCAGGGATTTTTTCCTTGCCGTACGCCGGGTGCGGGATGCGCGCATAGGGCATGCCGAACACGTAGTCCATTTCTTCGGTGGTCATCGGAATGGGTGGCGGGTTGAACCACACGTCCACTTCGCCATGCTTCTGCACCAGGGCACGGGCGTTACCCGGGTTGGTCTCCAGGTGCAGCACGCGGTTGGCGTGGGCATAGAGCACCGGGTCGTTGCGGACCTTCTCGAACGACGGCAGGCGGATGACCGTCTTGTCACGGGTCATGCGCGGGCTGGCGAGGATCTGCACAACCTTGGCTTCGTTGGGGTCTTCGACCTCGCCCTTTTCCTGCTCGATGGCACAGGCCTGGGTGTCCTGGGTGTTGACGTACGGGTTGATGATCTTGTCGACCTTGCCCGGACGATCGATACGGGTCGAGTCGACCTCGTACCAGCCTTGCGGGGTATCACGGCGTACGAAGGCGGTGCCGCGAATGTCGGTGATGCTCTCGATCGACTCGCCGAACGACAGGCGCTGGGCCACTTCGACGATGGCCCGCTCGGCGTTGCCGTACAGCAGGATGTCGGCGCAGGCGTCGATCAGGATCGAATGACGGACCTTGTCCTGCCAGTAGTCGTAGTGAGCGATGCGGCGCAGGGAGGCTTCGATGCCGCCGAGGACGATCGGCACATGCTTGTAGGCTTCCTTGCAGCGCTGGCTGTACACCAGGCTGGCGCGGTCCGGACGCTTGCCGGCCATGCCGCCCGGGGTATAGGCGTCGTCGGAGCGGATCTTCTTGTCAGCGGTGTAGCGGTTGATCATCGAATCCATGTTGCCGGCCGCGACGCCGAAGAACAGGTTCGGCTCGCCGAGCTTCATGAAGTCGTCTTTGGACTGCCAGTCCGGCTGGGCAATGATGCCCACGCGAAAGCCCTGGGCTTCCAGCAGGCGGCCAATGATGGCCATGCCGAACGACGGATGGTCGACGTAGGCATCACCGGTCACGATGATGATGTCGCAGGAATCCCAGCCGAGCTGATCCATCTCCTCCCTGCTCATCGGCAGGAACGGTGCTGGCCCGAAGCATTCGGCCCAGTACTTGGGATAGTCGAAAAGTGGTTTGGCTGCTTGCATGTCAGTGACCGGTGGCTAATCGATGAAAAATCGCGGGCGCGGAATATAGCACAAAAATTGACCAATTCCGACGCTCAAGGTCGGAATTATCCAAATTGCCCTTACTCGTCGTCGTCGAAGTTGTAACTGCCCGGCGCGAGGTTTTCGAAGCGTGTGTACTTGCCGATGAAGGCCAGGCGGATAAAGCCGATCGGGCCGTTGCGCTGCTTGCCGATGATGATTTCGGCAATGCCCTTGTGCTCGGTCTCCGGGTGGTACACCTCGTCGCGGTAAACGAACATGATCACGTCGGCGTCCTGCTCGATCGCACCCGATTCGCGCAAGTCGGAGTTCACCGGGCGCTTGTTCGGCCGCTGTTCGAGGGAGCGGTTGAGCTGCGACAGGGCAACTACCGGGCAGTTGAACTCTTTGGCCAGGGCCTTGAGCGAGCGGGAGATCTCGGAAATCTCGTTGGTACGGTTGTCGCCGCTGGAGCCCGGGATCTGCATCAGCTGCAGGTAGTCGATCATGATCAGGGCGATGTCGCCGTGCTCGCGCACCAGGCGGCGGGTCCGGGCGCGCATTTCCGACGGGCTGATGCCGGCGGTGTCATCGATGAACAGCTTGCGGTCGTTGAGCAGGTTGACCGCCGAGGTCAGCCGCGGCCAGTCGTCGTCTTCAAGCTGGCCGGAGCGCACCTTGGTCTGGTCGATGCGCCCGAGCGACGACAGCATACGCATGATCAGCGATTCGCCTGGCATCTCCAGGGAGTACACCAGCACCGCCTTGTCGCTGCGCAGTACCGCGTTCTCGACCAGGTTCATGGCGAAGGTGGTCTTACCCATCGACGGCCGGCCGGCGACGATGATCAGGTCGGCCGGCTGCAGGCCGCTGGTCTTCTCGTCGAGGTCGGTGTAGCCGGTGGACAGGCCGGTGATCGCGCTGTCGGTATTGAACAGCGTGTCGATGCGGTCGATGGCCTTGGTCAGCAGGTCGTTGACGCCCACCGGGCCGCCGGTCTTCGGCCGCGCTTCGGCGATCTGGAAGATCTGCCGTTCGGCTTCGTCGAGGATCTCGGCAGCATTGCGCCCTTGCGGGTTGAAGGCGCTGTCGGCGATCTCTTTGCTGATGCTGATCAGCTGACGCAGGGTTGCCCGCTCGCGGATGATCGCGGCATAGGCCTTGATGTTGGCCACCGACGGGGTGTTCTTGGCCAGTTCGCCCAGGTAACCCAGGCCGCCAACCTGCGAACTCAGGCCTTCCTTGTCCAGCTGCTCGTGCAGGGTTACCACGTCGAACGGGGCGTTCTGGTCGGCGAGCTTGTGGATGGCACGGAAGATCAGGCGGTGGTCATGCCGGTAGAAGTCGCCGTCGGAGACTTGATCGAGCACGCGCTCCCAGGCGTTGTTGTCCAGCATCAATCCACCGAGAACGGCCTGTTCGGCCTCGATGGAATGCGGCGGCACCTTCAGGGCAGCGGTTTGCAGATCATATTGCTCGGGGGCGGTTATCTCGTTCATGGCCACGCAGGAATCAGGGTGATGAAAAAGACAAAGGGCACGACCTGCAAAGCAGGATCGTGCCCGATGTTAACCGGCTGACACCCAAGGTGCCAGCCGATCGGTACAGCTTAGGCTGCGACAACAACCACGCGAACGGTGGCTTCAACGTCGCTGTGCAGGTGCACGGCAACGTCGTATTCGCCGACGTTACGGATGGTGCCGTTCGGCAGACGAACTTCAGCTTTAGCCACTTCAACGCCGGAGGCGGTCAGGGCGTCAGCGATGTCGTGGGTGCCGATCGAACCGAACAGCTTGCCTTCGTCACCGGCGGTGGCAGTGATGGTCACTTCCAGCTCGGCCAGTTGGGCAGCGCGGGTTTCAGCCGAAGCTTTTTTCTCTGCAGCCAGTTTTTCCAGCTCAGCACGACGCTCTTCGAACGCAGCCAGGTTGGCAGCGGTAGCAGCGGTGGCTTTGCCGAATGGCAGCAGGAAGTTACGACCGTAACCGGCCTTAACATTTACCTTGTCGCCCAGGTTGCCCAGGTTGGCGACTTTTTCCAGCAGGATCAGTTCCATTTGGTAATAACCTCTTAACTTTTAACCTTCACCGTTCGCGGAATCGTTATCGGCACCTTTTGGGGGCGCCTTGCGACCGCGAAAATCAATCAGGCTGTCGACAATGGCCAGGACCACGAGCAACGGATAAGTCAGCTGCATAAACAGCACCAGCGTCACGTACAACCCGACCAGCCAGAACTTGGCCAGTCGTCCTTGCGCCACCAGCCCATGCAGCAGGGCGAGCCCTGCAAACATCAGCGGTATGCTGCACAGGGGTGTCAACATCGCCAGCTCAGGACCGAAATTCGGCCCCACCAGCATGAGCACCACCAGCACCAGCGCCGGCACCAGGGGGAGCCTGACCGCTTGAAACTCGCGACCAAAACCACCCGGGTTATACAACAACGCCTGCCAGTAACGGCCCAACATCAGGGCCAGCACACTGACGGCTTGCAACAACGCCGCAATCAGGCCGACGAGCACCGGTGCAATAAGGCTTCCAAGGCGGCCCCGCTCCTCTACCGATAACTGTTGGTAGAGACCGTCGAGCATCTGCGGCAGGGCTTTTTCAAGCGCTCCAGCCAGAGCTTCAATCGGTTCGCGGAACACCGAACCCAGTACAACCCCGTACACCAGGCCCATGCCGATGCTGAACAACAGCACCCGGTTCCAGGACTGCCCGGCGCGCAACAGCGCCGCCAGACCCAGCGTACCCAGCAACACCATCAAGGTGCGCGGCTCGCCGAAGAACCACCAGGCCATCGCCGGCAACAAAGCCCAGGCGAGGACACCGGAAGCGTCCTTGAAACCGCGCCGCAGGAACACCAGGCTCCCGGCGGCGGCACTCAACCAGAACAACAGCGGCAAAGCCGCACAACCCACCACCACGAGGGTGGCTTGCACGCGACCGCGCATGATGAAATCAGCCAAGGCGCGCATGCATTTTATCCTTTGCTACTTGTCGACGACCCGGTCTCAGCGGCCGTGGCTGTCGGTGTAGGGCAGCAGGGCCAGGAAGCGGGCGCGCTTGATAGCGGTAGCCAGCTGACGCTGATAACGAGCTTTGGTACCGGTGATACGGCTTGGAACGATTTTGCCGGTTTCGGATACATAAGCTTTCAGGGTGTTGAGATCTTTGTAATCGATCTCTTTCACGTCTTCAGCAGTGAAGCGGCAGAATTTACGACGACGGAAGAAACGTGCCATGTAATAGGCTCCTCAAAAGGTCCGTGGATTACTCGTCAGCGTTATCGCTGTTGTCGCTGTCATCACTATCAGCGCTTTCGGCGCTTTCGTGCTCAGGACGGTCGCGACGCTCACGGCGCTCACTGCGGTTCTCTTCAGCCTTGAGCATCTCGGACTGGCCGGTAACGGCTTCGTCGCGACGGATGACCAGGTTACGGATCACGGCATCGTTGTAGCGGAAGTTGTCTTCCAGCTCGGCCAGGGCCTTGCCGGTGCACTCAACGTTCAGCATCACGTAGTGAGCCATGAGAACATTGTTGATTGCATAGGCCAGTTGACGACGGCCCCAGTCTTCCAGACGGTGGATTTTACCGCCGTCTTCTTCGATCAGCTTGGTGTAACGCTCAACCATGCCGCCGACTTGCTCGCTCTGGTCAGGGTGGACCAGAAAGATGATTTCGTAATGACGCATGAATGCTCCTTACGGGTTGTAGTCTGCCACCAGAGTGGTCAGACAAGGAGTGAAGGACACTTGTATGTCTTGCCCTGGGAAGAGGCGCGTGAACGCCTGCCAACATGGCAAGGGGCGCAATTGTAGAGAAGCGCCGAAAGACAAGCAAGGTAATTGGTGATTATTTGAACAGCCTTAAAAGCATCGCGGGTCCAGCCCGCTCCCACAAGGACCTGTGGGAGCGGGCTGGACCCGCGATAGATGCAACGCCGAAATCAAGCCTGGCGCTTTGCCTGGCGCTGACGAACGGCCTCGAACAGGCACACGCCCGTCGCCACCGACACGTTCAGGCTGCTGACGCTGCCTGCCATCGGCAGCTTGACCAGAAAATCACAGTGCTCGCGGGTCAAGCGGCGCATGCCCTTGCCCTCGGCGCCCATGATCAGGATGGTCGGGCCGGTCAGGTCCTGCTGATACAGCTCTTGCTCGGCCTCGCCCGCAGTACCGACCACCCACAGGCCACGTTGCTGGAGCTTCTCCAGGGTCCGCGCGAGGTTGGTGACCGCCACCAGCGGAATGACTTCTGCCGCACCACAGGCCACTTTCCGAACCGCTGGGGTCAGGGTCGCCGACTTGTCCTTGGGCACCACCACCGCCAGCGCACCGGCGGCATCAGCGGTGCGCAGGCAGGCGCCGAGGTTGTGCGGGTCGGTGACACCGTCGAGTACCAGGATCAACGGCGCGCCTTCAGTGCGGTCGAGCAGCTCTTCGAGCATCGCCTCGCCCCAGACCTGGCTCGGGCTGACTTCAGCCACCACGCCCTGGTGCACGCCTTCAACCCAGGCATCCATCTCGCGGCGCTCGGCCTGGCCGACCGCCACGCGATTTTGCCCGGCCAGCTCCAGCAGCGCCTGCAGGCGCGGCTCGCTACGCCCTTCCGACAGCCAGATCTGCTTGACCCGCTTGGGGTGGTGACGCAACAGGGCTTCCACAGCATGCACGCCGTAGATTTTTTCCAACTGACTCATGACTTGGCCTTGGGTTTACGTGACGCGGAGCCGGCTTTCGGCGGCCCTTTACGGTGCTTGCTCGGTTTTTCCGATTTGCCCGACTTCGACGCAGGCTTGCCGCCTGCGTGCTTGGCATCGGACATCAAGGCCTTTTTCATTTCCCGGCTCTTGCGCACCTCGGCGTTGTTGGCCACGGCATTGGCTGGGAAATAGGCTTCGGCAGTTTCGTTCTTGCGGCTGCGACGGGCAGGCTCTGCAGCCTTGGCCGGCGCCTCGGCCTTCTTGTCGAGCACCGGCACCGGCTTGCCGTCTTGCGGGCGCACGCCTTCACCACGCTGCTTGCGGCCAATCGGCGCCTTGAGGGTGTTCTCGGCCATCTCGAAGTCGATCTTGCGCTGCTCGAGATCGACGCGCATCACCCGCACTTCGACGGTATCGCCCAGGCGGAAGCTGCGCCCGGTACGCTCACCGGCCAGGCGGTGGTGCACAGGGTCGAAGTGGTAGTAGTCGCCCGGCAGGGCACTGACATGGACCATGCCTTCGACGTAGATGTCGGTCAGTTCGACGAACAGGCCAAAGCCGGTCACCGCGGTGATCACACCCGGGAAGCTCTCGCCGACGCGGTCTTTCATGTACTCGCACTTGAGCCAGTTGACCACGTCGCGGGTGGCCTCGTCGGCACGCCGCTCGCTCATCGAGCACTGCTCGCCGAGCTGCTCCAGGGTCGCCTCGTCGTACGGGTAGATGCGCGCCTTGGGGATGCTCATGGCACCGGCACGCTTGACGTGCGGGGTTTCCTGACGCGAACGGATCACGCTGCGGATCGCCCGGTGGGTCAGCAGGTCCGGGTAGCGGCGGATCGGCGAGGTGAAGTGGGTGTACGCCTCGTAGTTCAGGCCGAAGTGGCCGTTGTTGTCGGCGCTGTACACCGCCTGGCTCAGCGAGCGCAGCATCACGGTCTGGATCAGGTGGAAATCCGGGCGGTCGGCGATGCTCGCCAACAATGCCTGGTAATCCTTGGGCGACGGACCGTCCTTGCCCTTGTGCAGGGACAAGCCCAGCTCGCCGAGGAAGGCGCGCAGTTTTTCCAGGCGCTCCGGTGGCGGGCCGTCGTGAACACGGTAGAGGGCCGGGATTTCGTGCTTCTTGAGGAACTCGGCGGTGGCCACGTTGGCCGCCAGCATGCACTCTTCGATCAGCTTGTGAGCGTCGTTGCGCACGGTCGGGCGAATTTCGGCGATCTTGCGCTCGGAACCGAAGATGATCCGCGTTTCCTGGGTTTCGAAGTCGATCGCGCCACGGGTATGACGGGCCGCCAGCAGCACCTTGTACAGCGCATAGAGCTGCTTGAGGTCCGGCACCACTTCGCTGTACTGCTCGCGCAGGGCCTTGCCTTCGCGGGTACGAGCGTGTTCGAGCATGCTGCTGACCTTGTTGTAGGTCAGGCGTGCATGGGAGTGGATCACCGCTTCATAGAACTGGTAATCGACCATCTGCCCGGACTTGTTGATGGTCATTTCACAGACCATCGCCAGCCGGTCGACGTGCGGATTCAGCGAGCACAGGCCGTTGGACAGCTCTTCAGGCAGCATCGGTACCACGCGCTCGGGGAAGTACACCGAGTTGCCGCGCACCTGGGCTTCGGCATCCAGGGCAGAGCCCAGGCGCACGTAGCTGGAAACGTCGGCAATCGCCACGTACAGGCGCCAGCCACCGGAGAACAGGCGCAACTTGCCCAGGCTCTCGCAGTACACCGCATCGTCGAAGTCGCGGGCGTCTTCGCCGTCAATGGTGACGAACGGCAGGTGACGCAGGTCGACGCGGTGCTCTTTGTCTTTCTCTTCGACTTCCGGCTTGAGCTTGCGCGCTTCCTTGATCACCGCTTCGGGCCAGACGTGCGGAATGTCGTAGCTGCGCAGGGCAACGTCGATTTCCATGCCCGGGGCCATGTAGTTGCCGATCACTTCGGTAACGTCGCCCTGGGGCTGGAAGCGCGGGGTCGGCCAGTGGGTGATCTTGACTTCGACGAACTGGCCGATTTTGGCACCGCCGTTACGCCCCGGGGTGATCAGCACTTCTTGCTGGACCTTGGGGTTGTCGGGGGTGACAAAGCCGATACCGCCTTCTTCGAAGTAGCGGCCAACGATGCTTTCGTGGGCGCGGGAGATCACTTCGACCACCACGCCTTCGCGGCGGCCACGGCGATCCAGGCCGGAAACCCGGGCCAGGGCGCGGTCGCCATCGAACACCAGGCGCATTTGCGCAGGGCTCAGGAACAGGTCGTCGCTGCCGTCATCCGGGATCAGGAAGCCAAAGCCGTCACGGTGGCCGGCGATGCGGCCGAGGATCAGGTCGAGCTTGTCTACCGGGGCATAAGTGCCGCGCCGGGTATAGATCAGCTGGCCGTCACGCTCCATCGCGCGCAGACGGCGGCGCAGGGCTTCGATCTGGTCTTCGGTGGTCAGCCCGAACTCTTCGACCAGCTGCTCACGGGCTGCCGGCGAGCCGCGCTCGTCCAGACGCTGGAGGATCAGCTCACGGCTAGGAATAGGGTTTTCGTATTTTTCCGCTTCACGAGCGGCCTCGGGATCGAGGGTCTGCCAATCGGCCATTAGGAGGGGTTCACCTTGTCTATATAAGGGTTAGTTTGGCATAGGCGTATTGAAACCGGAAATTTCAGGCTTGGACAGCCCTGTCAGAGCCCCCTGGATGCTGCCAAAACCATCATAAGGAACAACGACTTGAATTTTTTAAGATTTTTTCTGAACGGGGGTTTACAGCTCTCAGGAGCATCCGTATAGTGCGCACCACAACGACGGACACCGTCGTTATAGTTGAGAAGCAGCACGATGTGAAGCATCATGTTCCTCAGCGAAATGCCCAGATGGTGAAATTGGTAGACACGCCAGCTTCAGGTGCTGGTGACCTTACGGTCGTGGAAGTTCGAGTCTTCTTCTGGGCACCAATTTCAAATCTTAGAACTGCCGCTGGCTTCTGAGATTTACTGCAACACGCTACACTGTTTTCGTTACAAGCTACACCGCTTCATTTTGCCCAGATGGTGAAATTGGTAGACACGCCAGCTTCAGGTGCTGGTGACCTTACGGTCGTGGAAGTTCGAGTCTTCTTCTGGGCACCAATTCAGATCAAACCCGCGAAAGCGGGTTTTTTCGTTTCTGCCCTACCCTTTTCCTCGCCTGCAATCCCGAAACGACCGATAGCCTGCTCATGAATTTTCCCTCACAAGGGCATTTGAGAAGCGATATCGATTATCATTGTTTCCAGATATGTAGCCGCAAGCGAGGAAGTACCCGCATGACGTTCCGCAATAACCCCCTGTTGCGCGGCCTGGCCGTCTCTGTTTTCGCCATGCTGCTCGGCACCCCAGCCGCCATGGCCGCCGACCCGGTGTCGCTGACCCTGTACAACGGCCAGCACAAGGAAATCGGTGAAGCCATCGCCAAGGCCTACGAGGCCAAGACCGGCATCCACATCAATATCCGCAAGGGCAGCAGCAACCAGCTGGCCAGCCAGATCATCGAAGAAGGTGATCGCTCCCCCGCCGACGTCATCTACACCGAAGAATCGCCACCGCTGAACAACCTCGGCGAACTGGGCCTGCTGGCCAAGATCGATGATTCGACCCTGCAGGTCCTGCCCAAGGAATACGTCGCCGCCAACGGTACCTGGATGGGCGTTACCGCACGCACCCGCGTGGTCGCCTTCAACCCCAAGGTAATCGACGAGAAAGACCTGCCACCTTCAGTGATGGACTTTGCCGACCCCGAGTGGGACGGCAAGATCGGTTTCGTGCCGACCAGCGGCGCCTTCCAGGAACAGGCCGTGGCCATCCTCAAGCTGCACGGTCGCGAGGCCGCCGAAGAATGGCTGACCGGCCTCAAGGCCTTCGGCAAGACCTACACCAACAACATGGTTGCGCTCAAAGCCGTGGAGAATGGCGAAGTGGCGGCCGTGCTGGTCAACAATTACTACTGGTACGCCCTGAAGAAAGAGCGCGGCCAGCTGGATTCGAAACTCTATTACCTGGCCGACGGCGACGTCGGTGGCCTGGTGACCATCTCCAGCGCCGCGGCGGTAAAAGCCAGCAAGCACCCGAAAGAAGCCCAGGCCCTGCTGGCCTGGATGGCCAGCGAAGAAGGCCAGCGGGTAATCACCCAGACCACTGCCGAGTATCCGCTGCATAAAGGCATGGTCTCGGACCAGGGCCTGAAGCCCTTCGAAGACCTGCGTCCGCCGAAAATCACCCCGGCCGACCTGGGTAACGCTGAAGAAGCTCTGGAACTCGAACGCGAAGTTGGCCTGCTGTAATGAGCGCAGCCCTGCCCGCGGTCGCACTGGCCAGCCGTTATATTCCCAAGCGCAAGCGCCCGTCGATCTGGGTGGTGCTGCCGGTGCTGCTGCTGGTCGGGCTGAGCCTGCTGCCGCTGCTGTACGTAGCGCTGAAAACCTGGGAAGCCGGCTGGCGCGAAGCCTTGCACTTGCTCTGGCGCCCGTTCGTCTGGGGCCTGATGCGCAACACCCTGATGCTGATGGCCGGCGTCACCCTGGCCTGCATGGCCTTGGGTGTATCCCTGGCCTGGCTGCTGGAGCGCAGTGACCTGCCCGGACGGCGCCTGTGGGGCGTGATCCTGTGCCTGCCGTTTGCCGTGCCAGCCTTTGTCAGCGGCTTTACCTGGGTGTCGCTGAGCCCGCGCTTCGAAGGCCTGGGCGGTGCCATCCTGGTGATGAGCCTGTCCAAGTACCCACTGGTGTTCCTGCCGGTTGCAGCGACCCTGCGCAACCTCGATACCTCACTGGAAGAGTCGGCACGGACCCTGGGGCAGACGCGCTGGGGCGTGTTCTGGCGCATCACCCTGCCACTGCTGTGGCCGTCGATCATTGGTGGCAGCCTGCTGATTGCCCTGCACATGCTGGTGGAGTTCGGCGCCCTGTCGATCCTCGGCCTGCAGACCTTTACCACGGCGATCTACCAGCAATTCGAGCTGGAGTTCAGCAACGCCAACGCCGCGATGCTCTCGGCAGTGCTGTTGTTCATGTGCCTGCTGATGCTCTGGCTGGAGCTGCGTGTGCGCGGCAAGGCCCGCCATGTGCGCATCGGCCAGGGCGTGGCGCGTCGCGGTGCGCCGATTCGCCTGCGCGGGTGGATGCCGGTCGGGCAGCTGTATTGCCTGATCCTGGCGCTGCTGGGCAGCGGTATTCCACTGGGCATGCTCGGTTACTGGCTGAGCGTTGGTTCGTCGGCGGCCTTTCCGGTGGCCGATATCAGTCGCGCACTGTTCTCATCGTTGTCGCTATCGCTGGGTGGTGCCGGATTGAGCTTGCTGCTGGCACTGCCGGTGAGTTTCCTGGTGGTGCGCTACAAGGGCCGCCTGGCGATCTGGGCCGAACGCCTGCCGTACCTGCTGCACGCCCTGCCCGGCTTGGTGATCGCCCTGACCCTGGTGTACTTCGCCCTGCACTATGTGCCGGCACTGTACCAAACCACTGGCTTGTTGCTGCTGGCCTACGCGCTGCTGTTCCTGCCCCTGGCCCAGGCGCCGGTGCGCACGGCCTTGAACAAGGCGGCGCCACAGCTCGAAGAAGCCGCCCGCACCTTGGGCGCGACCCAGTTCACGGCGTTTTGCCGGGTGACCCTGCCAATCATCTTCCCGGCCCTGGCGGCGGCGTTCGCACTGGTGTTCCTGGACGCCATGAAGGAGCTGACCGCAACCCTGCTGCTCAGCCCGACCGGCATGACCACCCTGGCCACCGAAGTGTGGGCGCATACCGCCAACGTCGAGTTCGCGGCGGCAGCGCCCTATGCGGCATTGCTGATCCTGGTCTCGGGGTTGCCGGTGTATCTGCTCACTACGCGGATGTACCTCAACCGCGCGTGATACCTGAAAAGCATCGCGGGGCAAGTCGAGTGGGGGGGGGGGGGGGGGGGCGCGCGGGGGGGGGGGGGGGGGGGGGGGGGGGGCCGCGCGGGGGGGGGGGGGGGGGGGGGGGGGGCGCCCCCCCCCCCCCACAAACCACAAACACCCACACGGGGGGGGGCGAACACGCACACCCCCC
>NZ_JBIUWO010000003.1:158808-201468 GCF_044743505.1 Pseudomonas sp. NPDC087612
CGGGGCCTGTGTGTCGGTCCGTGAGGTGCTCTGTGAGCGGAGTGCGAGCGGGCGGCTCGGGCGCGCGCCCCCCCCCCCCCCCCCCCGGGGGGCCCCCCCCCCCCCCCCCACTCGACTTGCCCCGCGATTACTCTCACGCGCGGAACTGCCCCAGGCTGGCCTTGAGCTGCGCCGCCAGGTCATCGAGCACCTTGCTGCTGGCGGTGGTTTGCAGCACCACCTCGGCAGCCCGCTCGGCCTGGGCGTGAATGGTCTGCACCCGACCACGCACGGCCTGCGCGCCATGAGCCTGCTGCTCGGCCGCACGGGTAGCCAGGCCAATCGCCGCATGCACCTGCTCAACCGATGCCTGCACCGATTGCTGCAAGCGCGCGTTGTCGCGCAGCACCAGCAGGCCTTCGCTAGCCTGGCGCCCGGCCTGGCTGATCGCCGCCACTGCCTCTTTGGCGCCCTGCTGCAATGCGCCGATGTGCGCCTGGATATCGCCGGTCGAGCTTTGGGTCTTGCTCGCCAGTGCTCGCACCTCATCGGCCACCACGGCAAAACCGCGCCCGGTTTCCCCGGCGCGCGCCGCTTCGATGGCAGCGTTGAGCGCCAGCAGGTTGGTCTGTTCGGCAATGCCGTGAATTACCGTCAGCACCACCTCGATCTGCTCACTTTGCTGGGCCAGGCGCTCGATGACCTTGGAGCCGGTCTCGACCTGCCCGGCCAGGTCTTCGATAAGCTTGGCCACCTGGGTGGAAGTGCGGCTGTTCTCGTCGGTGGCCTGGCGAATATCCACCACTTGCTGCAGGGCCGATTGCATCGCCTGGCTTTCGGCCTGGGCCTCATCGGCCATGCTCGACAGGTCGCGCAGGCTGGCGGCGACTTCATCACGCTGCAGCTCGGCAGCAGCATCGGCGCCAGCATTGCGCTGGGTCATGGCGCCGATCTCGATGCCGGTACGCTGGGCCACTTCGCCAGCCTCACGCACAATAGGCTGCAGCTTGGCGACGAACTGGTTGACCGCCGCCGCCATGTCGCCGATCTCGTCGCGACTGTCGATGGAAACACGCTTGGTCAGATCACCCTCACCCGCCGCCAGGTCGTTCAGTGCCGCAATCAGCAGGCGCAGCTTGTTGACCACGCGCCGGCCCAGCACCACGGCGACCACCAGCAGCACGCCCAGGCCGACCAGGGCCAGCCCCACGCCGATGTTCCAGCGCAGGGTCGCGGCCGCGTCCTGAACGCTTTGCGAGGTGTTGGCCTGCATACCGGCAGCACTGCCCTGCGCTGCCTCCAGGCGCGCGCGCAAAGCCTTGTTGCTGTCGGCGGCGGCACCCACCAGGCTGTCGCCGACCAACTGATCACCGCTGGCGATCAACGCCGAGAAGCGCTTGTCCAGCGCCACCAGCTCGTGGTCGACCACGGCCGTGGAAACGCCCATCAATACCTTGCCGATCTCGACCCCGTTAGGGTTGATCGAGGCCTCGACGAAGTACACCGAAGGGTCGTTGCGCGCAGCGTCCAGTACCTTGTCCAGCGCCCGCTCGCCCTGGCCCTTTTCCAGCAGCGCCTGGTTGATCGGGTTCTGCCGGTTGAGGTAGCGGGTCAAGTGCTGACCCTGGGCGTCGTCGTACACCACGAACAGCACGCTAGGGTTGCGCTGGGCCCGGCGGGAGAACTCCGACAGGGTCGGCACGTCGTTGTCCCACATGGCCCGTGGCGCCACCGAGGCGAGCAGTTCGGCCATGTCGTTGGCCGAATCCTTGAGGTTCTTTTCCAGGGTCGCGCGCAACTGCGCCTGCTCATCCTGCAAACGCGTGGACAAACCTGCGGTCAGGCGCTGGCGGGTACTGGCGGAGAGGCTGTCGAGCCCGGAGCTGACTTCGCGCCCGGCCTGCTCGAGCTCGGCGGAAAGTTGCTGGCTGTCGGCGGCCAGACGCTTGCCCAGATCGGCCTCAAGGGCTGTGACCGTGCTCCGGGTCAGCGCGACCGCGACCAGCACTTGCACCAAAAGAGCGATACCGAGGGCAACAAAGACAGGCCGCAACAGGCGGCTTCGTAACAGTGAGAGAACGGCGGACACGAAAGAACCCTCTACTTCTGGGGCCATTAAAGTGATGGCACCACTGGAGTGATTCTTACAGCAAAGGTTGTGCCGATCAGCCGACAGAAACGACAAAGGCCCCTATCAAGGGGCCTTTGTCTTTACATCAGTCGCGAATCAGGCGAACGGATGACGCAGCACGATGGTCTCGTTGCGGTCCGGGCCGGTGGAGATGATGTCGATCGGCGCGCCGACCAGCTCTTCCACACGCTTGATGTAGGCACGGGCGTTGGCCGGCAGTTCTTCCAGGGTCTTGGCACCCAGGGTCGACTCGCTCCAGCCCGGCATTTCTTCGTACACCGGCTCCAGGCCGATGTAGCTGTCGGCGTCGGTCGGGGCATCGATGACCGCACCGTTCTCGTTCTTGTAGCCAACGCAGATACGGATGGTTTCCAGGCCGTCGAGCACGTCCAGCTTGGTCAGGCACAGGCCGGAGATGCTGTTGACGTCGATGGCGCGACGCAGGATCACGGCATCGAACCAGCCGCAACGGCGGGCGCGACCGGTGGTGGCGCCGAACTCGTGACCACGCTTGGCCAGGAAGGCACCGACGTCATCGAACAGTTCGGTCGGGAACGGGCCCGAGCCAACGCGGGTGGTGTAGGCCTTGGTGATACCGAGGATGTAGTCCAGGTACATAGGGCCAACGCCCGAACCGGTAGCGATGCCGCCAGCGGTGGTGTTGGAACTGGTCACGAACGGGTAGGTACCGTGGTCGATGTCCAGCAGCGAGCCCTGGGCGCCTTCGAACATGATGTCCTTGCCGGCGCGACGCAGGTTGTGCAGCTCGGCGGTGACGTCGAGCATCATCGGCTTGAGCAGCTCGGCGTATTCCATGCACTCGTCCAGGGTCTTCTGGAAATCGATTGCAGGTTCTTTGTAGTAATTGACCAGCACGAAGTTGTGGTAGTCCAGCAGCTCGCCGAGCTTGGCAGCGAAACGCTCGCGGTGGAACAGGTCACCGATGCGCAGGCCGCGACGGGCAACCTTGTCTTCATAGGCCGGGCCGATGCCGCGACCGGTGGTGCCGATCTTCTGCTCGCCACGGGCTTTTTCACGAGCCTGGTCGAGGGCCACGTGGTAGGACAGGATCAGCGGGCAGGAAGGGCTGATGCGCAGGCGCTCGCGCACCGGTACGCCTTTCTCTTCGAGCTTGTTGATTTCACGCAGCAGGGCGTCCGGTGCTACCACCACGCCGTTGCCGATCAGGCACTGCACGCCTTCGCGCAGCACGCCCGACGGGATCAGGTGCAGCACGGTCTTCTCACCGTCGATCACCAGGGTGTGGCCTGCGTTGTGGCCACCCTGGTAGCGCACTACGGCGGCAGCATGTTCGGTCAGCAGATCAACGATCTTGCCTTTGCCCTCATCACCCCACTGGGTGCCCAGGACTACGACATTCTTACCCATAACACTTGTCCTCATTCGCGCAAACTTGGCGCCGGCTCGTGCCGGCGGGGAATCTCAAATGGCCAGCGGCAGAACCTGCCAAAGCCCGTTTTGCTGAATCAATTGCCGATCGCAATCCGCCTCTACGGCGGCAGTCAATGGCTGCCCAGGCAAGGCCTGAACCACCCGCTGACCTTCACTGCGCAATTGGCAGACCAACTGCCAGAGTGCCGCATCGCTGCTGTCGGGCATCCAGATCCCGCCAGACGGCAATACCACCTCGGCTCGCCCCAGTGTGACCAGGGTCTTCAAATCCGTGGAGAAACCGGTGGCCGGGCGTGCCCGGCCAAAGTCCGCTCCGATGTCGTCGTAACGACCGCCCTGGGCGATCGACTGACCGACACCCGGGACGAACGCGGCAAACACTACACCGGTGTGGTAGTGGTAGCCGCGCAACTCGCCCAGGTCAAAATACAGCGGCAGCCCGGGATAACGCGTGGCCAGCCGCTCGGCGATCGCCATCAGGTCATCCAGTGCCGCCAGTACCGCAGCCGGTGCACGGCCCAGGCGCACGCGCGCCTCGGCCAGCACTTCACGGCCACCGCACAGCTCGGTGAGCGAGCGCAACATAGCGGCGAGGTCCGCTGGCAGCTTGGCAGTCAGCTCGATCACTTCGTCGACGGCCTTGCGCTGCAGGGCATCGAACAACTGCTGCTCGATTGCTCCGGACAGACCGGCGGCGCGGGCCAGGCCACGGTAGATACCGACATGACCGAGGTCCATGTGCACGTCCGGCACATCGGCCAGTTGCAGCATGGCCAGCATCAGGCTGATCACTTCGACGTCGCTGACCGGGCTGGCGTCGCCGTACAGCTCGGCACCGAGCTGGATCGGGCTGCGCGACGTCGACAGCGCCCGCGGCAAGGCGTGCAGCACGCTGCCGGCATAGCACAGGCGGCTCGGGCCTTCACGACGCAGGGTATGCGCATCGATGCGCGCAACCTGTGGAGTGATGTCGGCACGGAAACCCATCTGCCGGCCCGATTGCGGGTCGATGACCTTGAAGGTCCGCAGGTCCAGGTCCTGGCCGGCACCGGTGAGCAGCGATTCCAGGTACTCGATATGTGGGGTCACGACAAAGTCATAACCCCAGCTCTGGAACAGATCCAACACCTGCCGACGCGCGATCTCGATGCGCGCCGCCTCAGGTGGCAGTACTTCTTCGATGCCATCTGGCAGCAGCCAGCGGTCTACCGTTGCCATTACGCCATTTCCCCTATGGTCCGGGCGGCTTGCCCGCGGGCGAGCCTTGAGTGAAGCAGGTATCGGCAAACAATGGCGCGCAGCACCGATTCCAGCGCTACCGCCGTGCCTATACCCTCGAATACCTTGGGCTGCTCTGTAGACCCGAACCGGGTTTGAACCGTTCGATCTTGCAGACGCAAAAAAGCCGGGAATTTCCCGGCTGCCGCATCATACACCCGTTTTCTCGCGGGATCACCCCGCCAGGCGTTTTAGCCGCCCGGCGGGGTAGATGCTTATGGCTTGGACTTGCCCATGAAGCGGAAGAAGTCGCTGCTCGGATCGAGCACCAGCACATCGCTCTTGTCGGCAAAGCTCTCGCGGTAAGCCTTGAGGCTGCGATAGAACGCGTAGAAGTCCTGGTCCTGACCGTAAGCCTTGGCGTAAATCGACGCCGCCTGGGCATCACCGTCACCGCGGGTTTCTTCCGATTCCCGGTAGGCTTCGGCCAGCAGAACCCGGCGCTGACGATCGGCGTCGGCACGAATGCCTTCAGCCAGCTCGTTACCCTTGGCGCGGTGCTCGCGGGCTTCACGCTCACGCTCGGTGCTCATACGCTCGAACACGCTGCGGTTGACTTCCTTGGGCAGGTCGATGGCCTTGACGCGAACGTCGACCACTTCAATACCCAGCTCCTTGCTGGCCATGCGGTTCAGCGAGGCAGTGATGTCAGCCATCAGCGCGTCACGTTCACCGGAGACCACTTCGTGCAGGGTGCGTTTACCGAACTGGTCACGCAGGCCGCTTTCCAGACGGCGCGACAGACGTTCGTCGGCAATCTGCTTGAGGCCCGAGGTTGCAGTGTAGAAACGCTCGGCATCCTTGACCCGCCACTTGGCGTAGGCGTCGACCATCACCGCTTTCTTTTCCAGGGTCAGGAAGCGTTGGGTCGGGGCGTCCAGGGTCATCAGGCGGGCGTCGAACTTGCGCACCTGGTTGACGTAAGGAACCTTCACATGCAGGCCGGGCTGGACATCAGCCTGGACCACACGACCAAACTGCAGGAGTACCGCACGCTCGGTCTGGGCCACGATGTAGAAGCTGTTCCAGGCCACGATCCCCAGCACCACGGCCACGATCAGGGCGATCAGCGATTTATTGCTCATCAGCGGCTCTCCCTAGTACGCAACTGTGTTTGCTGCTGTTGCAGTTCCGCCGCACGGGTGGCCGCATCAGCGTTGGCCGAAGGCGCCGCGCTGGTGGCCGGCGCATTACGCGAACCACTGTTCTGGATCATCTTGTCGAGCGGCAGGTACAGCAGATTGCTCTGACCGTCCTTGCCGGAGACCAGGACCTTGCTGGTGTTGCTGTAGACTTCCTGCATGGTGTCCAGGTACAAGCGCTGACGGGTCACTTCAGGGGCCTTGCGGTACTCGGCGACCAGTTTGGTGAAGCGGTCGGCCTCACCCTTGGCGCGCGAGACGACTTCGTCGCGGTAACCGTTGGCGTCCTCGATGATCCGCTGGGCCTGACCACGGGCTTCTGGCACCACGCCATTGGCGTAGGACTCGGCCTGGTTGCGGGCACGCTGCTCGTCTTCACGGGCACGGATCACGTCGTCGAAGGCTTCCTGCACTTCACGCGGGGCTGCCGCGCTCTGTACGTTGACCTGGGTGACGGTGATACCGGTACGGTAGGTATCGAGGAAACGCTGCAGGCGCTCCTTGATTTCCACGGCCATCTGCTCACGACCTTCGGTCAGTACCTTGTCCATCGCGGTGGAACCCACCACGTGACGCAGGGCGCTATCGGTCGCGTGCTGCAGGCTGACTTCAGGCTGATCGACGTTCAGCACGAAATCCTGCAGGTTGGTGATCTTGTACTGCACGGTCAGCGGCACCTCGACGATGTTCTCGTCTTCGGTCAGCATCTGCCCCTGCTTGGTATAGGCACGTTCGCGGGTAACGTTCTCCATGTACTTGCGATCGATCGGCGGGAAGTAGATGTTCAGGCCCGGCCCTACGGTTTCGTAGTATTTGCCGAAGCGCAGCACGACTGCCTGCTCCTGTTCGTCGACCACGTACACGGCGCTGTACAGCCAGATAGCTGCAAGCACGGCGAGACCGATGCCGAGCAGGCCGAAGCCACCGCCCTTGCCGATGCCGCCATCACCACCGCGTTTCTTGCCACTGCCGAACATGCCGTTCAGGCTGTCCTGCAGCTTGCGGAAGGCCTCGTCGAGATCCGGTGGCCCTTTCTTGTCGCCACCACGGCGCCCGCCCCACGGATCCTGATTGTTCGAGTTGCCACCCGGCTCATTCCAAGCCATAGCGCTCTCCATCTGATAAAGCAAAGACGCGCCCACGGCGCGCCGTCCAATGCTACAGAATGCCTGTCACGGCTGCCCGACCGCGTCGCCGGGCATTTATTGCAAAGTATGTTGCTCGATGAACTCCAGCGGCTGCAAACCTTCGCGGCTGACCAGGCGGTTCAACTCCACCCGCGGCAGTCGCACAGCCAGCAGGCTGCTGCCTTCATCGTCATGCTCTTCGCTCTGCACCGCGCCCAGTTCAAAGAACTGCGCGCGCAGCCGGGCAAAACGCTGCTCAAGGCGCAAGGTACCGACAAACAGGTCATCCCCCAGCAATTCGGCGACCGCCTGCCCCACCAGCTCCAACCCCCGACCATCGCGGGCCGAGACCCAGACCCGTTGCGGCTTGCCATCGGCATCGCGCTGAATCTGCGGCTCGACGCCTTCAAGCAGGTCGAGTTTGTTATAGACCTCGAGGATCGGCAAGCCTTCTGCACCGATCTCTCCCAGTACCGCCATGACCTGCTCGATCTGCGCCATGCGCTCGGGCTCATGGGCGTCGATCACGTGCAGCAGCAGGTCGGAGTTGCTCGACTCTTCGAGCGTAGCCCGAAATGCCTCGACCAGCTTGTGCGGCAGGTGACGAATGAAGCCCACGGTGTCGGCCAGCACGATCGGCCCGAGGTCGTCGAGCTCGAGCCGGCGCAGGGTCGGGTCGAGGGTCGCGAACAACTGGTCGGCGGCGTAGACGTCCGACTGGGTCAGGGCGTTGAACAGGGTCGACTTGCCGGCGTTGGTATAGCCGACCAGCGAAACCGAGGGGATATCTGCCCGTTTACGGCCACGGCGGGCCTGCTCACGCTGGCTACGGACCTTTTCCAGGCGCGCCTTGATCTGGCGCAGGCGTACCCGCAGCAGGCGGCGGTCGGTTTCCAACTGGGTTTCACCCGGGCCGCGCAGGCCGATACCGCCTTTTTGCCGCTCAAGGTGAGTCCAGCCACGCACCAGCCGCGTGCTCATGTGCTCGAGCTGGGCCAGTTCGACCTGCAGCTTGCCTTCATGGGTACGCGCCCGCTGGGCGAAGATATCGAGAATCAGACCGGTGCGATCAAGCACGCGACACTCGAAGACTCGTTCGAGGTTACGTTCCTGACTGGGGGTGAGGGTGTGATTGAAAATCACCAAATCTACCTGTTCGGCGTTGACCAGGTCGCGTAACTCTTCGACCTTGCCGCTGCCAATCAGGTATTTGGCGGTGGGCTGATGTCGCGCCACATTGGCGAACGCGACAATATCGGCCCCAGCC
Organism: Pseudomonas sp. NPDC087612; assembly: GCF_044743505.1. Classification (NCBI taxonomy): domain Bacteria; kingdom Pseudomonadati; phylum Pseudomonadota; class Gammaproteobacteria; order Pseudomonadales; family Pseudomonadaceae; genus Pseudomonas; species Pseudomonas sp. NPDC087612. Next base: position 167,146 of record NZ_JBIUWO010000003.1, read on the forward strand.
GACAGTGCCAGCTCCTGAAACTCCTGCGGATCTTCGCGCGCCTCAGGGTTCTGACCTTCCAAGTGAACGAGGACTGCCCGTTCACCACCACCGTGGCGCTCAAAGAACAAAGCAGACTCCTATCAGGCGTTACCTGGCTCAGCGTCGCCTTGCTCGGATTCGGTTGCGCTAGGCAGACGGATCGGACGCACAGGGACAACTGTCGAGATGGCGTGTTTGTAAACCATCTGGCTGACGGTGTTCTTCAGCAGAATCACGAACTGGTCGAAGGATTCGATCGTGCCTTGCAGCTTGATGCCGTTAACCAGATAGATCGAAACCCCAACTTTTTCTTTTCTCAAAGTATTCAAGTAAGGGTCTTGTAGCGAATGCCCTTTTGACATATGCCGCACTCCTGTAAGGATCAATAGTAAAAAAATCAAAGAAAAACTGATGGCTCAAGCCGCCCCACCCCAAGGATAGACGGCAATTGCAAGGACTCAGCTCAATATGGAGACCGATCCAAGGTATTTCAAGGTGCGAGACAGATTGTCGCAGTCCAGGCTGTCCAGCCAGTGCAGGTCAGCCCAACTACGCAACCAGGTGAACTGCCGCTTCGCCAGTTGGCGAGTGGCAATAATGCCGCGCTCCTGCATTTCAACTGAAGTCAACTTGCCATCAAGGTGATCCCAGACCTGGCGATAACCAACCGCCCGTATAGACGGCAGCCCCGCGTGCAAGTCACTTCTGGCTCGCAGCAATCGGACCTCGTCAACGAAGCCCTGTTCCAGCATTTGCCCGAATCGTAGCGCAATCCGCTCGTGCAGTATGTGCCGATCGGTTGGCGCAATGGCCAGGCTGGCGACAGTATAGGGCAATTGTCCCGCTGCGGACGCGCCTGCGGCGCTACTTTGCGCGGATTGACGCTGACGATGTTCGGTCATCGTCAGGCCGCTGACCCGGTAAACCTCCAGCGCGCGGATCAGCCGCTGCGGGTCATTGGGATGAATACGCGCCGCCGACTCCGGGTCGACCGCCGCCAGTTGCTGGTGCAGGGCGTGCAAACCCAGGCGCTGAACCTGCTCTTCGAGCTCGGCACGCACGTGCGGGTCGGCCGCTGGCATGTCCGCCAGGCCTTCGAGCAATGCCTTGTAATAAAGCATGGTGCCGCCGACCAGCAGCGGAATCTTGCCGCGCGCGGTGATCTCGGCCATGGCCTCCAGGGCATCACGACGAAAATCGGCGGCCGAATAGCTTTCGGCCGGGTCGAGGATGTCGATCAGCCGGTGCGGATGGGCGGCGAGGATCTCTTTCGACGGCTTGGCGCTGCCGATGTCCATGCCACGGTAGACCAGCGCCGAATCGACACTGATCAGCTCGCACGGCAACACCTTGGTCAGTTCGATGGCAAGGTCGGTCTTGCCCGCCGCAGTCGGGCCCATCAGGAATATCGCGGGGGGTTTGCCGCTCATGTCATCGACCGCGCAAGAACAGTTTGTCCAGATCGTCCAGGCCCATCTGGGTCCAGGTCGGTCGGCCATGGTTACATTGACCGCTACGCTCGGTGTTTTCCATATCGCGCAACAGGCCGTTCATTTCAGCGATGGCCAGGCGCCGGTTGGCGCGGATGGCGCCGTGGCAGGCCATGGTTCCGAGCAGTTCGTTCAGGTGCGCCTGAATGCGGTCGCTGGTGCCGTACTCCATCAGGTCGGCCAGTACGTCCTGGACCAGGCGATTGGCCTCGGCCTGCTTGAGCAGCGCCGGAATCTGCCGGATCGCCAGGCTTTCCGGGCCCAGGCGCTGCAACTCGAAGCCCAGGCGCTGGAACCACTCGGCGTGCTCTTCGGCGCAATCGGCTTCGCGCTGGCTCAAGGCCAGGGATTCGGGCACCAGCAGCGGCTGGCCGCTGAGGCCTTCGCTGGCCATGGCCACCTTGAGGCGCTCGTACATGATCCGCTCATGGGCAGCATGCATGTCCACCAGCACCAGGCCGACGGCGTTTTCAGCCAGGATATAGATGCCCTTGAGCTGGGCCAGGGCATAGCCCAGCGGCGGGATGTCGCCCTGGCCTTCGGGCAAGGCTGGCGGTGCTGCCTCGGCCAGCGGCGCGAAAAATTCCCGGTACACACCCTGGGCCTCGGCCGCAGGCAATGCCTGGGTCGGCCTTGGCGTGTACTGGTATTGATAACCGGCGCCACTGCCATTGCTGCCCACGGACGGGCGCAGGCCCGGTTCAGCGGGCGGCTGCTCCAGCAGATTGGCGGCCAGGCGCATCTCGCCCTGGGGGCCGAATTCACCGGCCTGAATACCGCTCGGGCGGACGGTCTCGCTGCTGGCAGCGGGCGCGGCCAGTTGGTCTTCCGGGCGTACATCGGCCAGGGCGCGGTGCAGGGTGCCGTACAGAAAGTCATGGACCATGCGCCCGTCACGAAAGCGTACTTCGTGCTTGGTCGGGTGCACGTTGACGTCGACACCGGTAGGGTCGACCTCGAAAAACAGCACGAAAGTCGGGTGCCGGCCGTTGAACAGCACATCACGGTAGGCCTGGCGCACGGCGTGGGCGACCAGCTTGTCGCGCACCGCGCGGCCGTTGACGAAGAAGTACTGCAGATCAGCCTGGCTGCGCGAGTAGGTCGGCAACCCGACCCAGCCCCACAGGTGCAGGCCGTTGCGCTCGACCTCGATCGGCAGTGCCTGCTCGAGGAAACCCGGGCCGCAGATCGCCGCGACACGGCGAGCGCGCGCGGTATCGTCATGGGCTTCATGCAGGCTGAGGATGCTCTTACCGTTGTGGCGCAGGTGAAAACCCACATCGAAACGCGCCAGCGCCAGACGGCGGATCACTTCCTGCAGGTGATCGAATTCGGTTTTCTCGGTCTTGAGGAACTTGCGCCGTGCCGGGGTATTGAAGAACAGGTCACGCACTTCCACCGAGGTACCGACCGGATGCGCCGCCGGCTGCACCCGCGGGGCCATGTCGCGGCCTTCGGTTTCCACCTGCCAGGCCTGTTCGGCGTCGCGGGTACGCGAAGTCAGGGTCAGGCGGGCGACCGAGCTGATCGAGGCCAGGGCCTCACCGCGAAAACCCAGGCTCATGACCCGCTCAAGGTCTTCCAGGTCGCGGATCTTGCTGGTGGCATGGCGGGCCAGGGCCAGCGGCAGGTCGTCGGCGGCGATACCGCCACCGTCGTCGCGAACGCGCAGCAGCTTGACGCCGCCCTGCTCGACTTCGACGTCGATGCGCTTGGCGCCGGAGTCCAGGCTGTTTTCCAGCAGCTCCTTGATCACCGAAGCCGGGCGTTCGACGACTTCACCGGCGGCAATCTGGTTGGCCAGCCGCGGGCTGAGCAGCTCGATCCGGGCACTACTGCTCATTGCTGGGCCGCCAGTGCCGTGGTCGGGATGTTCAGGTGCTGGCCGACTTTCAGTTCATCGGTCTTCAGGCTATTGGCACTGCGCAGGCTGGCGACGCTGACCTGATAACGCACGGCGATCATCGCCAGGGTCTCGCCCGGGCGCACCGAATGCTCGCGCGGGCCCTGGGCGATCTTGCCGCTGTCACGCAACCAGGCCACATAGGTGCCCGGCGGCGGGTTCTGCTGGAAGAACTGACGTACGCCACTGTGAATCGAACGCGCCAGCGACTGCTGGTGGCTTGGGGTGGCCAGCTTGGCCGCCTCGTTGGCGTTGGAGATAAAGCCGGTTTCCACCAGGATCGACGGGATGTCCGGCGATTTCAGCACCATGAACCCGGCCTGCTCGACGCGCTGCTTGTGCAGCGGGGTGATGCGGCCCATGTTGCCCAAAACCTTCTGGCCGACGTTGAGGCTGGAGCTCAACGAAGCGGTCATCGACAGATCGAGCAGCACCCCGGCGAGCATGCGGTCCTTGTCATCGAGACTGACGTTACCGGCGCCACCGATCAGGTCGGAGCGGTTTTCGCTATCGGCCAGCCAGCGTGCGGTTTCCGAGGTAGCGCCGCGATCGGACAGGGCGAACACCGAGGCACCGAAAGCGGCCTTGGACGGCGCGGCGTCGGCGTGGATCGAGATGAACAGGTCAGCGCCCTTCTTGCGGGCAATCTCGGTGCGTTTGCGCAGCGGGATGAAGTAATCGCCGGTACGGGTCAGCTCGGCGCGGAAGCCCTTCTCGGTGTTGATCTGGCGCTGCAACTCCTTGGCGATGGCCAAGACGATGTCTTTTTCATGCTGGCCGCGCGAACCGGAGGCACCCGGGTCTTCACCGCCGTGACCGGCGTCGATGGCGATGACGATGTCACGTTTGCCATTGGGCACCGGGGTCAGCTTGATCGCCGGTTGCGCCGGCGTGACCGGTACCGCAGGGGTGGTTGCCACCGGCGGTGTGGGCGGTGGCGGCGCGGCATCGGCTTCCTGGTCGAACAGGTCGACTACCAGGCGGTTACCGTACTGGGCATTGGGCGCCAGGGTGAAGCTCTTGGGCGTCACCGACTTTTTCAGGTCGACCACCACGCGCAGGTCGGTCGGCGTACGCTGGGCCGAGCGCACGCTGGTAATCGGGGTATTGGAGGTGGACACCGACAACGGCGCAGCCAGGGTCGCGCCATTGATGTCGATCACCAGGCGGTCCGGGGCGGTCAAGGTAAACACGCTGTGCTGCACAGGACCCGAGAGGTCGAAGACCAGCCGTGTGTTATCGGGCGCTCGCCATAAACGCACACTTTTGACTTGCGTGACGGCAAGAGCGTTAACGGTCACTACCGTAAGCAGCAGTCCTACGACAGAAACCAGTGCGCGAATGCGCATACCTATCCCCATTTTCTATTTGAATTCCAAGGCCAGAGCGGCACACCAGGCTTCGCCACGTGCCCCCTGCGGCGACAGGTTGAGCGAACGACCGCCCGCCTGGGGGCTTATGGTAATGGTCAGGTCGGGCTTTGGCAAAATGCCTGCCCCTTTTTGCGGCCACTCGAACAGGCACAAGGCGTCACCTTCGAAATAATCGCGGATGCCCATGAATTCCAGCTCCTCCGGATCGACCAGGCGATAAAGGTCGAAGTGGAAGGCACGAACATCACCAATCTCGTACGGTTCAACCACAGTAAAGGTAGGACTTTTTACCGCACCTTGGTGCCCAAGGCCGCGAATAATGCCCCGCGACAGGGTGGTCTTGCCGGCCCCCAGGTCCCCTTCAAGAAAAATCACGCCGTGGCCTTTGGTCACTTCGGCAATACGCTTGCCCAAATTCACCATGGCCTCTTCATCGGCCAAAAACAGGGTTATGCCAGACACGCTGAATGTTCCTCCAATAACTGACGAATTGCCGGGACCATGTCGCTGGCGGCCAGGCCACGGCCCTGCGCGCCCAGGCGCTCGCCAGCGCAGGCATGCAGCCAGACGCCCAGGCAGGCCGCGTCCCAGGCTGACATGCCCTGGGCCAGCAAAGCACCGAGCACGCCGCTGAGCACATCGCCCAGACCGGCGCCGGCCATGACCGGATGACCGCGCGAGCATAGCGCCAACTGCCCGGCCGGATCGGCGACCAGGGTGCCGGCGCCTTTGAGCACGCATACGACCGCGTATTTGCGTGCGAGTTTGCGCGCCGCCCCGGGCCGGTCGGCCTGTACCGCTTCGGTCGATACACCGAGCAGGCGCGCAGCCTCGCCCGGGTGCGGGGTAATGATGCTGCCCTTGGGCAGCGGCAAGGGTTGGCGCGCCAGCAGGTTGAGGGCATCGGCGTCCCACACTTGAGGCAGTGGGCTGCTGGCCACCGCCGACAACAGGCTGCGCCCCCACGCCGCCTGGCCCAGGCCTGGACCTGCCACCAGCACCGAGGCCCGCTCGATCGGCGCCATCAGCTGGTTGGCCGAATGCACGCCCAGGCTCATCACCTCGGGCAGGCGGGCCATGGCCGCAGGCACATGCTCAGGCCGGCTGACCAGCGATACCAGGCCGGCGCCGCAGCGCAACGCCGCTTCGGCGCTGAGCAGCACCGCGCCGCCAGTGCCGCGATCACCACCCACCACCAGCACATGGCCGAAGTCACCCTTATGGGCGTCAGCAGAACGTGGCGCCAGGGGCGCAAGGGTGACGCTGGTGAGCCGATGGGGCTCGTTTGCGGGGTGTTTGGTCTGAGGCATGGGTCAAAGGCTCTGATGTCTGGCAGAATTATACGCACCTGAGTCCGTATTGCCTTATTCCCATGTCTGCTTCTGCCCCCGATCTACCTGCGCTGGCCCAATCGATCAAGGATTGGGGCCGAGAGCTCGGTTTTGCCCATGTCGGCATCACCGGGGTGGACCTGGGCGAGCATGAAAAACATCTGGAACGCTGGCTCGAGGCCGGCTACCACGGCGAAATGGATTACATGGGCGCCCACGGCAGCAAGCGCTCGCACCCCGATGAGCTGGTGCCCGGCACCTTGCGCGTGGTGTCGCTGCGCATGGACTACCTGCCGGGCGATACGCGCATGGCCCAGCAACTGGCGCAACCAGAAAAAGCCTACATCTCCCGCTACGCCCTGGGCCGCGACTACCACAAGCTGGTGCGCAAACGCGTGCAGCACCTGGCCGAGCGCATCCAGAAAGACATCGGCCCGTTCGGCTTCAGGGCCTTTGTCGACAGCGCCCCGGTGCTGGAAAAGGCCATTGCCGAGCAGGCTGGCCTGGGCTGGATCGGCAAGAACACCCTGCTGCTCAACCGCAAGGCCGGCAGTTACTTCTTTCTTGCCGAGCTGTTTGTCGACATGCCGCTGCCGGTCGACCCGCCGCAGGCCAGCGAACACTGCGGCCGCTGCAGCGCCTGCCTGGACATCTGCCCGACCCAGGCCTTTGTCGGCCCCTATGTGCTGGATGCCCGGCGCTGTATCTCGTACCTGACCATCGAACTGAAAAGCGCGATCCCGGAAGATCTGCGACCGTTGATCGGCAATCGGGTATTTGGCTGCGATGACTGCCAGATCGTCTGCCCATGGAACCGCTTCGCCCGACCGAGCGGTGAAAACGACTTCAAGCCCCGGCACAACCTCGACAGCGCCGGGCTTGCCGAGCTGTTCATGTGGGATGAACAGACCTTCCTCGACAACACTGAAGGCTCGCCGCTGCGCCGTGCCGGCTATGAGCGCTGGTTGCGTAATTTGGCGGTAGGGCTTGGCAATGCGCCGTCGACCATCCAGGTACTGGAGGCGCTCAAGGCGCGACAGGAGTACTCGTCGGAGCTGGTACGTGAGCATGTACAGTGGGCGCTGGCGCAGCATGCCATGAAAGCAGCGGCAAGCGCCAAGCCACAAGCGTCAAGCTGATCGCCTCGACTTGCAGCTTGTGGCTTGCCACTTGCCGCTTAAGCCTTCAATGCTCGTCGTTGTAATGAAACTTGGGCATTTCCCAGTGGAAGCGAATCGCCAGCAGGCGTAGCAGGAAGCCGCCGAACAGGGTCAGCAGAATCGCCTGCTCGCCTGGCACATTGAAGTACACGCAGCCCAGGTAAAACCAGGCCGCGGCGAACGACACACTGGCATACAGCTCCCGACGGAAGATCAGCGGAATATCGTTACAGAAGATATCCCGGAGGATCCCGCCGAACACCCCGGTGATTACCCCGCTGATCGACGCCACCAGCATGCCCTGGCCCATTTCCAGCGCGGTCATGCAGCCGATCAGGGTAAAGGCCACCAGCCCCAGGGCATCGAGCACCAGGAATAGCGAGCGCAAGTGGCGCATCAAAGGCGCGATAAAGATCGTCATCAGCGCTGCGAAACTGGTCAGCACCAGGTATTCCGGGTGCTTGACCCAGGTCAGCGGGTAATGCCCCAGCAGCACGTCGCGCACCGAACCACCGCCCAGGGCGGTGATGCAGGCGATCAGCACCACGCCGAACCAGTCCATGCCGCGGCGCCCGGCAGACAGCGCGCCAGTCATGGCTTCGGCAGTGATAGCAATGAGGTAGAGCATCAACAACATGGCGCAGATCCGTGCAAAGGGGCGCGCAGTCTAACCAGTTGCCACAGGCACCAAAAGGGGGCGCCGCGCGGATTGTCTGTACAAGCCGGCGGCGTTGCGATCAGAACTTGATGAAGTGCTGGCGATAGTGGCGCAGTTCGTTGATCGACTCGCGGATATCGTCCAGCGCCAGGTGGGTGCCGCCCTTCTTGAAGCTGTCACGCACTTCAGGGGCCCAGCGTGCTGCCAGCTCCTTGAGGGTCGAAACGTCGAGGTTGCGGTAGTGGAAGTAGTTTTCCAGGCTGCGCATGTGGCGATAGAGGAAGCGGCGGTCCTGGCAGATGCTGTTGCCGCAGATCGGCGACTTGCCCTTTGGCACCCACTGTTCCAGGAAGGCGATGGTCTGCGCCTCGGCTTCGGCCATGCTGACGCGGCTGTCCTTGACCCGCTGGGTCAGGCCGGAGGCGCCGTGGGTGCGGGTGTTCCACTCGTCCATGCGCGCCAGCACCTCGTCACTGTGGTGAATGGCGATCACCGGGCCTTCGGCCAGGGTATTGAGGTCGCTGTCGGTGACGATGGTGGCCATTTCGATAATGACGTCTTGATCCGGATCCAGACCGGTCATTTCCAGGTCGATCCAGATCAGGTTCTGTGGGTTCTGCATGATTCTGCTCCTCGGTAGGTGCGCAGTTTAGCCTAGTGGAGCGTGCTAAACTCCCCGCGGTTAAATATTGCCTCCCGAACACGGAACCTTCATGGCCAAACGCCAGCTCAATCGACGCCAGAACTGGCGCATCGAAAAAATCCAGGGTGAACGCGCTGCCCGCGCCGCCAAACGCGAACAACAGACCCTGAAGGAGCTCGAAGGCGGTGACCTCGGCCCGGAGCAAATGGGCCTGGTCATCGCTCACTTTGGCGTGCAGGTCGAAGTCGAAGCCCAGGACGGCGACGTTGCCGGCCAGGTGTTCCGTTGCCACCTGCGGGCCAACCTGCCGGCGCTGGTCACCGGCGACAAGGTAGTCTGGCGCGCCGGCAACCAGGGCATTGGCGTGATTGTCGCGCAGATGCCGCGCCATACCGAGCTGTGCCGCCCGGACAGCCGTGGCCAGCTCAAACCGGTAGCGGCCAACGTCGACCTGATCGTGATCGTCTTCGCCCCGGCGCCAGAACCCCATGCCAACCTGATCGACCGCTACCTGGTCGCGGCCGAGCATGCCGGCATCCGCCCCTTGCTGCTGCTGAACAAGGCCGACCTGATCGACGAGCAGAACGCTCCGGCGCTCAATGCATTGCTGGCAGTTTACCGCCAGCTTGGCTACCCGTTGCTGGAAGTGTCGGCGCACCACGGCAACGGCATGGAGCAACTGCAGGCCCAGCTTGACGGCCATATCAGCGTGTTCGTCGGTCAGTCCGGGGTTGGCAAGTCGTCGCTGGTCAACAGCCTGCTGCCCGAGGTTCAGACCCGCGTCGGCGATCTGTCGGAATGGTCCGGCCAGGGTACTCACACCACCACCACCGCCCGTCTTTACCACTTCCCCGGTGGTGGCGAGCTTATCGACTCCCCGGGCATCCGCGAATTTGGCCTGGGCCACGTCAGCCGCGCCGATGTCGAAGCCGGCTTTATCGAGTTCACCGACCTGCTCGGCACCTGCCGCTTTCGCGACTGCAAGCACGACCGCGAGCCGGGTTGTGCACTGCTCAAGGCCCTCGAAGACGGCCGCGTGCAGCAGCAACGGATGAACAGCTACCGCTCGATCATCGCCAGCCTGCCTCAAGACACTTACTGAAACATCTGAGGCCCGGAAAGGGGCCTCAAACGGTTCAAAGTAAGACGCATCCGTAGGATTTATTACCCAGTAAAGCAGGAAGCATCTGCTTTGCTGGTCGTACCTTGCTGTGCGAAAGACTTTCGCTGATTGTCACCTTTCAAGATTCGCCGCCATGAAGCGAATCGACCCCATGCCCTGCGTATGAAAGGAATCAACCATGACAATTCAGCTTTTGCGCATCAATGCCACTCCCTCCAGCGTGGGAGGGCACTTCTGATGCCAGTCTTTATCAGTTATCGCCACAGCGAACGCCTGGACGCCTTCATCATCAATGAACGGCTCAAGCTTGAAGGCATCAATACCCAGCTGGACCTGTTCGACAGTGAGGCCCAGCAGACCACCGACGACATCAGCGGCATCATCCGCCGCAACATCAGCCAGTGCACCCACCTGATTGCCGTGCTCGCACCGGAAACCGCCGAGGCCTGGTGGGTGCCCTTCCAGCTTGGCGCCGCCACCCTGGTCAATCGCCGGGTAGCCTTTTACCAGTGCGGCGAGGCCACGCTGCCGGGGTATCTGGAGAAGTGGCCAACCATGACCAACCGCGAACACATCGACCTCTACGTGCGCGCCTACCATGACGAGCAGACCTTCAAGCGCTCGATCGACAGCGAAGCCTGCGAGGCCAATGCCACCAACCGCTCCAACGCCGACTTCTTCCATGCCGACCTCAAGGCCAAGATCCGCCGCGGCTTTTAGCCTGTAGCGCCAAACAAAACGCCCGTGGGCATCGCTGCGCACGGGCGTTTTTTTCAGCTATCAGGCTTACTGCTTGTTTTCGTCCATCTTCAATACACCGTCTTCGAAGATGTTCAGCTTCTGGCGCAACTCCCGTGGCTGCATCGGCTCGGGCTCGGCCGCCGGGGCTGGCTCCGGGGTCGCCCCTGGAACCGGAGTCGCGGCGCCTGGCTGGCCGGCTTCGGGGGCGGCAGGCTGGGTCTGCTCGCCTTCGATGGTGCGCTGGGCCTTCTTGGTCAGGACGATGATGTCGATCCGACGGTTGACCGGGTTTAGCGGGTTTTGCCGGTCGAACAGCGACGACGAGGCATAGCCGACCACCCGCGCCACCTGGGTATCCGGGTAGCCACCGGCGACCAGCGCGCGGCGTGCGGCATTGGCGCGGTTGGCCGACAGTTCCCAGTTGCCGAAGTCGCCGGTGCCGGCGTATGGCTTGGCATCGGTATGGCCACTGATGCTGATCTTGTTCGGCACCGCCTTGATGGTGTCGGCCATGGCCAGCAGGATGTCCTCGAAGTACGGCTGCAGGCGCGCGCTGCCAAGGTCGAACATTGGCCGGTTCTCGGCATCCATGATCTGGATGCGCAGCCCGTCCTGGGTGATCTCAAAGAGGATCTGGTCCTTGAACTTCTGCAGTTGCGGGTTCTCTTCAACCTTGTTCTGCAGTTCCTGCAGGAGCAACTCGAGGCGCTCGCGCTCAACCTGCTCGGCCATGTTCTCGACCGTATTCTGGTCGATCGGGATGCTGGACTCAGGCGTTGGCTCGGACTTTTCTTCCGGGTTGATGGTTTTTTCCGGGGCGAGCTGGGGCGAACCGCCCAGGTCGATGATGTACGGCGTGCCGCTTTCGGAAAAACCGATCGGGTCCTTGAAGTAGCCGGCAATGGCGATCTTCTGCTCCGGTGTGGCCGTCGACAGCAGCCACAGCACCAGGAAGAACGCCATCATCGCCGTAGCGAAGTCGGCGAAGGCAATCTTCCAGGCGCCACCGTGGTGGCCGTCGCCAAAGCGCTTGATGCGCTTGACGATAATGGGCTGATTGTTCTCCATGGCTTAGCGACCGCGAACTGCTTGTTCCAGCTCGGCGAAGCTCGGGCGGTGGGCCGGGAACAGCACCTTGCGCCCGAATTCCACGGCCAGCGATGGCGGCATGCCCGAGGCCGAAGCCACCAGCGAGGCCTTGATCGCCTCGTAGACGTTCAGCTCTTCCTTGGCGTCATGGCGCAGCGAGGTGGCCAGCGGGCCGAAGAAGCCGTAGGCGGCGAGAATACCGAAGAAGGTACCGACCAACGCCGCACCGACGTGCAGGCCGATCGACTTCTGGTCGCCATCGCCCAGCGAGGCCATGGTCACTACGATACCCAGTACCGCGGCAACGATACCGAAGCCGGGCATGCCGTCGGCGATGCCGGTCACGGCATGGGACGGGTGCTCGAGCTCTTCCTTCATGCTCAGCAGTTCCATGTCGAACAGGCCCTCAAGCTCGTGCGGGGCCATGTTGCCGGTGGACATGATGCGCAGGTAGTCACAGATGAACGCGGTCATGCGCTCATCACCCAGTACCGCCGGGTACTTGGCGAAAATCGGGCTGGCAGCGGCGTCTTCGATATCGGCTTCGATCGCCATCATGCCTTCGCGACGGGATTTGTTGAGAATCTCGTAGACCAGGCCCAGCACCTCGATATAGAAGGTGTGGGTAAAGCGCGTGCCGAACATCTTCAGCGACTTCTTGATTACATGCATGGTCATGTAACCAGGGTTGGCCTGGAGGAACGCACCGAAAGCAGCACCACCGATGATCAGCACTTCGAAAGGCTGGATCAGGGCCGCAATCTTGCCGTGGGAAAGTACATATCCGCCGAGCACACTCGCGAATACGACGATGATGCCGATAATTTTAGCCATAGATAGAAAGCACTTACTGTCGTGGTCAGGGTCGTGAGCGGAAGTTAAAAAAACTCTTCTTCTACTTATCGGCAGAACTGCGCCAGACTATAGTCAGTCAAGGCGAAAAGCCAGTTCGGCCTACCTCCAGCATGCCTATTGAAACCATCGTGCCAAGTCAAACACCAAAAACACTCGATGCCTGGGTCAAGCTCCTCGATAGCGTGCGCCTGCCGGTTCCGCTGGCCAGCTACGAACGGGTCAAAGCCGCCATTGGCGACAGCCGCCGCTCGTTGCGCGACATCGCCGAACTGATGCAGGACAGCCCGGCGCTGGTGCTCAGCGTCATGCGCGAGGCCAACCACCACAGCAATACCGGCCTGGGCGAACCGGCCGAGAGCCTGGAGATCGCCCTCAACCGCCTGGGGCTGGCGCGTACCGCAGAGCTGCTGGAGCGCCTGCCGGCGCTGCCCGAAGCCGAAATTGCCCCGACCCTGCGTCAGCTGCAGCTGGTCAGCCAGCACGCCAGCCAGCAGGCCAACGGCCTGTTCGCCAGCCGCCTGGCGCGGCTGTGGCAGGAAATCCATTGGGGCAGCCTGCTGTTTCTGTCACCGCTTTGGCCTCTGGCGCTGACCCACCCCAAGCTCCTCGATGAGTGGGAGCTGCGTGTGGTGCACAAAGGCGAATCGGCACTGCGGGTGGAACAAGAGCTGTTCGGCGTGCGGGTCATGAGCCTGTGCAAGGCCCTGGCCGAACACTGGCGCCTGCCGGACTGGGTAACGCGCGGTTACCATTTACTTCAAGAGGAGCGCCGGCTACTGGCCCAGGCGATCCTCATCGCCCGTGACCAGGACAGCCTGCACCAGCAGCAGCGCCTGGACGATCAACCAAGCCTGCGCCGCTGGTTCAACCAGCCGGCCAATACCGTGCTGCTGGCCAACGGCCTGGCCCTGGCCTCGCAGGTTGGCTGGACCAATGCCCATGTGCAGCGCTGGCAACTGCTCACCAGCCTTTACCTGCAAACGCCGCTGGACGATGTCCAGCAACTGGTGCACCAGCAAGCGGCAATCAGCGCCCGTCATCACGCCTGCCCTGGCCTGTTCCACCCGGCCGAGGCGCTGCTGTGGCCATGGCACCAGCAACGCCTGCATCAGGGCCAGATCGCCCCGCCAACGCCTTCAGCCCAGGCCCTGGGTACCTGGCGCAAACTCTGCGGGGAGCTGCTGACCGAGCCCAGCCCGTTCAGCAATGCTATCCACCTGACGACGTTGGCTCGCGACGCGCTGGTCGCCTGCGGCCTGCAGCGGGTGATGCTGCTGATGACCGACAAGACCCTGAGCCAGCTGCGCGTCCACCAGATTGCCGGCCTGCCGGCGGAAGCCGCCAGCCTGGTGCTGCCGATTGAACAAAGCAAACTGCTGCAACGGTTGCTGAGCAAAGCGGCGCAACTGCGCCTGACCCCGGAAAACCACGCGCAGTTCTCAGCCCTGCTGCCGCCCAGCCTGCGCGCCCTGTTTCGCAGCGAACACGTGCTGCTGCGCTCGCTGTCGAGCAATGGCCGGGTGGTGATGCTGCTGGTCGCCGACCAGGGCGGCAAGCCGTTGGCGGACGTCAGCGTGCAAGCCTTCGGCAAAACCGCGCAATGCATCGAGCGGGCCCTGACCGCCTTCAGCAACCGCAGCGCCTGAGCCATGCGCTACAATCGCCCCCTCTGTTCCGCCCTGGAGACTCTGGATGACTGACTTTTCTGGCCTGCCCCTGGTTATCGAGCCGGCAGACCTGCTAACCCGCCTGGATGCGCCAGAGTTGATCCTGGTCGACCTGACCAGCCCCAACCGCTATGCCAGTGGGCATATTCCGGGGGCGCGCTTCGTCGACTTCAAGCGCACCCAGCTAGGCCAGCCTCCTGCGCCGGGCCTGTTGCCGGCCAAGGCCGACCTGGAAAAACTCTTCGCCGAGCTCGGCCATAACGCCAATGCGGTCTATGTGGTCTATGACGACGAGGGCGGCGGCTGGGCCGGGCGTTTCATCTGGTTGCTGGATGTAATCGGTCACTCCCGTTACCACTACCTCAACGGCGGTGTCCACGCGTGGCCAGCGAGCAACCTCAGCACTGAAGTACCAGACGCTGCCAGCGGCACGGTCAACCTGACCCTGCACGAAGAGCCTACGGCCACCCGCGAATACCTGCAAAGCCGCCTCGGCGCCGCCGACCTGGCGATCTGGGACGCGCGCAGCCCGGCCGAATACCGCGGCGAGAAAGTTCTCGCAGCCAAGGGCGGGCACATTCCCGGCGCAGTCAATTTCGAATGGACCGCCGGCATGGACCTGAACGATCACCAGCGCATCCGCAAGGACATGCCCGAGATCCTCGAGCAGCTGGGCATCAGCAAAGACAAGGAAGTGGTCACCCACTGCCAGACCCACCACCGATCCGGCTTTACCTACCTGGTGGCCAAGCATCTGGGCTACCCTCGGGTCAAAGCCTACGCCGGATCCTGGGGCGAATGGGGCAACCACCCCGACACCCCTGTCGAAGTTTAAGGAAACCCAATGAAATCCCGCTTGTTTATCATCAGCCAGTACCTGCTGCCCCACCACCTGCTCTCGCGCCTGGCCGGCTGCGTTGCCGAATGCCGCGTGCGCTGGTTCAAGAACGCCTTCACCAGCTGGTTCGCCAAGCGCTACCAGGTGGACATGTCCCAGGCCCTGGTCGAAGACGTTACCGCCTACGAGCACTTCAACGCCTTCTTCACCCGCGCCCTCAAGCCCGGTGCACGTCCGCTGGATGAAACCCCGGGGGCAATCCTCTGCCCGGCCGACGGTGCCGTCAGCCAGCTCGGCCCGATCGAGCACGGCCGCATCTTCCAGGCCAAGGGCCACAGCTTCAGCGCCCTCGAGCTGCTGGGTGGCGATCCGGCCAATGCCGCGCCGTTCATGGGTGGCCAGTTCGCGACCATTTACCTGTCGCCCAAGGACTACCACCGCGTGCACATGCCGCTGGCCGGCACCTTGCGCGAGATGATCTACGTACCGGGCCGGTTGTTCTCGGTCAACCAGACCACTGCCGAAAACGTTCCGGAGCTGTTCGCCCGCAACGAGCGCGTTGTCTGCCTGTTCGACACCGAGCGCGGGCCGATGGCCGTGGTACTGGTGGGTGCGATGATCGTCGCCTCGATCGAAACCGTCTGGGCCGGCCTGGTAACGCCACCCAAGCGTGAACTGAAGACGGTGCGCTACGACGAAGCCAGCCGCGCGCCGATCCACCTGGAAAAAGGCGCGGAGCTGGGCCGTTTCAAACTCGGTTCGACGGCCGTGGTGCTGTTCGGGCCAGAGCAGGTGAAATGGGCCGAAGAGCTCGGCGCCGGCTCTGCGGTGAGCATGGGCGAGCGCCTGGCACTGCCGGCACAGGCCTGAAACTGAAAAAGCCCGCAGCGATGCGGGCTTTTTTGTACTTGTGGAAGCCAGGTCCGTCAGGCGCGAGCGTCGCGATCGCGAAAACCCAGCAGGTAAAGCACACCATCGAGACCCAGGGTCGAGATCGCCTGTTTGGCCGACTGCTTGACCAGCGGCTTGGCCCGGAACGCCACGCCCAGGCCGGCGATCGCCAGCATCGGCAAGTCGTTGGCGCCATCGCCGACGGCAATGGTCTGCTCCATCTGCAGGCCTTCTTTGCGCGCCAGCTCACCCAGCAGGTCAGCCTTGCGCTGGGCGTCGACGATCGGCTCGACCGCCACGCCAGTCACCTTGCCATCGACCACTTCCAGCTCGTTGGCGAACACGTAGTCGATGCCCAGCTTGGCTTGCAGCTGCTTGGCAAAGTAGGTGAAGCCACCGGAGAGGATGGCGGTCTTGTAACCCAGGCGCTTGAGTTCGGCGAACAGCGTTTCGGCGCCTTCGGTCAGGCGCAGCGACGCACCGATCTGGTCCAGCACGCCAACGTCCAGGCCCTTGAGCAGCGCCAGGCGCTCCTTGAAGCTGGCACGGAAATCCAGCTCGCCACGCATGGCCCGCTCGGTGATTTCCGATACCTGCTCACCGACCCCGGCAGCCTTGGCCAGCTCGTCGATCACTTCGGCTTCGATCAGCGTCGAGTCCATGTCGAACACCGCCAGGCGGCGGTTGCGACGGAACAGCGAATCCTGCTGGAAGGCGATGTCGACGTTCAGCTCCTGGGCGACGCTGAGGAACTCGGCGCGCAGGGCTTGCGGATCAGCCGGCTCGCCTCGTACCGAGAACTCGATGCAGCCCTTGCTCTGCTCGGCCGGGGTGTCCAGCGCGACACGACCCGAGAGGCGATCGATATGGTCGATGTTCAGCCCGTACTTGGCGGTGATCGAGCTGACCCGCTGCAGTTGCTCGGCAGTCACCCGCCGGGTCAGCAGGGTGACGATGTGCCGGGCTTTGCCCTGGCCTTCGACCCAATTCTGGTAGTCGGCTTCGGAAACCGGGGTAAACCGCACCTGCTGGTCGAGTTCGTTACCCGCAAACTGGATGTTCTTGAGCACCGACGAGGCCTTCTCGGTATCCGGAATTTCGACCAGGATGCCAAAGGACAGGGTGTCGTGAATCACCGCCTGACCGATGTCGAGGATGTTCACTCCACCCTGGGCCAGGACGCCGGTGATGGCGGCGGTAAGACCCGGGCGGTCTTCACCGGTGATGTTAATCAGAACGATTTCGCGCAAGACGGGCTCCGACTCGTTGAAAAAAAGCGCATTCTACCGATTTTCGCTGACCATCGGGCGCAGTCGATACTTTGCCCGCCCCTGAGCGCTCGCTATACTGCGCAGCAACTTCTCCGACATAAAGAGCCGCGCTCTGTGAACCGGCCCACGCCCGTTAAGACCGACAACTTCTTCCTGCTGATCTTCCACGCCCTGCGCCAACGCCGAATACCGCTGGCGCTGCGTATCGCCTGCCATAACGTGTTTCTGGTGGCACTGGCGCTGGTGATCTACGCCTGCGTGATGGGCCTGCAGTTCAAGGAAGCCATGCATGAGCAGGCCGATGCCCTGGGGCAGAGCCTGACCACCCAGACCGCCACCTCGGCCACCGAGCTGCTGGTGTCCAACGACATCCTCAGCCTCAACGTGCTGCTGGGCAACCTGGTGAAGAACCCGCTGGTGGCCCATGCGGCGATCTACAGCGTCGACAACCGGATCCTCGCCGAAGCCGGCCAGCGCCCGAAAAACGGCCTGCTGGGTGAAGCCGAAGGCCTGTACCAGACCAAGATCACCTTCCAGGACGTGACCGCCGGGCAACTGCGCATCAGCCTGGACATGAGCCAGTTCCAGCAGCCGCTGACCATCAGCCTGCAGAGCATGGGCATCCTTGCCGGTATCCTGCTGGCCCTGGCGCTAGCCATGAGCCTGCGCCTGGGCCGCTACATCTCCACGCCGCTGTTGCAGCTGCGGGTCTGGCTGCGCGACATCAACGAGTTCACCCCGGCCATCGAACGCCAGGATGAAATCGGCGACCTGGCGCGTCAGCTGCACACCCGCCTGGCCCCGCCACCACGGGAAATCGAGCCGGAAGAAGAAGAGTCCTTCGATGAGGATGAGGATGAGCCGGAGTTCGAAGTGCGCAACCTGCGCGACCCGAGCTTCGACGAACAACCGGCTGTGGCCAAGGCCGCCAAACCGGTCAAGCCTGTAACCGACGACGACAGCGATGACGCCTTCGCCGACCTGCTCGACGAGGACCACAGCCCCGCCCCTGCCCCGGCAGCCCCGGTCAACCGCGAGCCACAGGCCAGCGCCGTGCTGGCGGTGCAACTGGGCTCCCAGGAGCAACTGCGACGCCTGCCGCGCACGCGCCTGACCGAGCTGCTGGAACGCTACCGCGACTGCCTCGACCAGGCAGCTTCACTGTATGAAAGCGAAGTGCATACCCTCAACGACGGCAGCACCCTGCTGTTGTTCCACAGCCAGGACAGCGGCGAGGACTACCTCACCAATGCCATCTGCTGTGGCGAGCTGCTGCGTGCCCTGGGCCATGAGCTGCAAATCGAAGTGGCCGACAGCGGCATCACCCTGCAACTGCAGCTGGGCCTGGCCCTGGGTGAAGACCTGCACGGCCTGAGCCAGATCGACCTGCTGCTGACCGAAAAAGCCCAGGACGCCCTGGCCCTGTCGCAGCACAGCCGCAACCTGCTGCTGGTCGAGCGCAAGATCAGCGACGACGCCCTGGTTCGTCAGCGTGCGCGGATTCGCCCGATCGCCAGCCCCGAAGGCGCTTGCTGTGTCGAGCGTCTGATGGAGCCGTACCCATCGATGCTGGAGCGGCAACTGGCGCGGATGCATGAGCGCCGGGTCAAGAGCTGACCCCTTGGCAGAGCAAAAGCCCGCAGTGATGCGGGCTTTTTTATTGCTGACCTGTGGGAGCTGGCTTGCCAGCGATGAGGACAGACCGGTGCTGGCTGACTTACGACCGCTTCACGGCCGATCGCTGGCAAGCCAGCTCCCACAGGCAGGATCAGCGGGCACAAAAAAGCCCGCATCGCTGCGGGCTTCTTGTAAGTCCTCGACTTAGAAGCGGAACACTTCCAGGTCGGTACGAATCGGCGTAGCCAACGGGATCTTCGGCTTTTCCGGCTCTTTGCGCACTTGTACCGGTGCAGCTTTCTTCGGTTGTTGTTCTTCCACCACTGCCGGCTGGTTGGCCAGCGGCTTCAAGGCAATGCTCAACTGCTCGGCGAGCTTTTGCAGCAACTGGCCCTGGGCTTGTACCTGGGCGCTCTCGCTACCCTGGTGCTGCTGCTCCAGGTGCACGATGCGGTTGTCACGGACCTGGCCACGGCGATCGAGCAGGCGCCACTGGGCGTCGAGAATCGCTGGCTGGTTGGTGCCGGAGTCCAGCCGGGTAATCGACAGCAGCACTTGTACATCCGGGGTGAAACCGGTGCTGGCCGGGGCCAGGACCACACGTTGACTGTCCAGACGCCAGGCCAGCTGACGGACCAGCAACTGGTCGATGTCGGCCGACAGGCTACCGGCCCAGCGGCCATCGGTGGCTGCCGTCAGGCTGCCATCGGCCTGGCGTTGCAGCAGGGTCTCGCGTTGCAGGTAGTCGGCAATCGACACAGGGCCGAGAACCACTGCCATACCCGCGCTTTGCTTGGGTTGGCCAGGCTCACCGCTGTCGAGCTGATACAGGGATACCGGTTGGTGCATGCTGCAACCAGCCAGTCCGAGCACGCCACACAGCAGAACCAACGGAAGGCGCAGAAATTTCATCATCCCATCCAGGCGGTCGCCACAAGGCAAACCGCAGTGATACTCATATAGATTCGTTCGGATACACAGCCACGCTGGTACCGCAAGGGGCCTATCATCCGCGAAATAGCGGCTCGACTCCAGTGTTTCAACCGCGAACGGGCACGAAAATACCCGTTCAGGCTGTCTAACCCGGCTTATCCGGGAATTTCGACCAACAGCGCGTCAACCCGCTGGAAGCCACGGGGCAATTTGTTGCCCCGGCGCCCACGTTCGCCCTTGTAATGCTCAAGGTCGTCGGCCTTCAGAGACAGGGTACGCTTGCCGGCCTGCAATACAAGGGTCGCGCCGTCGGGAATGACCGCCAGATCAGTGACAAATTCTTCACGCGAGGCCACCCGGTCGCCCGGGATGCCGATGATCTTGTTGCCCTTGCCCTTGCCCAGTTGCGGCAGGTCGCTGACCTTGAAGATCAGCAGGCGGCCTTCGGTGGTCACCGCCGCCAGCCAGTTGTGCTCGCGATCGGCGACCGGGCGCGGGGCAATGACCTTGGCACCGTTGGGCAGGCTGAGCAGGGCTTTACCGGCCTTGTTCTTGGCCTGCAGGTCCTCGCCCTTGACCACGAAGCCGTAACCGGCGTCGGAGGCGATCACATACAGGGCGTCATCTTCGGGCAGCAGCACGCAGTCGAAGCTTGCGCCCGGTGGCGGCGTCAGACGGCCGGTCAACGGCTCGCCCTGGCCCCGGGCCGACGGCAAGGTATGGGCGGCCAGCGAGTAGCTGCGGCCGGTGGAGTCGATCAGCACGGCAAACTGGTTCGAGCGCCCGGCAGCGGCGGCCTTGAAGCCATCGCCAGCCTTGTAGGAAAGGCCCGTGGCGTCGATATCGTGGCCCTTGGCGCAACGCACCCAGCCCTTCTCCGAGAGCACCACGGTGACCGGTTCGGTCGGCATCAGCTCGTTTTCCGACAGGGCCTTGGCTTCGGCACGGGCGACGATTGGCGAGCGGCGGTCGTCGCCGTAGGTTTCGGCGTCCTTGATCAGCTCGGCACGCACCAGCTTGCGCAGCTTGGTTTCGCTGCCCAGCAGGGCAATCAGCTTGGCTTGTTCCTTGGCCAGTTCGTCCTGCTCGTTGCGGATCTTCATCTCTTCCAGGCGCGCCAGTTGGCGCAGGCGGGTCTCGAGGATGTACTCGGCCTGGGTTTCAGTAAGGTCGAAGCGGGCAATCAGCGCAGCTTTCGGCTGGTCCTCGGTGCGGATGATGTGGATAACTTCATCCAGGTTGAGGAAGGCTACCAACAGGCCTTCGAGCAGGTGCAGGCGGCGCTCGACCTTGTCGAGGCGGAACTTCAGCCGGCGGCGCACCGTCTGCACGCGGAATTCCAGCCATTCGACCAGCAGCGCCCGCAGGTTTTTCAGCTGCGGGCGGCCGTCCAGGCCGATGATGTTGACGTTGACCCGGTAGCTGGACTCAAGATCGGTGGTAGCGAACAGGTGCTGCATCAGCTCGTCGAGGTCAACCCGGTTGGAGCGGGCGATGATGACGATGCGGCACGGGTTCTCGTGGTCCGACTCGTCGCGCAGGTCGGCGACCATCGGCAGCTTCTTGGCCTGCATCTGCGCGGCGATCTGCTCCAGCACCTTGGCCCCGGAGACCTGGTGCGGCAGCGCGGTAACGACGATATCGCCGTCCTCAATGCGGTAAACCGCGCGCATGCGCACCGAACCACGGCCACTTTCGTAGATTTTCAGCAGTTCGGCACGCGGGGTGATGATCTCGGCTTCGGTCGGGTAGTCCGGGCCCTGGATGTGCTCGCAAAGCTGCTCGACCGTGGCCTTGGGCTCATCGAGCAGGCGTACGCAGGCCGAGGCGACTTCGCGCAGGTTGTGTGGCGGCACGTCGGTGGCCATGCCCACGGCGATACCGGTGGTGCCGTTGAGCAGGATGTTCGGCAGGCGCGCCGGCAGCACCGCAGGCTCATCGAGGGTGCCGTCGAAGTTCGGCACCCAGTCCGCAGTGCCCTGGCCCAGCTCACTGAGCAGTACTTCGGAGTAGCGCGACAGGCGCGCCTCGGTGTAGCGCATGGCGGCGAAGGACTTCGGATCGTCCGGCGCACCCCAGTTGCCCTGGCCATCGACCAGGGTGTAGCGGTAGCTGAACGGCTGCGCCATCAGCACCATGGCTTCATAGCAGGCCGAGTCGCCATGGGGGTGGAACTTGCCGAGCACGTCACCGACGGTACGCGCCGACTTCTTGTGCTTGGAGTCGGCGTCCAGGCCCAGTTCGCTCATGGCATAGACGATGCGCCGTTGCACCGGCTTCAGGCCGTCGCCGATATGCGGCAAGGCGCGGTCCATGATCACGTACATGGAGTAGTTGAGGTAGGCCTGTTCGGTGAAGTCAGCCAGTGACCGGCGCTCTACGCCATCGAGGCTGAGATCAAGGGAGTCGCTCATGCGGGCCTCATCATTTCAGGTTCTGGCGCAGCAGCAAGGTGCCGCCACGCTGGGTAAATTCGAGTTGTTTCAGGGCACTCATGCCCAGTAAAACCTGTTCGCCATCGAGCCCCGGCACCACCAGCGCGCGCACATTGCGCAGGAGGATATCGCCCAGCTGCAGCTGGTCCAGGCGCGTGCGGTAGCCCTGGGTGCGGCCATTGGCGGTGCTCAACATCACCGGCGCACCGCGCTCCAGGCCTAGCTTGCCAGCCAGGGCTTCGGGGATCGCCACATCGGTCGCCCCGGTATCGAGCAGAAAATGTACCGTCTGGCCGTTGATCCGGCCATCGGCGACGAAATGCCCCTGGCCGTTGCCGGCCAGTTGCACTTCGATGTAACCCTCGCCGTGTTGCGAGGTGACCACGGCATTGGGGTTGGCCTGACGCTGCTCCCACTCGCCGAAAAAGCGCGTGGCCAGGAACAATCCGGCCGCCCAGGCCAGAATCAGCAGTACCCGGCCAGCACGCTTGCCCGGCGGCTGGCTCACGATTTGCCACTCCAGCCGCCGGCCGGCGCGGCAAAGCGCCAGACAATCGGTCGCGATTCGCCGTCCTGGCGGGTCGCACCGTTGTTGTCCAGGCCAATCCAGGCGCCCTTGTCATCGATCACCAGCGCCTCGGCCAGGCCGAATGGCTGCGAGTAACGCCGGGGTTCGGCCAAGGCATCGGCGGCAAACGACCAGCAGCGCTCGACCTTGGCTGTCTGCGCATCACGCCGGCAAATGCGATAGGCGTTGCGCTCCAGGGTAAAGAGCTTGTCGTTGAACAGGGCCAGGTCGGCAAAGTCGCGCGACACCGGGCGCGGCCTGGGCATCTGCGGCGGCTGCATCTCGACCCCGGCTTCGCTGAGCAGCACGCAACCGTTGCCGCAGTTCCAGGTGGTCTGCTGGCGGTTGATCAGCAGCAGGCCGCGGCGCTCGCGCTCGGCCGCCAGCCAGATACGGTCACCGGCCGGGCTTACCGCCAGGCCTTCGAACAACGCATTGAAGTGCAGCAGCATGCCGCTGGCGCGCGCCTGGCGGACCATGCTCGGGTCGATTTTCAGCCAGTTGGGCGCGCCTTCCATTGGTACCTGCAGCACGGCCGCATGGGCTTCACTGACCAGGTAATGGTTGCCGGCGGCATCACAGCTGATGCCTTCGAAGTCCAGCTCGCCGCCGCGCACCTGCGCGGCAGCCCAGGTGCGCGAGCGCAAGCCCCAGGGCAAACCGCTGTCCGGTACCGGCGGTACCTCCATGTGCAGCGCTTCGGCTTGCCAGACGGCAGCCGAGGTATCCAGGCGGTAAAGCAGCTCGTCATCGCGGTCGGAAACCGCCCACAACCCGCCTCGGCATTCGCTCAGGCCAGACAGATTGCCGCCACGCATGCCCTCGACCGGGTGTTCGGCGACCAGCTTGAGCTCCGGCCACGGCGCGGCCAGTGCCGGAAGCGTCAACAGCGCCAGAGCCGCAGTCAGGGCCACACGTATCAAGCCAGGACCTCGGCCAGGTTGCCTTTGGATTCCAGCCAGCTCTTGCGATCGCCGGCGCGCTTCTTGGCCAGCAGCATGTCCATGATTTCGCGGGTGCCGTCCAGGTCGTCGAGGGTCAGCTGGACCAGGCGTCGGGTATTCGGGTCCATGGTGGTTTCCCGCAGTTGCGGCGGGTTCATCTCACCCAGGCCCTTGAATCGGGTGACCTGCGGCTTGCCGCGCTTCTTCTCGGCCACCAGGCGGTCGAGGATGCCGTCGCGTTCGGCTTCGTCGAGGGCGTAGTAGATTTCCTTGCCCAGGTCGATGCGATACAGCGGTGGCATGGCCACATAGACGTGGCCGGCTTCGACCAGCGGGCGGAAGTGTTGGACGAACAGCGCGCAGAGCAAGGTGGCGATGTGCAGGCCGTCGGAGTCGGCGTCGGCAAGGATGCAGATCTTGCCGTAGCGCAACTGGCTCATGTCGGCAGCGCCGGGATCGACGCCAATGGCCACGGCAATGTTATGCACTTCCTGGCTGGCCAGGACTTCGCCGCCATCGACTTCCCAAGTGTTGAGGATCTTGCCGCGCAGCGGCAGGATGGCCTGGAACTCTTTGTCCCGCGCCTGCTTGGCCGAACCGCCGGCCGAGTCACCCTCGACCAGGAACAGCTCGGCGCGCATCGGGTCCTGGCCGGCGCAGTCGGCCAGCTTGCCCGGCAGTGCCGGCCCCTGGGTGACGCGCTTGCGCTCGACCTTCTTGCTCGCCTTCAGGCGCCGGCCGGCGTTGTTGATCGCCAGCTCCGCCAGCTGCATGCCCACCTCCGGGTGAGCGTTGAGCCACAGGCTGAAGGCATCCTTGACCACGCCAGAAACGAACGCGGCAGCCTCGCGCGAGGACAGACGCTCTTTGGTCTGCCCGGAGAACTGCGGCTCCTGCATTTTCATCGAAAGCACGAAGCTGATGCGCTCCCAGACGTCTTCCGGCGCCAGCTTGACGCCGCGCGGCAGCAGGTTGCGGAACTCGCAGAACTCGCGCATGGCATCGAGCAGGCCCTGGCGCAGACCGTTGACGTGGGTACCGCCCTGGGCCGTGGGGATCAGGTTGACGTAGCTTTCCTGGACACTGTCGCCGCCTTCGGGCAGCCACAGCAGGGCCCAGTCGACCGCCTCCTTGTTACCGGCCAGGCTGCCGCAGAATGGCTCGTCGGGCAGGCGCAGGAACTCGCTGACCGAATCGACCAGATAGGAGCGCAGGCCGTCTTCGTAGTGCCACTCGACCTTCTCGCCGGTGCCTTTGTCTTCGAAGCTGACCAGCAGCCCCGGGCACAATACGGCCTTGGCCTTGAGCACGTGCTTGAGGCGGCTGATGGAGAATTTCGGCGAATCGAAATACTTGGGGTCCGGGGCGAAGTACACGCTGGTGCCGGTGTTGCGCTTGCCAACGCTGCCGACTACTTCAAGCTCGGTGGCCTTGTAGCCATCGGCGAAGGTCATCTGGTACTCGTTGCCGTCGCGCTTGACCTTGACCCGCACCTGGCTGGACAAGGCGTTGACCACCGAAATACCCACCCCGTGCAGGCCGCCGGAGAACTGGTAGTTCTTGTTCGAGAACTTGCCACCCGCGTGCAGCTTGGTGAGGATCAGCTCGACCCCGGACACGCCCTCTTCAGGGTGGATGTCCACCGGCATGCCGCGACCATCGTCGGACACTTCCAGGGAATGGTCGGCGTGGAGGATCACCTGCACCGACTTGGCGTGCCCGGCCAGGGCTTCGTCGACACTGTTGTCGATCACTTCCTGGGCCAGGTGGTTCGGCCGGCTGGTGTCGGTGTACATGCCCGGGCGCTTGCGCACCGGGTCAAGGCCGGAGAGGACTTCGATGGCGTCTGCGTTATAGGCACTAGCGCTGGGAATGGCCATGGGTTCTCGTCGTCAGTCGTGGGTGAAAATAGGTTATCAAAATACAGAAAAATCGAGTGTTTGATACTGCTGCGGGGCAATGCCGGCAAAGCTCAGCAGGGCTGGCAGGCGTTCGGCAAAGCCCTGGAAGCTGTGATCGCCACCGGCCTGGATGCGCAATGCACAGGCACGGTAGAACTGCTCGGCCTGGCGGTAGTCCAGGGTTTCATCGGCGGTCTGCAGCCACACTTGAAAGCGCCCGGCATCGGTCGGCGCCGGCACTTCCAGCTCGGCCAGAGCCTGCACGTGGTCCAGGGTCAGTTCCCAGGTTTCGCCGGTATAGAGGTTCTGCTGCGGCCCCAGGTAGCCGTCGAACAGCCGGTGCGGGTTGATCGCCGGGTTGACCAGCAGGGCCTTGAGCCCGTGGCGCTCGGCCAGATGGGTGGCATAGTAGCCGCCGAGCGAGCTGCCGACCAGTAATGGCGATTCGAGCTCGGCAATCGCCGCCTCAAGCTGGGCGATGGCCTGGCGCGGGTGATGATGCAGGGCCGGCACGCGCAGGCGCTCGGCCAGCCCCAGCTGGGCCATGACCGCTACCAGCTGGCTGGCCTTCTTCGACGACGGCGCGCTGTTGAACCCGTGAATATAGAGAATCGAACCCGACATGCCGCCCCCGATGCGCCTTGAATGCCTGGATCGCCAGGCAGGAAAGCGCGCATTTTAGCCTGTTAGACGGCAGATGCAGCAGTTTCAGCGATTTGGCAACACTTAATAGCCGTCGCCTTCGTAGTCGACGGTGAATTCGAAGTCGCTGACCCGCGACACGCCGGTGTCGATCGAGCCGTCCGCCTGCAGGCGCAGCCAGCGGTAGCCGGGGGCCTGCTCGCCGACTTTGAAGTCTTCGCTGCGCGGCTCGAACTGGATGCAGGTCGAGGGTGAGGCCAATAGCCGCACGCCGTCGCGAACCTGGTCCCACTCCTGGTGAATATGGCCCCAGAGCAAGGCCCGCACCTGTGGATAACCTTGCAGCACAGCAAACAGTGCGTCGGCGTTGCGCAAGCCGATCGGCGCCATCCAGGCGCAGTCGATAGATACCGGTTGGTGATGGAAACAGATCAGGTGATGGCGCTCGGGCGCTTCGTCCAAGGCGCTCTTTAGCAACCTGAGCTGGCCGTCATCGAGCAAGCCCGGCACCGAACCGGCCACCGCCGAGTTGAGCATGAGGATTCGCCAATTGCCGATATCCACCTGCGGATCAAGCAAATCAGTGCCCTGCGCCGCCTGTTCCATTGGCAACGGCTCGTCATGGTTGCCGGCGAGCCAGCGCGCGGGGGCCTCAAGGCTCGCGGTCAGGTCACGAAAACAGCGGTAGGACTCGACCGAACCATCCTGGGACAAATCGCCGGTGGCCAGCAGCAGGTCGATCCGCGGCTGCTCGTCGCGTACCCGCTCGATCACCCGCTGCAGGCTGTCGCGGGTATTCATACCCAGCAGCGTGCCTTGCGCGTCGGCAAACAAATGACTGTCGGTCAGTTGCACCAGGTACACCGGCGCGTCGCTAGGGGGGATCGATGGTTGCGGCAAGGGCCGACTCCTTGAACGGATTCAGCGCGATTATGGCGGCTGGCGGGCGTTGAGCAAATACTCGAAAACGACCGTCATCACATTTCAGCGAACGACGGCCAACTCATGGCCACAGGCCAGGCAATGGCTCAGCCATTCACCGAGGAACAGATTCAGCTGGGCCTTTTCGTCCGGCTGGTGCATGGCCGCATTGGGGTACGGATAGATACTGCGAAAACGCCGGGCGTGCTCGGCGCTGACCACTTCGGCCATGCGCGCGTCGTGGTAGACCTGCACCTCCAGCTGCGGCACCGGCAGCCAGGGCAGGCTGTGCTCCTGGCGCACGCGCAAGGTGGTGGTGTAGGGACAGGCGAGCACTACATCGAGGACCAGCACGCCAAGCATCTGGTCGCCCTGGGTCATGCCGATCCGGCGCGAGCTCTGGGTGCTGCGCATGTCGGGCAGCAGGCGCATCAGGCGCGCATAGTTGGCCTCGCAGGCAGCCTGCAACCCGACCAGATCTACCCGGTAGCGCTCGCGCAGCAGATTCACGACCATAGCCCCCTGACTTCAGCGCGGTTCAAGGCCAGCCATTGCAAGGCAATGATGGTTGCCGCGTTGGCAATTTTGCCGTCGCGCACGGCCTGCAGCGCATCCTCGAACGCCCAGACCTTCACGCGAATATCCTCGCCTTCTTCTTCCAGCCCGTGCAGGCCACCGGCCCCAACGCTGCTGCAACGGCCCAGGTAAAGATGCACAAACTCGTCGCTGCCGCCCGGTGACGGGAAATACCGGGTCATCGGCCACAGCGTACTGAACACCAGCCCAGCTTCCTCCTCGGCCTCACGGTGTGCAACTTCTTCCGGTTGTTCGTCCTTGTCGATCAGACCGGCGACCAGTTCGATCAGCCAGGGGTTGTCGACCTTGCCGATGGCGCCGACGCGAAACTGCTCGATCAGCACCACTTCGTCGCGCTGGGCATCGTAAGGCAGCACACACACCGCATCATGGCGCACGAACAGCTCGCGGCTGATCTCGCGCCCCATGCCACCGGCGAACAGCTCGTGGCGCAGGCGCACCTTGTCGAGGCGGTAGAAGCCCTTGTAGCAAGTGGCCCGATCGACGATCTCGACCTGGCCGGGCACAGCGTTGTTGAACGTGTCAGACATGGGAATCCTCATTACCTCATTTACCGCATCGCGCCATCCTAACCTGCGTACCGCTGCGTTTCACCTCTTTAAAGATACCGTCCAGGCTGCGAGGATAGGCACCCCGCTGGTCTATTCAGCTTAGTGGCGAACTGACGGCCTTGCCGACGGTCCAAGTCCGATCACCTTTGCCTTACAAGGATCATCATGACGCTTGTGAAACTGACTTCCGTGGCCGTGCTGGCCCTGGCCCTTGGCGCTTGTCAGAGCCTGTTCCAGCCCAATATGCGCACACCGCTGGAGGTCAAGCGCGACCGTTGGGAGCACATCAAGCCCGGTTGCAGCAATGCCGATTGCCCGCTGGTCAACATCGACACCATCCACTTCCCGGCCAACCCCAAGCTGGACGGGATCGTCGAGAAACGCCTGCTGCAACTGACCCAGGACAACGAGCGCAGCGCCCTGCCCAGCTCGCTCAAAGCCTACGAAGAGCAGTTCATGGCCAGCGCGCAAAGCCGCAACAGCAGCTACCTGCAAGCCAAGGTACGCGAGCAGCATGACGGACTGGTGATCATCGAACTGTCCAGCTACCTGGACACCGGCGGCGCCCACGGCATGCCCGGACGCGGCTTCATCAACTATTCGCGCCAGCAGGACAAGGTACTGAGCCTGCAGGACATGCTGGTGCCGGGCCAGGAAGCGACCTTCTGGAAGACCGCCGAAGAAGCCCACAAAGGCTGGCTGATCAGCACCGGCATGGACAAGGACGCCGAGTTCGTCAAGACCTGGCCGTTCCGCCAGACCCCGCACATCGCCCTGACCTACGGCGCGGTGGTGCTGAAGTACGAGGTCTATGCCATCGCCCCGTACTCCATGGGCCATATCGAGCTGAAAATCCCCTACCCGCGCCTGAACGGCGTGATCAGGCCGGAGTTGTTTCCCGGTCGCGGCTGACTGCCGGCGCGGCGGCCCAATAGACCACCCCTGCCAGCAGCAAGGCCGGCAGGGTCGAGCCGACGTTCGGCGCGTAGTGCGCCAGCAAATGGTAAGCCGCTACGCCAATCGCCCAGGCCAGCAATGCCGGCCAGTGCAGGCTGTGGATCGGGCTTGAGTCGCTGCGCCGGCGGCGGACGATGAAGTGATCGACCAGCACCACGCCGAACAGCGGCGCGAACACCGAGCCGATCAGCAACAGGAAGTTCTGGTACTGCGCCAGCGGCGCCAAGCTGGCGATCAGGGTGCACAGCACGCCAATGGCCAAGGCCAGGTGCTCGACCTTCAAGCGCAGCAGAAAACCTGTGGAGACCGCCGCCGAGTGAATATCGGCAAAAGCTTTTTCCGACTCATCGAGCAGGATCAGCAGCAACGGAATGCCCAGGCCGGCGCCAGCCAGGGCCAGCAGCAAGGTATTGACCTCGCCCGCCGGAGCAAAGGCCAGGGTGTAGGCCACGCCCAGGCTCATCATCCACACGTTGCCGATGAAATAGCCCAGCGCCGTGCCGGCAAACACCCGGCTGGCGCGCTGGCTGAAGCGTGAGTAGTCGGCAATCAATGGCAGCCACGACAGCGGCATGGCAATGGCGATATCTATGCCAATCGCCAGCGGCATCGAACCATCACCGGCGCGCGCCCACAGCGCAGCCAGGTCGGCCTTGGCAAACAGGTTCCAGGTCAGCCACAGGCAGGCGCCGATCAGCAGCCAGATGCCCCACTTGCGCAAAATCTTGCGCACGAAGGTCAACGGCCCGCTGACCGCCAGCAAGGTGGCCAGCGCGCCGAAGCACAAGGTCCACAGCAACGGATTGGTCAGCACGCTGCCTTCGCCGAAGGCGCGCTCGCCAAGCAGGCTGGCGGCATCGCGCATGACGATGATTTCGAACGAGCCCCAGCCGATCAGTTGCAGGAGGTTGAGCATGGCTGGCAGACGCGCGCCATTGCTGCCCAGGCTGCGGCGCAGGGCGGCCATCGACGACAGGCCGGTATCACTGCCGATGACCGCGACCGCGGCGAGCAGCAGCACGCCGACGCTGGTGCCGACGATGATCGCCAGCACAGCATTGGCCAGGCCCAGGCCGGGGCCGAGCAAAGCACCGGTCTGCAGCACCATCAGGCCGATGCCGAGGGAAAACCACAAGGAACAGAGGTCGCGGCCGCTGAGCACGCGTTGCTCGGCGCTGACCGGGTGATCGGGGGAAAACTGGCTGGGTGTGCTCACGAGTGTGGTCTCGACAGGAGGTAATTTGTTGTTCTTCAGGGCCCTATCGCTGGCAAGCCAGCTCCCACCGGTACCTTGTGGGAGCTGGCTTGCCAGCGATGCGGTGTGCACCAGCACACCGCCTGAACAGCCCGATCAGACCTTCTTGTACAACTGGCTGCCTTCCTGGCGGAACCGCTCGGCCTGCTCGCGCATGCCATCCTCGAGCGCCACGTCCACCGCTTCGATGCGCTGGTTGGCAGCGTATTCACGCACTTCCTGGGTGATCTTCATCGAGCAGAACTTCGGCCCGCACATCGAGCAGAAGTGCGCGACCTTGGCCGAATCCTTGGGCAGGGTTTCGTCATGGAAGCTGCGTGCGGTGTCCGGGTCCAGGCCGAGGTTGAACTGGTCTTCCCAGCGGAACTCGAAGCGCGCCTTGGACAGCGCGTTGTCGCGGATCTGCGCGCCGGGATGGCCCTTGGCGAGGTCGGCGGCATGGGCGGCGATCTTGTAGGTGATGATGCCGGTCTTGACGTCATCCTTGTTCGGCAGGCCCAGGTGTTCCTTGGGCGTCACGTAGCAGAGCATGGCGCAACCGAACCAGCCGATCATTGCCGCACCGATGCCCGAGGTAATGTGATCGTAGCCCGGGGCAATGTCGGTGGTCAGCGGGCCAAGGGTGTAGAACGGTGCTTCGTCGCAGCATTCGAGCTGCTTGTCCATGTTCTCCTTGATCAGTTGCATCGGCACGTGGCCCGGGCCTTCGATCATGCACTGGACGTCATGCTTCCAGGCGATCTTGGTCAGCTCGCCGAGGGTTTCCAGCTCGCCGAACTGCGCTTCGTCGTTGGCGTCGGCAATCGAGCCCGGACGCAGGCCATCGCCGAGCGAGAAGCTGACGTCGTAGGCCTTCATGATTTCGCAGATTTCGTCGAAGTGGGTGTAGAGGAAGTTCTCTTTGTGGTGCGCCAGGCACCACTTGGCCATGATCGAGCCACCGCGGCTGACGATGCCGGTGACGCGCTTGGCGGTCAGCGGCACATAGCGCAGCAGTACGCCGGCGTGGATGGTGAAGTAGTCAACGCCTTGCTCGGCCTGTTCGATCAGGGTGTCGCGAAACAGCTCCCAGGTCAGGTCTTCGGCCACGCCATTGACCTTCTCAAGGGCCTGGTAGATCGGTACGGTACCGATTGGCACTGGCGAGTTGCGGATGATCCACTCGCGGGTTTCGTGGATGTGCTTGCCGGTGGACAGGTCCATCACCGTGTCCGAGCCCCAGCGGATGCCCCAGGTCAGCTTGGCCACTTCTTCTTCGATGGACGAGCCCAGGGCGCTGTTACCGATGTTGCCGTTGATCTTCACCAGGAAGTTGCGGCCGATGATCATCGGCTCCAGCTCCACGTGGTTGATGTTGGCCGGGATGATCGCGCGGCCGCGGGCGATTTCTTCGCGGACGAATTCGGCGGTGATTTCTTTCGGGATGCTCGCGCCGAAGCTGTGCCCGGCATGCTGTTGGTCAAGCAGGCCGGCGGCACGGGCTTCTTGCAGCTTCATGTTTTCGCGGATGGCAACGTATTCCATCTCGGCGGTGATGATGCCCTGGCGGGCGTAGTGCATCTGGCTGACGTTGGCGCCGGCCTTGGCCCGGCGCGGATTGCGCACGTGGGCAAAACGCAGCTTGGTCAGCTCGGCATCGGCCAGGCGCTGCTGGCCGAAGTCCGACGACAGGCCGGCCAGGCGCTCGGTATCGCCACGGGCGTCGATCCAGGCCGAGCGTACGTCGCCCAGGCCCTTGCGCACGTCGATGATAACGCTAGGGTCGGTGTAGGGGCCGGAAGTGTCGTAGACCAGTACCGGGGCGTTGGCTTCGCCGCCGAAGTCGGTCGGGGTGTCGTCGAGGCTGATTTCACGCATGGGCACGCGGATGTCCGGGCGCGAGCCTTCGACATAGATTTTGCGCGAGCGGGTGAATGGCTGTACGGATTGTTGATCGACCCGGGCCGATTCACTCAGATTGGTATATTTTTCTTGTTTACTCATCACAGGCTCTCCAGACGGCTTCCTAGCAGTGGAATGTCGGGGAGAACCTGAAAGGCACGGACGCACCATGGGTGGTGCTGTGCCAAATGCGCGGTGATGCCTGCAGCTGTGG
Source organism: Pseudomonas sp. NPDC087612 (assembly GCF_044743505.1). Classification (NCBI taxonomy): domain Bacteria; kingdom Pseudomonadati; phylum Pseudomonadota; class Gammaproteobacteria; order Pseudomonadales; family Pseudomonadaceae; genus Pseudomonas; species Pseudomonas sp. NPDC087612. Next base: position 199,616 of record NZ_JBIUWO010000003.1, read on the forward strand.
TGGCTGACTCGACATTCCCGGACCTGGCACAAGAGACTCGCCGGGAAAGCGAGAAATCTTGTTCCCTACGCAGGCGCTAACCTGATCAGGTTCAACGGGATCCGGATTATCCGATCTCAGCCTCAACACAAGGCACCCCGACAAGAACGCAGCCAGTCTAAGCTGGAGTGGCATACAAAGCCAAGCACCTGGACATGGACACGATAAATGGCGCAAATAGCGGATTGTTGCAAAATGGCTGCGCAACTACACTCACCAGTTCAGAAATTCTCACCGTTCAAGGATTGCCCTATGCTGCGCAAACTTTCACTGGCCCTTGCCGTGTCTTGTGCTACCAACGGAATGGCCTGGGCAGCGGACGTGCCCCTGTCGGCGAAGACCGACCTGGTCAGTGTCTATCAGGAAGCCGTGAACAATAACGCCGACCTGGCGGCTGCCCGCGCCAACTACGGCGCCCAGAAGGAAGTGGTGCCCCAGGCCCGCGCCGGCCTGCTGCCGAACCTTTCGGCCGGCGCCGAAATGATGAACAACCGCACCAAGATCGACAGCCCTTCGATTACCGCCAACCGCAGCGGCAACTCCTGGTCCGCGACCCTGGCCCAGCCGGTCTTTCGCGCTGATCGCTGGTTCCAGTTGCAGGCGGCCGAAGCGGTCAACGAACAGGCGGCACTGGAGCTGTCGGCCACCGAGCAGAACCTGATCCTGCAAAGCGCCGAAAACTATTTCGCCGTGCTGCGCGCCCAGGACACCCTGGCCTCGACCAAGGCCGAGGAAGCAGCGTTCAAGCGCCAGCTCGACCAGTCCAACGAACGTTTTGACGTTGGCCTGTCGGACAAGACCGACGTGCTGCAGTCCCAGGCCAGCTACGACACCGCCCGGGCCAACCGCATCGTTGCCCAGCGCCAGGTCGACGACGCCTTCGAGGCGCTGATCACCCTGACCAACCGCGACTACAACTCGGTGCAGGGCATCGTCCACACCTTGCCGGTGCAACTGCCGGTGCCGAACGACGCCAAAGCCTGGGTCGAGACTGCCGGCAAGCAGAACCTCAACCTGCTGGCCACCAACTACGCGGTGAGCGCCGCCGAAGAGACCCTGCGCCAGCGCAAGGCCGGGCACGCGCCGACCGTCGATGCGGTAGCGCGCTACCAGAAGGGCGACAACGACAGCCTGGGCTTTTCCAACCCCAACCTCACCGGGCAGAACTACAGCGGCGATGTCGAGCAGACCAGCATCGGCCTGCAGTTGAACATTCCGATCTACAGTGGCGGCCTGACCAGCTCGCAGGTACGCGAGGCTTACCAGCGCCTGAGCCAGAGCGAACAGCAGCGCGAAAGCCTGCGCCGCCAGGTGGTGGAAAACACCCGTAACCTGCACCGTGCAGTAAACACCGACGTCGAACAGGTGCAGGCGCGCAAGCAGTCGATCATCTCCAACCAGAGCGCCCTGGAAGCCACCGAAATCGGCTACCAGGTCGGTACCCGCAACATCGTCGACGTGCTCGATGCCCAACGCCAGCTGTACACCTCGGTGCGTGACTACAACAACACCCGCTACGACTACATCCTCGACAACCTGCGCCTGAAGCAAGCCGCCGGCACCTTGAGCCCGCAGGACCTGAGCGATTTGAGCCGCTACCTGAAACCGGACTACAACCCGGACAAGGACTTCCTGCCGCCAGACCTGGCAGCAGCGGCCAAGGCCAACTTCGAAGCCCGGCCCTGAAAAGCATCGCGGGTCAAGTCGAGGGGGGGGGGGGGGGGGGGGGGCGGGGGGGGGGGGGGGGGGGGGGCGGGGGGGGGGGGGGGGGGGGGGGGGGGGGGGGGGGGGGGGGGGGGGGGGGGGGGGTAGGT
>NZ_JBIUWO010000003.1:201473-568057 GCF_044743505.1 Pseudomonas sp. NPDC087612
TGTTTTTTTTTCTTTAGGTGGGGGTCGTTGCTCGCCGGGACAGGCCCCCCCCGCGCCCCCCCCCCCCCCCCCCCCCGGGCCGGCGCCCCCCCCCCCCCCCCCCCCCCCCCAACTCCCCCCGCGATGATGTCAGAGCAAGCGCCCCAACCCTTCAAGCAAACGCTGCAAGGCCCCCTGGTTGGCCTTCATCACCGCCAACCCCGCCGCGCCCATGCGCTGCGCATCCTGCGGCAACTCAATCAGGCGGCGAACTTCGGCCGCCAGCCCCTGGGCATCATCGACTTCCTGCAAGGCGCCGGCCTCGCGCAGCATCGCCGCAATTTCCAGGAAGTTGAACAGGTGCGGGCCACTGAGCACCGGCAGCGACAGCGCCGCCGGCTCCAGCAGGTTGTGCCCGCCATTGGCCACCAGGCTGCCGCCTACGAAGGCAATATCCGCCAGGGCATAGAGAAACAGCAGCTCGCCCATGGTGTCGCCGAGCAGCACTGCGGTATCAGCCGCGACCGCTTCACCACTGGAACGGCGCACGGTCGGCAACTGCCCGCGGCACAACTCGAACACGCTGCTAAAGCGCTCCGGGTGACGCGGCACAAGGATCAGCAAGGCGTCGGCATGGTGTTCGCGCAACTGCCGGTGGGCGGCGAGAATGATCGGGTCCTCGCCTTCATGGGTACTGGCCGCGATCCATACCGGCCGCTGGCCGGCCTGCCACCGCTCACGCAGGGCTCGGGCGCGCGGCAACAGCTGCTCGTCAATGCTCAGGTCGAACTTGATCGAGCCGGTTACCTGCACGCATTCCGGACGCGCGCCCAACTGGCGAAAGCGCTGGGCTTCGGTTTCGGTCTGTACCGCGATCAGGCTCATCTCGGCCAGCATCGGTCGGGTCAGGCCAGCAAAGCGCGCATAGCCCCGCGCCGAACGCTCGGACAACCGCGCATTGGCCAGGGCCACCGGAATACCGCGCTTGGCGCACTGATGAATGTGGTTAGGCCACAGCTCGGTCTCCATGATCACCGCAAGCCTGGGCTGCACGTGATCGAGAAAGCGCCCGGCGGCCCAGGGCAAGTCGTAGGGCAGGTAGCAGTGCTGGATTCGCGGCTCGTCGGCGAACATCGCCCGCACCCGCTCGGAACCGGTCGGGGTCATGCAGGTGATGGTGATCGGCAGCTGTGGATAAGCCTGCAGCAAGGCGCGAATCATCGGCGCGGCGGCAATGCTCTCGCCCACCGACACCGCGTGCACCCAGATGCCGCCCCTGGCCATGGCCGGCAGCTTGCAGGCAAAACGCTCGGCGATGCGCTGCCCATAGGCCGGCGCCTTGCGCGAACGCAGGAACAGGCGCAGCGCAACCAGCGGCAGGCCCAGGTGAAACAGCAAGGTATAGAGGGTTCTGTTCATGGCGCCGAAGTGTACTAGCCAATGGCGCGCAAGTGCACTGCGAAGCGTTCGGCCAACCACTGCGCGGCGGGCCCCAGTGGCTCGTCACGGCGCCACACCAGCTCGACCACCAGTGCCGGCGGTGTCCATTCACTGGCAAGCTCGACCATCTGCGCCTGATAGGTCGGGTACTGCACCACATGCCGCGGCAACCAGGCCCAGCCCAGGCCACGCATCAGCAACTCGGCCATGGCGTAGAAGCTGTCGGCGCGCCAGATCTGCGGGCTGATCGGCTCGCCACCGGGGTAGCCGCTTTCCTGCGGGGTGATCAGCAACTGGCGGTGGCGGGCCAGGTCCTGACGGCTGACGCGCTCAAGACGGGTCAAGGGATGATCCACGGCGCAGGCAGTAACCATCTCGATCCGCCCCACCGCCCGGCGCTCGAGGGATACCGGCATCTGGTCATGGTGGAACAGCAGGCCAAGATCGGCGCGCCGCTCGATCAGCTTGCGCGCCACGTCGCCCTGGGCGCCGCTGGCCATCTGCACTTCGAGCAAGGGGAACTGTCGGGCCAGCTCATCGAGGCTGTCGATCACCGGTTGATAGGGCATGGCCTCATCCTGGGCCACCCGCAATTGCGCCTCTTGCCCGCGCATCAGCGCCAGGGCCCGGCCATCCAGGCGCTCGCACTGGCGCAGCAGCTCGCGGGCATCTTCCAGCAAGGTTGCGCCGGCTTCGCTCAGGCGCGGCTGGCGGCCGCTGCTACGCTCGAACAGGGTCACCCCCAGGTCAGTCTCAAGCAAAGCGATGCCGTTGCTCACCGCCGATTGCGCCTTGCGCTGTTCACGGGCTACTGCCGAGAACGAGCGCAGTTCGGCGACCCGCACGAACATGCGCAACTGCTCCAGATTCCACTGCTCGGCCATCAACCTATCTCCAGAAAAGATAGGTAATGACTTTACCCCATTCAGGCTTGCTCTAGAATGCCCAGCCAGAACAGAGGATCACCGTCATGAATGCCTACACCTACCTGGCTATCGCCATCTGCGCCGAAGTCATCGCCACCGCCTCAATGAAAGCCGTCAAGGGCCTGAGCACGCCCCTGCCGCTGCTGCTGATGGTCTGTGGCTATGCCGTGGCGTTCTGGATGCTGACCCTGGTGGTGCGCAGCATTCCGGTGGGCATTGCCTATGCCATCTGGTCGGGCCTGGGCATCGTCCTGATCAGCATCGCCGCGCTGGTGATCTACGGCCAGAAGCTGGACCTGCCGGCAATGCTCGGCATGGCCATGATCGTCGGCGGCGTGGTGGTGATCCAGGTCTTCTCGAAAACCGCCGGGCATTGATCGGCAACAGGTGCAATGGCTCACAGGCTGTATACTGGGCGTCTGTCCACGCTTGTGAGGTTCATGCATGCCAACCGTAATTTCCACCGATGTGCTGATCGTCGGCGCCGGGGTCGCAGGCCTCTGGCTCAATGCCCGCCTGCGCCGGCTCGGCTATTCGACAGTTCTGGTGGAACGCGCCAGCCTCGGTGGCGAGCAGACCCTCAAATCCCAGGGGATCATCCACGGTGGCGCCAAGTACGCGCTGCACGGTGCCCTGACCGGCGCCTCGGAAGCCATCGCCGACATGCCCCGGCGCTGGCGCGAGGCCCTGGCCGGCAATGGCGAGCTGGACCTGTCCGGCGTGCGCCTGCTGTCCGAAGCCCACTACCTGTGGTCACCTGGCACCCTGGCCGGCAACCTCACCAGCTTCTTTGCCAGCAAGGCCGTGCGCGGCCGGGTCGATCAGGTCAAGGGCGAGCAGTTGCCACCCGCCCTGCAGGACCGTGCCTTCAAGGGCAAGGTCTATCGCCTGGCCGAATTGGTCGTCGATGTGCCAAGCCTGCTCAACAAGCTCGCGGAACTGGCCGGTGACAGCCTGCTTGCCGGGCAAAGCATCGAACCGTTTGAAGAGAATGGCGAACTGGCCGGCCTGCGCGTCGATGGCCGCGAAATTCGCGCCCAGCGCGTGGTGCTCAGCGCCGGTGCCGGCAACGCCGCCTTGCTCGAAGCCTTGGGCCTGAGCCAGCCAGCCATGCAGCGCCGGCCGCTGCACATGGTCATGGCCAAGGGCGCCAGCCTCAAGCCGCTGTACGCCCATTGCCTGGGCGGCGGGCCGAAGCCGCGCATCACCGTCACCAGCCACCCGGGCGCCGATGGCCAGTGGGTCTGGTACCTGGGCGGCGACCTGGCCGAAGCCGACGGCGTAGCCCGCGAGCCTGAAGCGCAGATTGCCGCGGCGAAAAAAGAAGTCAGCAACCTGCTGCCCTGGATCGACCTCAGCCAGGTGCGCTGGGCCACCGTGCGCATCGACCGCGCCGAGCCTGCGCAATCGGGCCTGGTGCGCCCCGACAACGCCTTCCTCGCCGAGCAGCAACGCCTGCTGGTGGGCTGGCCGACCAAGCTGGCCCTGGCGCCGGACTTCAGTGACCGGGTGCTGGCCAACCTTGAGCGCGACGGCATCAAGCCAGGCGGCCAGCCGGCCCTGCCCGAATTGCCGCGACCGCCCATGGCCCTGCCGGTGTGGGAGCAACTGCTGCCATGAGCCTGCCGAGCCTGCACGATTTGCATCGGCCCCTCGGCAGTACCGGTCTGACGGTTTCGCCACTGGGCCTGGGCACGGTCAAGCTTGGCCGCGACCAGGGCGTCAAATATCCCAGCGGCTTCACTATTCCCGACGACCACGAAACACGGATGCTGCTGGCCCAGGCTCGCGAGTTGGGCATCAACCTGATCGATACCGCACCCGCTTATGGCCGCAGCGAAGAACGCCTCGGCCCGCTGTTACGCGGCCAGCGCGACCAGTGGGTGATCGTCAGCAAGGTCGGCGAGGAGTTCGAAGACGGCCAGTCGCGATTCGACTTCAGCGCAGCGCACACGCGCTTTTCCATCGAGCGTAGCCTCAAGCGCCTGGAAACCGACTGCATCGACCTGGTACTGGTGCATTCCGACGGCAACGACTTGCACATCCTTGAGCACGAGGAGGTTTACCAAACCCTCGAAGCCCTCAAGCAGGAGGGCAAGATCCGTGGTTTCGGGCTGTCTGGCAAAACCGCAGCGGGCGGTCTCAAGGCGCTCGAGCGCGGCGATTGCGCCATGGTCACCTACAATCTGAACGAGCAGGCCGAACGGCCGGTGATTGATTACGCCGCCAACCACGGCAAGGCGATCCTGGTGAAAAAGGCCCTGGCCAGCGGCCATGTGTGCCTTAGCCCCGGTGTCGACCCGGTGCGTGCCAGCTTCGAACTGCTGTTCGCCCACCCCGGGGTCAGCAGTGCTATTGTCGGCACCATCAATCCGCTGCACCTGGCCCATAACGTGGCAACCGTTGCCAAGGTGCTGCGCCGCTGACACTCACGCCGCCGCCGCGGCCGACCCCAACGCAAGACGGAGCCGACATGCCGCGAACGCTGATCCGCAAGAACCCGAGCAACTTCAAGACCCTGCCCTTGCACGTCGAGGCCAGCCCCGAAGGGCTGGTGTACCAGAGCATCGGCATGCCGCTGAACTTCGCCCAGACCCTGCAACGGCGCAAGCCGATCCAGGTTGCCGACAGCCAGCACTTTGCTGTCGAACTGGCCAACCTCGGCGTCTCGGTGCGCCTGACCCTGCGCTGGCAGAACCGCGATTACTGGGTGCTGGTACGCCAGCGCCGCCAGGACCGTGGCGATGTCGTGCTGAAACTGATTTCAGGCTATGTGCCGGCCCAGGAGCTGAACCTGCCGCTGCATACGGCAATTCAGGAGGTGGCCGAGGAATGCCTGCTGGAAACCCCGGAAGGCTGGCTGGGCGGGCGCTTCAACGATACCTGGCTGCCGGCGCCCTACGCCGACGCCCTGCACTACCGCGAAGCCCTGCCCTTTGTGCTGACGCCGCAGTCCGGCGCCGCACGGCCGGTACGCTGCGCCAACCTGCAGTTGCTGGAACGGCCACGGGCATATGTGCACTTGCCAACCGCCTCGCTGCAGCTGATCTACGACCTGTGCCTGCAAGTACCACGCGAGGCCAAGTCACTGAGCCTGTTCCACGTCGACGAACGCCTTGAAGGCGACCAACTGGTCGCGCGCCTCAACCGTAAACGCCCCGACCTGTACCTGATGCCGCTGGAAGACGGCCAGCCACGCGCCGAGCTCTACACCCTGAGCAAGGATCGCCTGGTGCCGGCCAGCACCCGCGGGCTGTACCTGGCAGAAAGCTTTGCCCAACAGGATGGCTGGCTGGTCAGGGATGAGCGGATTCGCTGGAAGGATTGGGTCAGGCAGCAAGGCCTGACACCCGCAAAACCGGACAGCGGCTTGAAGCGGCTGACCGGCAGGGCGAGGGAGTTGTTGCAGATGGCGCGTGGCGGGCTGCGAAAGTAGAACCGGTCGCGGGGCAACTTGCCCCGCGATGCTTCAGTTCTTGCGGATCTTCTCGACGATGGCGGTGGTCGAGCTGTTTTCCACCAGCCCCAGCACCTTCACGGTACCGCCGTAGGCCTTGACGATGTCGGCGCCGACCACCTGGTCGATGCCATAGTCACCACCCTTGACCAGCACATCCGGCTTGACCTGGCTCAGCAGGTTTTCCGGGGTGCCCTCAGGGAAGCTGATCACCCAGTCCACGGCGCCGAGGCCAGCGAGTACGGCCATGCGCCGGTCAACGCTGTTGATCGGCCGGCCCGGGCCTTTAAGGCGGCTGACCGAGGCGTCGTCGTTGACCGCGACGATCAGGCGATCGCCCTGGGCCCGGGCCTGCTCCAGGTAGGTCACGTGGCCGGCATGGAGAATGTCGAAGCAGCCGTTGGTGAAGACGATCTTCTCGTTGTGCGCGCGGGCATCGTCGATGGCCAGCAGCAACTGGTCGAGGCTCAGTACGCCACGCTCGGAACCCTCTTCGCGCTGGATCGCGCGGCGCAGCTCGGGGGCACTGATAGCTGCAGTACCCAGCTTGCCCACCACGATACCGGCGGCAAGGTTTGCCAGGCCGACCGCATGAGGCAGCTCTTCACCGGCAGCGATGGCGGCGGCGAGGGTCGAGATCACCGTGTCACCGGCACCGGTCACGTCGAACACTTCACGGGCCCGGGCCGGCAAGTGCAAGGCCGGGTGATCGGGGCGCAGCAGGGTCATGCCGTGCTCGCCACGGGTCACCAGCAAGGCACCCAGTTCCAGCTCGCTCATCAACTGGGCGCCCTTGGCCACCAGCTCGGCCTCGTCGGCACAACGGCCAACGATGGTTTCGAACTCGCTGAGGTTCGGGGTGATCAGGCTGGCGCCTCGGTAGATCGAGAAATCCTTGCCCTTGGGGTCGGCCAGCACCGGAATGCCTTTGGCGCGGGCGGCCTGGATCAGGCTCTGGTGGTTTTTCAACGCGCCCTTGCCGTAGTCCGACAACACCAGCACCTTGACGCCGTCGAGCAAGGTATCGACCTCGGCGCCCAGGGACAGCGGGTCGGTGGCGAAGGGTTCTTCGAAATCGATACGCAGCAACTGCTGGTGGCGGCTCATGACCCGCAGCTTGACGATGGTCGGCTGATGGGCGATACGCTGGAAGATCGAGCGCACACCGGCAGCCTGCAGGCTGTTGGCCAGGCTGTCGGCAGCCTCGTCCTGGCCGGTCACCCCGACCAGCGCCGCCGGCGCGCCAAGGGCAGCGATGTTCAAGGCGACGTTGGCGGCACCGCCCGGACGGTCCTCGATCTGTTCGACCTTGACCACCGGCACCGGCGCTTCAGGTGAAATCCGTGAGGTACCGCCATGCCAGTAGCGGTCGAGCATGACATCGCCCACCACCAGTACCGGGGCTTGATCGAAACGCGGCATGGACAACTTCATGGGCAACCCATATACAAAATAATTAACAGGGGCAGGATATTAGCACAGGCAAAGCGACGGCTTGTTTACCGCCTTGTTGCCAGGCATTCCAGGGAAACGCTGCCGGGGCACAAGGCCCCGGCGCGGTTGACTCAGGTGATGTCGACCTTGGCCGGCTCGTCCAGGCCCATGGCGTGCAGCCTGGCGTAAAAGCCGTTGGCTGCCAGCAGCTCGGTATGGGTGCCACGCTCGACCAGCTTGCCCTGGTCCATGACCAGGATCATGTCGGCCTTCTCGATGGTCGACAGGCGGTGGGCGATCACCAGGGTGGTGCGGCCTTTCATCACATGATCCAGGGCTGCCTGGATGTGTCGCTCGGACTCGGTATCCAGGGCCGACGTGGCCTCGTCGAGAATCAGCAATGGCGCATTCTTGAGCAACGCCCGGGCAATCGCCAGGCGCTGGCGCTGGCCACCGGAGAGCAGCACGCCGTTTTCACCGACCTGGGTGTCGAAGCCTTGCGGCAACTGCTCGACGAACTCCTTGGCATAGGCATCGGCGGCAGCGGCTTCGATCTCGGCCCGCGGCGCCCCGGCCAGGTCGCCATAAGCGATGTTGTTGGCCACGGTGTCGTTGAACAGGGTCACGTGCTGGGTCACCTGGGCGACGTGCTTGCGCAGGTTGCGCAGGCGGTAGTTCTCGATCTCCACGCCGTCGAGGAGGATCTGTCCGTCATCGTGGTGATAGAAGCGTGGTATCAGTGCCGCGAGGGTCGACTTGCCGCTACCTGAACGCCCCACCAGGGCGATCATCTGCCCGGGCTCTGCGGTAAAGGAAATATCGGTCAGCACCTGGCGGTCAGTACCCGGATAGGTAAAGTTCAGGTTGCGCACCTCGAGACGCCCGACCACACGGTCCAGCTCGACGGTGCCGCTGTCGACCTCCGGCGCCTCGTCCAGTTGCTCGAAGATGCTTTCGGCACCGGCCAGGCCTTTCTGGATGGTCGAGCTAACCTCCGACAACTGCCGAATCGGCTTGGGCAACAGGCCCGCTGCGGTAATGTAGGCTACCAGGTCACCGGCAGTAGCCTCGCCGCGCAGGAACAGCACCAGGAACATCAATGCCGCCATGGCGGTGTAGATCACCAGTTGCAGCATCGGCGTGTACACCGCGCCGGTCTTGGTCATGCGCAGCTGCTTGTCAGTGTTGCTCTGGCTGGCGTTGGCAAAGCGCTGCTGCTCGTAGCTCTCGCCACCGAAGCTGCGCACCACGCGGTAGCCCTGGATGGTTTCCGAGGCAACATGGGTGACATCACCCATGGCCACCTGGATCTTCTTGCTCTGCTTGCGGAATTTCTTGCTCGCGGTACCGACCATTACGGCGATGATCGGCAGGATCGCCAGCATCACCAGGGTCAGTTTCCAGTTCATCCACAGCAGGTAGATGAACAGGAAGACCACGGTCAGGCCTTCGCGGATCACCACCTTGATGGCATCGGTCGCAGCACCGGTGACCATGGTCACGTTGAAGGTGATGCGCGAAATCAGGTGGCCGGAATTGTGGCTGTCAAAGTAGCGGTTGGGCAGCACCAGCAGCTTGTTGAACAACTCGACCCGCAGGTCGTGAACCAGACCCAGGGAAACCTTGGCCAGGAAGTAGTTGCCCAGGAACGAGCCCAGACCCTGCCAGGCGGCGATCAGCACGATCAGCAGCGGCACGGCCTGCAGCAGTTGCAGGTCCTTGAGATACGGCACGTTGGGGAACAACACCGCCTGCGGGTTGCTCAAGCCATCGACGAAGTACTTGAGGATGCCGGCCAGCATCGGCTGGGTCGAGGCAAAGATCACGAAGCCGATGATACTCAGCAGAAAAATGCCGATATACGGCTTCACGTAGCTCAGCAGCCGGAAGTAGATTTTCAGGCTGGAGCTCTGCTCCGCCTCTCGCGGTGTTTCGGCCATCGTCGAGCTCGCTGTTCAGATAGAACCGGAAATTTTATCACAGCCTGGCGCCCGGGCACGTACCCAGACCAGGACAGTGGCCAGGCCGACCGGCAGCCAGCTGATGAACCACTCTGCACGCGGGGTGCCGGTCAGGCTTGCGGCGTCGAACTGCATGGCCAGGGTCGAGAACAACCACAGGCCCATCAGACCTTTGCCAAAGGCTGTATCGCGGGCTTTCCAGATTTCGCGCAAGGTGCACAGCCACACCGCCAGCCACAACAGCATGCCGGGGATACCCAGTTCGATGGCAATGTGAGTGAACATGTTGTGGGTGTGGTCGAACTGCATACCGGCGGCGCTGATGGAGTAGAACGACCCCAGGCCCAGGCCGGTCCAGGGATGTTCACCGATCATCTGCAGGCTTACCTCGAAGATCTCCGGCCGGTAGGACGCCCCTCGGTACATGACCAGCGAGTACAACAGCGCAAAACCAATGGCAGCGCCTACCAGCGCTGTTGCAGCAATCACCCGGCTTCTGCGGTCACGGCACCAGAGCGGCATGGCCAGCATCGTGATCAGCAAGCCCAAGGCCGCACCACGACTCTGGCACAACAACACGAACGCCCCCAGGCAGAGCAGGGCAACACCCCAGAGCAACTGCATCAGGCGTTGTTTAACTGGCCAATGGATCATCCAGACAATCGCTGCGCCGATGACGTAAGAACCAAGGATTGGGTGGGAAATTTCACCGATGCCATACAGCCTGGATGCCCACTCCTCGCCGCGGACCAGATAAAACTGCACGATCGACAATACGGCACCGATAGCCAGCCCCGCCCCACCCAGAAGCATCAGCAGGCGAATGCGCTGCTCCCCGAGTTGGGCCAACAGGGGGAAGAACAGCAGGAATACCGCTATGTACAGCAGGCGCTTGAGTTCACGCCCGGGCTCCTCTGTGGCGGCCCACGACAAGCTCAAAGCGGTCCAGCCGAGCATCAGCAGCAACGCCAGGCACAGTGCCTTTTGTGCATGCCAAAGCTCGACCAGCAATGCGCGGGCAGACCACAGCATGACCAGCGTAGGCAGCCACAGAAACGCAACCAGCCCTTGCTGGTAAAGCTTGTTGCTTGGCGCCAGGGCAATGCCCACCAAAAACCAGAAAAAGCCAATTGCCAGCCAGGCCTGCGCCCAGCGCCTCGAATACATCATGCACTTCCCCATTGATTCAACAACACCGGCATGGTGCAACCCTGAACTTTTCGGCATTATTGCCGGTCATTTTGCTTGCCCGCTAACAAGGCCCCTACCATGCAATGTTCCCGGCTCCCCCAAGTCGACTTCAATCAGCTGACGCTTGGTGCCCAGATACTGGAGGCCGACAGCTACGGCGCTAAAGTCTACCTGTTAACAGACGGCAATATCCTCAAGCTCTTCAGGCGCAAGCGGTTAATTTCATCTGCGCTGCTGCGACCTTACTCCCGACGCTTTATCGATAACGCGGTGATGCTAAAGAAAAAGGGAATTCCTACGCTTGAGGTGCTGGAGTACTACAAGCTGGACGCACCTGGAATGACGGCGGTACTGTACCGTCCACTGCCCGGCAAAACCTTGAGCCAGCTGTCTCGCGAGCCCGGTTTCAGCTGGCAGGAACGCCTTCCGGATCTGATCGGACTGGTGCGCCACCTGCATCAGGCGGGTATTTACTTCCGCTCACTGCACCTTGGCAACATTGTTGTTACGCCTGAGCAGCAACTTGGCTTGATCGATGTCGCCGACATGCGTTTCCTGCGAGCCCCGTTGTCCAGCCGAATGATTCGACGCAACGTGCAACATTTTGCCCGGTACATTGCCCGGGAACAGTTGGCTGACCAGTTTCCCCTGGCTGAGCTTGAGCGCGCACTGCTGCCGTAGAGAACTCAGGCCCTGCCCAGTAACGCCCTGGAAGCCTGACTGAAGCGTTGCCAGGCCTGCTCGGGCTGCAGGGCCTGGTATTGAGCGTTGGCAACAGTGCTTGCCTGAAGATCCGAGCACGCGGCAATCGCGTTGCTCCAGGCGCCGACATCACCCGCCGGCGCATAGTAGCCTGCGATTCCCAACTGCTCGCGAAACACCGGCAACTCGCTGCACAGGACAGGCACATCGGCCATTACCGCCTCTTGCAGCACCAGGCCCAACCCTTCGGAGTGCGAAGGAATCAACAGCCAGTCAAATGCCCTGTAGAGCTTTTCCAGCCCGACACAGTGCCCTGGCATCGAGACTTTCTGAGCCAGATCAAGCGCCTGGATCCGCGCCTGCAACTGTGAGCGCAAGCCGCCCTCACCGAGGATCACCAGGCGCAGATCAGCTTGCTGCCGAGCAGCCTGGGCAAAGGCATCGAGCAAGTAGTCAAAACCCTTGCTATCGACCAACCGGCCGACTGCGCCCAGGACACGTACGCCGTGCTCCGCGAGCCCCAGCGCCTGACGTGCCTGTTGCCGGCCTAGCAAGTTGCGACGAAAGCCATCTGGTTCAAGGGCGGTACGCAACACCTGCACCGGCACCCCGAGGTCTTGCTCCAATGCATCGGCAAGGGTTTGTGAGACGGCGACAAACGTCAGCCGAGAGGCAGGAAAAGCGCGCAACAAGGCAATATCGGCCCGGCGCAGGCGGGTCTTGCCATGAAACACGACGGTTGCCCGCAAGTCCGGCATGACCTTGAGCAGCGGCAGTATCAAACGCGACACGCCCAACCCGTCAAGCAACAGCACCTGAGCATTGGCTTGTTCCAGCGCATCGCGAAACCGCCCCCGCAACCAGGGACGCAATGCGCGCCAGACATGCCGCCCCTTGAGCAGGCGATGGGACAAATGCCACTCGCGCGTTGACTCACCGCCATAGCAGGCACCCTGCCCCTGCAGCAGCCAACTGCTGATTTTCGCCCCAGGCCCGGCCTGGGACAGAATTTGTTGATGCACCTTGTGCACCGAGACATACGGCGAACCGCCAGCCCACATAATGTTGACGATATTCACGGGGATGTACCCCTTGTATCGGACTGGATCACTGGCAAGCCAGTTGAATCAATTCGCAAGAAAGCCAATAGCCACTCCCACTGCCAAACCGATCAACAAGGCAGCTGCCAGCTTGACCCGCTCGCGCTGACGCCGGCGTGCTTTGCGCTGACGCTCTTCAGGCAGGCTGACGTGCATGCCGAAGCCGGTATGCAACACGGCATCACCTTCCAGGCTCACGCCGGTCAGGTTCAATTCTGCATAGCGCTTTGACAGTGCCTTTTCACCAGCATAGGCGGCGAACGGCGCACAGCGCTGATAATCGCTCAAACGGCGCAACCCCGGGTTCAGAGAAAAGCTCTGCCACTCAGGCTTGTCCGACAACAACGGGTAGCAGGGCACGCCGGCAATCACTTTGCGTTCGCCAAGATGAATATAGGGGCTGTGCAACTTCAGGTCGTAGACATAGCTACGCAGCCAGACCTGAAGCAGTTCAGGGCTGACCGCCAGAATGGCCTGCGAGTCCTCGACGAAGCCCGGCCGGTAGAACTCCCAGTCATCTTCACAATGGAAGATGTACGAAGTTTTTACATGGCTGTAAGCGAGATCAATCGAGGCCAGCTGACCCAGTTTCGGACGATTGACGAAGACCTTGCAGTGCGGCTTCCAATGCTCGGGCACAGCCTGGTGAACAGCGTCATCTCCCGAATCTTCGGTGATGAACACTTCACGGATAGGCGCGGTATTGAAGCGGTCAAAGCTTTCCAGCGTAAGTTTTAGCAAATCGAAGCGTCCGCAACTGGTGACAACCAGTGTTACGTCGCTATCTTGGCAGAATCGCACCGGACTCCCTCCCCATAAACTGTATTCAAATGTTCGAGACTACTTGCCTGGTTTCAGGACAGCCGGCTCATATGCCCAGTCTCAAACGCAAGCGTTGCCAGCCGGTCAGGGCTGGACGGGGACGAAGAGGTGGCTGCATTTTTTCCACGATGCTACGACCTACCTGGGCGAAGCTGAATTGCGAGACGGCCAGATCACGGCCGTTGTTGCCGATACGCTCGACCAGCCCGGGGTCGGCACGCAATACTTTCAGCTTCTCTTGCAACTGGGCAATGCTGTCATAGAGCACCACGTTATGCATGTCTTTCAAACCCAGGGCGCGATTTTCCGCCTCACCCTGGTCAAAGGCCAGCAAAACGCAGCCACAGGCCATCGCCTCGAAATTCTTGATCATGTATTCGCCCATGCCGACATCCGCGCTAACAAAAAAACGGATGCGGTTGAGCGTGTCGCAATACTCTTCACCGGACTTGGTACGGGTTACCAGCAGGTTTTCCACCTGCGCCAATTCATCGAGCAACGCCTTGCGGCCACTGTAGGCAACGCTGTTGGTGCTGCCGACAAAAGCCAGCTCGATATCCCGTTCACGACCCTGGTCGGCCAACAGCTGCTGGTCGTAGCCCTTGGGTACGAACTCGGCATCGAACCCCTCCTGGCGCAGGCGCTCACTGACCATGTAACCGGAACTGATGACCCGCGCCCAAGGCAGTTGGCGGTAATGGGCGCTGAACTTGCCGGTGTACTTGCAGGGGATGTAGTTCTGGTAGGCATCATGTTCGAGGATGACCAGATTGGGCACCGTACGAATGAAACCGACCTGGCGAATCTCTTGCTTGAAGCGCAGGAAAAACACGATCCGGTCGTACTTGTCGACGTCGACTTCGCGGCGGAAGTAGCGGCGCAGGTTGCGCTGCTCGTCACTGCTCAGCCAGCGCAGGTCGCAGTCGCTGTGCGCAGCAACGCCGTCATACAAACGGTCGAGGATCGCCCGTTGTTCTTTCTGCACCAGAAATAGAACTTTCATTGTCTTCCTTGCGGCGCTCAGGCCACAGCTTTCAATCTTGTAGCATCGTGATCAGAGCTCACGACGCCAGAACAATTCGTGTCGACGCACAGCCTTGCGAAAGAATTCGTTCTCGCCATAGGGCGAAGGACGACGCCCGGCCAGCCAGCGTTGCAGCAGGCGGCGCAGGCGGCGCTTGAACGGCGCAGGCGGCTGCAGGTCGTGCATCATGCCCAGGGCCATGGCTTTGTCGCGCTGGGCGGGCAGGCCCAGCACCAGGCAGTAGGGAGACCAGGCCTGGGCTGCTTGCAGTTGCGGCGGCAAAGCAATGCCTGCACCGCTATCACCCATGGGCCAGCGGTCGTTGTCATGCAGGTGATTGGCATAGCACAGCAGGGTTTCAGGCTGCCACTCAAGGCCTTGCAGCGCTTCGAGCACAGCAGCCTGGGCGCAGATATGATCAGGGTGCGGATCGAGGGTCGGGTGCGGCATCACCAGCACCTGCGGCCGGGCCCTGAGCAACAGTGCACGCAGATCGGCCAGCAGGTTGTTCCAGGTTGGCGCGCCGTCTTCATCACCCGGCAGGGTCAGCGGGTTGAACTGGCGAAACAGGCGGGTATCGGCAAGCCCGGCCTCGCGCGAAGCCATTGGCTCTGCAGGCGCGGCCTGCATGGCCGGGAGTTGCAAGCAGAAATACCCCAGCTGCACGCAGCGAGACTCGGGCACCCCGGCCCAACGCGGCACAGCGATGCTGTCCCAGGCTCGTAAACGGCCTTTCAGGCGCGCAGCATCGGCCTTTTCCAGGCCCATTTGCTGGTAGTGTTCGGCTTCGATTTCACCGGCAGTCAAGGTCACCACCCAGGTCTCCTCGGCCTGGCTGTAGAAGCCAAAGGCTGCGAGCTCGGCATCATCGGCATGGGGCGCAATGACCATGACCCGGCGCTGGCGAAGATCGGCTTCTGGTGCAACCCATAGCGTTGCCTCGCCCACCAGGCGGCAATGCCGGCCACGCAGGCGCAACTGTCCAGCCATCAACGCCTCGGCCAGCCCAGTGAGGTTCAGGTAACGCAGGCCGTTCACGCCCCGCTCGAACGTCTGAACGTCGTCACTGCCCAGGCTTACCGCAGGATCAAGAAACCGCCCCAGCCAATTGCTCTTGAGGCGCAACTGCAAAATCAGCGTTTGCTCGGCGCCAAGCGGCAGCGGCGATGGCAGACGCAGCAAGCCGTCGACCAACTCGAGCGGATAGGCCAGGCAGTCTGGAGGGAACTGATACTGATAGTCTTCAGCTGGTGAATAGAACAGGTGGTCGGCAAACCACGCCTCATGGGCCACCCACAACAACGGCACCAGCAGCAGCGGCAGCCACCACTGGACAAAAACGCCCAGGGCGAGCAGCACCAGCAGGCCAATCAGCAGCCCCAGGCGCTTATTGCGCCGGTGGCGCTTGAGCAACTGCTGCTTGCGGCTCACACCTGAAACACCGGCACGGGGTTGCACCAACGGTCCTTGTACTCGCGATCGGCACGGCCGAAGGAGAACCGCAGCGGTTTGTTACGCGCACGGGCATCTTCCCAGGCAGCCTGGGTATTGAGGAAGCTGAGCACGCTACCTGGGCTGAAAGCCTTGGTTTGCGGATCGACACCACCGTTGATGTACTCGACGCTGATCCACGCTGGCGCCTCGACCCGATAAACCAACTGGATGGCAATCGGCGCATCGTCAAGAAACAGCACCGAACCGATCAACAGCTCGCGCAGGCGCTCGATCACCTCGGCCATGCGCTCGGCGCCAGTAGCCGGAAACTCCCAGCGGCGCTGGAACAGGTCGCAGTAGATCGCCGCAAGTTCGCTACTGGAAAAATCCGTGACCGGCCGCACCTGGCCGCCCGCCTCTTCCAGCAAGCGCAATTCACGGCGCTGGTTGTAGCGAAACTTCTTCGACAGGTCTTCCGGCGTACGCGCCATGGCCAGCGATTCGGCCTGCGCCTTGAGGTTGGCAAAACGGCCCTGGTTGAGCTCGGACAGATAACGCCCGGCATGACGCAGCGGCGCCTGGGCATCGGCAGCGGCGGGCAGGATCAGCTCGGCATTGCCCAGGTCGTACAGGCCTTTTTTGCCCTGACGCTTAAGCACATCCTTGGACAGCGCCAGGTAGCGACCCCAGGTGGGAATCGCAGCCTTGAGCTCGCCGTTTTGCTCCCAGCCCAGGTAACGCACCGGGATCTGCGCCAGGTCAGCCAGCTGTTCAACAACCAGTGGATGGGTGGCGACACTGCCGCCAAACTTTTCCCAGGCCAGGGCGTAGGTTGGCGCATCGATCTGCGTCCAGCCGCGCTCGCGCCAGCCCTGAATATGGTTGAGCATCAGGCCTCCGCTGTCAGGGCACGAACGTGCGGCAGTTGCCAGAAGGACTCGCGCACTGCGGCATCGGAGAAGCGCTCACGCAAACGCTCAAGCATGCGCCCGGCGCACTCCTGGCGCTGCCCGGCATCCAGTGCGGCCAGGTGCTGCAAACCTTGCCCAAGACGCTCGGCGTCGCCCAGCGGGAAGAGGATGCCGACACCCTCGACCACCTCGACCGCACCGCCGCAGGCCGTAGCCAGTAGCGGCACGCCGGCGACCATGGCTTCGAGCAGGACCATGCCGAACGGCTCATGGTCGGAGCTCAAGGCGAAGGCGTCAAAAGCACGAAAGTAGCGACGAGCGTCAGGCACCTGACCGAGAAAGTCCACGTGCGCGGCGATTCCCAGTTCGGCGGCCTGCTCTTTGAGTTGCTGCTCCAGGCGACCCTTGCCAAGAATGGCCAGGCGAGCGCCGGCCGGCAGTTGCGGCAAGGCCTGGGCAAAACCACGCAGCAAGGTGGCCTGGTCTTTGTCTGGATGCAGGCGGCCGACGTTGCCGACGATCCACGCTTGCGGGTCCAGGCCCAACGCCTCGCGCGCCTGCGCGGCGGGCACCTGGCTGGCCTGCAGCGCCTCGATGTCGATGCGGTTGTAGAGGGTCTGGATACGCTCGGCCGGCCACTTGCGCAGGCATTTGCGCATGTCGTCGCGCACTGCGTCAGAAACACCGAGCAGGCTCAGGCGTTTGCTGAACAGGTTGGCAAACAGCTGGCGGCTGCGGCGCAGGTAGTCACCGAAGGCGTGGTGCACGCCGATCACTGGCAAGTTGCTGCCGAGCAAGGCGATATAGATCGGCTTGAAGCGGTGCGCGATGCAGAAGCTGAACTGGCGGCTGGCGACGATCCGCCGCAAGGCGCGGATCGCCCCCAGCTTCAGGCCACGAATGGCCTTGGAGCTGAACTCGAGGAAGATCACCTCGTCCGAGGCGCAGCCGGCCGCGACCTGAGGGTCGGCAGCGCCGGTCAGGAACACCGTCGTGACCTTGTAGCCGCTACCGTCGAACAGGCTGGCGTACTGGCGCGCACAGTCCAGGAACGGACCGTCATAACCATGACAGAACTGCAGGACGCGTTTTTCAGCCCTGGACGTCATAAGTGTCCGCGCCGTCCTTGACCACCAGGATGTCTTCCATGATCAGGTACTGCAGGTCCGAGCCGAAGAACATGTTCAGCGCATCGGTCGGCGAGCAGATCATCGGCTCGCCACGACGGTTGAGCGAAGTATTCAGCGACACGCCGTTGCCGGTCAGGGTCTCCAGCGCCTTCATCATGTCGTAGTAGCGCGGGTTGTACTCGCGCTTGAGCACCTGGGCGCGCGAGGTGCCGTCTTCGTGGACGACTTCCGGCACGCGGGTCTTCCACTCTTCAGCCACTTCGAAGGTGAAGGTCATGAACGGCGCCGGGTGATCGATCTTGATCATCTGCGGCGCGACGGTGTCGAGCATCGACGGGCAGAAAGGCCTCCAGCGCTCGCGGAACTTGATCTGGTGGTTGATGCGGTCGGCAACGCCTTCCACGCTCGGGCAACCGATGATCGAACGACCGCCGAGGGCACGCGGGCCGAACTCCATGCGGCCCTGGAACCAGGCCACCGGGTTGCCGTCGACCATGATCTTGGCGATCTGCTCGGGCATGTTCTCCAGCTTGCGCCATTTTGGCTGGCTCGGATGACGGGCACAGGCGGCGATCACGTCTTCGTTGGAGTACGCAGGGCCGAGGTAGACGTGCTCCATCTTCTCGACCGGTACACCACGGGCGTGGGACACATAAGCAGCAGCTCCGACCGCGGTGCCGGCGTCGCCGGAAGCCGGCTGGACGAACAGTTCCTTGAGGTCAGGGCGGGCAATGATCTTCTGGTTGAGCTTGACGTTCAGCGCGCAGCCGCCAGCGAAGGCCAGTTTGCCGGTCTCCTTGAGGATGTCGCCCAGGTAGTGGTCGATCATCTGCAGGGCGAGCTTCTCAAACAGCGCCTGCATGCTCGCGGCGTAGTGGATGTACGGCTCGTCGGCGATGTCGCCTTCGCGTTTCGGGCCCAGCCACTCGATCAGTTTTGGCGAGAAGTAGAAACCCTTGCCCTTCTCTTTATAACGACGCAGGCCGATGACATTGGCGTAGTCGGTGTTGATCACCAGCTCGCCGTTTTCGAACGAGGCCAGGCGCGAGAAATCGTACTTGCTGGCGTCGCCGTAAGGCGCCATGCCCATGACCTTGAACTCGCCATCGAGCATTTCGAAACCGAGGAACTCGGTGATCGCGCCGTACAGGCCACCGAGGGAGTCCGGATCGAAGAATTCCTTGATCTTGTGGATCTTGCCGTTTTCGCCGTAGCCAAAGAAGGTCGTGGCGTATTCGCCCTTACCGTCGATACCGAGGATCGCGGTTTTCTCTTTGAAACCGGAGCAGTGGTAGGCACTGGAGGCGTGGGCCAGGTGGTGCTCGACCGGCTCGATCTTGACCTTTTTCGGGTCGAAGCCCAGTTGCTCCAGGCACCAGACGATCTTCTTGCGGTAGCGCTTGTAGCGACGGTTGCCCATCAGGATCGCGTCAAGGGCGCGGTCCGGGGCGTACCAGTAACGCTTGGCGTAGTGCCAGCGAGCCTCGCCGAACAGGCTGATCGGGGCGAACGGAATCGCCACCACATCAACGTCGGACGGCTTGATACCGGCCTGTTCCAGGCAGAACTTCGCCGATTCGTAGGGCATGCGGTTCTTTGCATGTTTATCGCGCACGAAGCGCTCTTCTTCAGCGGCGGCAATCAGCTTGCCGTCGATGTACAGGGCCGCGGAAGGGTCATGACTAAGGGCGCCGGACAGGCCAAGAATCGTCAATGCCAAGGGTCTAGCCTCTTCAATCTGTAAAAGTGCGCCTCGGCCCGGAGGGCGGATGGCAGCGAAAGGGCGGGATTATAGCGCATTCACCTGCAACGCGGCACCGGGTGGAATTGGACAGATCGCAGGTGATGAATGAAGGCACCGCGCGGTCATTGCCCGAACGAAAGCCCCACAACGGCATGCACTCATACGACTTCAGCGAAAAGAAAAAGAAAAAGAAAAAGAAAAAGAAACAACTTACATTGCCGTGAGAAGTTTCTATATATACACAAAAGCCCGATAAGAATTAGATAGTCAACACCAGACGACCATCAACAAACAAGGGCACACACATGCAAATTGAACTTGCACCCACAATTGTTTACCCAGATGACTATGGAACCCCTACTTCAAAAGGCGGACAAACACCGCCAGGGCACCCCCTGGTTATTGCCAGAATGTGGAGCCAGCGAAACGAGGCTTATCTATCTGGCAATTGGTGGTCAATGCTTTGCCTCGACCTAAAAAGAGCGCAATACAACAAGCCTCCCTTCTCCCCCGGCCTAATGACCCTGGATCTTATTTGCGCCCACCCCGCCGACCAACTAAAAGCGCTCGACCCGACACTAGAAAACAAAGTGGCATGGCATAAGGGGCGCATCAGGGCCAATACTTACGGAGCAGACAAATCACCATCCCTGACAACCGAAGTGCAATTTTCCGGAGGAATTTTTACCGC
This sequence comes from Pseudomonas sp. NPDC087612, assembly GCF_044743505.1. Lineage (NCBI taxonomy): Bacteria > Pseudomonadati > Pseudomonadota > Gammaproteobacteria > Pseudomonadales > Pseudomonadaceae > Pseudomonas > Pseudomonas sp. NPDC087612. Next base: position 221,420 of record NZ_JBIUWO010000003.1, read on the forward strand.
CACAAAAGCCATCGCGCATGCCATCTATGGCAAAGGGGCAAAAGCCACAGTCTCTCTGAAAGACATCGGAATCTCTCCCAGCGTCGAAAAAATCCCAGAACTCAAGAGTCTAATCGAGGCTGCAGAAATTGGCTCAACACAAATTGACATCAATGTACCGTATTACACAGGCCAAGACTCGTTCGTAGCTAGGACCTATCTCGGCAATATAACATTACGAATTATTGGCACAATAACTCGAGACAGCGAGGGAAACGTCAGCTTCTCGGGACAGGCAAAAGCGTACAACGATCTATACGATGCAGAAGCAAGCGATCACAGAATACCTCTCGACGAATCAGCTACTACGGCATTGAGAAGCATGTTCAAAGTCACCAATGCAGTGAGCTACGAAATTGAAATGCCGGGCTCATTGCCAATCAACTATTCAACGACCCCATGAAAGCGCCAACCCTTATAACGACGGCAACTCTACTTCTACCCTCATTACTTCTGACACTAGCATGGATCAGCCTTACATTGGCCGTTCAAGGCATCCCTGAAAACCCGGACGATCCACTCGACACCAGAGGGGTGCCGGCCTCCGCAATCTGGACGGTTATTATCGCCATGCTCGGAGCACCTAGCATCGCGCTCTCAAGCATTGCAAATTTTTTAGCCAACAAGATAAGACACAAAGTGATAAGCCGATCAGTGAGCCTGCTGGCAAACCTTCCGACAATAGCGACTTCATTAGTTGGGTTATTTGTTACGACAAGCTATGGCAGCGTGTCTATCGCCACAATACTTCCCGGAGCCTTGTTCCTGGCAAGCGCTGCAGCATCGAGCATCCTGATCCGGGCCCGCTTCAAAGCACCTAGCCAGTAACTGTGGGCAATCAAAGTCTGATTGCCTACCGCTCCTGCCGCGCTTATTCGGCGATCAGCCAATCCATCCGCCAGCTACCCTGGGTCTGCGCCAGCACCTGCGACAGCCATGGCAACAGCGTGCGCAGCTCTTCTTCCAGGCCCCATGGCGGGTTGGCGATGGCCAGGCCCGAGCCGTTGAGACCCTGCGGACTGTCCTGAGGGTGCACGTACAGCTCGACCCGCAGCAGCTTGGGCGCGCCGGTGCTGGTCAGGTCCTGGTAGAAGCGCACCAGCTGGCGCTGGTCCTTGATCGGGTACCAGATGGCCGCGACAGTCTGGCGCATACGACTGATGGTCTCTTTCATCGCCTGGGTGCAACGCTTGAGCTCATCCGCCTGCTCGAACGGCGGGTCGATGAGCATCACCGCACGTTTTTCCTGCACCGGCAGCAAGGCCCGCGGCACATGCCAACCCTCGCCCAGGTGCACGGCAACGCGCGGGTCCTTCTTCATGTTGTCCTTGAGCAGGCGACCGTCTTCGGGGTGCTTCTCGTTGAGCAGCACGCGATCCTGCTGGCGGGCCAGACGCCGCGCCAGCTCCGGGGAACCCGGGTAATAGCGCAGCTCGCCGTCGGGGTTCATCTTACGCAGGATGCGCAGGTAGTCCGCGGTGATTTCCGGCAGGTCGTCGCGCCCCCAGAGGCGGCCGATACCTTCCAGCCACTCGCCGGTACGTGTCGCCTGATCGCCCTGCAGGTCGTAAAGACCCAGGCCTGCGTGGGTGTCGAGGTAGGCAAACGGCTGCTCCTTGCGCGACATCAAGGCGATAAGGCGGGTCAGCACAAGGTGTTTGAAGACGTCGGCGTGGTTGCCGGCGTGGAAGGCGTGACGATAGTTCATGGCAACTCCTGCAAGACCGCGCAGTTTACCTTGTCATGCACAACAGGGGGAGCGGCGATGCGCAGATGCGGCTTGACCCGCGATGTCAGCCATCGCGGGTCAAGCCCAGTGGGAGCGGGCTTGCCCCGCGATGAGACCAATGCCGCCAGCCCACCTGCTGCTACCTGAATTGCGACCGCTTCGCGCTCGATCGCGGGACAAGGCCCGCTCCCACAAGAAGGCCGGGCCGTGGTCAGGCGAAGCTCAACAGTCGATCAATGACCGGCCTTGAACGCCTCGTCGGCGGCTTCGAAGCGCGAAACCATCGCCTTCGACGGGCTGCCGGCCCGGCTGACGAAGTAGATCGCCAGGGCGCCGAGGATGAAGCCCGGGATGATTTCGTACAGACCCCAGATGGAGAAGTGCTTCCACACCACCACGGTGATCGCACCGACCAGGATACCGGCCAGTGCGCCGTCACGGGTCATGCCTTTCCACAGTACCGAGATCAGTACCACCGGACCGAAGGCAGCACCGAAGCCGGCCCAGGCGTAGCTGACCAGGCCCAGCACGCGGTTCTCAGGATTGGAGGCGATCAGGATGGCGACCACGGCCACCAGCAGCACCATGGCGCGACCGACCCAGACCAGCTCCAGCTGCGAGGCACCCTTGCGCAGGAAGGTCTTGTAGAAGTCTTCGGTCAGGGCGCTGGAGCACACCAGCAGCTGGCAGCTCAGGGTACTCATGACAGCCGCCAGGATGGCCGACAGCAGGACACCGGCAATCCATGGGTTGAAGAGGATCTTGGCCAGCTCGATGAACACACGCTCGTGGTTCTCGGTGACCGGGCCAGCAACTTCAGGGTGCGCCGAGAAGTAGGCGATACCGAAGAAGCCAACGGCGCAGGTACCGACCAGGCAGAGGATCATCCAGGTCATGGAGATGCGACGGGCCTTGGCGATCGACTTGACCGAGTCAGCGGCCATGAAGCGCGCCAGGATGTGCGGCTGGCCGAAGTAGCCCAGACCCCAACCCATCAGCGAAATGATGCCGATGAAGGTAGTGCCCTTGAGCATGTCGAAGTTGCCTGCGTCCTTCAGCTCGATAGCCGCGAAGGTGGTATCGAAACCACCGGTTGCGATCAGAACGATCACCGGGGTCAGGATCAGGGCGAAGATCATCAGCGTAGCCTGGACGGTATCGGTCCAGCTCACCGCCAGGAAGCCACCCACGAAGGTGTAGGCAATGGTTGCCGCCGCACCAGCCCACAGCGCTGTCTCGTAGGACATGCCGAAGGTGCTTTCGAACAGGCGGGCGCCGGCGACGATGCCGGAAGCGCAATAGATGGTGAAGAACACCAGGATCACCACGGCGGAGATGATCCGCAGCAGCCCGCTGTTATCTTCGAAGCGGCTGGAGAAGTAATCCGGCAGGGTCAGCGCATCACCGTTGTGCTCGGTCTGCACCCGCAGGCGGCCGGCGACGAACAGCCAGTTCAGGTAGGCACCGATGATCAGGCCGATGGCGATCCAGCTTTCCGACAGGCCCGACATGTAGATGGCGCCCGGCAGGCCCATCAACAGCCAGCCACTCATGTCCGAGGCACCGGCCGAAAGCGCGGTAACCACGCTGCCGAGGCTGCGACCGCCAAGAATGTAGTCAGAGAGGTTGTTGGTAGAGCGATAGGCCATGAAGCCGATCAGCACCATTGCCGCGATATAGATCACGAACGTGATCAAGGTTGGATTGCTTACACTCATTGTTGCGCCCTGGCGTTTGTTTTTATGTAGCGACAGCCTCGAAGAGGTTGCACCCAGGCCGCGAATCCTATGCAACAACGCAAAGAGGGTGCAACCTGTTTTTACAATCAAGTTGCACCTCGTCGGAAATTTTGCGTAACAGCGGGTTTTTGCTCCCTTTTGGAGCAAGAAGACCTGTTTTCAGAAGAAAATGCACCACAAACAGCCATTTTTGCTGTGTGGTTTTACCCTCCGGACGAGTAGCACTTTTTTCCTGCATATTTTGGGTTGCACTAGGTTGCACCCAAAATCGCGCACGGCTAATCTTGGCGCCAGCTTAAGCCACAGCCTGTGGCAATAATGAGGATAAGAAATGGCGACGACCACCCTTGGGGTCAAACTCGACGACCCTACCCGTGAGCGACTCAAAGCAGCTGCGACCTCTATCGATCGCACGCCGCACTGGTTGATCAAGCAAGCGATCTTCAACTATCTGGAGAAGCTCGAGGGTGGCGCCACCCTGACCGAACTCAACGGTCAGCCCGGCCTTCATGCCGACGATGCCGGCGAAGTACAGGCCGACCACGCCCACCAGTGCTTCCTCGAATTTGCCGAAAGCATCCTGCCGCAGCCGGTCTTGCGCTCGGCCATCACCGCCGCCTACCGCCGCCCTGAGCCGGAAGTGGTACCGATGCTGCTGGAACAGGCGCGCCTGCCGGCCGCCATGGCCGAGGCCACCAACAAGCTGGCCGCCGGCATCGCCGAAAAACTGCGTAACCAGAAGAGCGCTGGCGGCCGTGCCGGCATCGTTCAGGGCCTGCTGCAGGAATTCTCCCTGTCGTCGCAGGAAGGCGTGGCGCTGATGTGCCTGGCCGAAGCCCTGCTGCGCATCCCCGACAAAGGCACCCGCGACGCCCTGATCCGCGACAAGATCAGCACCGGCAACTGGCAGCCGCACCTGGGCAACAGCCCGTCGCTGTTCGTCAACGCCGCCACCTGGGGCTTGCTACTGACCGGCAAACTGGTCTCGACCCACAACGAATCCGGCCTCACCTCTTCGCTCAGCCGCATCATCGGCAAGAGCGGCGAGCCGATGATCCGCAAGGGCGTCGACATGGCCATGCGCCTGATGGGCGAGCAGTTCGTGACCGGCGAAACCATCGCCGAAGCCCTGGCCAACGCCAGCAAGTTCGAAGCCAAAGGCTTCCGTTATTCCTACGACATGCTCGGCGAAGCGGCGCTGACCGAACATGACGCGCAGAAATACCTGGCGTCCTACGAGCAGGCTATCCATTCGATCGGCAAGGCTTCCCACGGTCGCGGCATCTATGAAGGCCCGGGCATCTCGATCAAGCTCTCGGCCCTGCACCCACGCTACAGCCGCGCCCAGTACGAGCGCGTCATGGACGAGCTGTACCCGCGCCTGCTGTCGCTGACCCTGCTGGCCAAGCAATACGACATCGGCCTGAACATCGACGCCGAGGAAGCCGACCGCCTGGAGCTGTCGCTGGACCTGCTCGAGCGCCTGTGCTTCGAGCCGCAACTGACCGGCTGGAACGGTGTCGGTTTCGTCATCCAGGCTTACCAGAAGCGCTGCCCGTATGTGATCGACTATGTCATTGACCTGGCCCGCCGCAGCCGCCATCGCCTGATGATCCGCCTGGTAAAAGGTGCTTACTGGGACAGCGAGATCAAGCGCGCCCAGGTCGAAGGCCTGGAAGGCTACCCGGTGTATACCCGCAAGGTGTACACCGACGTTTCCTACATTGCTTGTGCACGCAAACTGCTGTCGGTGCCGGAAGTCATCTACCCGCAGTTCGCCACCCACAACGCCCACACCCTGTCGGCCATCTACCATATCGCCGGCCAGAACTATTACCCGGGCCAGTACGAATTCCAGTGCCTGCACGGTATGGGTGAGCCACTGTACGAGCAGGTTGTCGGCAAGGTCGCCGATGGCAAGCTGAACCGTCCGTGCCGCGTGTATGCCCCGGTCGGCACCCACGAAACCCTGCTGGCCTACCTGGTTCGCCGCCTGCTGGAAAACGGCGCCAACACCTCGTTCGTCAACCGTATTGCCGACCAGTCGATCTCGATCCAGGAACTGGTTGCCGACCCGGTCGCCACCATCGAACAGATGGCTACCCAGGAAGGCAATACCGGCCTGCCGCACCCGCGCATTCCGCTGCCGCGTGACCTGTATGGCACCGAGCGGGCCAACTCCGCCGGTATCGACCTGGCCAACGAACACCGCCTGGCTTCGCTGTCCTGCGCTCTGCTGGCCAGCGCCCACAACGACTGGAAAGCCGCGCCTATGCTCGGTTGCGCCGCCAGCAACGAAGCAGCTGCGCCGGTGCTGAACCCGGCTGACCTGCGCGATGTGGTCGGTCATGTCCAGGAAGCCAACGTCACTGACGTCGACAACGCCATCCAGTGCGCGCTCAATGCCGCGCCGATCTGGCAGGCCACCCCGCCGGCCGAACGCGCCGCGATCCTGGAGCGTGCCGCCGACCTGATGGAAGCCGAGATCCAGCCGCTGATGGGCCTGCTCGCCCGTGAAGCCGGCAAGACCTTCGCCAACGCCATCGCCGAAGTGCGTGAAGCCGTCGACTTCCTGCGTTACTACGCCGTCCAGGCGCGCAACGATTTCAGCAACGACGCTCACCGCCCGCTGGGTCCGGTAGTGTGCATCAGCCCATGGAACTTCCCGCTGGCGATCTTCAGCGGCCAGGTTGCCGCGGCCCTTGCCGCCGGTAACCCGGTGCTGGCCAAGCCGGCCGAACAGACCCCGCTGGTTGCCGCCCAGGCCGTGCGCCTGCTGCTCGAAGCCGGTATCCCCGAAGGCGTAGTGCAACTGCTGCCGGGCCGCGGCGAAACCGTCGGCGCCCGCCTGGTCGGTGACGATCGGGTCAAAGGCGTGATGTTCACCGGCTCTACCGAAGTCGCCCGCCTGCTGCAACGCAACATCGCCGGCCGCCTGGATGCCCAGGGCCGTCCGATCCCGCTGATCGCCGAAACCGGCGGCCAGAACGCAATGATCGTCGACTCCTCGGCGCTCACCGAACAGGTGGTCATCGACGTCGTATCTTCTGCCTTCGACAGCGCTGGCCAGCGTTGCTCGGCCCTGCGCGTACTGTGCCTGCAGGAAGATTCTGCCGACCGCGTCATCGAAATGCTCAAGGGCGCCATGGCAGAAAGCCGCCTGGGCAACCCTGAACGCCTGGCCGTGGACATTGGCCCAGTGATCGACGCCGAAGCCAAGGCCGGTATCGAGAAACACATCCAGGGTATGCGCGACAAAGGCCGTACCGTGTACCAGATGGCAATCGCCGATGGTGAAGAGATCAAGCGCGGCACTTTCGTGATGCCAACCTTGATCGAACTGGAAAGCTTCGACGAACTGCAGCGCGAGATCTTCGGCCCGGTCCTGCACGTGGTGCGCTACAACCGCAAGAACCTCGACCAGTTGATCGAGCAGATCAACGCCTCCGGCTACGGCCTGACCCTGGGTGTCCACACCCGGATCGACGAAACCATTGCCAAGGTCATCGACAACGTCAATGCCGGTAACGTCTACGTCAACCGCAACATCGTCGGCGCCGTGGTCGGCGTGCAGCCATTCGGCGGTGAAGGCCTGTCCGGTACCGGCCCGAAAGCCGGTGGCCCGCTGTACCTGTACCGCCTGCTGTCGACCCGCCCGGCGGGCGCCATCGAGCAGTCGTTCCAGCGCACCGACGGCGAAAACGCCCCGGACACCCGCCTGCGCGACAGCCTGAGCAAACCGCTGCAAGCCCTCAAAGCCTGGGCGGCGAGCAATCAGCTGAACGACCTGAGCGGCCTGTGCGAGCAGTTCGCCCAGCAATCGCAAAGCGGTATCAGCCGCCTGCTGGCGGGCCCGACCGGCGAGCGCAACAGCTACACCATCCTGCCGCGCGAGCACGTGCTGTGCCTGGCCGAGGTCGAAGCTGACCTGCTGACCCAACTGGCGGCGGTACTGGCCGTGGGCAGCTCGGCGGTGTGGCCGGAAGGCGAGCTGAGCAAGACCCTGCGCAATCGCCTGCCGAAGGAAGTGCAAGCGCGCATCCAGCTGGTGACCGACTGGAACAAGGATGACGTGGTATTCGACGCCGTCCTCCACCATGGCGACTCCGACCAACTGCGCGCCGTGTGCGAGCAGGTGGCCAAGCGCGCCGGTGCCATCGTCGGTGTTCACGGCCTGTCGTCGGGTGAAACCGCGATTGCCCTGGAGCGCCTGGTAATCGAGCGCGCACTGAGCGTCAACACTGCTGCTGCCGGTGGTAACGCGAGCCTGATGACTATCGGCTGATAGCCAGCAGCGCCTCTATCGCGGGTCAAGCCCGCTCCTACAGCGTAGGAGCGGGCTTGACCCGCGATGCTTTCTAGCCCAGAAACTTCGCACGTTGATGACGCACCAGCCACCCCAGGCTACCCGCCTTCACGACCTCGGAAGCAATGACGAAAACCAGGGGATCTGACCGCCACGAAAACTACCCTGGACATAAAAGACTATAAAAAATGCATCCATCCCACCCCACCAAAACCGGGTCATACGTGGGAGCTGATTCATAGGCTGACGACTGAAGGCCTCAGACATCAACAAAGATCCCGATGAAAAAACCTGCCAGCAAAACCACGAGAAAAGACACCAGCACTATCCAAACCAGAATCCCGACCGACATCCAGGCCCAATTCAGGAGTGACAAGCGGGAATTAGACTGGCCTTTCGGGTCGCCTACGCAGGTGTTTATCGCCCCCTGAATCCTGGCCATTACCCAAAGAATCACGACATCCATAGCCAATACCGCACTCAACAACGGCAGCGGCGCCAGCTCCATCATCTGGTTTGCCCACAACGAGAGCGCTGTCAGCAGGATCAAGGCGCATACCAACCAGAACGGTGACCACCTGTAGCTACGACCAGACAGGTGTAATTGCCGATCGACCCTGCTCAGCAGGCTGTAAAGAAACAGAATGCCGAAGATGCTTCTTACCAGCGGCAACACTCGCTCCCCGGTTTCCCGCCGGTAGAGCGCCCAGCTTTGGTAATGGCAAAAAAGCCAATAAAAACCAAAGGTGAACAGGTTCATCACGATCAACTTTCTGATCGATACGACGAAGAACATTGGCCCCCTGCCTGTGGCATCAGAGAGATCAGGGCTCATCGAAGCGGTGCTGTTAGTGGTCATGGCTACGGCCTTCGGTAATGGGCCGACTATCTAAGCCTGCTCGTGCATCACAGATCTGCCCTCTGGCTCCGAAGCAAGGGTACGAACATTCCTAAACGCCTTGTGCCTTGCCATCACCCGTATCTATTTCACTGTGCAGTAGCATCGTCACTACCTAGACTCGGCCCATCCCCAGACAGGAACGCCGCCATGTCCGAGACCCTGCTCAGCGCCCGCAACCTGGCCTTCGAACTCTACGAAGTGCTCGATGCCGAGGCCCTGACCCAACGCCCGCGCTTTGCCGAGCACAACCGCGAAACCTTCGATGCCGCTCTGAGCACTGCGCGGACCATCGCCGAGAAGTATTTCGCCCCGCATAATCGCAAGGGCGATGAGCACGAGCCACGCTATGAAAATGGCGAGGCGCTGTTGATCCCCGAGGTCAAGCCTGCGGTCGATGCCTTCCTTGAAGCCGGCTTTCTCAACGCCAGCCGCGACTTCGAAGCCGGTGGCATGCAGTTGCCGACCTTGCTCTCGCAAGCCTGTTTCGCCCACTTCCAGGCGGCCAACGCCGGGACCACGGCGTACCCGTTCCTGACCATGGGCGCCGCCAACCTGATTGAAAGCTTTGGCAGCGACGAGCAGAAGCGCCTGTTCCTGCAACCGATGATCGAAGGCCGCTTCTTCGGCACCATGGCCTTGACCGAGCCGCACGCTGGCTCGTCCCTGGCCGATATTCGCAGCCGCGCCGAGCCAGCCGGCGATGGCAGCTATCGGCTGCGCGGCAACAAGATATTCATTTCCGGCGGCGACCATCCGTTGTCGGAAAACATCGTGCATATGGTCCTGGCCAAGCTGCCCGATGCGCCGCCCGGGGTGAAGGGCATTTCGCTGTTTATCGTGCCCAAGTTCATGGTCAACGCCGACGGCAGCCTCGGCCCGCGCAACGATGTGTTGCTGGCCGGGTTGTTCCACAAGATGGGCTGGCGCGGCACCACCTCGACGGCGCTGAACTTCGGCGACAACGGCCAGTGCGTCGGCTACCTGGTGGGCAAGCCACACCAGGGCCTGGCCTGCATGTTCCAGATGATGAACGAGGCGCGTATCGGCGTCGGCATGGGCGCGGTGATGCTGGGTTATGCCGGCTATCTGTACTCGCTGGAGTACGCCCGCCAGCGTCCGCAAGGGCGCCTGCCAGACAACAAGGATCCGGCCACCGCTGCCGTGCCGATCATCAATCACAGCGACGTCAAGCGCATGCTGCTGACCCAGAAGGCCTACGTCGAAGGCGCCTTCGACCTGGGCCTGTACGCCGCGCGGCTGTTCGATGACACCCAGAGCGGCGAAAGCGATACGGTTCGCCAGCAGGCCCATGAACTGCTCGACCTGCTGACGCCGATCGTCAAGTCCTGGCCTTCGGAGTTTTGCCTCAAGGCCAACGAGCTGGCCATCCAGATTCTCGGCGGTCATGGCTACACCCGCGAGTACCCGGTCGAACAGTACTACCGCGACAACCGCCTGAATCCGATTCACGAAGGCACCCACGGCATCCAGTCGCTGGACCTGCTCGGGCGCAAGCTGGCGCAGAACGGTGGTGCCGGGCTCAAGCAACTGGTCCGCCTGATCGCCAGCACCTGCGAGAGAGCCCATCCGCACAGCAGCCTGGATCGTCTGCGGGTACCGCTGGAGCAGTTGCTCAATCGCCTGCAGGAAGTGACCCTCGGCCTGCTCGGCGATCTGGCCCAGGGCCAGGTCAATGCCGCCCTGGCCAACTCGGCGCTGTATCTAAAGGCTTTCGGTCACTGCGTGATCGGCTGGCGCTGGCTGGAGCAGGCAATCCACGCCGAACAAGGCCTGGCCCGGGGCAACCCGGCCGATCGCGACTTCTACCTGGGCAAATTGCAGGCCGCGCGTTATTTCCTGACCTGGGAAGTGCCGGGCTGCCATAATGAGCTGGCATTGCTCGCGGCCCGTGACGATACCTGCCTGAGCATGCACGATGAGTGGTTCTGAGGGGGAACCACCGCGCACACGGAGGTTCCCGCATGTTCGAGTTGACCGCATTGCTGCGCCAGCGCTTCGCCGCCCTGCGCAGCAGTGGCGAATTTTTCTCCCTGCGTTATGTGCAACAAAGTCAGCAACACCTGTCGGTGCGCAAGAATATCGCCGAGCCGCCGTTTCTCAGCCGCGACGAAGGCGCGATGCTCACCGTGCGCGTCAATGGCGTGGAAACCTACGCCGCCACCGCCGACCTCTCGCAAGCCGGCTTGCAGCGTGCCCTGGAGCAGGCCGAAGCGCTGGCCCGGCAAATAGCCGGGCGTGCCCTGCTCGACCTGCGCGAGCAACCGCTGGCCACAGGCCGCGCCGATTACTGCTCGCCCAACCTTGAGCAAGCCTTCCCGTCCCTGGCCGACTGCTACGCCCTGCTTGCCCAGGAATCTGCCAGCGTGCCGGACGACAGCCGCCTGGTGAACTGGCAGGCAAGCCTGGGCATCAGCACTATCGAGCAGATCTACCTGAACACCGCCGGCGCCGAACTGCGCCAGGCCCAGCGCTTTATCTACCCGGGTTTCAGCACCACCGCCTTCGACGGCCAGGACAGCCAGACCCGCACCCTGGGCCGGGAAAACTTCGGCCAGCAGGGCGGCCTCGATGTGATCGAGCGTTGCGGCCTGGTGGGTGCCGGGGCCAAAGTCGCCGAGCAGGCCCTGCAACTGCTGCTGGCGCCGAACACCCCCAGTGGTGTGCGCGACCTGCTGTTGATGCCCGACCAGATGATGCTGCAGATCCACGAATCGATCGGCCACCCGCTGGAAATGGACCGCATCCTCGGCGACGAGCGTAATTACGCCGGCACCAGCTTTGTCAAAGCCAGCGACTTCGGCAGCCTGCAGTACGGCTCGAAATTGCTCAACGTAACCTTCGACCCGTCGATCCGCGAAGAGCTTGCCAGCTACAGCCACGACGATGACGGCAGCGCTGCGCACAAGCAGTTCCTGATCAAGGACGGTTTGCTGATTCGCCCGCTCGGTGGTGCCCTGTCGCAGTTCCGTTCCGGTCTTGAAGGGGTGGCCAACAGCCGCGCCTGCGGCTGGAACCGCGCACCGATCGACCGCATGGCCAACCTCAACATCGAGCCGGGGGACAAGACCCTGGCGCAACTGATCGGCGGTATCGAGCAGGGCATCCTGATGCGCACCAACCGCTCGTGGTCGATTGATGATGCGCGCAACAAGTTCCAGTTCGGCTGCGAATGGGGCCAACTGATCGAAAACGGCGAGCTCAAGGGCGTGGTCAAGAACCCCAACTACCGCGGCATCTCCGCCCGGTTCTGGGGCAATCTCAGCGCCGTCGGTGACGCCAGCACCTTGCAGGTACTGGGCACGCCAAACTGCGGCAAGGGCGAGCCGAACCAGGTGGTACGCGTGGGCCACGCCTCCCCCGCCTGCGTATTCAGCCAGATCGACGTATTCGGAGGAGACGCCTGATGGCTGCCACCCCACTGCAAAGTTTCCAGCACCTGGTCGCCAGCCTGCGCGACGCGGTGTGCGCGCCAGAGCATTTCACCTTGAGCTACAGCGGCGAGCACTCGCAGTTCATCCGCTTCAACCACGCCAGGGTGCGCCAGGCCGGCGAAGTGCAACAGGCCAGTTGCGTGCTCAAGCTGGTCGCCGACGGGCGCCAGGCCGAGCTGCAGTTCACCCTCGGCAACGATGCCGAAGTCGATCAGCTGCGCCTGCAACAAGCCCTGGAGCAACTGCGCCAGACCCTGCCGCTGCTTGAGCCCGACCCTTACCTGCAACTCAATGACAGCGCCTGGCACAGCCATAGCGTGCAGGATCAAGCGCTGCCAGACAGCGCTGCGGTGCTGGCGCAGATCGAGCAAGGCGCGGGAGATCTGGACCTGGTTGGCATCTACGCCGCGGGCCCGATCTGCCGGGGTTTTGCCAGCTCGTTCGGGGCCTTTGGCTGGCACCAGGCCAACAGTTTCAACTTCGACTGGAGCCTGTTCCACAGCAACGGCGAGGCGGTCAAAGCCAACTATGCCGGCCAGACCTGGGACGGCGAAGCCTTCGCCCTGCGCCTGCAGCAGGCCCGCGAACAGCTCGACTACCTCGGCCGCCCGCTGAAAAAACTCGCCCCCGGCCAATACCGCGCCTACCTGGCACCGGCAGCGCTGGACGAGATCATGGGCATGCTCTGCTGGGGCGGCTTCTCGGCCCAGGCCATCGCCACCAAGAACAGCCCGCTGCAACGCCTGTACAGCACCGATGCCAGCCTCAGCCCGATGGTCCACATTAGCGAACAAGTCAGCGGTTCGCTGAGCCCGTCGTTCTCGGACGAAGGCCTGGTGCGCAGCGACCTGCGCCTGATTGACCAGGGCCGGGCCCACGATCGGCTGATCTGCGCCCGTAGCGCCGCCGAGTTCGAACTGGCGGCTAACGGTGCCGATAGCTACGAGTCGCCATGCGCGCTGAGCATGGCCGGCGGCGAGCTTGCGCAGAGCGAAGTCCTCGCCCGCCTGGGCACCGGCCTGTACATCAGCAACCTCTGGTACCTGAACTACTCGGACCTGCCCGCTGCGCGCATGACCGGCCTGACCCGCTTCGCCACCTTCTGGGTCGAGAACGGCGAGATCCAGGCACCGGTGAGCACCATGCGCTTTGACGACAGCGTCTACAGTTTGCTGGGTTCGCAACTGGAGGCATTGACGACCGAACGCGAGCTGATTCTGTCGACCAGTACCTACGGTCAGCGCCAGACCAGTTCGAGCCATTTGCCGGGAGCTTTGGTCCAACGCCTGACGTTGACGTTGTGATAACCCCGATCGCTGGCAAGCCAGCTCCCACAAGGGTCTGTGTGAACTTGTCCCTGTGGGAGCCGGCTTGCCGGCGATGAGGCCCTCGACCTTGTAGAGATGCCCATGCCCAACCGCGCCCCGCTGGACCCGACCACCGCCCGCTGGATTCCCTGGGTCGTGGCCATCGCCTTTTTCATGCAGTCGCTCGACGGCACCATCCTCAACACCGCCCTGCCGGCCATGGCCCGCGACCTGGCCGAAGACCCGCTGCGCATGCAGTCGGTGATCATCGCCTACATGCTCACCGTGGCCCTGCTGATCCCGGCCTCGGGCTGGATTGCCGACCGCTTTGGCACCAAGCGCATCTTCTTCGGCGCCATCCTCCTGTTCAGCCTTGGTTCGCTGCTCTGCGCCCTGGCCAGCAGCCTCGGCATGCTGGTAGCGGCACGGGTGATCCAGGGCCTGGGCGGTGCCTTGATGCTGCCGGTCGGGCGTCTGGTGGTACTGCGTGCCTATCCGCGCTCGGAGCTGGTGCGGATCATGAGCTTCATCACCATCCCCGGCCTGCTCGGGCCGTTGCTGGGCCCGACCATGGGCGGCTGGCTGGTGGAAATTCTCAGCTGGCACTGGATTTTCCTGCTCAACCTGCCGGTTGGTGCCATCGGCTGTTACGCAGTATGGAAGTTCATCCCCGACCTGCGCGGCTCGGAGCGTACCCGCTTCGACGGCATCGGCTTCGTGCTGTTCGGCGCGGCGATGGTGTTGATCACCATTGCCATGGAAGGCCTGGGCGAGCTGCACCTGCCGCACCTGCGGGTAATGCTGCTGCTGTTTGCCGGCATGGCCTGCCTGGCCGCCTACTGGCTGCGCGCCGGCAGCGTCGACAACCCGCTGTTTTCGCCAAAACTGTTCCGCACCCGGACCTTTTCAGTGGGTATCCTCGGCAACCTGTTTGCCCGCCTGGGCAGCGGCGCCCTGCCGTTCCTGGTGCCGCTGTTGCTGCAAGTGGCGCTGGGTTACTCACCGTCCCAGGCCGGCATGAGCATGATCCCCCTGGCTGCGGCGGCGATGGTCGCCAAGTCGATTGCCCGGCCGCTGATCGAGCGCTTCGGCTATCGCAATATTCTCACCGGCAATACCCTGCTGCTGGGCCTGCTGCTGGCAAGCCTGGGCCTGGTCGACGAACAGACGCCCTACGCCCTGTTGCTGTTGCAACTGGGCTTGCTCGGCGCGGTCAACTCGATGCAGTTCACAGCGATGAACACCGTGACCCTGATCGATCTCGACGACAACAGCGCCAGCAGCGGCAACAGCCTGCTGTCGGTGGTCGCGCAATTGTCGCTGAGCCTCGGTGTGGCCTGTGCCGGCGCCCTGCTTGGCGGTTTTACCGCAGCGGGCAGTGTCGAAGGCGTCGAGAGCACCCTCGGGGCGTTCCAGCTGACCTTTGTGACCATCGGCCTGATGGCCATGCTGGCGGCGGCGATCTTCATGCAGTTGTCCAGGGCAGACGGAAGGCGTGCCCCTCGTCCGGAACCGGAGATCGAGCCTTAGGGCTAAAGGCCATGAGGCTGGTACACTGCGCGACATTTTGTTTTGCAGGCCAGTCTCGTGACCACCATTGCCACCGCCTTCGCCACTTTGCCGCTGTCCGCCGCCATGCTGGCCAACCTGGACGCCCTCGGCTACGCCCAGATGACCCCGATCCAGGCCCAGAGCCTGCCGGTGATGCTCAAGGGCATGGACCTGATCGCCCAGGCCAAGACCGGCAGCGGCAAGACCGCCGCCTTCGGCATCGGCCTGCTCAACCCGCTCAACCCGCGTTACTTCGGGTGCCAGGCGCTGGTGTTGTGCCCGACCCGCGAGCTGGCCGACCAGGTGGCCAAAGAGCTGCGCCGCCTGGCCCGCAGCGAAGACAACATCAAGATCCTGACCCTCTGCGGTGGCGTTTCCCTGGGCCCGCAGATCGCTTCGCTGGAGCACGGCGCGCACATCATCGTTGGCACCCCGGGCCGCGTGCAGCAGCACCTGAGCAAAGGCACCCTGGTGCTCGATGGCCTCAACACCCTGGTGCTCGATGAAGCCGACCGGATGCTCGACATGGGCTTCTACGACGCCATCGCCGACATCATCGGCCAGACCCCGAAGCGCCGCCAGACCCTGCTGTTCTCCGCCACCTACCCGGCCGGCATCAAGCAACTGGCCTCGGCGTTCATGCGCGACCCGCAAACCGTCAAGGTCGAGTCGCAGCACGCCGACAGCCAGATCGAGCAGCGCTTCTACGAGATCACCCCGGAACAGCGCATGGACGCGGTGAGCAAGCTGCTCGGGCACTTCCGCCCGCAGTCGTGCGTAGCGTTCTGCTTCACCAAGCAGCAGTGCCAGGAGCTGGTCGAGCACCTGCAGGCCAAGGGCATTGCCGCCCAGGCCCTGCATGGCGACCTGGAGCAGCGTGACCGCGACCAGGTCCTGACCCTGTTCGCCAACCGCAGCCTGTCGGTGCTGGTAGCCACCGATGTCGCCGCCCGCGGCCTGGATATCGACGCCCTGGACATGGTCATCAACGTCGAGCTGGCCCGCGATGCCGAGATCCACGTGCACCGCGTCGGCCGTACCGGCCGTGCCGGCGAGAAAGGCCTGGCGGTGAGCCTGGTGGCCCCGGCCGAAGGCCATCGCGCCCAGGCCATCGAAGACATGCAGAAGGCCGCCCTGCGCTGGGAACAGCTGGACAGCCTCAAGGCCCAGAATGGTGCACCGCTGCTGCCGACCATGAGCACCCTGTGCATCGCTGCCGGGCGCAAGGACAAGCTGCGCCCTGGCGACATTCTTGGCGCCCTGACCGGCGATGCCGGACTGCCGGGCACCCAGGTCGGCAAAATTGCCATCTTCGACTTCCAGGCCTTCGTCGCCGTCGAACGCGCGGTGGCCAAGCAGGCGCTGCAGCGACTCAACAGCGGCAAGATCAAGGGCCGCTCGTTGCGGGTGCGGATCGTCTGATTACTTTTTTCGCGGGGCAAGCCCGCTCCTACACACCCTCCCTGTAGGAGCGGGCTTGCCCCGCGATCGCTTCACCACCGAATTCTCGAGGATTTTGCAGTGCGTTCCACCGAAGTGATCATCATCGGCGCTGGCGCCGCCGGCCTGATGTGCGCCCTGAGCGCCGCCAAACGCGGCCGTCAGGTGCTGCTGCTCGACCACGCCAACAAACCGGGCAAGAAGATCCTCATGTCCGGCGGTGGCCGCTGCAACTTCACCAACATGTACACCGAGCCGAGCAATTTCCTCTCGCACAACCCGCACTTCTGCAAATCGGCCCTGGCCCGCTACACCCAGTGGGACTTCATCGAGATGGTCGGCAAGCACGGCGTGCCCTACCACGAGAAAAAGCTCGGTCAGCTGTTCTGCGATAACAAGTCCAGCGACATCCTCGGCATGCTTCTGGACGAGTGCGACAACGCTGGCGCCGAGCTGCGCATGGACACCCGCATCGAGCAGATCGAAAAACTCGACAGCGGCTACCTGCTGGAAACCAGCGCCGGCCAGTTCCAGTGCCAGTCGCTGGTCATCGCCACCGGCGGCCTGTCGATCCCGACCCTGGGCGCCACCGGCTTCGGCTACCAGGTGGCCCGCCAGTTCGGTCACACCCTGCTGCCGACCCGTGCAGGCCTTGTGCCGTTCACCATCACCGAGCCGCAGCTCAAGGCGATCTGCACTGAACTGTCGGGCACCTCGGTGGATTGCGTGGCCAGCTGCAACGCCAGCAGCTTCCGCGAAAACCTGCTGTTTACCCACCGCGGCCTGAGCGGCCCGGCGATCCTGCAGATTTCTTCGTTCTGGCAGGCCGGCGACACGGTTGAGATCAACCTGCTGCCCGAGCACGACGCCCTGAGCTGGCTGCAACAGCAGCAAGCCGAGCGCCCCAACAGCGAGCTCAAGACCCTGCTCGGCGAGATCTTCACCAAGAAGATGGCCAACCTGCTGGCCGAGCACTGGTTCGTCTCCAAACCGATGAAGCAGTACACCCCGGCGGAACTGGCCCAGGTCAGCGACAAGCTCGGGGCCTGGCAGGTGGTGCCGGCCGGTACCGAGGGCTACCGCACCGCCGAGGTAACCCTGGGCGGCGTCGATACCCGCGAGGTTTCGTCGAAAACCATGGAGTCGCTGAAAAGCCCGGGGTTGTACTTCATCGGTGAAGTGCTCGACGTCAGCGGCCACCTGGGCGGCTTCAACTTCCAGTGGGCCTGGGCCTCGGCGTACGCGGCCGCGCAGTTCGTCTAACCTTCGCGGTAGAATCAGCGCATCAAGGAACAAATTTTGCTGGTCAGATGGCGGCGGTAACACCGCTGCCATCTGACTGGCTCAATTTCGATCATCGCCCAAGGCCTGCCGACCCGACATGTCATCTTCCTCGTTCAGCCAATCGTTGCGCCGCCTCTGGGCCCTGGACAAGTTCAGCTACGCCATCCGCGTTCTCATCGCCCTGACCGGCAGCATGCTGCTGTGCTGGTACAAGGACGAGATGAGCCTGCTGATCCCGCTGTTTCTGGGGATTATCGCCAGCGCCCTGGCCGAGACCGACGACAGCTGGCAGGGGCGCCTGAATGCCCTGGCGGTGACCCTGGTGTGCTTCACGGTTGCCGCGCTGTCGGTGGAGTTGCTGTTCCCCTACCCGATCATCTTCGGCTGCGCCCTGGCCCTGGCCAGCTTTGCCCTGACCATGCTCGGTGCGCTCGGCGAGCGCTACGGCGCGATTGCCTCGGCGACGCTGATTTTGTCGGTGTACACCATGATCGGCGTCGACCAGCGCGGCGGCGAAGTCACTGACTTCTGGCACGAGCCGTTGCTGTTGGTGGCCGGCGCCGCCTGGTACGGCCTGCTTTCAGTGCTATGGCAGGCGCTGTTTTCCAACCAGCCGGTGCAGCAGAGCCTGGCCCGGCTGTTCCGCGAGCTGGGTCGCTACCTCAAGCTCAAGGCCACCCTGTTCGAGCCGATCCGCCAGCTGGATGTCGAAGCCCGGCGCCTGGAACTGGCGCAGCAGAACGGCCGGGTGGTGGCCGCACTGAATGCGGCCAAGGAGATCATCCTGCACCGGGTCGGCAATGGCCGGCCTGGCTCGAAGGTCAGCCGCTACCTGAAGCTGTACTTCCTGGCCCAGGACATCCATGAGCGTGCCAGTTCTTCGCACTACCCCTACAACGCCCTGACCGAAGCCTTTTTCCACAGCGACGTGCTGTTCCGCTGCCAGCGCCTGCTGCGCCAGCAGGGCGTTGCGTGCCAGCAGTTGTCCGAATCCATCCAGCTGCGCCAGCCGTTCACCTACGACACCAGCTTCGCCCAGGCCCTGGAAGACCTGCACGCCTCGCTCGAACACCTGCGCATCCAGAGCAACCCGGCCTGGCGTGGCCTGCTGCGTTCGCTGCGGGCGCTGGCGGCAAACCTGGCGACCCTCGACCGCCTGCTCAGCGATGCCAGCAACCCCGACAACCTTGCCGATGCCAGCGACAGCAGCCTGCTCGACCGCTCGCCGCGCAATTTCAAGGACGTCTGGAGCCGCCTGCGCCAGCAACTGACGCCGACCTCGTTGCTGTTTCGCCACGCCTTGCGCCTGCCTCTGGCGCTGTCGATCGGCTATGGCATGGTGCACCTGATTCACCCGACCCAGGGCTACTGGATCATCCTCACCACCCTGTTCGTCTGCCAGCCCAACTACGGCGCCACGCGGCGCAAGCTGGTGCAACGGATCATCGGTACGGGCATCGGCCTGACCGTCGGCTGGGCGTTGTTCGACCTGTTCCCCAGCCCGATCATCCAGTCACTGTTCGCCGTGGCCGCCGGGGTGGTGTTCTTCGTCAACCGCACCACCCGCTACACCCTGGCAACCGCAGCGATCACCCTGATGGTGCTGTTCTGCTTCAACCAGATCGGCGATGGCTACGGGCTGTTCCTGCCGCGCCTGTTCGATACCCTGGTGGGCAGCCTGATCGCCATCCTCGCGGTATTCCTGTTCCTCCCGGACTGGCAGGGCCGGCGCCTGAACAAGGTGCTGGCCAATACCCTGAGCTGCAACAGCACCTACCTGCGCCAGATCATGCAGCAGTACGCCCAGGGCAAGAGCGACGACCTCGCCTACCGCCTGGCCCGGCGCAACGCCCACAACGCCGACGCAGCGCTGTCGACCACCCTGGCCAACATGCTCATGGAACCGGGGCATTTTCGTAAGGAGGCCGACGTCGGTTTCCGTTTTTTGGTGCTGTCGCACACCCTGCTCAGTTATCTGTCGGGCCTCGGCGCGCACCGCGACACGGCCCTGGATGCCGAGGTTCGCCAGCAATTGATCGATGGCGCCGGGGCCAGCCTGGCCAGCAGCCTGGATGAAATCGCCGAAGGCCTGGCCAGCAAGTTGCCGGTGGCGATCCACAGTGATGCCGAAGAGGCCCTGGCCAATGAGCTTGAGCAGATGCCCGAAGAGCTCGACGAAAACCAGCGCCTGGTGCAAACCCAGCTGGCGCTGATCTGCCGGCAACTGGCGCCACTGCGCACCCTCGCCGCACACCTGATCAAGGACAGCGCGCCGGCCTGATTACAGGCCGTGCTGCTTGAGCAGCCGGGCATAACTGCCATCGGCTTTCATCTGGGCAATGGCGCGGTCGAAACCGGCGACGATCTGCTGGTGCTCAGGGTTCTTCAGGCTGACGAGGATATGCAGGCTGTTCTCGCTGACCGGCTTGTCGAAGAACTCCACCGCCTCGCGCACCTCTTTCGGTTCGCGCTTGAGGTAATAACCGGCAACGAACTCGTCCTCCAGCGCCAGGCGTACACGCCCGGCGGCGAGCATGCCGACAGCAACGGAAAAACTGCGCACCGGAACCTTCTGCAATTGGGCGTCACTGTCGAACTCGGGCGAGTAGGCGTAATCGCGCACCACGGCGACAGGGAACGGATGGAGGTCGCTCAAGGCATTGAAGCGCAGCGCATCGCCTTTGCGCTTGAGCAGGCGAATACGGTTGGTCAGGTAGCTGGCGGAGAACTGGCCAATTTGTGTACGCGAGTCGTTGTACCAGGCGTTGACCAGCACATCGTAGCGGCCTTCCCCCACCCCCAGCAGCGCCCGGGCCCAGGGCACCTGCTCGTACTGGCTGGTATAGCCGGCACGGGTCAGGGCGGTGGTGACGATGGCTGTGGCCAGACCGCCGTTGGCCATGCTGGCATCGGTGAACGGTGGCCAGCTGTCGGCCACCAGCCGCAGCCGGGTGGCCTGCGCCGATGTGCTCAGCAGTAGCAGTATTCCCATTGAAGCCAAGACTCGAAGCAATGGCCGCATGCTCAAATCCTTTAGCGAACCCCTGGTTCGCGCCGTTGATTTCAACTGCTTGAGAATGTTCAGTGCCTATCAGCCATCGCAGGTTACACAAAGAAGAAGTAATCGGGCAGAGGCAAATGATATCAAATGGCCTCTATTCCGGTCGACTTCGAGCCTGTATTGACCTGGCGCAATTAGACCCTCGCCGCGCAGTCTGCCATGATCAGGGCTATCAACCGCTTGAGAGACGCCCATGGCCATCGACTGGATCTGCAAACACCACAGTGACATTGGCAAGGAACAACTCTATGCCATTCTGCGACTGCGTACCGAAGTGTTCGTGGTCGAACAGAAATGTGCCTACCAGGAAGTCGATGGCCAGGACCTGGAAGGCGACACCTGCCACCTGATGGCCTGGGAAGGTGACCAGTTGCTGGCGTACCTGCGTTTGCTCGATCCACAGTCCCAGGGCGGTGACGTGGTCATAGGCCGGGTGCTGATCGCCCCCCAGGGACGTGGTCGTGGACTGGGCCATGAACTGATGGAGCATGGGCTCAAGTACGCAGAGCATTACTGGCCTGAAGTGCCGGTGTACCTGTCAGCCCAGGCGCACTTGCAGGGCTACTATGCACGCCATGGTTTCAAGGTGGCGGGAGAGGAGTATCTGGAAGACGATATCCCGCATATCGGTATGCGTCGCGGCTGAAATTCAGGGCTGCTGCGCAGCCCATCGCTGGCAAGCCAGCTCCCACAGGAGTCACTCAGAACCTTGTGGGAGCTGGCTTGCCAGCGATGGGGCCCTCAGGGATACCCCAGCACCTCGCGAACACTGCGCAAATGCTGGGTGATCCACTGCTTGTCGATCGCCCCCCAGTCGCGAATCCGGTAGTGCCCGGCATGATTGCGCGCGCCTGCCTGCTGCTCGAACTCACAGACGATGTCCAGGTCGGCCAGGGCGGCAATGGTGTCCTGGGCGGTGCGCCGCGGCATGCCGGTGGCTTCCATCAAGGCCGGGACGGTGCTGGCAGTCTGGCTGTCGATCAGCCAGGCGACATACAGCCGGCGGTAGAAACTGCTCTTGGTCTTGCTCACTTCCATTGGCAAATCCTCAGGGCCTACAGGCTGGCGGGCAGCTCGCGGTAGGTCAGGTAAACGCGCAGGTCGAATTCCAGTTGATGGTAGCCCGGCTGCATATATTCACAGAGCTGGTAGAACGCCTTGTTGTGATCGGACTCTTTCAGGTGCGCCAGTTCGTGCACCACGATCATCTTCAGAAACTGCGGCGCCGCCTCCTTGAACAACGAAGCGATGCGGATTTCCTTCTTGGCCTTGAGCTTGCCGCCCTGCACCCGCGACACCGCCGTGTGCAGGCCGAGCGCGCGGTGGGTGAGGTCAAGGCGGTTGTCGAACAGCACCTTGTCGAGGTTCGGCGCGTTGCGCAGGTGCTCCTGCTTGAGCGCCTGGGCATAGCTGTACAGCGCCTTGTCGCTTTGTACCGCGTGCCGGTCCGGGTAGCGCTGCTGCAAGTAGTCGCCCAGGCGATTGCTGGCAATCAACTGGCGAACCTGGTCTTGCAGGGCGGGCGGATAGGCTTGCAGGTACTTGAGCACGGTCATGGGCAAAACGGCTGACGGTAAAGGCGCAGTGTACCCAACTACAGCTGCTGCCAGGCAAAAAAGCCCGGAAACGCCCCGGCATCACTGGCCGTCATCGGTCGCGCCACCAAAAAGCCCTGCACATATTCGCAGCCGTTGGCCTGCAGCCAGTGCGCCTGCTCGAGGGTTTCGACACCTTCGGCGATCACGCTGATTGCATACTGGCGACACAGGTCGATGACGCAACACACCAGCGCCGCGTCCGCTTGCGAGCCGGGCAAGCGTGCGACCAGGTGGCGGTCGAGTTTAAGCGTGTCGATTGGCAGGTCGCGCAGCAGCCGCAGCGAACAATCGCCCGCACCAAAATCGTCGAGGGCGATGCGCACGCCCAGCTCGCGCAACTTGTGCAACTGTTTCAAAGCCACCTCGTTATTGACCATCAACGACGTCTCGGCCACCTCGACCTCCAGCTGCGCCGGATCAAGGCCCTGGATGGCGATCACCCGGCCCAGTTCCTCGGCCAGGTTGGGCATGGCGAACTGCACGCGGCTGAGGCTAATGCCCAGCACCAGTGTCGGCTCGAAGCATTCCTGCCAGTCACGCCGCTGCGCCGCGCCCTGGGCGTATATCCAGCTGGCCAGGCGCGAAATCAGCCGCGCCTCTTCCAGCAAGGGCAGGAACAACCCCGGCGGCACGTCGCCGACACTGGGGTGCTGCCAACGCAGCAGCGCCTCGAAGCCGCGTAGACGGCCGTCGGCAAATGCCACCTGGGGCTGGTAGACCAGGCTGAAATCCTTGTGCTCGATGGCGCTGCGCACCGAATCTTCGAGCATCAGCCGCGAGCGCGCCCGGCCATTGAGGTCCTGGTCGTAGTAGCGATACTGCTGGCGCCCGGCCTGCTTGGCCGCATACATCGCGGCGTCGGCCGCGCGCAGCAGGCCGTCGAGGTTGGCACCGCAATCGGGGTAGGTGGCAATACCGATACTCACGCCGAGGGTCACTTCCATACCCTCTATCTGCTGGCAGATCGACATGCGCTCGATCACCCGCTCGGCGAAACGCGCCGCCTGCTCGGGGTACTCCAGGGCATCAAACAACGCGGTGAACTCATCGCCGCCCATGCGCGCCAGGATCGCATTGGCGCCCAGGCAATCCTTGAGCTGCTCGGCGACCCAATGCAATACCCGGTCGCCGGCCTCATGACCGAGAAAATCATTGATGCGCTTGAAACCGTCCAGGTCCAGGTACATCAACGCCTGGGTCTTGTCGCTGCGCTCATTGCGCACCAGGGCGCTTTCAGCGGCCTGGTAGAAGCCACGGCGGTTGAGCAGCCCGGTCAAGGGGTCGGTAACCGCCTGAAACTCCAGTTGCTGGTGCAGGTGACGCACCACCGACATGTCCAGCACCGTCACCACCATGGCGCGCTGGCCGTCGGTCAATGGCGAGCACGACAGCGCTACCGGCACCGGCTGGCCGCCGGCGGTACGCAGCAGGGCATCGTGGATACGGAAGATCTGCCGCTCCAGGTAGGCCTGGTAGAACGCCGATTCGGCCCACAAGGTCATCCCCGGCGACTGCACGAAATCCAGCAGGTTGGCACCTTGCAGCAGCTCGACCGGGGCTTGGAGCAATTGCGAAATGGCCGGGTTGGCAAAGCTGATCTCACCCTTTTCGCCCACCACCAGGATGCCTTCGGCGGCATTGTTGAGCACCGACGCGTTGAACGCCCGCGCCGCTTCCAGGTCGCGGCTCAAGCGCTGCAGCGAGCGCCGGTTGCGCTGCTGCTCGAGCAGGGCCTGAACCTTGGGCTTGAGGATCTGCGGATCGAAGGGTTTGAACAGGTAATCCACCGCACCACTGGCATAGCCCTTGAGCACAGCGGCCTGGGACTGTTCGTTGGCGGTGAGGAAGATGATCGGCGTCAACCGCGTACGCTGGCTACCGCGCATCAGGCGGGCAACCTCGAAACCGTCCATGCCCGGCATCTGCACATCGAGCAGCACCAGGTCCACTTCATGTTCGAGCAGCGCGCTCAGGGCTTCCGTCCCCGAGCTCGCGGTGAGTACTTGCCAGTCCTGGCGGGCCAGCAAGGCCCGCATGCTGATCAGGTTTTCCGGATAATCGTCAACGACCAGCAGTACTGAGCCGCTATCGTGTGACTGAGGTTGCGCGCAATCCATGCTGCTTCTCTTAAGGCACCAATGCCGGGCTTCGGCTGAAATCTGTGCGTAACTCTAGACCCGGCTGCCATAAATCTGAAGTCAGCACATTGCCATCATGGGCGGAATGGCCTGTTAGCCGACTAACGGTCTGTCCGTCCGGGCCATGCGCATTGCCTTCCTGGCGCGCAGGCACAAAAAAGCCCGCATCGCTGCGGGCTTTTCTGTTCAGGCTTAGTTGACCTTGGCGGCCAGCTCACCTTTGGCGTAGCGCTGGAACATCGCTTCGAGGGAGATCGGCTTGATCTTCGAGGCGTTACCAGCAGTGCCGAAGGCTTCGTAACGGGCGATGCAGACGTCGCGCATGGCCTTGACGGTTTCGCCGAAGAACTTGCGTGGGTCGAATTCGCTCGGGTTGGTGGCCATCAGGCGACGCATGGCACCGGTGGACGCCAGGCGCAGGTCGGTGTCGATGTTGACCTTGCGCACGCCGTACTTGATGCCTTCGACGATTTCTTCAACCGGCACGCCGTAGGTTTCCTTGATGTCGCCGCCGTACTGGTTGATGATCGCCAGCCACTCTTGCGGTACCGAGGACGAACCGTGCATCACCAGGTGGGTGTTGGGGATGCGCTTGTGGATTTCCTTGATGCGGTCGATCGCCAGCACGTCGCCAGTAGGCGGCTTGGTGAACTTGTAAGCACCGTGGCTGGTACCGATGGCGATGGCCAGAGCATCGACCTGAGTGCGCTTGACGAAGTCGGCAGCTTCTTCCGGATCCGTCAGCATCTGGCTGTGATCCAGTACGCCTTCGGCGCCGATACCGTCTTCTTCACCGGCCATGCCGGTTTCCAGCGAACCAAGGCAGCCCAGCTCGCCTTCAACCGAAACGCCGCAGGCGTGAGCCATGGCAACGGTTTGCTGGGTAACACGGACGTTGTAGTCGTAGTCAGTCGGGGTCTTGCCGTCTTCGCCCAGCGAGCCGTCCATCATCACCGAGCTGAAGCCCAGCTGGATCGAGCGCTGGCAGACGTCAGGGCTGGTGCCGTGGTCCTGGTGCATGCACACCGGGATGTGCGGGAATTCTTCGATCGCAGCCAGGATCAGGTGGCGCAGGAACGGCGCGCCGGCGTATTTGCGGGCACCGGCCGAGGCCTGGACAATCACCGGGGAGTCGGTCTTGTCAGCGGCTTCCATGATGGCGCGCATCTGCTCGAGGTTGTTGACGTTGAAAGCTGGAACGCCGTAGCCGAATTCAGCGGCGTGGTCCAGCATCTGGCGCATGCTAATGAGTGCCATTGTGTATCTCTCTCCCGACAAGCGTC
This sequence comes from Pseudomonas sp. NPDC087612, assembly GCF_044743505.1. NCBI lineage: Bacteria > Pseudomonadati > Pseudomonadota > Gammaproteobacteria > Pseudomonadales > Pseudomonadaceae > Pseudomonas > Pseudomonas sp. NPDC087612. The sequence continues at coordinate 247,248 of NZ_JBIUWO010000003.1, forward strand.
GTTTTTCGTGCAAGCCTGCCGCAGCGGCGGTTGCTATTCAAGTAGTGTGGGCCTTCGAGGCCCGGCCAGTCACGGCGCCTTGCAGCCCCGCCCTATCAAATCGTTGGTGGCGACCCAGTACACCAGGCCTTCGTCACCCTTGCTGTGGAACGCCAGCACTCCATCGCTGTACAACGCACCCGAGCCACTGGGCTCCGGCTTGAGCCGGTAGACCTGGTCGCCGCCACCCAGGCGTACGTCCACCTCCTGCTGGCTGCTGTCGGCAAAGCGCCAGAGCACTTCAACCTGGCTGTCGCAGACCCAGCGGGTCCAGTTGTCGGCCGGTGCCGGCGCAGGCTTGAGGCTTGCGCAACCACCGAGTACTGCCAGGGCCATCAAGGCCGCAACCGCTTTCATCCAATATCCTCTAGCAGACCACAAACCGGCCGGTAGGTTGCCGTGAACCGATCAAGGGCAACCCTGGGCCCGGCGCTGATGTTCGTCGTCGTATTTTTCCAGGCCATCCGGGCCCAGCCTTTTGTTGATCACCGGTGCCGTTTCAGCCTGCCATTCAGACTGATAGCAGCCGCCTTTCGGCGCGCCGGGCTTTGCCGGCGCCTGCTCCGGGTTACTGGAGCAAGCGCCGAGCAGACCGGCCAGGATAATCACAGGCAATTGCTTGACCATGCAGGTCGCTCCCTTTGCCAGGCCGAATGGATCAGGCCTTGGCTCGCTGTTCCAGCACTTCAACGGCCGGCAGCACTTTACCTTCGACGAACTCGAGGAAAGCACCGCCACCGGTAGAAATGTAGGAGATTTGCTCGGCAACGCCATATTTGTCGATGGCCGCCAGGGTATCGCCACCACCGGCAATGGAGAACGCCGCGCTCTCGGCGATGGCCTGGGCCAGGACCTTGGTGCCATTACCGAACTGGTCGAATTCAAACACGCCGACCGGGCCGTTCCAGAGGATGGTCTTCGACGACTTCAGCAGCTCGGCGAAGTTGGCCGCGGTTTGCGGGCCGATGTCCAGGATCATGTCGTCTTCGGCAACGTCGGCAACCCGTTTGACGGTCGCGGCGGCGCTTTCGGCGAATTCCTTGGCAACCACGACGTCCACTGGCAGCGGTACGTTGACCTTGGCAGCGATGGCCTTGGCGGTGTCGATCAGGTCAGGCTCGTACAGCGACTTGCCGACCGGGTGACCGGCCGCAGCCAGGAAGGTGTTGGCGATGCCGCCGCCGACGATCAGCAGGTCGCAGATCTGGCTCAGGCTGTTGAGCACGTCCAGCTTGGTCGACACCTTGGAGCCGGCAACGATCGCCGCCATCGGCTTGGCCGGGGCTTTCAGGGCCTTGCCCAGGGCATCCAGCTCGGCCGCCAGCAGCGGGCCGGCAGCAGCGACCTTGGCGAACTTGGCTACGCCGTGGGTCGAGCCTTCGGCGCGGTGAGCGGTACCGAAGGCGTCCATCACGAACACATCGCACAGGGCGGCGTACTTCTGCGCCAGCTCATCGGCGTTCTTCTTCTCGCCCTTGTTGAAGCGCACGTTCTCGAACAGGACGATGTCACCGGCCTTGATTTCGACACCGTCGAGGTAGTCGGCAACCAGCGGCACGTCGCGGCCCAGGGCCTTGCTCAGGTACTCGGCGACCGGCTTGAGGCTGTTCTCGGCAGAGAACTCGCCTTCGCTCGGGCGGCCCAGGTGCGAGCAGACCATCACGGCCGCGCCCTTTTCCAGGGCCAGCTTGATGGTCGGCAGCGAAGCGAGGATGCGCGCATCGCTGGCAACCACACCGTCCTTCACAGGCACGTTGAGGTCTTCGCGGATCAGTACGCGCTTACCTTGCAGATCGAGGTCGGTCATCTTCAACACGGTCATGAATGCAGTCCTTCAGGGCTGTTTACAAGTGGAGCGGGTTTGATTGACGACGTGCAGAAAGTGATCGGCAACGTCGAGCATACGGTTGGCAAAACCCCATTCGTTGTCGAACCAGGCCAGCAGGTTGACCAGCCGGGGGCCGGAAACGCGGGTCTGGCTGGCATCGACAATCGCCGAATGCGGGTCATGGTTGAAATCACAACTGGCGTGCGGCAGTTCAGTGTAGGCCAGCAGCCCCTGCAGCGGGCCGCTCAGGGCGGCTTCGCGCAGCACCCGGTTGACCTCGCCGGCGGTGGTGTCGCGGGCGGTCTGCAGGGTGATGTCCAGGCACGACACATTGACAGTCGGCACGCGTACGGCTTTGGCCTGAATTCGCCCGGCAAGTTCCGGCAGCAGCCGTTCGATACCACGGGCAAGGCCCGTGGACACCGGGATCACCGACTGGAACGCCGAACGGGTACGGCGCAAGTCTTCGTGGTGATAGGCGTCGATGACCGGCTGGTCGTTCATCGCCGAGTGGATGGTGGTAATCGACACGTACTCCAGGCCAAAAGCCTGGTCCAGCACCCGCAACAGCGGCACGCCGCAGTTGGTGGTGCAGGAGGCGTTGGACACCAGCTTCTCGCTGCCGTCCAGGCAATCCTGGTTGATTCCGTAGACCACCGTGGCGTCGACATCCGCCTCGCTGGCCATGGGCTGGGAAAACAGCACCCGCGGCGCACCGGCGTCGAGAAAACGCATGGCATCGGCGCGGGTGTTGTAGGCGCCGGAGCACTCCAGCACCAGGTCGACGCCCAGCGCCGCCCAGTCGATCCCTTCCGGGGTGGCACTGCGCAAGACTTTCACGCAGTCGCCATTGATATGCAGACAATCGCCGTCGACCTTCACCTCTCCGGGGAAACGCCCGTGGGTGGAGTCGAAGCGTGTCAGGTATTCGATACTGGCCTGGTCGGCCAGGTCGTTCAGCGCAACGATCTCGAAGCCCGCCTTCGCCCCCCGCTCAAAGAGTGCGCGCAAGACGCAACGACCAATACGGCCGTAGCCGTTGAGTGCAACTTTGTAAGGACGCGATTGGGGCATGGGATGCTCACGGAACAGAAGCGTTATCTGCAATCGCGGGGCAAGCCCGCTCCTACAGAACTGTAGGAGCGGGCTTGCCCCGCGATGATTCCAGCACTGTTGATCAGTCTTCCAGCAGCTCTTCAGCAGTACCCAGGATGTTTTCCAGGGTGAAACCGAACTCTTCGAACAGGGCCGATGCAGGTGCCGACTCGCCGTAGGTGGTCATGCCGATGACGCGGCCTTCGAGGCCGACGTACTTGTACCAGAAGTCGGCGTGGGCCGCTTCGATGGCGATCCGCGCGCCGACTTGCAGTGGCAGTACCGACTGCTTGTAGCCAGCATCCTGGGCATCGAACACGCTGGTCGACGGCATCGACACGACGCGGACCTTGCGGCCTTGCTCGGTCAGCTTGTCGAACGCCTGAACCGCCAGGCCGACTTCGGAACCGGTGGCGATCAGGATCAGCTCAGGCTCGCCGGCGCAGTCCTTGAGGACGTAGCCGCCGCGGCTGATGTTGGCGATCTGCTCGGCATCACGCTCTTGGTGCTGCAGGTTCTGACGCGAGAAGATCAGCGCCGACGGGCCGTCTTTACGCTCCAGGGCAAACTTCCAGGAGACCGCCGACTCGACGGCATCGGCTGGGCGCCAGGTGTCCAGGTTCGGGGTGCTGCGCAGGCTGGTCAGTTGCTCGATTGGCTGGTGGGTCGGGCCGTCTTCGCCAAGACCAATGGAGTCGTGGGTGTAGACGTGGATGACCCGCTGTTTCATCAGCGCCGACATGCGCACCGCGTTGCGGGCGTATTCCATGAACATCAGGAAGGTCGCGCCGTAAGGCACCAGGCCGCCGTGCAGGGCGACGCCGTTCATGATCGCGGTCATGCCGAACTCGCGCACGCCGTAGAACATGTAGTTGCCGCTGGCGTCTTCAGCGCTGACGCCTTTGCAGCCTTTCCACAGGGTCAGGTTGGAACCGGCCAGGTCAGCCGAGCCGCCGAGCAGTTCAGGCAGCAGCGGGCCGAAGGCGTTCAGGGCGTTCTGGCTGGCTTTACGGCTGGCGATGGTCTCGCCCTTGGCCGCGACTTCAGCGATGTAGGCTGCTGCTTTCTCGGCGAAATCGGCCGGCAGGTCACCGCTCAGGCGACGCACCAGTTCGTTGGCCAGCTCCGGGTGAGCGGCGGAGTAGGCAGCGAAACGCTGGTCCCACTCGGCTTCAACGGCCTTGCCGGCTTCCTTGGCGTCCCACTCGGCGTAGATCTCGGCCGGGATTTCGAACGGGCCGTGGTTCCAGTTCAGCTCTTTGCGCGCCAGGGCGATTTCGTCGTTGCCCAGCGGAGCACCGTGGCAGTCTTCCTTGCCCTGCTTGTTCGGCGAGCCAAAACCGATGATGGTCTTGCAGCAGATCAGGGTCGGCTGCTCGCTCTTGCGCGCGGTATCGATGGCGGTGCGGATTTCGTCGGCGTCGTGGCCGTCGACATTGCGGATCACCTGCCAGTTGTAAGCTTCGAAACGCTTGGGGGTGTCATCGGTGAACCAGCCTTCGACTTCGCCGTCGATGGAGATGCCGTTGTCGTCGTAGAAGGCGATCAGCTTGCCAAGGCCCAGGGTACCGGCCAGGGAAGCGACTTCGTGGGAAATGCCTTCCATCATGCAACCGTCACCCAGGAACACATAGGTGTGGTGGTCGACGACGTTGTGGCCTTCACGGTTGAACTGGCCAGCCAGGACTTTTTCCGCCAGGGCGAAACCGACGGCGTTGGCCAGGCCCTGGCCCAGCGGGCCAGTGGTGGTCTCGACGCCCGGGGTGTAACCGAACTCCGGGTGGCCCGGGGTACGGCTGTGCAGTTGACGGAAGCTTTTCAGGTCGTCGATCGACAGGTCGTAGCCAGTCAGGTGCAGCAGCGAGTAGATCAGCATCGAACCGTGGCCGTTAGACAGCACGAAGCGGTCGCGGTCGGCGAAGTTCGGGTTGGTCGGGTTGTGCTTCAGGTAGTCACGCCACAGAACCTCGGCGATATCCGCCATGCCCATAGGGGCACCGGGGTGGCCGCTGTTGGCCTTTTGCACGGCATCCATGCTGAGGGCACGAATGGCGTTGGCACGCTCACGACGGCTGGGCATCGCTTATCTCCTGGGTGTTGAATTAGTTACGAAACGAAAAAAGGCGGCCATTTTCGCCCAGGCACGTGTCCGGGGGCAATGACGGATGGTCGATGCAGCATGATTTTCCTGTGATTGAGCAAAGAATCAGGCGTTAACCCGGGCAAACAGCCGGATCGGTCGCTTGGCCTGCGACGAATTGCCCCGCCTATCGAGCAATATCAAAACTTTTTGATATTGGCCTTGCGAGGCAATCGTTGCCTGACTAGACTGCCGCTCCATGAACCTACCCGTGCCGTCGATCCGCCAAGAGCAAAGCGATGCGCTGGCTGCCCTGTGCAAAGCCGGCGGCGATCCGCTGCGCCTTAACGTATTGCGCGCCCTGGCCAGCGATTCGTTCGGCGTACTGGAACTGGCGCAGATCTTCGCCATTGGCCAGTCGGGCATGAGCCATCACCTCAAGGTGCTGGCCCAGGCAGGCCTGGTCGCGACCCGCCGCGAAGGCAATGCGATCTTTTACCGCCGCGCCCTGCCCGATGGCCTGAGCCTGGGCGGCAAGCTGCATGCGGCATTACTTGAAGAAGTCGACGGGCTGAGTCTGGCCGATGAGGTCCAGGCCCGTATCGCCCAGGTGCAACAACGCCGGGCTGCCACCAGCCAGGACTTTTTCCTGCGTGTCGAAGAGAAATTTCGCGCCCAGCAGGATTTGATTGCCGGCTTGCCGCAGTACCGCGAAAGCTTGCTGGCCCTGCTCGACAAGCTCAGTTTTGAAGCCGGCGCCGAGGCCCTTGAAGTGGGCCCCGGCGATGGCGAGTTTCTTCCCGAGCTGGCCCGGCGCTTTGCCCGGGTCACCGCCCTGGACAACAGCCCGACCATGCTCGACCTGGCCCGTAGGGTCTGCGAGCGTGAAGGTCTGGCTAATGTGAACCTGCAGTTGGCCGATGCACTCAGTGCAACGGATGTGGAAGCCGACTGCGTAGTGCTGAACATGGTCCTGCACCATTTCAGCGCCCCGGCCGAAGCCCTGCGGCAGCTGGCCAACCGCGTGAAACCAGGCGGAAGCCTGTTGGTAACAGAGTTGTGCAGCCACGACCAGAGCTGGGCCAGAGAGGCCTGTGGCGATATCTGGCTGGGCTTCGAGCAGGACGACCTGGCCCGTTGGGCCAGCGCTGCGGGACTGGCTCCCGGGGACAGCCTCTATGTGGGCTTACGTAATGGTTTCCAGATTCAGGTCCGCCATTTTCAGCGACCGGCTGGCGACATCACCATCGGTAAATTTTAGGAACCCGTCGAGATGAGCGAATACTCCCTTTTCACCTCCGAGTCCGTGTCTGAAGGGCATCCGGACAAAATCGCCGACCAGATTTCGGATGCGGTGCTGGACGCCATCATCACCCAGGACAAATTCGCCCGAGTGGCGTGCGAAACCCTGGTAAAAACCGGCGTCGCGATCATCGCTGGCGAAGTCACCACCTCGGCCTGGGTCGATCTGGAAGACATCGTTCGCAAAGTCATCGTCGATATTGGTTACAACAGCTCCGACGTTGGCTTCGACGGCGCGACCTGCGCGGTCATGAACATCATCGGCAAGCAATCGGTAGACATCGCCCAGGGCGTTGACCGCAGCAAGCCTGAAGACCAGGGCGCCGGCGACCAGGGCCTGATGTTCGGCTACGCCAGCAACGAAACCGACGTGCTGATGCCAGCACCGATCTGCTTCTCGCACCGTCTGGTCGAGCGCCAGGCCGAAGCGCGCAAGTCCGGCCTGCTGCCGTGGCTGCGCCCGGACGCCAAATCGCAGGTTACCTGCCGTTACGAAGGCGGCAAGGTAGTGGGTATCGACGCCGTGGTGCTGTCGACCCAGCACAACCCTGAAGTGTCGCAAAAAGACCTGCAGGAAGCGGTGATGGAGCTGATCGTCAAGCACACCCTGCCGGCCGAACTGCTGCACAAGGACACCCAGTTCCACATCAACCCGACCGGCCAGTTCATCATCGGTGGCCCGGTAGGCGACTGCGGCCTGACCGGTCGCAAGATCATCGTCGACAGCTACGGCGGCATGGCCCGTCACGGCGGTGGCGCGTTCTCCGGCAAGGACCCGTCCAAGGTTGACCGCTCCGCCGCCTACGCCGGGCGCTACGTGGCCAAGAATATCGTCGCCGCCGGCCTCGCCGAGCGTTGCGAGATCCAGGTTTCCTACGCCATTGGTGTCGCTCAGCCGACGTCGATCTCGCTGAACACCTTCGGCACCGGCAAGATCTCCGACGACAAGATCGTCCAGCTGGTGCGCGAGTGCTTCGACCTGCGTCCGTACGCGATCACCACCATGCTCGACCTGCTGCACCCGATGTACCAGGAAACCGCTGCCTACGGTCACTTCGGCCGTATCCCGCAGCAGAAGACTGTCGGCGACGACACCTTCACCACCTTCACCTGGGAACGCACCGACCGCGTCGACGCCCTGCGCGCTGCTGCCGGTCTGTAAGGGCTGAAGCTACAAGCTGCAAGTTGCAAGCTGCAAGCGAAGCCCCGGCCGGGTGACTGGTCGGGGCTTTTTCATTGGCCTAGACACATGACCTGACATGTTGAACACCTTCAAGGCGCTCAATCTTTCCTAGGCTTGGTATTCCACCCCGCCGAGCAAGGATGCTCGCCATGCTGCACACGTCCCTGCTGTCCCTTCTGCTCTTCTTCTGGCTGCTTCCGGCACACGCGCAGACTTGCCCCGACTGGCCGCCTGTTCAGGCCCGGGCTGAAATCCGCCAGCTCCAGCAGACGCTTGCCGACTGGGACGATCACTATCACCGTCAGGGTGTCTCGCTGGTCGCTGACGAACTCTATGACCAGAGCCGCACACGCCTGGGCCATCTGCAAAGCTGCTTCCCGACGCCAGCCAGGCCGCAGGACAGCCCGTTGAAAACCGCTGTCGGCCCCTTGCGCCACCCGATTGCCCATACCGGCCTTGGCAAGCTGGCCGACGATGCGGCGGTCAAAGCCTGGATGCACGGCAAGCAAGAGCTGTGGATTCAGCCCAAGGTCGATGGCGTGGCCGCTACCCTGGTTTATCGCGACGGCAAGCTGGTGCAACTGATCAGCCGCGGCGACGGCGTCCATGGCCACGACTGGAGCCGGCACATCCCGGCCCTGGGCACACTCAACCAGCAGTTGCCCGAGCCGCTCGACCTGGTGCTCCAGGGCGAACTGTTCTGGCGCCTGGACGGCCACGTACAGGCCAATGCCGGCAGCCTCAACGCCCGCGGCAATGTCGCCGGCCTGCTGGCGCGCAAACGTATCAGTGCCGAACAGGGCGCGGTGGTCGGCTTGTTTGTCTGGGCCTGGCCACTGGGGCCGGCCGATCAGCGCGAACGACTCAAAGGCTTGAGCGCGTTGGGTTTTGAGCATAGCGAGCGTTACAGCGAGCCCTTGAGCAGCTTCGCCGAGGCTGCCCGCTGGCGCGAACACTGGTACCGCAGCCCGCTGCCCTTCGCCAGCGACGGCGTGGTGCTGCGCCAGGGCCAGCGCCCACACGGCAGTCGCTGGCAAGCGCGCGACCCGTACTGGGCAACCGCGTGGAAATACCCCTTTGCCCAGGCGCTGGCGCAAGTCCGGGGCGTACACTTCAACATCGGCCGTACCGGGCGTATCACCCCGGTGCTGAAGATCGAGCCGGTGCAACTGGATGACCGGCAGATCCGCCAGGTCAGCCTCGGCTCCTTCCAACGCTGGCAGCAGCTGGACATCCGCCCCGGCGACCAGGTGGCCATCAGCCTCGCCGGGCTGACCATTCCACGCCTGGATGAGGTGGTGCACCGCAGTGTTCAACGCATGGACATCGCAACCCCTGACCCTGCCCACTACCACTCGCTAAGTTGCTGGCAACCCGACGCTGGCTGCCGTAGCCAATTCGTCGCCCGCCTCAATTGGCTCAGCTCCAAGCAAGGCCTGAACATGCCCCGTTTGGGCCCAGGCACCTGGGAAAAACTCATCGACAGTGGCCATGTGCAAGGCCTGGGCGACTGGCTCGACCTGCAGGATGAAGACTTGCAATCGGTGCCAGGGCTTGGCGAACGCAGCCGCCAGCAGTTACTGCAAGCCTTCGACCAGGCCCGCCGGCAACCCTTTGTTCGCTGGCTCAGTGCCCTCGGCGTTCCAGCCGCGACGCCCTTGGCAGCGGACACCACCTGGGCAGACCTGCGCCAGCGCGATGCCGGGCAATGGCTGGCCGAGCCGGGTGTTGGCCCAGGCCGCAGCGCGCAATTGCTGGCATTTTTCCGCTCACCGCAGGTGCAGATAGTGGCCGAACAATTGCGCAGACACACAATCGAGGGTTTCTAATTTCGCCGGATCAGGGCAGCATCATGGATTCTGCCAAGCCCGCGACAACGGAGCCCCTAATGAAACTGCTTTCCCCGCTTGCCCTGTTCACCGTCTGTTCACTCCTGGCCACGCCCCTGCTGGCTGCCGAACAACAGCCAGGCCTGACCGGTTGCGCAGCCAAGAAGCAAGCCATCAGCGAACAGATCGAACAGGCTCGCGCCCATGGCAACAGCAATCAGCAAGCCGGCCTGGAAAAAGCCCTCAGCGAAGTGACCGAGCATTGCACCGATGCCAGCCTGCGCAAAGAGCGCGAACAGAAAGTCCTCGATGCCCGTCACGAAGTGAACCAGCGCACCAAGGACCTGGACAAGGCCATGAAAAAAGGTGACGCCGAGAAGATCAACAAGCGCAAGGACAAGCTGGCAGAGTCCAAGCAGGAGCTGCAAGACGCTCTGAAAGAGCTGGAGAAGTAACTGACAGCGTTATTGTCGGAGCGGACTTATCCGCTCCCGCAGCCACTCAGTGATTTCGAAACTCGGTATGACAGGCTTTGCACGCCGCCTCGACCTTGTCCATCGGCGCAGCCAGGTCAGCCGCCTTGAGCGGCTGGGTGCGGGTCACCGCGACCAGTTCGGCGGTACTGGCCTCCATCTGCCGAGCCAGGTCCTGGAAGCGTGCCTGCTTCTCCCAGACATCGGCGCGGGCGCTGGTATCATCCTCTTCGCGAACCTGTGGAAAGTGCTTCCAGGGCTCGCGGGACAGGCTGTCGAGCTTGACCGCGCCATCGGCGAACTTCTGCCCATCGAAGGCCAGGCGCCCACGCAGCATGCCGCCGAGGTCTTCACTGGTCTTGAGCATTTGCTTGAAGATCGTCTTGCGCTGGCCCAGTGGCGAGTTGGGATCGACCCCGCCACAGGCACTCAGGGTCAAACACGCCAGCAGTACAACAGAAAGTCGCTTGAGCATCTTGATCACTTCGGCTCACGGAAAAAGGCGGCCAGTATCCTCGCCTCACCGGCAAAGACCAATACCCTTATTAAAACTACGGTTTGCGAAAACGGCTGCAAGCCACGCCAACCGTCGAGGAACCCCGTTGATGAAACTTCCTTTGCGCCACCTCGGCTGGACCCTGTCAGTGCTGGCCCTGCTGGCAGGCTGCAACGGCAGCGCGCCGGAAAAACCCAAGCCACACCCGCTGGCTACCTACGTCGGCGCCACCTGGGAAGACCTGCCACAGGTCAGCGACAGCGACCTGGTCGCCGGTTTCGAGTCCTGGCGCAGTGCCTGCGAGCGGCTCAAGCGCGATGCGATCTGGGCCAACACCTGCAGCGCAGCGGCAGCCATTGCTGCCAGCCCGGCTGAAGTACGCAGCTTTCTTCAGGCGCAGCTGGACGTCTACAGCATGCGTTCGGCCGAGAACAACGCCAACGGCTTGATCACTGGTTACTACGAGCCGGTCTACCCCGGTAGCCTGACCCAGACCGACAGCGCCACTGTGCCGGTCTATGGCGTACCGGACGACATGATCGTGGTGGCGCTGGACAGCGTCTATCCCGAACTCAAGGGCAAGCGTCTGCGTGGCCGCCTCGAAGGCCGGGTACTCAAACCCTACGACACCGCAGAAACCATCAATGCCCAGGGCGCCAAGGCACCGGTACTGGCCTGGCTGACCGACCCGATGGACCTGCAGTTCCTGCAGATCCAGGGTTCTGGCCGCATCCAGCTGGAAGACGGCCGCCAACTGCGCATCGGCTATGCCGACCAGAATGGCCACCCCTATCGCCCGATCGGCCGCTGGCTGGTGGAACAAGGGCAATTGAAGAAAGAAGAAGTGACCATGGGCAGCATCCATGCCTGGGCCCAGAGCAATCCGGCGCGGGTTCCGGAACTGCTGGCGAGCAACCCCAGCTACGTGTTCTTCAGCACCCGCCCGGACAGCAACGAAGGCCCGCGCGGCTCGCTCAATGTGCCATTGACCGCCGGCTACAGCGTGGCGATCGACCGCAAGGTGATTCCGCTGGGCAGCCTGCTGTGGCTCTCGACCACGCGCCCTGATGGCGCGCCGGTGGTGCGTCCGGTGGCCGCACAGGATACCGGCGGGGCGATCACCGGCGAAGTGCGCGCCGACCTGTTCTGGGGCACTGGCACTGAAGCCGGCAAACTGGCCGGCGACATGAAGCAGCAAGGCCAGATCTGGCTGCTGTGGCCCAAGGGCGCAGCCTTGCCGGCCGTGCCCCAGGTGCCGTGACGCGGCTCAGATCGAGACGAAGAAGAACGACGCGATCAGGCCCAGGCCGACGAACCACACCAGCGAACGCAGGGCGGCCCAGTCGGCCAGGTAGCAGATGATGTAGAGCAGGCGGCTGGTGATGTACAGCACCGCCAGCACGTCCTGGGTCACCTGCTCGGCGTTGCCGACGATGTCGGCGATGATCACTGCCGCAGCGAACGCCGGGAAAGCTTCGAAGCTGTTCAATTGCGCCGCGTGGGCCCTGCGCGGCAAGCCTTCGAGTTTGTCGAGGAAAGCCCGCGGGTCGTGGTTCTGGCGCAGGTTGAAGCGCCCGCTGGCAACCTTGGCGATGCTGGTACAGACAATGGGCAAAAACAACGCAATCAGTACACACCAGAAGGCAACGGTCATGGCCAAGTCCTTGTCAGTAGAATTATCAGAGTTTCATGATCAGCATGCCGATCAGCACCAGGGCACAGGCTAAGAGCCTCGGCCCGCCAAAAGGTTCTTTGAGGTAGCGCATGCCGAACAGCACCACCAGAATCACGCTGACCTCGCGCAGCGCCGCCGCCTCGGCCACCGACCCCAGTTGCATGGCCCAGAGCACCAGGGCATAGCTGAACAACACGCAAAAACCCACCGCCAGGCCCAAGCGCCACTGCAGCCGCCAGAACAGCATGAACGGCGCGCGCCGGGCCACCCCGGCCAGCAGCGGAAACGGCCAGGCACTGATCAGCGTCAGCCATACAAGATAGTCCAGCGGCTGTGACCACAGGCGGATCGCCTGGCCGTCGAGCCAGGTGTAGCAACCGATGCACAGGCCGATCAAGGCCACCACCGGCAGCATCGACCAGGGCAGCCGGTCACCGCCGCCGCCCTGCCAGAGCAGGCAGGCCATGCCACAGGGAATGAGCAGGATGCCGATGATCTGCTGGCTGCTCAGGGCTTCGCCGGCAAAGGTCAGGGTCAGCGCCAGCACCACCAGCGGCGACAGGCCGCGCATCAACGGATAGACCAGCCCCAGGTCACCGACCCGATAGGCCTGTATCAGCAGGAACCGGTAGAAGAGTTCAAACACTGCCGAGGCCAGCATCCACGGCCAGACCTCGGCCGGCGGCACCTGGACGAACGCGACCATGGCGAGGGCAAATACCAGCGCCACCACGTCCATGCTGGCAATCACCAGCAGGCGTTCGCCGCTGAATTTGATCAGGGTGTTCCAGGTCGCGTGCAGCAGCGCCGCGACCAATACCAATGAGGTGGCTAACACGCAATGGTCCTTGGCAAGGCAGGTGAGGTCATCAATGGCCAGGCGCTATATAACCACTTCAGCACAGGCGGCTGGAAACGAAATCGAAAGAACGCGGTCAACGAAACCAGTCAAAAGTGTGTCCCGAAGCCCTCGGCAGGTCATCAAAGAAATGCCCGAGGCTATCGGGTGTCGACTTGGAAGCCACTACAGGACCTAGGATGCTTGAGCTCGTTGCTGCGTTTATCTGTTTGACCACCCTCCTCACCTATGTAAATTACCGTTTCATCGGCCTGCCCCCAACCATCGGCGTGATGGTCACCGCCTTGCTGTTCTCGCTGCTGCTGCAAGGCTTGAGCGTGATCGGCTACCCCGGCCTGGAAGAGCGCGTGCAGGGCTTGATGAACCAGATCGACTTCAACGATCTGCTGATGCACTGGATGCTGTCGTTCCTGCTGTTCGCCGGCGCCTTGCACGTGAACCTTGCCGACCTGCGCAGCTACCGCTGGCCGATCGGCCTGCTGGCGACCGTCGGCGTGCTGATCGCCACCGTGGTCATCGGCTTTCTCGCCCACTGGATTTTTGCCCTGTTCGGCTGGCATGTGAGCCTGCTCTACTGCCTGCTGTTCGGTGCCTTGATCTCGCCGACCGACCCGATCGCGGTTCTCGGCGCACTGCGTACCGCCAATGCCTCCAAGCCACTGAAGACCACCATCGTTGGCGAGTCGCTGTTCAACGACGGCACTGCAGTCGTGGTGTTCACCGTATTGCTGGGCATCGCCCAGCTTGGCGAAACACCGACGGTGGCCGACACCGCGATCCTGTTCGCCCGCGAAGCCATTGGCGGCATTGTGTTCGGCGGTCTGGTGGGCTACATCACCTACCGCATGATCAAAAGCATCGAGCAGTACCAGGTCGAGGTCATGCTGACCCTGGCACTGGTGATCGGCGGTTCGGCCATGGCCTATGAGCTGCACGTTTCGGCGCCGATCGCCATGGTCGTGGCCGGCCTGATCATCGGTAACCTGGGCCGCAACCTGGCGATGAACGACATGACCCGCCGTTACATGGACGGTTTCTGGGAACTGATCGACGACATGCTCAACGCCCTGCTGTTCGCCCTGATCGGCCTGGAGCTGTTGCTGCTGCCGTTCTCGTGGATGCACCTGGCGGCGGCCGGCGTGCTGGCAGTGGCGATCCTGCTGTCGCGCCTGCTGACCGTGGCACCGGCCATCCTGATGCTGCGCCGTTGGCGCACCGTTCCGCGCGGTACCGTGCGGGTGCTGACCTGGGGTGGCCTGCGTGGCGGTGTGTCGGTGGCCCTGGCGCTGTCGCTGCCATCGGGCACCGAGCGTGATCTGCTGCTGAGCATCACCTACATCGTGGTGCTGTCGTCGATCCTGCTGCAGGGCCTGACGATCGGGCGGGTGGTGCGCGGGGTTACCGAGCAGCCTTGAGACCGCTATCGCTGGCAAGCCTGCTCCCACAGGGATATATGGGAGCCAGCTTGCCGGCGGCGCCTATCACTCCACGGCGGTATCGAACTGATCCTTGATGTACTTGATCTCAGTGCGCCCGTGCGGCGCCGGCAAGCCGTCTTCACCGAGGTTGACGAAGACCATGCGGTCGACGGTGAGGATGCTCTTGCGGGTGATCTTGTTGCGCACTTCGCACTTGAGGGTGATCGAGGTGCGGCCGAATTCGGTGGCGGTGATGCCCAGTTCGATGATGTCGCCCTGGCGCGAAGCGCTGACGAAGTTGATCTCCGAAATGTACTTGGTCACCACGCGCTGGTTGCCCAGCTGGACGATCGCATAGATCGCCGCCTCTTCGTCGATCCAGCGCAGCAGGCTGCCGCCGAACAGGGTGCCGTTGGGGTTGAGGTCTTCGGGTTTTACCCATTTGCGGGTGTGGAAATTCATATCTGCTCCTGACCGTCTTGCCAATCGATGTGGGTAATGATGGCAGAGCCTGACCCCCTCCTCCATTTAACATCGACTATGGTCTCGATTAATCGACAGAAAACCTTGGGCAGTTGCGCTGGCGCAGCTATAATCGCCAACGCTTCAATACGGTCATCGTCATCCGCGACCGTTCCCGCCACCTGTCCGAGGGGCGCTGCAGCAGGTTCAACCTGTCAGGCTCGGATGGGGCGTTGTCCCGCCAGGCCTGCCTGCGGACACTAAACGCACAACGGCGCCCATTCGCACACTACGAATGGAGGCTCTCAATGAGCGCTGTAAACACGCCTGCTGGTTTTACCGATTACAAAGTCGCCGACATCTCCCTGGCTGCCTGGGGCCGTCGCGAGACCATCATTGCCGAATCGGAAATGCCAGCGCTGATGGGCCTGCGCCGCAAGTACCTTGAAGAGCAACCGCTCAAGGGTGCGAAAATCCTCGGCTGCATCCACATGACCATTCAGACCGCCGTGCTGATCGAAACCCTGGTCGCCCTGGGTGCCGAAGTACGCTGGTCGTCCTGCAACATCTTCTCGACCCAGGACCAGGCCGCTGCCTCCATCGCCGCTGCCGGCATCCCTGTGTTCGCCTGGAAAGGCGAGACCGAGCAAGAGTACGAGTGGTGCCTGGAGCAGACCATCCTCAAGGATGGCCAGCCATGGGACGCCAATATGATCCTCGACGACGGCGGCGACCTCACCGAACTGCTGCACAAGAAATACCCGGCGGTACTGGAGCGCGTCCACGGCGTCACCGAAGAGACCACCACCGGTGTGCACCGCCTGCTCGACATGCTGGCCAAGGGCGAGCTGAAAGTCCCGGCGATCAACGTCAACGACTCGGTCACCAAGAGCAAGAACGACAACAAGTACGGCTGCCGTCACAGCCTCAACGATGCCATCAAGCGCGGCACCGACCACCTGCTGTCGGGCAAGCAGGCGCTGGTCATCGGTTACGGTGACGTGGGCAAGGGCTCGGCCCAGTCGCTGCGTCAGGAAGGCATGATCGTCAAGGTTTCCGAAGTTGACCCGATCTGCGCCATGCAGGCCTGCATGGACGGCTTCGAGCTGGTCTCGCCGTTCATCGACGGTATCAACAACGGCACCGAAGCGAGCATCGACAAGGCCCTGCTGGGCAAGATCGACCTGATCGTGACCACCACCGGTAACGTCAACGTTTGCGATGCCAACATGCTCAAGGCCCTGAAAAAGCGCGCCGTGGTCTGCAACATCGGCCACTTCGACAATGAAATCGACACCGCTTTCATGCGCAAGAACTGGGCCTGGGAAGAAGTCAAACCACAGGTACACAAGATCCACCGTACCGGCCACGGCGACTTCGACCCACAGAACGACGACTACCTGATCCTGCTGGCCGAAGGCCGCCTGGTGAACCTGGGCAACGCTACCGGTCACCCAAGCCGGATCATGGACGGCTCGTTCGCCAACCAGGTCCTGGCACAGATCTTCCTGTTCGAACAGAAGTACGCCGACCTGCCAGCCGCTCAGAAAGCCGAGCGCCTGACCGTTGAAGTCCTGCCGAAGAAACTCGACGAAGAAGTGGCCCTGGAAATGGTCCGCGGCTTCGGTGGTGTAGTGACCCAACTGACCCCGCAACAGGCCGAATACATCGGCGTGACTGTTGAAGGGCCATTCAAGCCACACGCCTACCGTTACTGAAAGTTGGTAGCTGCAAGCTGCAAGCTGCAAGCGGTTCGCGCCGCTTCTGCTTGTCGCTTGCGGCTTGTAGCTTGCCGCTGAAGAGAACCTTCTATGTCTCAGGAACGTCGTTACAGCTTCGAGTTCTTCCCGACCAAGACCGATGCTGGACATGAAAAACTGCTCGCCACTGCCCGCCAGCTGGCCAGCTACAACCCGGATTTCTTCTCCTGCACCTACGGTGCCGGTGGCTCGACCCGCGACCGCACGTTGAACACCGTGCTGCAGCTGGAAAGCGAAGTGAAAGTCCCCGCCGCCCCGCACCTGTCGTGCGTCGGCGACAGCAAGGACGACCTGCGCTCGCTGCTGACCCAGTACAAGGCAGCCGGCATCCAGCGCATCGTCGCCTTGCGCGGCGACCTGCCGTCGGGCATGGGCATGGCCAGCGGCGAGCTGCGCTATGCCAACGAACTGGTGGAGTTCATCCGTCAGGAAAGCGGCGATCACTTCCATATCGAAATCGCCGCCTACCCGGAGATGCACCCCCAGGCGCGCAACTTCGAGGATGACCTGAAGAACTTCGTGCGCAAGGCCAACGCCGGTGCCGACAGCGCCATCACCCAGTACTTCTTCAACGCCGACAGCTACTTCTACTTCGTCGAGCGCGTGCAGCAGATGGGTGTGGATATTCCGGTAGTACCGGGGATCATGCCGATCACCAACTACAGCAAGCTGGCGCGCTTCTCTGACGCTTGCGGCGCCGAGATCCCACGCTGGATCCGCAAGCAGCTGGAAGCCTACGGCGACGATGTGAAGAGCATCCAGGCCTTCGGTGAAGACGTCATCACCCGCATGTGCGAGCAACTGCTGCAAGGCGGCGCTCCAGGGTTGCACTTCTACACCTTGAACCAGGCCGACCCGAGCCTGGCGATCTGGAACAACCTCAAGTTGCCCCGCTGATCGAACCGCTACACCGCAGGTAACAATTGCGTCAGAATACTGAAAAGGCCTTTAGCTTACGCTAAGGGCCTTTCTGCATTCCTGCCCCCAGACGGATTTTCGTGCCTTCCATGCGCCAAGGACTTACCCCTGCTCGACCGCAACTCGTTTACCTGGTCTTCGGGCCGCCCACCTACCACCAGGAAGCCCAGTTCAGCATCGTCAGCGCCCTGGCCAACCTGCGCAAGACACCCGGGGAAGCACTTGATATCCAGGTCTACAGCGACAATCCCGAACCCTACCAGCACCTGCCGGTAAGCGTTCATTCACTCGACGCCGCCACCCGTGAAGCCTGGAACCAGCCCTACGGCTACCACTTTCGCAGCAAGCACGTGGTGCTGCGTCAGGTGCTGGCCAGCGCGCCCATGGCCGTGCTGATCGATACCGACACGTTCTTCCATCAGTCGCCCATCGAGCTGTTCCGCCGGGTCAAGCCAGGCACCCTGCTGTGCAATGCCATCGGCAGTACCTATGGCAATGATCCTCAGTGCCCGCTGTTCCAGAGCCTGGCAGCAATGCTCGAAGAACGCGGGCTGGCCGACCGGCACATGCCGCTGCTGAACTCCGGGGTGATTGGCCTGATGCAGGAAGATGCGCCATTGCTGGAGCGCTCCATCGCCTTGATGGACGAGTACTACCCCCACGCCAACGGCGCCTACACCCTGGAGGAGTTCTGCCTGGGCGTGGCCGCCTACCGGCAGATGCAGGTTAACCAGTGCACCGACCTGATCCATCACTACTGGAGCCGCAAGCAGCTGTTCCGGGCCAAGGTCCAGGCCTGGCTGGCCAAGCACCAGCACGCCCCCCTGAGCGAAGAGGCACTGGTGGATGTCACCCGCGTCAACGCCCAGTTGCCCAAACCGCCGACCTTGCAACGCCTGGGCTACAAGGCGCTGAGCCTGGCCCTGCCGAGCGAACAGCGCCAGTTCATGCGCGAGTTGCTCAATGGCTGCTACGACTACCCCAACGAGTTCGACCGCGCCTGCGCTACGGCCTGGTGGGACAAGGCCCTGGACAACGCCAGGGCTCGCCATCCGCGGCCGATCTGCGCCGATACCCTGCAGCGATGGTTCGAGCACCCAGGCATGCGCCTGTCGCTGGGCCGCAAGCACCGCACGGTGCGTGATTCACTGTTAAAGCGATCACAGCGCTGACACCCAGGCTGGCTCGACATGCACGGCTACTAGCCATAGCCGTGCACACGTCGTAATCTCCAGCCATGCCCGATTTCACCCGCCTGTTGACCGCGCTGATTCTCACTTGCCTGAGTGCCTTTGCCCACGGCGAGAAGCTGCGTATCGTCACCGAACCCTGGGCCCCCTACGTCTATCTCGAAGACGGCCAGGCCAAAGGCATCGACTATGAGGTCACCGCCGAGGTATTCAAGCGCCTGGGGGTCGAGGTGGAATGGCAGTTCCTGCCCTGGAAGCGCTGCCTGGCGATGATCGAGCAGGGCCTGGCCGATGGCGTGCTGGACATTTTCCAGACCGAACAGCGCGACAGCCAGTTGTTCTACCCCAGCGAGCCGCTGTCCGACGTCGAATTTACCCTGTTCTATGCCAACGCCCGCCCGCACAAGGTCAAGCGCCTGGAAGACCTGAGCGGCCTTACCGTCGGCACTTCGCCCGGTTACAGCTATGGTGGCGCGTTTATCGACTCACCGCTGTTCACCCGCGAGCCGGCACCCACTCACGAGGCCAACTTCGGCAAGCTCCAGCGCGGACGTATCGACCTGTTGATCACCGACCGCCGTGTGGGCCGCTATATGATCAAGACATTGGGCCTGGAACAGCAGATCAGCGAACTGCCTCTGGTGATCAGCCGCCACAGCCAGTACCTGGCGGTGCGCCGCAATGTCGGCATGGACCTGCTGGCCCAGCGCTTTGCCGCCGAGCTGCGGCGCTTCAAGCGCGAGCCGGCCTATGCCGCGCTGCATGCACGCTACGCCGGCACTGCGGAAAACTTTCCAACCGCCGTTGAGCAGCAGGAAAGCAGCATGCGCTGAATGCTCTGTTATACTCGGGCCTTCCCGCCAGGCTTACGCCCGGACGCTCGGCCTTGCAAAAGGCATCCCGACCGGCAGGACAGCGCGGCCCAGAGCCCGCCCGCCGCCCCGGATGCGCATTGAAGACCCTGCTGGACCGGACGCGATAGCATCAGCTGATGCCCGTCGCGCCAGGCAAGATTATCCCATCGGGCTCAGCCCCCATTAGAACAGGATTACTCATGTCCTTTGCTTCCCTCGGTCTCTCCGAGGCTCTAGTTCGCGCCATCGAGGCTGCGGGCTACACCCAGCCCACTCCGGTGCAACAGCGGGCCATTCCCGCCGTGTTGCAAGGCCGCGACCTGATGGTTGCCGCCCAGACAGGTACTGGTAAAACCGGCGGTTTCGCCCTGCCGATCCTTGAACGCCTGTTCCCCGGTGGTCACCCGGACAAATCCCAGCGCCATGGCCCACGCCAGCCGCGGGTACTGGTGCTGACCCCGACGCGCGAACTGGCCGCCCAGGTTCACGACAGCTTCAAGGTTTACGCCCGCGACCTCAAATTCGTCAGCGCCTGCATCTTTGGTGGCGTCGGCATGAACCCACAGGTTCAGGCCATGGCCAAGGGTGTCGACGTGCTGGTGGCCTGCCCCGGCCGCCTGCTGGATCTCGCCGGCCAGGGCAGCGTTGACCTGTCCCACGTCGAGACCCTGGTGCTCGACGAAGCCGACCGCATGCTCGACATGGGCTTCATCCATGATGTGAAGAAGGTCCTTGCCCGCCTGCCGGCCAAGCGTCAGAACCTGCTGTTCTCGGCGACCTTCTCCAAAGACATTACTGACCTTGCCGACAAGCTGCTGCACAACCCCGAGCGCATCGAGGTCACGCCGCCGAACACCACGGTCGAGCGTATCGAGCAGCGCGTCTACCGCCTGCCGGCCAGCCACAAGCGCGCCTTGCTGGCACACCTGATCACCACCGGTGCGTGGGAACAGGTGCTGGTGTTCACCCGTACCAAGCATGGCGCCAACCGCCTGGCCGAGTACCTGGAAAAACACGGCCTGACCGCCGCCGCGATCCACGGCAACAAGAGCCAGAACGCGCGCACCAAGGCCCTGGCCGACTTCAAGGCCGGCAGCGTGCGCATCATGGTTGCCACCGATATCGCCGCCCGTGGCCTGGACATCGACCAGTTGCCGCACGTGGTCAACTTCGAACTGCCCAACGTTGAAGAAGACTACGTTCACCGTATCGGCCGTACCGGTCGTGCCGGTCGTTCGGGCGAGGCCATCTCGCTGGTCGCGCCGGATGAAGAAAAACTGCTCAAGAGCATCGAGCGCGTTACCCGCCAGAAGATCCCGGATGGCGACCTGATGGGCTTTGATGCCTCCAAGGTCGAAGCCGAGAAACCCGAGACCCGTGAGCGTCCGCAAAACAATCCGCGTGGTGGCCGTGGCCAGCGCGCCGATGGCAGCAATGCCGGCAGCGGCGGTCGCAAGGACAAGGGTAAGGACCAGGGCAAAGACAAAGGCCGCGACAAGGACAAGGAAAAAACCGCGGAGAAATCCGCCGGTGGTCGCCAGGAGCGCAAGCCCCGCGACAACAAACCGCGTCAGGCCCAGTCGGGCCAGCCAGGTGTTCCGCAAGTTCCGGCCAATCGTGATCCGGAAGAGTTCCTGGATGACGAAGTCGACAACTTCGGCAACCGCGCCGACTACGTCAGCCCTTACCAGAACAAGGGCAACCAGGGCCGTAACCGTCGTCCGGGCGCACCTGCCCAGACCGGCACCGGCGCCAGCACCGGTGGCCAGCCACGTGGCGGCCAGCCGCGCAGCAACAACGGCCCGCGCAGCGGTGGTGGTGCTTCGGCCAATGGCGAGAAGCGCGGCGGCGGTGCCCGTAATGGTGGCGGCAGCCGCGACGGTGGCGGTCGCAATCGCCGCCCGGCGCGCGACGATCAAGCGAGCAAAGAGCCGGCCGTACGCAATCCGCGTGAAGGCCAGCCGCAGCCGAAGATCGTCCACAAGGAGTCGAAGGTCGACCGCTTCCCGACTGCCGAACAGCTCGAGCAGCTGCCAAGCCGTCCACGTGGCGAGAAGCCTGCGCTGCTGACGCGTAACCGCTGATTCAGCGACCGTGCCAACAAAAACGCCGCCCCTAGGGGCGGCGTTTTCGTTTATGCAGCAAGCATTACTTCTGCTTGATACCTTCGATCGAGATGTCCAGATCCAGGGTCTGCGAAGACGGGCCTGGGCCTTTGATGCCGAAGTCGTTCAGGTTCAGCGTGGTCTTGGCGTTGAAGCCGGCGCGTTCGCCACCCCATGGATCCTTGCCTTCACCGTTGAAGGTGGCCTTGAAGGTCACTGGCTTGGTAACGCCGTGCAGGGTCAGGTCGCCAGTCACGTCAGCAGTTTTCTCGCCGGTCGATTTGACAGCGGTGGAGACGAACTTGGCCTCTGGGAACTTGCTCACATCGAGGAAATCTTTGCTGGCGATGTGCTTGTCACGCTCGGCGTGGTTGGACCACAGGCTGGCGGTTTTCAGGTCGACGGCGATCTTGCTGGCTTCAGGCTTGGCGGCGTCCCAGCTGAAGGAGCCATCGAAGTCCTTGAAGGTGCCGTGGATGAAGCTGTAGCCCAGGTGGCTGATCTTCCAGTCAACGAAGGCGTGCTGGCCTTCCTTGTCGATCTTGTAGTCTGCTGCCATTGCCTGACCGGCCGAGAACAGTGCGGTACCGAGCGCCAGAGCGGCAAAAGTCTTTTTCAACATGCGTCTATATCCCTTTTGGAGTTGAGGTTGAACATCAAGCTTTGCGGCCCAGCATGCGGATCAGGGTCGCGTCACGGTCGATAAAGTGGTGTTTCAGGGCTGCCAGGCCGTGCAGCCCGGCAAAGATCACCAGGCCCCAGGCCAGGTAGAAATGGATCTCGCCGGCGACATCGGCCTGATCGGGCAGGTTGCTGACCAGCGCCGGCACTTCAAACAGGCCGAACACCGGGATGCCAACGCCGTCGGCGGTAGAAATCATGTAGCCGGCGAACATCACCGCGAACAGCCCCAGGTACAGCAGGCCATGGCCGGCCTTGGAGGCGAGGCGGGTGAGTTTGCCGTGGTTGGGCAGCGCTGGCGGCGGTGGGCTGAGAAAGCGCCAGAGCACGCGCAGGAGCATCACACCAAGCAGCACCAGGCCGATACTTTTGTGCAGGTCGGGGGCGTCTTTGCGCCATGGGCTGTAGTAGTCCAGGCCCATCATCCACAGGCCCAGGCCGAACAGGCCGAATACAGCCAGTGCAACACCCCAGTG
This sequence comes from Pseudomonas sp. NPDC087612, assembly GCF_044743505.1. Classification (NCBI taxonomy): domain Bacteria; kingdom Pseudomonadati; phylum Pseudomonadota; class Gammaproteobacteria; order Pseudomonadales; family Pseudomonadaceae; genus Pseudomonas; species Pseudomonas sp. NPDC087612. The sequence goes on from NZ_JBIUWO010000003.1 coordinate 269,971, forward strand.
CAGGACGATGCTGACAAAGCCATAACGAGAAGGTGAGTTGCGCAGTTGCATTGCCGTGTTTCCCTGTAAGAACTGTGCTCAGACTAACGATTTATTAATCGAATAAAAGCAGAAAAACTTGCTCTGAAATATCGAGAAATATGATCTTTAGTATGAAACGAAGCTATTAAGGAAACATTAACTACGTGGGAAGGGAAGACCCTGCGGGCCTTGGGGTCGCTGCGCGGCCCATCGCCGGCAAGGCTGGCTCCCACAGGTTCGGTGTGTACTTGCCCCTGTAGGAGCCGGCGTTGCCGGCGATGAAGTCAGCGCATTACTGCGCCTTGGCCTGGGTATTGGCTACCGGCTTTTTCACTGGTTCCGCCTTGGCGGCGGCTTTTTTCGCAGGTGCCGCCTTGGCTGCGGTTTTCTTCGGCTGTTGCGCCTTGGCTGCCGGCTTTTTCGCCGGTGCCTGCTTGGCCGCTGGTTTGGCCGGAGCGGCTTTCACCGGCGCCTTGGCTGGCTCTTCCTTGGCAACCGGGGCGACCGCAGGTGCTGGCGCAGCCGCCGGCGCAGGGGTCGGAGCCACCTCGGCCTGCTTGGCCGCTGGCTGCTCGGCAGGCTTGTCATCGCTACCGAACATGCGCTTGAAGAAGCCTGGCTTGCCCTCATCCTTCTTCACCGGCTCTTCGGCCTTGGCCGGCTTGTCGGACGAGCCGCCAAACAGGTTGCTGAAGAAATTGCCTTTGCTCGCCGCTGCAGCTGCGGTGCCGGCAGCGGCCGTGGCGGCAACCGCCTTGACCGGCTCGAATGACTTGCCCGCGGCCAGGTCCTGGACCTGGCTGGCAGCGCGCTGGCCGCTGCGCAGGGCGCCTTCGAGGGTGCCTGGGTACATCGCATCGGTGTGCTCGCCAGCAAAGGCAACCCGCTGCACCGGACGCTCCCACAGGCGCCAGTACTTGCTGATCTGCCCAGGGCCATAGGCCAGGTAGGCGCCACCGGTACCCACGTCAGTGCTGTAACGGCGTACTTCGTAGCCGGTGAAGGCGCCACGGGCTTGCGGGTAGAAGGCGTGCAGGCGGATCAACACCTGGTCGACCATCTGCTTGTCGCCAAAAGCCTGCAGCAGGCGCGCGTTGTCACCGGAGAGGTTGATCACCACGTTAGCGCCGCCCTTGAGCGCAGGCTCGATCCAGAGCATGCCCAGGCCGGTGTTGCTGTAGATCTCGCCAGACATCCGCGCGCGGCTTTCCCACACCGGGGTCTTGAACTTGAGCATCAGCTGGTCGCGCCAGCCGTAGTTGGTGCCCCTGAGGGCGGCCAGGTGCTTGGTGTCCAGGCCCGGAGTCATCTGGATCTTCGACAGCGCGCGCAGCGGTACGGCCAGCACGACGTAGTCGGCCTGGTAACCGACGCTGCCAACCTTGACGGTGACGCCGTCCTTGTCCTGGATGATGGCGCTGACCGGCGACTGGGTCTTGATGGTTTTCAATTGCTTGACGAAGGCCTGGGCCAGCACCGGGCTACCGCCTGGCAGGCGTGCGGCGCGCAGGTCACGGTCGCTGACGCCGCGGTAGACGCGGGTCTGCTGGGCGAAATAGAGCAGCGACAGGCGCGACGGCTCGTCATAGCGGGTACGGATCTGCTGGTTGACCAGCTGGCGCGCGGTGGCCGGCAGTTGCAGCTTGTCGAGCCAGCCGGAAACGTTGAGCTGGTCGAGGGCGAACAGGGTGCTGTTGGCCGCCGGGTTCAGCGGATCGTCGATCGAGCGTGCGAGGTCGTCGAGGGTCTTCTCGTAACGCTTGAGCGCTTCGGCGGTGGCCGGTTGCTTGGTGCTGAGGTCGGCGGCGCTGAAATACTCGCCATCGATCAGGTAACCCGGGGTACGCACGAACTCAGGTGCCGGCAAGGTGCTGAGCTTGAAGGCATCCAGGTACTGGTTGAGCACCGGCTGGGCCTTGCTGTTGCCGATCCATTCACTGGTGGCCAGGCCCGAGCGCCCGCCCATACCGGTCTTGGCTTCCAGCAGGGTCACCTGCCAGCCCTTGTTCTGCAACTCATAGGCGGCTGTCAGGCCGGCCAGACCGCCACCGACGACGATTGCCGTCGGGGCCTTGTCCTTGGCCAGCGCAGTGCCGCTGAACAGTCCTATCATTACCAGCGCACAGGCGCGCAGCCAACCAGCAGACATTCGGCGAACTCCGGATCAAAGCAGAAGTGTTTGGGGGGATCCCCCAGAAAGAGTAGCCGAAGGATACGCCACGCCAAGCGCCCCCGCCAGCAACGCCAGCACCCTGATTGCGGCGCACGGGTTGTTCTCGACCGGCGCATTGCATAGGCTTGCGCGGCATGTCCGAGCCGCCGTCGCCAGGAGAATCGAAATGGGCCTCAACCAACAGTGGATGCAACGTGACCTCAAGGTCCTGTGGCACCCCTGCACCCAGATGAAAGATCACGAACAACTGCCGCTGATTCCGATCAAGCGCGGCGAAGGCGTGTGGCTGGAAGACTTTGAAGGCAAGCGCTACCTCGACGCCGTCAGCTCCTGGTGGGTCAACGCCTTCGGCCATGCCAACCCGCGCATCAACCAGCGCATCAAGGACCAGGTCGACCAGCTTGAGCACGTGATTCTCGCAGGCTTCAGCCACCAGCCGGTGATCGAGCTGTCCGAGCGCCTGGTGCAGATCACCCCCGAAGGCCTGGACCGGGTGTTCTACGCCGATAATGGTTCGTCCTGCATCGAAGTGGCGCTGAAAATGAGCTTTCACTACTGGCTGAACAAAGGCCAGCCAGAGAAGAAGCGCTTCGTCACCCTGAGCAACAGCTATCACGGCGAGACCATCGCGGCGATGTCGGTCGGCGACGTGCCGTTGTTCACCGAGACCTACAAGGCGCTGCTGCTCGACACCATCAAGGTGCCAAGCCCCGATTGCTACCTGCGCCCCGAGGGCATGGGCTGGGAAGAGCACTCGCGCAACATGTTCGCGGCCATGGAGCAGACCCTGGCTGAACACCACGCCACGGTCGCCGCGGTGATCGTCGAACCGCTGATCCAGGGCGCCGGTGGCATGCGCATGTACCACCCGGTATACCTCAAGCTGCTGCGCGAGGCCTGTGACCGCTATGGCGTGCACCTGATCCACGACGAGATCGCCGTGGGCTTTGGCCGCACCGGGACGATGTTCGCCTGCGAACAGGCCGGCATCCGCCCGGATTTCCTGTGCCTGTCCAAGGCCCTGACCGGCGGCTACCTGCCGCTGGCCGCGTGCCTGACCACCAACGAGGTGTACAGCGCCTTCTACGACGATTACCCGACCCTGCGCGCCTTCCTCCACTCGCACAGCTACACCGGCAACCCACTGGCCTGTGCCGCGGCGCTGGCGACCCTGGATATCTTCGCGCAGGACAATGTCATCGAGGCCAACAAGGCCCTGGCCCAGCGCATGGCCAGCGCCACCGAGCACCTGGTCGACCACCCGCATGTTGGCGAAGTGCGCCAGACCGGCATGGCCCTGGCCATCGAGATGGTCCAGGACAAGGCCAGCAAGACCGCCTACCCGTGGCAGGAACGCCGTGGCCTGAAGGTCTTCGAGCACGCCCTGAGCCGTGGCGCCCTGCTGCGCCCGCTGGGCAGCGTGGTGTACTTCCTGCCGCCATACGTGATCACCCCGGAGCAGATCGACTTCCTCGCCGAGGTGGCCACCGAGGGTATCGACATCGCCACCAGCAGCCGCGTCAGCGTGGCAGTGCCGGCTGATTTTCACCCTGATTTCCGCGATCCGGGCTAACAGCATCGCGGGGCAAGCCCGCTCCTGCAAAGATCCCTGTAGGAGCGGGCTTGCCCCGCGATGAAGCCCGCACTGCCAACACATTTTTAGAGTTAGTACATGAGACTGTCCCGCTTTTTCATCGACGCCCCCCTGAGCCTCGGCGCCCACGACCTGCCCGAAGCCCAGGCCCACTACATCGGCCGCGTGCTGCGCATGGCGGTTGGCGATGCCGTGCAACTGTTCGACGGCAGCGGCCAGGAGTTTCGCGGCCAATTGCTGGAAGTCGGCAAGAAAACCGTCCGCGTGCAGCTCGACGAAGCCTTCGCCGGGCAAGCCGACTCCAGCCTGCAAGTTCACCTCGGCCAGGGCCTGTCGCGCGGCGAGCGCATGGACTGGGCAATCCAGAAGGCCACCGAACTGGGCGTCAGCGCTATCACCCCGATCGTCAGCGAGCGCTGCGAAGTACGCCTCAAGGATGAACGCGCCGACAAGCGCATGGCTCATTGGCGCCAGGTGGCGATCAGCGCCTGCGAGCAATGCGGGCGCTCCAGCGTACCGGTCATCCACCCACCACAGCCGCTGGCAGACTGGCTCAAGGCCTGCGACCAGGACCTCAAGCTGGTCCTGCACCCGGTCGCCGAACCCATGGTCAGCCATCAGCAGCCCGCCAGCCTGGCGTTTTTGATCGGCCCAGAAGGCGGCCTCAGCGAGGCCGAAGTCGAGCAGGCCAAGGCCACCGGCTTCCATGCCGCACGCCTGGGCCCGCGCGTATTGCGCACCGAAACCGCGCCAGTCGTGGCCCTGGCCGTCGCCCAGCAGCTGTGGGGCGACTTCTAGAGCACGTAGAAGAACACCGCGATGAAGTGCAGCAGGCTGCCGGCGATCACGAACAGGTGCCAGATGCCATGCCAATGGCGAAAGCGGCTGTCGTAGGCAAAGAAGATGATGCCGATGGTGTAGAACGCGCCACCGGCCGCCAGCCAGGCAAAGCCTGCGGCGCCGAGGCTGGCCAGCAGCGGCTTGACCGCCACCAGCACGATCCAGCCCATCAGCGCATAGATGATGATCGACATGACCCGCGCTTCGGAGCGCGGCTTGATCTCTTGCAGCATGCCGATCACCGCCAGCCCCCAGACCACCCCGAACAGGCTCCAGCCCCAGGGCCCGCGCAGGCTGACCAGGCAGAACGGCGTATAACTGCCGGCAATCAACAGGTAGATCGACAGGTGATCGAGCTTGCGCATGATCACTTTGGCCTTGCCGCGCACGCTGTGATAAAGGGTCGAGATGCTGTAGAGCAACAGCAGGGTAAAGCCATAGATCGCCAGGCTGACGATCTTCCAGGGGTCGCCTTGCAGGCTCGCCACCACTAGCAGCCAGATGGCGCCGATGCAGGCCAGAACGGCGCCGACCAGATGGGTCCAGGCGTTGAAACGTTCACCGTGATACATGCAACAGGATCCTCCTGACTTAAAACAGGTCTCCCATCCTACACAGGCAAATGCGTCAAACCACCCCTGCGTCTACCAACAGTTGCTCCAGCGCGGGCAGGTCCGGCACCCGTGCCACCTGTTCGCCCACCTGTACCGCTGCCAGCTCCAGGCCGGCCAGCGGCACATCGACGTAGTTGAGCTGGCTGTCGAGCTTGCACGAGCGCGGAATACCCTGCACCAGCAAGGCGACAAAGCGCAGCGAGCTGTTGCCCAGGGCATTGAGCACAACGATCCGCGCCCGCTCGCCCACCTGCAACTGGCCGTCGCAGGCCGACTCGAAACTCAGCAGCGGCAGGCGCTGGCCGCGCCAGTCGATCCAGCCAAGCATCCACTCGGGCGCGTCCAGCGCCGGGCTGCCGGCCTGAAAGCCGATCAGTTCGGCCACGGCCACGTTGGGCAGTACCAGGCAGCGATCGCTCAAGGGCAGCAGCAGGCCGGTGAGGCTGCTGCGCCGGTTTTGCCGGGCCGGTTGTTCAAGCATCGCGGCGACTCCATTGGGCGATGCTCTGCAGCAGCACCGATTCCTGATAGGGCTTGCCCAGGTAGTCATTGACGCCGATGGCCATGGCCCGGTCGCGGTGTTTCTGGCCGGTACGCGAAGTGATCATGATGATCGGCAGGTCCTTGAGCCTGGGGTCGTGGCGGATCTGCGTGGCGACTTCAAAGCCGTCCATGCGCGGCATCTCGATATCCAGCAGGAGAATGTCCGGGCGATGCTCCTGCAGCAGGGCCATGGCATCGACCCCGTCCTTGGCGGTCAGTACGTTCATGCCGTGGCGTTCGAGCAGGCGCCCGGTAACCTTGCGCACCGTCACCGAGTCATCCACCACCATTACCAGCAGCGGCCGTTGCGGCAAGCTGCCATGGCTGTCCCGGCGCAGGCCTTCGCTGCTGTGCTGGTGCAGCGCCAACTGCTGCTGCAAACCGCGCAACTGGCCGAGCAGATCGAGAATCAGCACCACCCGGCCATCGCCCAGCAAGGTCGCCCCGGACAAGCCCTGGACCGCGGCAAACTGCGGCCCCAGGCTTTTGACCACGATCTCGCGGCTGGCCGCCAGGCCATCGACCTGCACAGCGTATTGCTGGTCGTGGGAGTGCACCAGCAGCACCGGCAGCGGCAGGCTCTGGCCCAACAGTTTCGGCTGCGCCGCCCCCTGCAGCAGCTCGCCCAGGTAGCGCAGCTCGTAGCGATGCCCGGCGTACTGGTAATGCGGCGGATCAAGCTGATAGCACGCCTCGAGTTCGGCCGGCGGCACGCGGACGATGCCTTCGATGGTATTGAGCGGAATCGCGTACTGCTCTTCGCCGTAGTGCACCATCAAGCCGCGGTTGATCGACACCGTGAATGGCAGGCGAATCAAAAAGCGCGCGCCCTTGCCCGGCTTCGACTCGATCACCATCGAACCTCCGAGCTGCTTGACCTCTTCATGGACCACGTCCATGCCCAGGCCGCGCCCGGAAATCTGGGTGATCTTCTCGGCGGTGGAAAACCCTGGCTGGAGGATGAACTGCATGATCTCGTGGTCACTGAGCACCGCTGCAGGGTCGAGCAAACCGCGCTTGATCGCCTTGCGCCGCACGGCTTCCAGCGGCACCCCAGCACCGTCGTCGGTCATTTCAATGACGATGTCGGCGCCTTCATGCAGCAGGTTCAGCGAGATCAGCCCGTGCGCAGGCTTACCCGCTGCCAGGCGCGCCTCGCGCGACTCCAGGCCATGGTCGACGGCGTTGCGCAGCATGTGCTCCAGCGGCGCCATCATGCGTTCCAGAACGCTGCGGTCCATCTCGCCCTCGGCATTGCCGACCACCAGTTCGACCTGCTTGCCCAGCTCGCTGGAGACCTGCCGCACCACCCGCTGCAAGCGCGGCACCAGGCGCTCGAACGGCACCATGCGGGTGCGCATCAGGCCTTCCTGCAGGTCGCTGTTGACCCGCGCCTGTTGCTGCAACAGGCTGTGCGCGTCATGGGCGCGCACGCTCAGGGTTTCCTTGAGGTCGAGCAGGTCGGAGGCCGATTCGAACAACGCCCGCGACAGTTGCTGCAGCTGCGAATGGCGGTCCATTTCCAGCGGGTCGAAATCGTCGTAGGCCTGGCCGTCGCCATCGGCCTGGCGGCTGAGGATGCGCCCCTGGGTTTCGGTATCCAGGCGGCGCAACTGGTCGCGCATGCGCTCCAGGGTGGTTTCCATCTCGTTCAGGGCCACTTGCGCGTCGTTGACCTGCTGCTCAATGCGGCCACGGATGATCGAATTCTCTCCGGCCAGGTTGCCCAGGTCATCAAGCAGCTCCGAGGCCACCTTGACCATATCCCCGGCGCCACGCTCAGGGGCGGTCACCGGCAGCTCTGGCGGCGCCGTATCCGCGTGCGCCTGGCCGGCGGCGGTGTCGGCCAGTGCCGCGCTGCTGAAGTTGCGGATGTAGTCGATCAGCGCCGTGGCCGCGTGCAACGGCTGTTGCAGGCGTACTGCATCGAGCATGTGCGCCAGGCGGTCGTGGCAATTCTGCAGCAGGCTGAACAGCGCCGGGCTCGGTTGCAACTGGCCGGCGGCGAGCAGTTCGTAGAGAAACTCCAGTTCATGGGCCAGATCGCCGATCGGCCCGATCTCGACCATCCGCGCACCGCCCTTGAGGGTGTGCAGGTCGCGCAGCAGGTTCTCTACCTCAACGCCATTACGCGGCTCGGCCTGCCAGCGCAGCAAGGCCGCGCTGGAGCTTTCGACCAGGTCCAGGCTTTCTTCGAGGAAGATCTCCAGCAGCTCTTTGTCGCCGGCATCCTGCTGCGCTTCGACGGGTTTATCCACAGGCACCGGCGGCGGCGCCTCATGACGAAACTCGCGCAGCGCCGCCAGCAGCTCTACCTGGGCAGCCGGCACCTGGCCTTGCTGCAGTTGTTCGAGCATCTGCGCCAGTTGCCGGTGGCTGCGCTTGAGCAGGGCAAACAGCTCGGCGCCAGGGCTGAAGCGCCGGTCCACCAAACCTTCGTAAAGCAGCTCAAGCTCTTGTGCCAGCACCTCGAACGCGCCCATGGCGGCCATCTGCGCGCCCCCCTTGAGGGTTTGCAGGTCGCGGGCCAGCGACGACAGCGCCGAGGCGTTGTCGGTATCCAGTAGCCAGCGCGCCAGGGCCTGGTCGGCGCTGTCGAGAATGTCGCTGGCTTCATCGAGAAACAGTTCGAGCATGGCCGGGTCCGGCGCTTGGGCCGCAAGTTCGGCGGTGGCACTGGCAAGCTCGGTGATTGTCCCGCCCTGGCTGCTGACCAGGCCCATGGCCGCTGGGTCGAGGCCTTCGTCAAGCAGCTCGCGCAAGGCCTGCAGGCGTTCCGGACGCGGGTCGACTTCCTGGCCGGCGGCGATCTGGTCGAGCATGTCGATCAGCGCTTCATGGGCGCTTTGCGCCTCGCTGAAGAACCGCGGGCTGACCGCCAGGCTGCTCTCCTCCACGGCGCCATAGAGGTCGAGCAAGGCTTCACAGAGCTCATCCACCTGCCACAGGTCGGCCAGGTGTGCGCTCTGGCCGAGGGTGGTCAGTTCATCAAGCAGGGCATTGAGTTCCTGGCGCTCGCCCGGGTGCTCCTGCCAGCGCAAAAGCAACGATTCGGCGTCGAGCAGGATGTCCATGCCCTGGGCCAGGAAGCTGGCAATCAGTTGCGGGTCGCGCTTGACCCGCAGGCCCTGGCTTGGCGCCTCGAGCAAAGCTTGCAGGCGCGCATCGACCACCTGGTGAATATCGGCGATCAGCGTCGCGGCCCCGGCAATCGGCGCCAGAGGCGCGCTGGAGAGCTGCTGCACGCCACGGCGCAGCAGCGGCTCGGCAGTTTCCAGCAGGTAGATTTCTTCCAGGTCGAAGGCCAGCTGATGGGCCTTGAACTCCCGCGCCAGCAAGTCCAGGGCGCCGGCCAGCTCGGCAATCGGTACTACCCCGGCCATCGCCGCACTGCCCTTGAGGGTGTGCAGGGCACGCTGCAGGTTATCGCTGACCGCCAGCGGCAACTGCTTGTCGGCCTCGTGCAGGAAGGCTTCGAGACTGTCCAGGTGACCCAGGGCTTCGTTGCGAAAGATCTCCAGCAATTGCGGGTCGATGGCTTCGCCGGCCTCGGCCTCGCTGCGCGGATCGTTCATGGCCAGGGCGTGCAGGTGCGCGGCCAGTTGTTCAACCTGCGGATGCGCCGGCGCCAGTGCCTGGGCAAACTCGCCGAGCAAGCCAGGCAGTGTGTCCAGCGCTTGCTGCAAGGCGGCCAGGGGCGCTGCACCGATATCTACCCGGCCCTCGAGCACGCGATTGAGCAGGTGCTCCGCCGCCCAGGCCAGTTCCCCCAGCACCTGGGCGCGGACCATCCGCCCGCTACCCTTGAGGGTGTGCAGACCGCGGCGCAGTTCGATCAGGGCGTCACGATCGGCGCCGTCGGCTTGCCAGCGCGTCCACATCTGATTGAGCAAAGGCAGAAGTTCGTGGGCCTCTTCGAGGAAAATTTCCCGCAGCTCGTCGTCGATTGGTGCTTCTTCATCCGCCGCAACAACAGGCGCTTCCACCAACGCCGGTTCCGGCTCGGGCCGATAACCCAAAGCAGCCAGGCTGTGCTGCGCCGCCTCGAGGAACCGCGAAGGGTTGGCCTGGGGATCGGCAATCAGCCATTGCAGGGAGCATTCACAGGCACTCACGGCCTCGGCCAGGTGGCTCAGGGCTGCAGTATCCGCCAGGGTCTCGCTGCCCAGCAGCTGTGCATGCACGTAGTCGCCGCACTGCCCGATCAACGCCGCTGCGCGCGGCAGCATCAGCATCGCCAGCGCGCCACGCACCTGTTGCAGCAGGCCCGGCACTGGCTGCAGACGCTGCGGCTGCCAGCCGGCGTCGAGGCAATCGCCGATCAGGTCCTTGACCTGCTGCAGCACGGCGAAGGCTTCCTCCAGCACCAGCTGGCGAATCTCCGCCAGGTCGGTGCCCGGCAGCGGGCTCTGGCTGTTCTGCTCCAGCGGCCCGACCATGCCGGCCAGGGTGGCCTCGACATACAACAGCGCGCCGGCGATATCCATCAGCAGCGCATCGGCAGGCTCGCGCTGACCCTGGGCCAGGCTTTGCAGCACCAGCACCTGGTCGATGATCACCCGCCGCGGCTGGCCAAAGCCGAGGACCGCCAGGGTGTCGGCGATCTGGCGCAGCGGCGCCAGTAACGGTTCCAGTTCCTCCAGATGCTGGCGGTCGCCGCGCACGAACTGGTCGAGGCGCTCCTTGACCCGCTTTAGGTCTTCGCACAGGGCGGCGACCACCGAACGCAAGGCATCACGATCGGGCCCGGCCTGCAGGCGATCGCGCCAGGTGCCCAGGTACAGGTCGAGGTTGGCCAGCTCTTCGGCGTCGGCCGGGCTGCTGCTCAGCAGGCTGTCCTGGGCCAGGGCCTGGGCACCGCGCTCGGCACGCAATTGGTTGAGCACTGGCAACACCACCAGCGGCAAGTCGCGGCGGGCGCTGCGCAGGCGCTCCAGGTACAGCGGCAATTGCTCAAGGCCGCGAAACAACGCGCCCAGCGCTTCACCGCGCTGGCTGGCGCGGCCCTGGCGCAAGGCCAGGCCCAGTTGTTCCATTTCTTCGGCGAGCAGCGCCGCGCCGTGCAGTTCGAGCATCAGCAGGCAGCCGCGCACCTGGTGCAGCTGTTCGACGAATCCGTCGAGCACCGCTTCATCGCCGGGCTCGGCGGCAAAGTGTTCAAGGGTCAGGCGTGCCTGGCCCAGGCAGTCGGCGATCGCCCCTCTGACCCAGGCCAGCGCCACCGTATCGTGCCGATCCGCCATAACTGCTCCCATCACCATGATGCCCTCAACGCGGTGGCGTCGGCGGCAGGGTAAAACCGGACACCGAGCGGCGCATTTCACTGGCCATGCGCGCCAGGTTACCGATGCTCTCGGCGGTGGCGGTGGAGCCGGCCGAAGTTTGCGAGGTGATCTGCTGGATCACCGACATGGTATGCGAGATCTGCCCGGCCGAAGAGGTCTGCAGCTGGGCGGCGTCGGAGATGCTGTGAATCAGGTCGGCGAGGGTCTGCGACACGCCTTCGATTTCGGCCAGGGCGACCCCGGCATCCTGGGCCAGGCGCGCACCGCGCACCACTTCGGCGGTGGTCTGCTCCATGGAGATCACCGCTTCGTTGGTGTCGGCCTGAATGGTACGCACCAGCGCTTCGATCTGCCGCGTGGCCGACGATGAGCGTTCGGCCAGGCGCTGTACTTCGTCGGCAACCACGGCAAAACCGCGCCCGGCTTCACCGGCCAGCGAAGCCTGGATTGCCGCGTTGAGGGCGAGGATGTTGGTCTGGTCGGCAATGTCGTCGATCAGGCTGACGATATCGCCGATCTCCTGGGACGACTCGCCCAGGCGCTTGATCCGCTTGGCGGTGTCCTGGATCTGCTCGCGGATGTTGTCCATGCCGTTGATGGTGTTGTGCACCACCTCGTTGCCCTTGTTGGCGATAGCCACCGAACGCTCGGCCACCTTGGCCGATTCGTAGGCGTGGGTGGAAACGCGGTCGATGGATTCAGCCATGTCGCCCACCGCCACCGAGGCATCGCTGATCTGCTGGGCCTGGTGCTCGGAGGCCTTGGCCAGTTGGCGCGCGGTGTTCTGGGTGTCTTGCACGGCGGCGGCAACTTCCTCGGCGCTGAGGTTGATGGTCGCCACCAGGTCGCGCAGCTGGTCGATGGAGTAATTGATCGAATCGGCAATGGCGCCGGTGAAGTCTTCGGTCACCGACACGGTTACGGTCAGGTCGCCGTCAGCAAGGTCTTCAATTTCGTCGAGCAGGCGCATGATCGCCTGCTGGTTGCGCTCGTTCTTCTCGGCAGTTTCGTGCAACTGGCGGTGGGTGGTGCGAACCATCACCAGGCCGATGAGAATGATCGACGCCAGCGCCAGCAAACCCAGTACATAGCCGCCGACGGTATCCAGGGTTCGGCCGCCAGCCAGGTTTTCAAACCCGGTGGCCAGGCGCGAGGCTTCATCGAGCAGGGTTTGCGAAAGGCCGAAGATGCTCCCGGCGGCTTCGCGCACACGGAACAGCTCGGGCGAGGTTTCGAGGATTTCGTCGACGGAGCCTGCGACAAACTGGAACAGCTCGGCGATCTCGCCCAGGCGCGCGCGGGCGTCCGGATCCTGCACGCGGGTAACCTGGATCGCTTCGTTACCGCCGAGCATGGCCTCGAGTACCTGGCCGAAACGGCTGGCGTCGCGGCCGAAGGCATCGGCGGCCTGCACAGCGGTGTCGTCGCCGGCCAGTACGGTATTCACCGAGCCAAGAATACGCTCGGCCAGCAACGACTGGCGCTGGGCCACGGCCACCTGGCTGGCCGGCGCACCGCTTTGCAGGAGGATCTCGACGACCTTCTCGTATTCCACCTGCAACTGCGGCACGGTTTCGGCCAGGGTCGCGGCGACCTGGTGCAACGACAGCACGGTCTGCTCGCTGGCCAGGATGGTGTCGGTGTTCTTGCGCAGGTTTTCCCAGTCACGCAGCACTGCGTCCATTTCCTTGCGCACCGCCGGCGGCGCAGCGGGCAGGCCGGTGCTGGCATCGCCCTTTTTCAGGTAGCCCCAGCGCTGTTCGAAGTCGTTGCGCGCCTCGCTCAACAGGCGGAAGGCCACGGCCTTGCCGGCCGCCGCTTCAGTGGCGTTCTTGGCGATGCGCTGGGACAGCACCCGCAGTTCGCCGGCATGGCCGATGTACTGCTTGTCGTAGTTGGCCTGGGTGTTGAGGTAGGCGAAGTTGGCGAACAGCAGGATGATCGACAGGATCAGCACCACGAACAGCGCCGCGATCTGCGCGCTGCTGCGGGAACCCTGGGGCGATGGAGCCGTCTTGGTCGTGGTCACGGAGGTGGCATTCCTTTACAGCGCGACATCAAGGAAACCCGGCGCCTGGGCCAGGGCGAAGGGGCTGAAGATCGCCCAGCTGCGCTCACGCTGGAAATGCCCCTGGACGAAGGGCGCGGCCGCACTGAGCAACGGCGTTGGCGGCGACAGGTCCAGACTGTGCAGCGGGAAATGCTGCAAACCCAGCACTTCATCGACCAGCAAGCCGGCAAACAACTCGTCATGGTCGAGCACCAGCACTCGTCGCTGCTTGCGCGGTGCCGACAGGCCCAGGGCGAAGAAACCGCAGAGGTCCATCACCGGCAGCAGCCGGCCACGCAGGTTGGCGACACCGCTGACCCAGGGCTTGACCCCGGGGATGCGGCTCAGGCGCGGCTCGTGCAGCACTTCGGCGACTTCGCCCATGGGCGCGACGAACCACTGTTCGGCAATGCGAAAGCCGATGCCGCTCCAGCTTTGCAGGCGGGTTTCCTGCAACGGCAGGTCGGCGGCCAGCAGCCGGCAGCGCCGGTCGATGTCCAGCAGCAGCTCGAAGGCCGTCAGCGACTCGCCCATGGGCTGGGTGGTCAACCTTTGAGCACGTCGTTGAGCTTTTTGATCAGGGTGTCTTCGTCCACCGGCTTGGTCAGGTAGTCCTTGGCGCCCTGGCGCTGGCCCCAGACCTTGTCGGTCTCCTGGTCCTTGGTGGTGACGATGATCACCGGGATATGCGCGGTTTCCGGGTCTTTGCTCAACTGGCGGGTAGCCTGGAAGCCGTTGACCCCGGGCATGACGATGTCCATCAGTACCGCATCGGGCTTTTCGTGGCGGGCCAGGGCTACGCCATCGGCGCCGTTTTCGGCCTTGAGCACTTCATGCCCGTGCTTTTCGAGCATACCGGTCAGTTTGTACATTTCGGTCGGCGAATCGTCGACGATCAGAACTCGGGCCATGCTGTTCCCCATAAGGAATAGACGCCTGCGCGGCGGCGCAACGTCAGGGTGCGTGTTGTTCTTCTGCGGCGAATCCGGGCACATGGGCCTTGATTGCGTCCAGCAGCTCTTCCTTGCTGAAAGGTTTGGTCAAAAATTGATCAGAGCCGACGACACGGCCACGGGCCTTGTCGAACAGGCCATCGCGGGACGACAGGAGAATCACCGGCGTGTCCTTGAAGGTGCTGTTCTGCTTGATCAGGGCGCAGGTCTGGTAGCCGTCCAGACGCGGCATCAGCACGTCGACGAAAATGATCTGCGGCTGGTGGTCGATGATCTTGGCCAGGGCATCGAAACCGTCGATGGCCGTGATGACCTCACATCCTGCTTCACCGAGCAATATCTGGGCGGTGCGGCGAATCGTCTTGGAGTCGTCGATCACCATCACCTTCAATGCCGCGCCGGGCTGTTCCATAATTGCTCTACCATCGCTGCTCGCTATGAGCGGCAAGCTACAAGTTTCTGGCGGCAAGAAAAAGCAGGGTGAACGCGGCGTGCTTTTTCTTGTGGCTTATGGCTTGTGGCTTGCAGCTGGAGACGGCCGTGCAGGCCACGTGCCAGGCCTTTTTAGCACACTCTGGGGGGTGCATTCCATCGGCCCGCGCCGACGCCCGGCGCAGCGCCGCCCAGGATGCGTTTTTCCCTTGACCGCCAGCGCTGCGAGCGCCACCCTGACGCCACTTTTCATTCGAGCCAATGCGGCCCATTGCCGCTGAGAGGATTTTGCCCATGAGCGTTCGCCTCGGGATTGTCATGGACCCCATTGCGCGCATTTCCTATAAAAAGGACAGCTCGCTGGCCATGTTGCTGGCCGCCCAGGAGCGCGGCTGGTCGCTGTTCTACATGGAGCAGCAGGACCTCTACCAGGGCGCCGGCCAGGCCCGCGCACGCATGCGCCCGCTGAAAGTGTTCGCCGACCCGGAGCACTGGTTCGAGCTGGACGCCGAGCAAGACAGCGCCCTGAGCGAGCTGGACGTGATCCTGATGCGCAAGGATCCACCGTTCGACATGGAGTTCGTCTACAGCACCTACCTGCTGGAACAGGCCGAAGCCGCCGGCGTGCTGGTGGTCAACCGCCCGCAGAGCCTGCGCGACTGCAACGAAAAGCTGTTCGCCACGCTGTTCCCGCAGTGCACGCCACCGACCCTGGTCAGCCGCCGCGCCGATATCCTGCGCGAATTCGTCAACCAGCAGGGCGACACCATCCTCAAGCCGCTGGACGGCATGGGCGGCACCTCGATCTTCCGCCATCGCCCGGGCGACCCGAACCTCTCGGTAATCCTCGAGACCCTGACCGGCAACGGCACCCAGCAAATCATGGCGCAAGGCTACCTGCCGGCCATCAAGGACGGCGACAAGCGCATCCTGATGATCGACGGCGAGCCGGTGCCCTATTGCCTGGCGCGCATTCCGGCCTCGGGCGAAACCCGTGGCAACCTCGCCGCCGGCGGCCGTGGCGAAGCCCGCCCGCTGACCGACCGCGACCGCTGGATCGCCGCACAGGTCGGCCCGACCCTGCGCGAGAAGGGCCTGCTGTTCGTCGGCCTGGACGTGATCGGCGAGCACCTGACCGAAATCAACGTCACCAGCCCGACCTGCATCCGCGAGATCGACAACGCCTTCGGCACCCAGATCGGCGTGCAGTTGATGGATGCCATTGATCGCAAGCTCAAGGCGCGCTGACAGCCGACGCGGAGCAACCGCGCAGAGTGGGGTATCATGCCGGTCGTTTTTATGACCTGGGCACCTGCTCTGCCGGTTCCCCCCGGTCTTTGCAGCTGCTGGATACCTGATGACGCTTCCTGCTGACATCCCTGCCGACTTCTCTCCACCCCGCGTACGCCCGGTGGATCGCCTGGGTTTTACCCTGTTCCTGGCAGCGCTGCTGCACCTGGCGCTGATTCTCGGTGTCGGCTTCACCTTCGCCAAGCCCGAAGAAATCCGCCGGACCATGGAAATCACCCTGGCCACCTTCAAAAGCGAGAAAGCGCCGCAGAAGGCCGATTACCTGGCCCAGGACAATCAGCAAGGCAGCGGCACCCTGGACAAGAAGGCGGTGCCGAAAACCACCGAAGTAGCGCCCTTCCAGGACAGCAAGATCAACAAGGTCACCCCGCCGCCGGCCGCCAAGCCCGAAGTACAACCGCAACCGACGCCGCCCAAGGCAGTAGTGGCGACCAAGGCGCCGAAGCCGGAAAAGGTCGAAACCCGACCCAAGGAAGCCAAGCCGCAGCCCAAACCCAAGGCCGCGACCCCGGACTTCGACAGCTCGCAGCTGTCCAGCCAGATCGCCAGCCTCGAAGCCGAACTGTCCAACGAGCAGCAGCTGTACGCCAAGCGCCCGCGCATCCACAGGCTTAATGCCGCCTCGACCATGCGCGACAAGGGTGCCTGGTACAAGGACGAGTGGCGCAAGAAGGTCGAGCGTATCGGCAACCTCAACTACCCCGACGAAGCCCGGCGCCAGCAGATCTACGGCAGCCTGCGGCTGATGGTGTCGATCAACCGCGACGGTTCGCTGTATGAAGTGCTGGTGCTGGAGTCCTCCGGCCAGCCGCTGCTCGACCAGGCCGCCCAGCGCATCGTGCGCCTGGCCGCACCGTTCGCGCCGTTCACCGGCGACCTGGCCGATATCGACCGGCTGGAGATCATCCGTACCTGGCGTTTCGCCCGCGGCGACCGGCTGCAGAGTAATTGATCTAAGGCTCCGCCTGATGGCAAAACAATAGCCATTTTGCGATGATGCGCGCCCGTATATCCCCCTCAAGAAAGGATTCTGTTGATGTCGCGCATCAATTTCGCCCGCAAAACAGCCGCCCTCGGCCTGGCCCTGGCGGCCTGCGTCCTGCCTGCTGCTGCCTTCGCCGACGCCGCCGAGCTGTCGCAGAAGCTGTACAACGAAGTTGGCGAGTACAAGTACGACGAAACCCCGGCGCGCCTGGCCAAGATCCAGGCCCTGCTCGACCAGGGTGCCGATCCGAAAGGCCAGCCGATGTTCCTGGCCGCCTCCTACAAGATCGTCGCGCCGTTCGAGCTGTTCCTGCCAAAGATCGGTGACGTCAACACACCGATCCAGGAAAACGGTGAAACCCTGCTGCTGTTCGTCCTCAACCAGGCCGAGCAATCGAAGGCCTCCGAGGCCGACCTGCGCATGGTCAAAGGCCTGATCAAGGCCGGCGCCGACGTCAACGTGCTGGCCCAGGGCGATTCCGCTACGCCGCTGAACACCGCAGCAGGCAAGGGCTCAGCCGAACTGATCAAGCTGCTGCTGGCTTCCGGCGCCGATGCCAAGGCCGTCCGGCCGAACGGCTTTACCCCATTGACCGGACCGGGTGCCTCGAACCTGGAGGTGATCAAGCTGCTGGTCGCTGCCGGCGCCAATCCCTACCAGGTAACCCTGACCGGCACGACGCCGCTGCACCATGTTTGCGAACGCACCTTTGAGATGAACGGCCAACCTGACCCACAAGCGGCCGAGCGCATTGCCCTGCTGCTGAAAAAAGGCAGCTCGATCGATGCCTACCACGAGCAGCACGGCACCTTCCCGGTCGGTACGCCGCTGGAAGAAGCCGCCCGCACGGACAACCCGGACTGCGTCGCCGCGCTGATCAAGGCCGGCTCCAGCCTCAAGGCCCCGGCGTTCCCGGAGAGCTACCTGGCCAAGTACCCGCAGGCCAAGCAGCAAACCGTCCAGGAGTACGTGCTGTCGGCCGCTGAAGAGTCGCCAACCCTGTACACCGAAGAAGTGGTCAAGCTGTTCAAGTAACCCCGCAGTAAAGCTGACAAGGTGACGCCAGCACCTTGTCAGCGTGGCCACTCACCGCCACACTATCAGGCATGAAGAACCTCAGCCCGGATTACCTCAAGCATCAGTTCCTGATTGCCATGCCACACATGGCCGACCCGAACTTCGCGCAGACCTTGACCTACATCGTCGAGCACAACGCCAATGGGGCGATGGGGCTGGTGGTCAATCGGCCACAAGACCTCAACCTGGCCGATATCCTCGAACAGCTGCGCCCGGACGTCGAACCGCCGGCCAGTTGCATTCATGTACCAATCTATATGGGCGGCCCGGTGCAAACCGACCGCGGCTTCGTCCTGCACACCAGCGAGCGCAGCTTCCAGGCCACCGTCGAACTCGACGGCCTGTCGCTGACCACCTCCCAGGACGTGCTGTTCGCCATCGCCGACGGCCTGGGCCCGAAACAGAGCCTGATTACCCTCGGCTATGCCGGCTGGGAAGCCGGGCAGCTGGAAGCGGAGCTGGCCGACAACGCCTGGCTGAACTGCCCGTTCGACCCCGAGATCATCTTCGGCATGGCCTGTGAGCAGCGCCTGGCCGCTGCGGCGGCAAGCCTGGGGATCAACCTCAGCCTGCTGACCAGCCAGGCGGGGCACGCCTGATGGCCGAAGTACGTCTACTGCTGGGCTTTGACTACGGCAGCCGCCAGATCGGCGTCGCCGTCGGCCAGGTGATCACCGGCCAGGCCCGCGAGCTGTGCACCCTCAAGGCGCAGAACGGCACGCCGGACTGGGCCCAGGTGGAAAAACTGATCAAAGAGTGGAAACCCGACGCCCTGGTGGTCGGCCTGCCCTTGAACATGGATGGCAGCCCCAGCGAGATGAGCGACCGCGCAGAAAAATTTGCCCGCCGCCTCAATGGCCGTTTCAACCTGCCGGTCCACACCCACGACGAACGCCTGACCACTTTCGAAGCCAAGGGCGAGCGCATGGCCCGTGGCGGCCAGCGCGGCAGTTACCGCGACAATCCGGTGGATGCCATTGCCGCCGCCTTGCTGCTGCAGGGCTGGCTGGAGGCCAATACCGGGGCCTGAGACCCGATCATCGCATTCAAGCCGGGCCAGCGCACCGCTCCCCGGCCTCTTGAGGAGCAAGCATGAGCCTACCCAATCCCGCCGAACTGATCCGGCAGATGGCCGTCGACCTTCGCGCCCATCTGGCCCGCCGCGCCATTGCCGAGCCGCGTTTCATCGGCATCCGCACCGGGGGTGTCTGGGTCGCCCAGGCCCTGCTCGAAGAGCTGGGCAGCGACGCCGCCCTGGGCACGCTCGACGTTTCCTTCTACCGCGACGACTTCAGCCAGAACGGCCTGCACCCGCAGGTGCGCCCGTCCGACCTGCCGTTCGAGATCGAAGGCCAGCACCTGGTGCTGATCGACGACGTACTGATGAGCGGGCGTACCATCCGCGCCGCCCTCAACGAGCTGTTCGACTATGGCCGCCCGGCCAGCGTGACCCTGGTCTGCCTGCTCGACCTGGATGCCGGCGAATTGCCGATCCGGCCGAATGTGGTCGGCGCCACCCTGTCGCTGGCTGCCCATGAACGGGTAAAATTGACCGGACCCGCACCGCTCGCCCTCGAGCGCCAGGACCTCGCCTCCGCTTCCGCCCTTTAAGAGTCCCCCGCGATGACGCCAATCGACGCCAAGCGCCCGCTGCAGCTCAATGATCAGGGCCAGCTGCGCCACTTTCTCTCGCTCGACGGTTTGCCCCGCGAACTGCTGACCGAAATCCTCGACACCGCCGACTCGTTCCTCGAAGTCGGCGCCCGGGCCGTGAAGAAGGTCCCGTTGCTGCGCGGCAAGACCGTCTGCAACGTGTTCTTCGAGAACTCCACGCGCACCCGCACCACCTTCGAACTGGCCGCCCAGCGGCTGTCGGCCGACGTCATCACCCTGAACGTGTCGACCTCTTCGACCAGCAAGGGTGAAACCCTGTTCGACACCCTGCGCAACCTCGAAGCCATGGCCGCCGACATGTTCGTCGTGCGTCATGCCGACTCGGGCGCCGCGCACTTCATCGCCGAGCACGTGTGCCCGGAGGTGGCGATCATCAACGGCGGCGACGGCCGCCACGCCCACCCGACCCAGGGCATGCTCGACATGCTCACCATTCGTCGGCACAAGGGCGGCTTCGAGAACCTCTCAGTGGCCATCGTCGGCGACATCCTGCACTCGCGGGTGGCGCGCTCGAACATGCTCGCGCTGAAAACCCTGGGCTGCCCGGACATCCGCGTGATCGGCCCGAAAACCCTGCTGCCGATTGGTATCGAGCAGTATGGGGTGAAGGTCTACACCGACCTCGAGCAAGGCCTCAAGGACGTCGACGTGGTGATCATGCTGCGCCTGCAGCGTGAGCGCATGGCCGGCGGCCTGCTGCCCAGCGAAGGCGAGTTCTACCGCCTGTTCGGCCTGACCACCGCGCGCCTGGCCGGGGCCAAGCCGGATGCCATCGTCATGCACCCGGGCCCGATCAACCGCGGCGTCGAGATTGAATCAGCGGTGGCCGACGGCGCCCACTCGGTGATCCTCAACCAGGTCACCTACGGCATCGCCGTGCGCATGGCGGTGCTGTCCATGGCCATGAGCGGGCAGACCGCGCAACGTCAATTCGAGCAGGAGAACGCCCAGTGACCCTCAGTATTCTCGGCGCCCGGGTCATCGACCCGCTGAGCGGCCTGGACCAGACCACTGACCTGCACATCGATGCCGGCAAGATCATCGCCATCGGCGCCGCCCCGGCAGGCTTCAAGCCGGCGCGCAGCATCGACGCCCAAGGCCTGGTAGCCGCCCCCGGCCTGGTCGACCTCAACGTCGCCCTGCGCGAGCCCGGCTACAGCCGCAAGGGCAGCATCGCCAGCGAAACCCGCGCTGCCGCTGCCGGTGGCGTCACCAGCCTGTGCTGCCCGCCGCAGACCAAGCCGGTGCTGGACACCTCGGCAGTGGCCGAGCTGATTCTCGACCGCGCCCGCGAAGCCGGGCACAGCAAGGTCTACCCGATCGGCGCCCTGAGCAAAGGCCTTGAAGGCGAGCAGCTTGCCGAGCTGATTGCCCTGCGCGACGCCGGCTGCGTGGCCTTTGGCAACGGCCTCAATGCCTTTGCCAACAACCGCACCCTGGCCCGCGCCCTGGAATACGCCGCGACCTTCGACCTGACGGTGATCTTCCACTCCCAGGACCGCGACCTGGCCCAGGGTGGCCTGGCCCACGAAGGCGCCATGGCCAGCTTCCTCGGCCTTCCGGGCATCCCGGAAACCGCCGAGACCGTGGCCCTGGCGCGCAACCTGCTGCTGGTCGAACAGACCGGCGTGCGTGCGCACTTCAGCCAGCTGACCAGCGCCCGCGGCGCGCGGCTGATCGCCCAGGCCCAGGAACTGGGCCTGCCGGTGACCGCCGACGTGGCCCTGTACCAGCTGATCCTCACCGATGAAGCGCTGCGCGACTTCTCCAGCCTCTACCACGTGCAACCGCCGCTGCGCACCCGCGCCGACCGCGACGGCCTGCGCGAGGCGGTGAAGTCCGGGGTGATCCAGGCGATTTCCAGCCATCACCAGCCCCACGAGCGGGATGCCAAACTGGCACCGTTCGGCGCCACCGAGCCGGGCATCAGCAGTGTCGAACTGTTGCTGCCGCTGGCCATGACCCTGGTGGAAGACGGCCTGCTCGATTTGCCAACTTTGTTGCAACGTTTGTCTGCAGGCCCTGCAGCAGCGCTGCGCCTGCCAGCGGGCGAGCTGAAGGTAGGCAGTGCCGCAGACCTGGTGCTGTTCGACGCCAAGGCCTCGACCCTGGCCGGCGAGCAATGGCGCTCGAAGGGCGACAACTGCCCGTTCATCGGCCACTGCCTGCCGAGTGCGGTGCGTTATACCTTGGTCGATGGGCATATCAGCCACGAAGCCTGAGTTTGCGCTGCTACATCGCGGGTCAAGCCCGCTCCCACAGGATTTCACCCATCTCTGTGGGAGCGGGCTTGACCCGCGATAGCCATTACCACTCATCCTGCAAGGTTGAAATCCTTCCCACCACCCCCATATGAGTCTGCATCAGGCATTTTCGCCCCGCTGCGTGGAGACTCTCCCTTGACCACCATCGTTTCAGTTCGCCGCCACGGCAAAGTCGTCATGGGCGGCGACGGCCAGGTTTCTCTCGGCAACACCGTGATGAAAGGCAACGCCAAGAAAGTCCGCCGCCTGTACCACGGCCAGGTCATCGCCGGTTTCGCCGGTGCCACCGCCGACGCCTTCACCCTGTTCGAACGCTTTGAAGGGCAACTGGAAAAACACCAGGGCCATCTGATCCGCGCCGCCGTGGAGCTGGCCAAAGAGTGGCGTACCGACCGCTCCCTGAGCCGCCTGGAAGCCATGCTGGCGGTAGCCAACAAGGACGCATCGCTGATCATCACCGGCAACGGTGACGTGGTCGAACCCGAAGATGGCCTGATTGCCATGGGTTCCGGTGGCGCCTACGCCCAGGCCGCCGCCCGCGCCCTGCTGCAAAAGACCGACCTCTCGGCCCGCGAAATCGCCGAGACCGCGCTGAACATCGCCGGTGACATCTGTGTGTTCACCAACCACAACCTGACCATCGAGGAGCAGGACCTGGCCGAGTAATTCAGCTGTTCTGGCGCCCGGCCCCGGTGGCCGGGCTTTTCCACGCTGACTTATCGAGCCCAAGGACCATCACTATCATGTCCATGACCCCCCGCGAGATCGTCCACGAACTCAACCGCCATATCATCGGCCAGGACGACGCCAAGCGCGCCGTCGCCATCGCCCTGCGCAACCGCTGGCGGCGCATGCAGCTGCCGGCCGAGCTGCGCGTTGAAGTGACGCCGAAGAACATCCTGATGATCGGCCCGACCGGCGTCGGCAAGACCGAAATCGCCCGGCGCCTGGCAAAGCTTGCCAACGCCCCGTTCATCAAGGTCGAAGCGACCAAGTTCACCGAAGTCGGCTATGTCGGCCGTGACGTCGAGTCGATCATCCGCGACCTCGCCGATGCGGCGATCAAGATGCTCCGCGAGCAGGAAATCATCCGCGTCGGCCACCGCGCCGAAGATGCTGCCGAAGAGCGCATCCTCGACGCCCTGCTGCCACCGGCGCGCACCGGCTTCAACGAAGACCAGGTCGCCAGCCAGGACTCCAACACCCGCCAGCTGTTCCGCAAGCGCTTGCGCGAAGGCCAGCTGGACGACAAGGAAATCGAGATCGAAGTGGCCGAGGCCGTGGGTGTCGATATTTCCGCGCCGCCGGGCATGGAGGAGATGACCAACCAGTTGCAGAACCTGTTCGCCAACATGGGCAAGGGCAAGCGCAAGAGCCGCAAGCTCAAGGTCAAGGAAGCGCTCAAGCTGGTGCGCGACGAAGAAGCCGGGCGCCTGGTCAACGAAGACGAGCTCAAGGCCAAGGCCCTGGAAGCGGTCGAGCAGCACGGCATCGTGTTCATCGACGAAATCGACAAGGTTGCCAAGCGCGGTAACGTTGGCGGCGCCGATGTTTCCCGTGAGGGCGTGCAGCGCGACCTGCTGCCACTGATCGAAGGCTGCACGGTGAACACCAAGCTGGGCATGGTCAAGACCGACCACATCCTGTTCATCGCCTCCGGTGCCTTCCACCTGAGCAAGCCGAGCGACCTGGTGCCCGAGCTGCAAGGTCGCCTGCCGATTCGCGTCGAACTCAAGGCCCTGAGCCCGGAAGACTTCGAGCGTATCCTCAGCGAACCGCACGCCTCGCTCACCGAGCAATACCGTGAGCTGCTGAAAACCGAAGGCCTGAACATCGAGTTCGCCGCCGACGGCATCAAGCGCCTGGCCGAGATCGCCTGGCAGGTCAACGAGAAAACCGAGAACATCGGTGCCCGTCGCCTGCACACCTTGCTCGAGCGCCTGCTCGAAGAGGTGTCGTTCAGCGCCGGCGACCTGGCCAGCGCCCACAGCGAAGCGCCGATCCGCATCGACGCCGACTACGTCAACAGCCACCTGGGCGAATTGGCGCAGAACGAAGACCTGTCTCGCTACATTCTGTAGCTCAGCGGCAAGCGGCAAGCTATAAGCTACAAGCTGGACACCGGTGTCTTGTAGCTTGTAGCTTGCAGCTTGTAGCCCAAGAGCCCTTATCCATGACCAGAATCCCCACCGGCATCAACCTGCACAAAGCCTCCAAGACCCTTACCCTGACCTACGGGCCAGGCGAGGTGTACAACCTGCCCGCCGAATTCCTGCGCGTGCACTCCCCTTCCGCCGAGGTCCAGGGCCACGGCAATCCGATCCTCCAGTACGGCAAGCTTGGCGTTGGCTTGAGCGGGCTGGAACCTGCCGGCCAGTACGCACTGAAACTGACCTTCGACGACGGCCACGACAGCGGCCTGTTCACCTGGGAATACCTTGAGCAGTTGTGCCTGCGCCAGCAGGAACTCTGGGATGACTACCTTGGCGAGCTGAAAAAAGCCGGCAAATCCCGCGACCCCAACGAGTCGATCGTCAAGCTGATGCTCTAGCTCGGGCCCCTCAGGGTTTAGAGCGCATTTTCTAATTCTATTTGCTTGAATGCCTGCACCACGGCCAATGAGTGGCCGTCTTGCGCTATACCAAAAAGTCGGGTAACCAATGGATCTGGCAAGTTCCCTGCATCGGATTTAATGCAGGGTCGGGCTGGTATGTAGAGGTCGCGAGCGAAAGCAGGCAGTCTTCTCACGCAGAAAAAACCCGCATGGCTCATCGTCGTTTGCATCCGGCCGCAGGACCGCAGTTCGTTATCACTGGTCACCCGAGCAGCAGTACCGGGCGTTCGTCTGTGTAACGCGCACAGTCAAACCGGTACTCGTCTCAGGACAACGGAGCGTCGTAGATGAGTAACAAGAATAACGATGACCTGCAGCGCCAAGCCTCGGAAAACACCCTGGGTCTGAACCCGGTGATCGGCTTGCGCCGCAAGGATTTGCTGACATCTGCTCGAATGGTCCTGCGTCAGGCCATTCGTCAACCGCTGCACAGTGCCAAGCATGTCGCCCATTTCGGCATGGAGCTGAAAGATGTGATCTTCGGCAAGTCGAGCTTGCAGCCCGAGGGCGACGACCGCCGTTTTCACGACCCGGCCTGGAGCCAGAACCCGCTGTATCGCCGCTACCTGCAGACCTACCTGGCCTGGCGCAAGGAACTGCACGACTGGATCGATACCAGCAACCTCTCCGACCAGGACATCAGCCGCGGCCACTTCGTCATCAACCTGATGACCGAGGCCATGGCGCCGACCAACACCGCAGCCAACCCGGCGGCGGTCAAGCGCTTCTTCGAAACCGGTGGCAAGAGCCTGCTCGACGGCCTGTCGAACCTGGCCAAGGACATGGTCAACAATGGCGGCATGCCCAGCCAGGTGAACATGGACGCCTTCGAAGTCGGCAAGAACCTCGGCACCAGCGAAGGCGCGGTGGTGTTTCGCAATGACGTGCTGGAACTGATCCAGTACCGGCCGATCACCGAGCAGGTGCTGGAAAAGCCGCTGCTGGTGGTGCCGCCGCAGATCAACAAGTTCTACGTCTTCGACCTCAGCCCGGAAAAGAGCCTGGCGCGTTTCTGCCTGCGCTCCAACGTGCAGACCTTCATCGTCAGCTGGCGCAACCCGACCAAGTCCCAGCGCGAATGGGGCCTGTCGACCTACATCGACGCGCTCAAGGAAGCGGTCGACGTGATCCTGGCGATCACCGGCAGCAAGGACCTGAACATGCTCGGCGCCTGCTCCGGCGGTATCACCTGCACTGCGCTGGTGGGCCACTACGCGGCGCTGGGCGAAAAGAAGGTCAACGCCCTGACCCTGCTGGTCAGCGTGCTCGATACCACCCTCGATACCCAGGTGGCCCTGTTCGTCGACGAGCAGACCCTCGAGGCGGCCAAGCGCCATTCCTATCAGGCCGGTGTGCTCGAAGGCCGAGACATGGCCAAGGTATTCGCCTGGATGCGCCCCAACGACCTGATCTGGAACTACTGGGTCAACAACTACCTGCTGGGCAACGAGCCGCCGGTGTTCGACATCCTGTTCTGGAACAACGACACCACGCGCCTGCCGGCCGCCTTCCACGGCGACCTGATCGAAATGTTCAAAAACAATCCACTGCTGCGCCCCGATGCACTGGAAGTGTGCGGTACGCCGATCGACCTCAAGCAGGTGACCACCGACATCTTCAGCGTCGCCGGTACCGCCGATCACATCACCCCGTGGCAGTCATGCTACAAGTCGGCGCAGCTGTTCGGTGGCAAGGTCGAGTTCCTGCTGTCCAACAGCGGCCATATCCAGAGCATCCTCAACCCGCCGGGCAACCCCAAGGCGCGCTACATGACCAACAGTGAAATGCCCGCCAGCGCCCTCGACTGGCAAGAGAACTCGACCAAGCACACCGATTCCTGGTGGCTGTACTGGCACACCTGGCTGGCCGAGCGTTCCGGCAAGCTGAAAAAAGCCCCGGTCAACCTTGGCAACAAGGCCCATGTGGCCGGTGCCGCAGCGCCAGGGACCTACGTTCACGAGCGTTGATAGCGAACACCGCCGCAGCTCGCGAGGGCTGCGGCGTTTATCCACCACAGGGCTTCGCGCATGCCGCAACCGTATATTTTCAGGACCGTCGACCTGGATGGCCAGACCATCCGCACCGCCGTCCGACCCGGCAAGCCGCACTTGACGCCCTTGCTGATCTTCAATGGCATCGGCGCCAACCTGGAGCTGGTGTTCCCCTTCATCCAGGCCCTGGACCCGGACCTTGAGGTAATTGCTTTCGACGTGCCGGGGGTCGGCGGTTCATCGACCCCGCGCCACCCCTACCGTTTTCCGGGCCTGGCCAAGCTTACCGCGCGCATGCTCGACTACCTCGACTATGGCCAGGTCAATGTCATTGGCGTGTCCTGGGGCGGGGCGCTGGCCCAGCAGTTCGCCCATGACTACCCCGAGCGCTGCAAGAAACTGGTGCTGGCCGCCACCGCCGCTGGCGCGGTGATGGTGCCGGGCAAGCCCAAGGTGTTGTGGTTGATGGCCAGCCCAAGGCGCTACGTGCAACCGTCCCATGTGATCCGCATCGCCCCGCAGATCTACGGCGGCGCCTTTCGCCGGGACCCGGACCTGGCCCTGTCGCACGCGGCCAAGGTGCGCTCAGGCGGCAAGCTCGGTTACTACTGGCAACTGTTCGCCGGGCTTGGCTGGACCAGCATTCACTGGCTGCACAAGATCCAGCAGCCGACCCTGGTGCTGGCCGGTGACGATGACCCGTTGATTCCCTTGATCAACATGCGCCTGCTGGCCTGGCGAATTCCCAATGCCCAGCTACACATAATCGACGACGGCCACTTGTTCCTGATCACCCGGGCCGAGGCCGTCGCCCCGATCATCATGAAGTTTCTCCAGCAAGAGCGCCAACGCGCCGTCATGCACCCTCGGCCCGCCCCCAGCAGCTGAGACGCCTGCCACACCCGAGCCCATGGCAGGATGCCAGGCACCCCGGGTGCGCGGCGTGAGGTTGGTGTCGCTCTTGCATTGATGTGTTTGTTGATGGCCTGACGACGGAGTGTTGCCTGATGAAAGACAAACCCGCTAAGGGATCGCTACCGGTCCCCGCCACCTATATGAACGTGCAGAGTGCAATCAGCGGTCTGCGCGGCCGCGACCTGCTCTCGACCTTGCGCAGCGTCAGCCGTCATGGCTTACGCCATCCGCTGCATACCGCCAAGCACATGCTCGCCCTGGGCGGTCAGCTGGGCAAGGTGCTGCTGGGTGAAACGCCCTACCAGCCCGGCCCTCGCGACAACCGCTTCAAAGACCCCGCCTGGAGCCAGAACCCGCTCTACAGTCGCGGCCTGCAGGCCTACCTGGCGTGGCAGAAGCAGACCCGCCTGTGGATCGACGAAAGCCAGCTGGCACCCGATGATCGCGCCCGCGCACACTTTCTGTTCACCCTGCTCAACGATGCCGTGGCGCCGAGCAACTCGCTGCTCAACCCGCTGGCGGTCAAGGAGCTGTTCAACTCCGGCGGCCTGAGCCTGGTGCGCGGCATCAACCACCTGCTCGATGATTTGCGCCACAACGACGGTCTGCCGCGCCAGGTCAATCCGCAGGCCTTCGAAGTCGGCCGTAACCTGGCCACCACGCCGGGCTCGGTGGTGTTTCGCAACGAGCTGCTGGAACTGATCCAGTACAAGCCGATGAGCGAAAAACAGTACGCCAGGCCGTTGCTGATCGTGCCGCCGCAGATCAACAAGTTCTACATCTTCGACCTCAGCCCGGCCAACAGCTTCGTCCAGTACATGCTCAAGAACGGCCTGCAGACCTTTATGATCAGCTGGCGCAATCCCGACCCGCGCCACCGTGAGTGGGGCCTGTCGAGTTATGTCGAGGCGCTGGAGGAAGCACTCAACGTGTGCCGGGCGATCACCGGCAGCCGCGAGGTCAACCTCATGGGCGCCTGTGCCGGTGGCCTGACCATGGCGGCGCTGCAAGGCCATTTGCAAGCCAAGCGCCAACTGCGCCGGGTCAGCAGCGCCACCTACCTGGTCAGCCTGCTCGACAGCCAGATCGACAGCCCGGCAAGCCTGTTCGCCGACGAGCAGACCCTCGAAGCGGCCAAGCGCCGTTCCTACCAGCAAGGCGTGCTCGATGGCCGCGAGATCGCCCGGGTGTTCGCCTGGATGCGCCCCAACGACCTGATCTGGAACTACTGGGTCAACAACTACCTGCTGGGCAAGGCGCCACCGGCGTTCGACATCCTTTACTGGAACAACGACAACACCCGCCTGCCGGCGGCGCTGCACGGCGACCTGCTGGACTTCTTCAAGCACAACCCGCTGGCCCGCGCCGCAGGCCTTGAGGTATGCGGCACGCCGATCGACCTGCAGAAGGTCAACGTCGACAGCTTCAGCGTCGCCGGCAGCAACGACCACATCACCCCCTGGGATGCGGTGTACCGCTCGGCGGCACTGCTCGGCGGCGACAAGCGCTTCATCCTTGCCAACAGCGGCCATGTGCAAAGCATCATCAACCCGCCGGGCAACCCCAAGGCGCACTACGTCGACAACCCGCGCCTGAGCAGCGACCCGCGGGCCTGGCTCTACGATGGCAAGCAGGTCGACGGCAGCTGGTGGCCGCAGTGGCTGGAGTGGATTCAGGCACGCTCCGGCGTGCAGCGCGAAACCCTGATGGCCCTCGGCAACCAGAACTACCCTCCCATGGACCCCGCGCCCGGCAGCTACGTGCAGGCGCGCTGAACAAGAAGAACGGATGAAAACCCGCGACCGTATCCTCGAATGTGCCCTGCAACTGTTCAACCGCCAGGGCGAGCCGAATGTCTCGACCCTGGAGATTGCCAACGAAATGGGCATCAGCCCGGGCAACCTCTACTACCACTTCCACGGCAAGGAGCCGCTGGTGCTGGGGTTGTTCGAACGCTTCGAGGACGAGCTCACGCCGCTGCTCGACCCGCCGCTGGAAGTGCGCCTGGATGCTGAGGACTACTGGCTGTTCCTGCACTTGATCGTCGAGCGCATGGCCCAGTACCGGTTTCTGTTCCAGGACCTGTCGAACCTGACCGGGCGCCTGCCCAAGCTGGCCCGCGGCATGCGCAACCTGCTCAACGCGCTCAAGCGCACCCTGGCGGCGCTGCTGGCCAGCCTCAAGGCCCAGGGCCAGGTGCTCAGCGATACGCGGGCGCTGGGGCAACTGGTGGAACAGATCACCCTGACCCTGCTGTTCTCGCTCGATTACCAACGGGTGCTGGCTCGCGAAGGTGAAGTCGGAGTGGTGGTCTACCAGGTGATGATGCTGGTGGCGCCGCACCTGGAGGCGGGGTCGCGGTATGCGGCAGAGCAGCTGGCCTTGAGGTATCTGGATGGCTGACCCTAGGACTGCTTCGCAGCCCGTTCGCCGGCAAGGCCGGCTCCCACAAACCCGGTACAACACCCATAATGAAAACGCCCGGCACAAGGCCGGGCGTAGACTGACAGCCGCCTGAAATCAGGCCTGGCTGGTCGGGCTTGCCGATGGCGACGACGCCGGTGCGACCGCTGCAGCACTGGCTGCTGGCGCCGGGCTTGGCGACGGTGCAGCGCTGGCCGCAGGGGCCGCCGGCTTCGCCGCTGCAGGTTTAGCTGCTGGCTTGGCCGCTGGCTTTTTCACTGCCGGCTTCTTCGCCGCAGCCGGTTTGGCTGCA
Source organism: Pseudomonas sp. NPDC087612 (assembly GCF_044743505.1). Classification (NCBI taxonomy): domain Bacteria; kingdom Pseudomonadati; phylum Pseudomonadota; class Gammaproteobacteria; order Pseudomonadales; family Pseudomonadaceae; genus Pseudomonas; species Pseudomonas sp. NPDC087612. Next base: position 300,023 of record NZ_JBIUWO010000003.1, read on the forward strand.
GGCTTGGCTGCTACCGGTTTGGCTGCTGGCTTGGCCGCAGGTTTAGCCGCTGCGGTTTTCGCCGCTGGCTTGGCTGCAGGTTTTGCCGCCGCAGTTTTCGCTGCTGGCTTGGCTGCAGGCTTGGCCGCAGGTTTCGCTGCAGCCTTGGCCAATGGCTTGGCTGCGGTCTTGCTCGCTGCCGGTTTCTTCGAGATAGGCGTAACCGATGCACCGGTCAGCTTCTCGATCTGCTTGGTCAGCGTATCGACCTTCGAATGCAGCGCCTTGACCTCACTGCGGCTCGGTACGCCAAGACGCGAGATCGCACTGTTAAGGCGCTTGTCGAAAGCACCTTCGAGCTCGTCCCACTTGCCCAGGGCGCGGTCCTTGACGTCGCTGATGCGCGAGGTCGCCGACTTGGCGGTTGCCTTGGCGGAGTCGACAGAGCCCTTGGCGAGTTTTTCAGCTTTCTCACCCTCCTTGACCAGGTTGTCAAACACCTTGCTGCCATCCTGATCGATCTTGGAGTAGATACCCAAACCAGCCAGCCAGATCTTGCGGGAATACTTCTCGATCCCCCCGACCCAGGAGCTGCCTTCTTTTTCAGTATTCTTCTTGCCAGCCATCCCGCTCTCCTTATTGTTTACGTGCGACACGTTCAAGCAATGCCGTGAGCTCATCGAGCTTGACAGAGAGTGTCTCCACGTCATGTTTAGACGGAATGCCGATGCGATTCAAGGCGCTCGCGACCCGTGTGTCGAAAGCCTTTTCGATTTTGTCGAGTTGAACCTCGACCTTGCCCTTCACGCTGCTCAGTTCGCCCTTCACCGAATCGATCTCGGAGTTGGCGGCATCGACCTTGGCATCGAGCTTTTTCTTGCCGCGTTTTTCTACCGATTCACCGGCCTTGACCAGCTCTTTCAGGTAGTCGGCACCTTCCTGGCCGACCCGGGTGTAAGCCCCGAGGCCTGCCAGCCAGATCTTGCGCGCGTAGCTGCGCACTTCACCCAACGTGCGCTGGGCGTCGTCTTTTTTCTTCAGGATAACTTTGGCCATGCTCTGCACCTCACGCTCTGAACGGAAATGGAGGAACTGCCCAGGGAAGTTGGGCTTGAGCACAAGGTAGGGGGAAAAATTAGAATTGGCACACTAATAAAGGGGGCAGCGACAAGCTTCAAGCGGCAAGAAAGGCAGCGGTGATCTTGAAACTGTCGTGCCCCTCCCACTCACCGCGAACCACTTGCAGCTTAAAGCTTGCAGCTCCCCACTTGAGCCGCTAGGCGAGCGCCTTATCCAGCGCCCGCTCGATTTCGCTTTTGATGGTCCCGCTCATCATCGACAGCATCATGCCCAGCTTCAGCTCGACCTTGATGCTGTCCTCGCCAATCTGCACGCTGCCGTTGGCGCCGCTGCGCTTGACCTCGACCCTGTCGCCGTTCCAGCTGGCCTTGAGGTCGTATTCGCGGGCCAGCTTGTCGACCAGGGCCTCGGCCTTTTGCCGGGCCGCGTCGCGGCCCAGGCTGTGTTTGCGTTCAACGCTGATCTGGGTCATTCATTCAATCCTGGGTTCGAAGGCATACTTATATTATGCCCGCGCCCCACCTGCGACACACCCCGCCAAGACAAATCCGACCGTACGCCCTAGAATGGCCAGTAATTTTTTCCGGTGAAGCGATATGAACGATCAGCGCAAAGGCGACCACGCCGAACCCACCACCCACTTCGGCTACAAAGACGTGCCGGAAAGCCAGAAGGCCGAGAAAGTCGCCGAGGTGTTCCACTCGGTGGCGGCCAAGTACGACCTGATGAACGATGTGCTCTCCGGCGGCATGCACCGCCTGTGGAAGCGCTTCACCATCGAGCTGTCGGGCGTGCGTCCGGGTAACCGGGTGCTCGACATCGCGGGCGGCACGGGCGACCTGGCGGCCAAGTTCTCGCAACTGGTCGGCCCCACCGGCCAGGTGGTACTGGCCGACATCAACGAGTCGATGCTCAAGGTTGGCCGCGACCGCCTGCTCGACCGCGGCGTGGCCGGCAACATCGAGTTCGTCCAGGCCGACGCTGAAAAACTGCCGTTCCCGGACAACCATTTCGACTGCGTGACCATCGCCTTCGGCCTGCGCAACGTCACCCACAAGGAAGACGCCATCCGCTCCATGCTGCGGGTGCTCAAGCCCGGCGGCCGCCTGCTGGTGCTGGAATTTTCCAAGCCGACCAACAAGCTGATGTCCAAGGTCTACGATGCCTATTCGTTCGCCTTCATGCCGCTGGCCGGCAAGCTGATCACCAACGACTCGGAAAGCTATCGCTACCTGGCCGAATCGATCCGCATGCACCCTGACCAGGAAACCCTCAAGGCGATGATGGTCGAGGCCGGTTTCGACCGCGTCACCTACCACAACATGACCAGCGGCATCGTCGCCCTGCACCGCGGAATCAAGCCCTGATGCTCCTGGCCGGCCTGCTCGCCAGCGTCGAACACGGCCTCAACCGTGTTTTGCGCCTGGACAGCACAGCGCTGCCGCGCCTGCGCCCGCTCGACGGCAAGGTGATTGCCATCGACTGCCGCCAGCCGGCCCTGCAGCTGTTCATCCTGCCCAGTGACGAAGGCCTGATGCTTGCCACGCACTGGGCCAATGAGGCCGACTGCACCTTGCGCGCGCCGGCCAGCAGCCTGCTGCGCCTGGCCCTGAGCCAGGACAAGAGCGCCGTGTTGCACAGCCCGCAGGTCGAGCTTGAAGGCGACAGTGCGGTGCTGCTCGACCTGGTGGCGGTACTGCAGGACCTGGAGCTCGACTGGGAGTACGAAGTCTCGCGCTGGCTCGGCCCGGTCGCCACGCAACTGCTCAGCGGCCACTTGCGCAGCCGCGCCAACTGGACCCGCCAGGGCCTGGCGGCGCTCAACCAGAACCTTTCCGAGTACCTCGCCGAAGAGGCCCGGACCCTGGTCGGCCAGCGCGAAGCCGAAGCCCGTTTCAGCGAACTCGACACGCTCAAAGTCGATATTGAACGCCTTGAGGCGCGCATCGAGCGCCTTGCCCGATCCCTTGATACCAGCGATAACGCATGAAGCTGCTTGCCGTCCGCCGTCTGTTGCGCATCCAGCGCGTCGTGATCCGTTACCGTCTCGATGACCTGCTGTTCGCCCTGCCCCTGCCCTGGTGGCTGATGGGCCTGCGCTATGCCATGCCCTGGCGCTGGCTACCGCGCAAGGAGCTGCAGCTTAGCCGTGGCGCGCGCCTGCGCCTGGCGCTGCAGGACCTGGGACCGATCTTCATCAAGTTCGGCCAGTTGCTCTCGACCCGCCGCGACCTGCTGCCCGAAGACATCGCCGATGAGCTGATGCTGCTGCAAGACCGGGTTCCGCCGTTCGATCCGCAAAAAGCCATCGCCCTGATCGAAGAACAGCTCGGTGCGAAAATCAGCGAAGTGTTCAGCCGCTTCGACGTCGAGCCGCTGGCTTCGGCGTCGGTAGCCCAGGTCCACGCGGCCAAGCTCAAGAGCGGTGAAGAGGTGGTGGTCAAGGTCGTGCGCCCGGGCCTCAAGCCGATCATTGCCCAGGACCTCGCCTGGTTGTTCCTGATCGCCCGCGGTGCCGAACGGGTTTCGGCCGATGCGCGCCTGCTGCACCCGGTGGAAGTGGTCAACGACTACGAAAAGACCATCTACGACGAACTCGACCTGTTGCGCGAGGCGGCCAACGCCAGCCAGCTCAAGCGCAACTTCGAAGGCTCGGAGATGATGTACGTGCCCCAGGTCTACTGGGACTGGTGCCGGCCGAAAGTGCTGGTGATGGAGCGCATCTACGGTATTCAGGTCACTGACCTTGCGACCCTGGCCGACCAGCGCACCGACATGAAGATGCTCGCCGAGCGCGGCGTGGAGATCTTCTTCACCCAGGTGTTTCGTGACAGCTTCTTCCACGCCGACATGCACCCTGGCAACATCTTCGTCAGCACGGTCAAGCCGTGGAGCCCGCAGTACATTGCCATCGACTGCGGCATCGTCGGTAGCCTGACCCCCGAGGACCAGGACTACCTGGCGCGCAACCTGTTTGCCTTCTTCAAGCGCGACTACCGCCGTGTGGCGCAGTTGCACATCGATTCGGGCTGGGTACCGGCGCAGACCAAGCTCAACGAATTCGAAGCGGCGATCCGCACCGTGTGCGAGCCGATCTTCGAAAAACCGTTAAAGGATATTTCCTTCGGCCAGGTGCTGATGCGTCTGTTCCAGACCGCGCGGCGCTTCAACATGGAAGTCCAGCCGCAGCTGGTGCTGCTGCAGAAAACCCTGCTCAACATCGAAGGCCTGGGCCGCCAGCTGTACCCCGACCTCGACCTGTGGAGCACCGCCCAGCCGTTCCTCGAACGTTGGATGCGCGAGCGCGTCAGCCCCAAGACCCTGCTGCAGAACCTGCATGGCCAGGTCGAGCAGATCCCGCACCTGGCCGGCATGACCCGCGACCTGCTCGAACGCATGTCGCAGCCGCACCTGTCCGACCCGCCAGCGCCCTGGCAGCACAAGAGCGATCACTGGGCCCTGCGCCTGCTCGGTGCCGGCCTGCTTGGCGGCGGCGCCACTCTGGCAGCCGGCGCGGTGAGCCTCAGCGCCCCTGCTGCCTGGCCGGCCTGGCTGATGCTGGCCGCCGGCCTCTACCTGATCGTGCGTCGATAGCCAGCCGGGCCGCTGGCTGGCACACTAGCGCAAGGGTTCGGCGAAGGATCGAACCCGGTTTTGGAGTCGAAGATGAAAGACTGGCTGGACGAGATCAACTGGAACAGCGATGGCCTGGTACCGGCTATCGCCCAGGACCACAAGACCGGGCGCGTGCTGATGATGGCCTGGATGAACCGCGAATCGCTGGCGCTGACCGCCGCTGAGCAGCGGGCCATCTACTGGTCACGTTCGCGTGGCAAACTGTGGCGCAAGGGCGAAGAGTCCGGCCACGTGCAAAAACTGCACGAAATGCGCCTGGACTGCGACGCCGACGTGATCATCCTGATGGTTGAACAACTGGGTCATATCGCCTGCCATACCGGCCGCGAAAGCTGCTTCTACCGGGTCTTCGAGCACGGTGAGTGGAAGACCGTCGACCCCGTCCTCAAGGACCCGAATGCTATCTACAGCGCAGGACACTGACATGAGCGACACCCTGACCCGCCTGGCCGAAGTACTGGAAGCGCGCAAAGGCGCCGAGCCCGACAGCTCGTACGTGGCCAGCCTGTATCACAAGGGCCTGAACAAGATTCTGGAAAAGCTCGGCGAAGAGTCGGTCGAGACCATCATCGCCGCCAAGGACGCCGCCCACAGTGGCGACTGCAGCGATGTCATCTACGAGACCGCCGATCTGTGGTTCCATAGCCTGGTCATGCTCGCCCAACTGGGCCAGCACCCGCAGGCGGTGCTGGACGAACTGGACCGCCGCTTCGGCCTGTCCGGGCACGCCGAGAAAGCAGCGCGTCAGCCGTCGGCCTAACTGAATTATTTCGAGGGATTGCACCATGGGTATTTTTGACTGGAAACACTGGATCGTCCTGCTGGTGGTGGTGGTACTGGTGTTCGGTACCAAGAAGCTGAAGAACTTCGGCAGCGACCTGGGCGAGTCGATCAAGGGCTTCAAGAAAGCCATGAACGAAGAAGAGTCCAAGCCGGCCGAGCAGACGCCACCGCCAGTGCAACCGGTCCAGCCCCAGGCCGCTTCGCCGCTGAACCAGCCGCAGACCATCGACGGCCAGGCCCACAAGGTCGAAGAGCCGATCAGGAAAGATTGATCAATGTTCGGGATCAGCTTCAGCGAACTGTTGCTCGTGGGCCTGGTGGCCCTGCTGGTGCTCGGCCCCGAGCGCCTGCCGGGTGCCGCGCGCACCGCCGGGCTGTGGATCGGCCGGCTCAAGCGCAGCTTCAATGCGATCAAGCAGGAGGTCGAGCGCGAAATCGGCGCCGATGACATCCGTCGTCAGTTGCACAACGAGCACATCCTCTCCATGGAGCAGGAAGCGCGCAAGATCCTCAACCCCAACAGCGTCACGCCCGAGCCACCGGCAACCCCGGCAGCTACCAGCGAAAGCGCCCCGGCGCCCGCCCCGGTCAGCAGCGAACCCACGTCGCCAGCCACCAGCGCGCCCACCGAACCGACACAGCCACCGCGAGCCCCATGAGCGATATTCCGGAAAACGACCAGCCGATGCCGCTGGTTTCGCACCTCACCGAGTTGCGTACACGCCTGCTGCGCTGCGTCGCGGCCATCTTCCTGATCTTCGCCGGGCTGTTTTCCTTCGCGCAGCAGATCTACACCCTGGTCTCGGCGCCATTGCGCGCACACTTGCCGGCCAACGCGACGATGATCGCCACCGACGTCGCCTCGCCGTTCCTGACGCCGTTCAAGCTGACCATGATCGTTTCGCTGTTCCTGGCCATTCCGCTGATCCTGCAGCAGATCTGGGGCTTCATCGCGCCGGGCCTGTACCGCCATGAAAAGCGCATCGCCATTCCGTTGCTGGTGTCGAGCATCATCCTGTTCTACGCCGGCATGGCCTTCGCCTATTTCCTGGTGTTCCCGCTGATCTTCGGCTTCTTCGCCAGCGCCACCCCGGAAGGGGTGTCGATGATGACGGACATTTCCAGCTACCTGGATTTCGTCATGACCCTGTTCTTCGCCTTCGGCGTGGCCTTCGAGATCCCGGTGGCCGTAGTGCTGCTGGTGTGGATCGGCGTGGTCGACGTGAAGTACCTGAGAAAGATCCGCCCGTACGTGATCATCGGCTGCTTCGTGGTCGGCATGATCCTCACCCCGCCGGACATCTTCTCGCAGACCCTGCTGGCGGTGCCTATGTGGCTGCTGTTCGAGATCGGCGTGCTGTTTGGCGGGCTGATCCGCAAACGCAGCGAGCATCCGCAAGACGCTGCCGACGACCATAACGACCAGCCGCCAGCGACCCAGCCGTGAACCTGCTGTTACTCGAAGAAGCCGATTTCATCGCGGCCGACCGTGTGGTGCTGGCTGACCGGCGCTTCACCCACATGCAGGAAATCCACCGCGTGGCAGTGGGCGACAGCCTGCGGGTCGGGCGTATCGGCGGGCTGATGGGCCAGGCCGAAGTCCTGCGCCTGGAAGGCCATGAAGCAGAACTCAAGGTCAGTTTCGACCAGCCGCCTCCGACCAAACTGCCGCTGACCCTGGTGCTGGCGCTGCCACGGCCGAAGATGCTCCGCCGGGTGTTCCAGACCGTTGCCACCATGGGCGTGCCGAAGGTCATCCTGGTCAACAGCTACCGGGTCGAAAAGAGCTTCTGGCAAACACCGTTCCTCGAACCCGAGGCGATCCGCGAACAGCTGATCCTCGGCCTTGAGCAGACCCGCGACACGGTGCTGCCCGAAGTCATCATCGAAAAGCGTTTCAAGCCGTTTGTCGAAGACCGCCTGCCAGCCATCAGCGCCGGCACCCTCGGCCTGGTTGGCCATCCTGGCCAGTACCCGCCGTGCCCACGCGGGTTGAACGAGCCCGTTACCCTGGCCATCGGCCCGGAAGGCGGCTGGATTCCCTACGAGATTGACCTGCTGGGCAAGGCTGGCCTTGCCCCGGTACAGCTTGGCGAACGCATCCTGCGCGTCGAGACCGCGGTCACCGCGCTATTGGCACGCTTGTTCTGACTTCAGTTTTGCCGCTCCAGGCCGATGCATTGGCACCAGAACAATAATCGCCTCTGCCGATCGCAATGGAGTCCCACCATGTACCGTTGGTTAGCCCAGCACCTGGGTAACGTGAGCGTCAATCTCAAACTCGGCATCGGCTTCGGCCTGGTCCTGTTGCTGACCCTGGCCATTACCCTGACCGGCTGGCAGGGCCTGAACGGCATTACCGAGCGTGGCGACACCCTGGGCGGCATCTCCCAGGTGCACCAGGCCACCCTGGAGCTGCGCATTGCCCGCCAGGGCTTCCAGCTCAAGGGCGACGAGGCTGCAGCGCAGGGTCTGAGCAACGCCCTGGCGGCGCTTGAACGCCAGCTGCAAGCGGTCGACCAACGTATTGTCCTGCCCGAGAACCGCCGCCGTATCGAGCAGCAGCACGACGCCGTGCGCCAGTACCACCAGGCCCTGACCAGTGCCGACAAAGCCGCCCAGCAGCGCGAAGCCGCTCGCGCCGTGCTCGGCAGCAGCGCCGACGAGGCCGCAGCGCTGATCGCCCAGGTCGAGCAACAACTGCTCGGCGGTAGCGACCTGAACCTGTTCAACAGCGTGGTCGGCGCCAGCAAACTGCTGCAACAGGCGCGCTTCCAGGTGCGTGGCTATACCTACAGCGGCAAGCCCGAGTTCCAGCAAACGGCGCTTGAAGCCATCGACCAAGCCACCTCGCAGCTCAAGACCCTGGCCGAAGTGCTGCCGGCCAGTTACACCAGCAACTTCAACCAGGCCGCCCGTGCCCTGGGCAACTACCGTGGCGCGGTGGTCGAGTTCGGCAATGCGCAAAGCGCCTCCGAGCAGGCCGCGCAGCACATGATCGTGCTCGGCCAGAGCCTGATCGAGCAAAGCCAGCAACTGACCACCACCCTCACCGGCCTGCGCGATGCCGAGTCGCAGCATGCCAAGTCGATGCTAGCCCTGGCCACCGTGCTGGCCCTGTTGTTCGGCCTGCTGGCCGCCTGGGCGATTACCCGGCAGATCGTCATCCCCCTGCGCCAGACCCTCAACGCCGCCGACCGCGTCGCCAGTGGCGACCTGCGCCACGACCTCAAGGTCGATCGCCGTGACGAGCTGGGCCAATTACAGCGCAGCATGCAGCGCATGACCGTGAGCCTGCGCGAACTGATTGGCGGCATCGGTGACGGCGTCACCCAGATCGCCAGCGCCGCCGAAGAGCTGTCGGCAGTCACCGAGCAGACCAGCGCCGGGGTCAACAATCAAAAGGTCGAGACCGACCAGGTAGCCACCGCCATGAACGAAATGGCCGCCACTGTGCAGGAAGTCGCGCGCAACGCCGAGGAAGCCTCCGAGGCGGCGGTAATGGCCGACCAGCAGGCCCGCGAAGGCGATCGGGTGGTCGGCGAAGCCATCGCCCAGATCGAGCGCCTGGCCAGCGAGGTCAACCACTCCAGCGAAGCCATGGGCCAGCTCAAGGCCGAAAGCGACAAGATCGGCAGCGTGCTCGATGTGATCAAGTCGGTGGCCCAGCAAACCAACCTGCTGGCCCTCAACGCCGCCATCGAAGCCGCCCGCGCCGGTGAAGCCGGGCGTGGTTTTGCCGTGGTCGCCGATGAAGTACGCAGCCTGGCCCAGCGCACCCAGCAGTCCACCGAAGAGATCGAACAGCTGATCGCCGGCCTGCAAAACGGCACCCAGCAGGTTGCCACGGTCATGGACGCCAGCCGCGGCCTGACCGACAGCAGCGTCGAGTTGACCCGCCGCGCCGGCACCTCGCTGGAAACCATCACCCGCACCGTGTCGTCGATCCAGGCGATGAACCAGCAGATCGCCGCTGCTGCCGAGCAGCAGAGCGCGGTGGCCGAAGAGATCAACCGGAGCGTGATGAATGTGCGCGACGTGTCGGACCAGACCTCGGCCGCCAGTGAAGAGACCGCGGCGTCGAGCGTCGAGCTGGCGCGGTTGGGGACGCATCTGCAGACGCTGGTCGGCAAGTTCCAGCTGTAGAAAGCATCGCGGGTCAAGCCCGCTCCCACATAAGTGGGAGCGGGCTTGACCCGCGATGAGGCCCTAGAGCACCTGGCGCAAAAACGCCTGGGCGCGCAGGTCCTTGGGTGAAGTGAAGAACGCCTCCGGCGGCGAATCTTCCAGCAGCTTGCCGTGATCGAAGAACAGTACCCGATCCGCCACTTCCCGGGCGAAGCCCATTTCGTGGGTGACGCAGACCATGGTCATGCCTTCCAGGGCCAGGGTCTTCATCACATCGAGCACTTCGCCGACCATTTCCGGGTCGAGCGCCGAGGTCGGCTCATCGAACAGCATCACCTTGGGGTCCATGGCCAGGGCGCGGGCGATCGCCACCCGCTGTTGCTGGCCACCGGACAAGCGTGATGGGTACTCGTTGGCCTTCTGGGCGATACCAACCTTCTCCAGCAGCGCACGGGCCTTGGCTTCGCGCTCGGCCTTGCCGCGCTTGCGCACGACTTTTTGCGCCAGGCACAGGTTCTCCAGCACGGTCATGTGCGGGAACAGGTTGAAATGCTGGAACACCATGCCGACTTCGCGGCGGTAGGCGTTGACGTCGGTCTTCGGGTCGGCCAACTGCAGGCCGTCGATGGCCACGGTGCCTTCATCGAACGACTCCAGGCCGTTCAGGCAGCGCAGGAAGGTCGACTTGCCCGAACCCGAAGGGCCGAGCACTACCAGCACTTCGCCCTTGGCCACGTCGGTGCTGACGTGATCGACCGCGCGCACCACCTGCCCACGGGTATCGAAGACTTTTACCAGGTCACGGACTTCAATCACTTTGCGCAAGCCTCCGCTCAAGCCGGCTGGCCATGTGCGACAGCGGCAGGTTGATCAACAGGTACAGGCCGGCGACGCAGAACCAGATCTCGAAGGTCGAGAACGAAGTGGTGATCGCCTCGCGACCGCTTTTGGTCAGTTCGGTGATGGCGATCACCGAGACCAGCGAGGTGTCCTTGACCAGGCTGATGAACTGCCCGGCCAGCGGCGGCAGCACGCGCTTGAAGGCTTGCGGCAGCACCACATGACGCATCGACTGGCCAGCGCTCAGGCCCAGCGAACGGGCCGCTTCACCCTGGCCCCTGGCAATCGACTGCACCCCGGCACGGACGATCTCGGCGACGTAGGCGCCGGTAAACAGCGCCAGCGCCGCCACCCCGGCAAACTCCCGGGACAGGTTGAGCACGGTGCCGATGAAGAAGTAGAAGATAAAGATCTGCACCAGCAGCGGCGTGCCGCGCACCAGCTCGACATAGACCGTCGACAGGTCGCGCAATGTCGGGTTGTTCGACAGCCGGCAGAGCCCGGCAAACAAGCCGATCAACAGCCCCAGCACACCGGAGGCGACCGAGATCCATACCGTGGTCCACAGGCCCCAGGCCAGCGGGCCCGCGGCCCAGTGGTGGGTAACGCCGATCAGGTCGCCTTCGGCCACATCGTCGCCGCGCGACAGCTGTACGCTGGCCTGCTCGACCTCGAAGACCTGCTCGCCACCGCTCTCGTCACGTACGGTGACGCTGGCCATGTCGCCCTTGCTGACGATGGCTTCGATGGTGCCGTTTTCACTCACGCGCTGGGCGACTTCGGCCTGGTAGGCGAAATACTGCGGCACCCGGTTCCAGCGCCACTCGTAGGACATCAGCGAGGTCGCGTAATACAGGCTGATCGCCAGGCCGATCAGGACCAGCGCGGTCAGCCCGTGCCAGGGCCACTGGGCTTTGTTGTGTTTGATCACGAGGGTACTTCCGTAAAAGCGAACGCGCAGGACCAGCCTGCGCGTCGGGTTTCAAGCCAGGCGTGGGGCCTTGGCCTTATTCCATGTCCTTGAGCCAGGCGGTGTCCTTGAACCACTTGTCGTGGATTCGATCGTAGGTACCGTCGTGCTTGATCTGGTGCAGGAAGTTGTTGATGAAGTTGAGGCTGTCGTAGTCGCCCTTCTTCAGGCCGAAGGCCAGCGGTTCGAAGGTGAACGGCTTGTCGAGGAACAGCAGCTTGCCAGCGCCAGCCTTGTTCACCGCCACGACGTTGTACGGCGCGTCATAGACGAAGGCGTCGGCCTTGCCGTTGACCACGTCCATCACCGCTTCCTGCTCGTTGTCATAGCCGTGGTACTTGGCTTTGCCGATCAGCTTCTTGGCGACCATTTCGCCGGTGGTGCCGAGCTTGGAGGTCAGGCGGTACTTGTCGTTGTTCAGGTCTTTGTAGGACTTGATCTCGTCTGCCAGTTCCTTGCGGATCAGCAGGGTCTGGCCGACCACGATGAAGGGTTCGCTGAAGTTCAGCTTGAGGTTGCGTTCCTGGGTCAGGGTCATGCCGCTGCCGATCATGTCGAACTTGTCGGTCATCAGCGCCGGGATGATGCCGTCGTAGGCGGTGGAAACCATCTCCAGCTTGACGCCCATGGACTTGGCCATGGCCTTGAGGATATCGACCTCGAAGCCGATGATCTCGCCGCGCTTGTTGGTCATCTGGAACGGCATGTAGGTAGGGTCCATGCCGACACGCAGGGTGCCGCGCTTGACCGCGTCATCGATGGCACCAGCCGCCTGCGCGGCACTTACCGCAACCAGCGCCGTGACGCCGACCAGCAGCATCGACAGATACTTCTTAATCATCACCAGATCCCCTAGCAGGAAAGCTCGAATTTTATTTTTGGCGCGAACCGTCCGACAGCGACGGGTGCGAGATATTCGGGGTGGGATGCTAACGCATGAACGGCACGGTACATATAGCCGAAGATGACTTTGTTACGCATTGATACCAGAAAAAGCATCGCCGGCAATACCGGCTCCCCCAAGGTCAGTTGTGCATACAACCCTGTGAGAGCCGGCGTTGCCGGCGATTGCTTGAGCCTGTCAGACGATCAGGCGCTGGCCATCGAAGGCTGCGCCGCAGGCTCTGGATGCAACGGCAGCAGCGGCGAGTGCGGATCGTTGGCGATCGACTGGCGCCAGACGCCCAGCCAGGCCTCATTCTGCCCATCCCAGACTGCTGTGTGCAGGCGCGCCAGGGCGACCGGGTCGCTGAGCAGGGCCAGGCGGGTGTTGCCGTCCAGGCCGTTCGGGCCGACCTCCAGGGCTTTGGCGATACGCTCGGCACGCAGTGCCTCGATCGGCGCCGCGACACCGTGGCGAGCAGTGGCCAGGGCACAAGCCAGGGCGTTCTGCTGCGGATCGACCACGGCACGTACGAAACCGTCGTGCATGGCATGCCAGCGGTTCTCGTGGGTGTACTGGTCGGTGGCCAGCAGCTCCTGCGGCGTGGCGTATTCCTCTGGAATCAGGAACAGGCTTTCGTCCTTGGCACGCAGGCCCAGGTGCACGCGGCTGGAGATCACCGAGACCGGGATCGACAGCATCAGCGAACCGACGATCGGCACCAGCCACCACAAAAAGCTCGGGTTGAGCCAGGCCACCAGCAGTGCCCAGGCCACGCCCAGCAGGGTTTGCGGACCATGGCGGCGTACCGCTTCGCTCCACGGGGTGGAGTCGTCGTCACGCTGCGGCGAGTTCCAGGTCGCGGCCCAACCGAGGAACGCGGCGAGCACGAAGCGGGTGTGGAAAATCATCCGCACCGGCGCCAGGAGCATGGAGAAGAGCATCTCCAGCAGCATCGACACGGTGACCTTGAAGCGCCCGCCGAACTCTTTCGCGCCCTTGGCCCAGATCAGGATGACGCTGAGCAGCTTGGGCAGGAACAACAGCACGATGGTGGTGGAGAACAGCGCGATGGCTTTCTCCGGGTGCCACTGCGGCCACAACGGGTAGAGCTGGCGCGGTTCGAGGAAGTACTGCGGCTCCATCAGGGTGTTGGTCGCCAGCAACGCGGTCGACAACACCAGGAAGAAGAACCACAACGGCGCCGACAGGTACGACATCACCCCGGTGAGGAACACCGCACGGTGTACAGGGTGCATGCCCTTGACCAGGAACAGGCGGAAGTTCATCAGGTTGCCGTGACACCAGCGTCGGTCGCGCTTGAGCTCATCGAGCAGGTTCGGCGGCAGTTCTTCATAGCTGCCCGGCAGGTCGTAGGCAATCCACACGCCCCAGCCGGCACGACGCATCAGCGCCGCTTCAACGAAGTCGTGGGAGAGGATCGCACCGGCAAAGGCACCCTTGCCCGGCAATGGCGCCAGGGCGCAGTGCTCGATGAAGGGCTTCATGCGGATGATCGCGTTGTGGCCCCAATAGTGCGACTCGCCGAGCTGCCAGAAGTGCAGGCCGGCGGTGAACAGCGGGCCGTAGACGCGGGTGGCGAACTGCTGCATGCGCGCATACAGGGTGTCCATGCCCGAGGCTTTCGGCGCGGTCTGGATGATCCCGGCGTCCGGGTTGGCCTCCATCAGGCGCACCAGGCTGGTCAGGCATTCGCCGCTCATTACGCTGTCGGCATCGAGCACGACCATGTAGCGGTAGTCGCCGCCCCAGCGCCGGCAGAAGTCGTCGAGGTTGCCGCTCTTGCGTTTGACCCGGCGACGTCGGCGACGGTAGAAGATCCGCCCGAAACCCTTGGACTCGCGGCAGACTTCCAGCCAGGCCTGTTGCTCGGCCACGGCGATGTCGGTGTCGTTGGTGTCGCTGAGCACGAAGAAGTCGAAACGGTCGAGGTCACCGGTGGCGGCCACCGACTCGAAGGTCGCCCGCAGGCCGGCGAACACCCGTGGCACGTCTTCGTTGCAGATCGGCATGACGATCGCGGTGCGGGCACCGGCCTCGATCGGCTCATTGCCGGCACTGCTGCCGGAGATGCGGTATTTGTCCCGCCCGGTGAGCAGCTCAAGGAAGCCCATCAGCGCGGTCCAGAAACCCGCCGAGACCCAGCAGAAGAGGATCCCGAAGAGAATCAGGATGCTGGTCTGCAGGGCATACGGCCAGACTTGCGTGGCGGTTTGCAGCAGCGGCTGGTGCATGACCTCGTCGAGGTCGACGAACGACCAGCCCTGGTACGGCAGGATGCCCTTCATGTACCAACCGGCGACGATGGTCTGGCCGAGCATCAGCGCCAGCAGGATGTAGCGGCGCATCGAACCGACCCAGCGCCAGCGTGCCTTGGGCAGCTCGCGTTTTTCCGGGGCCGGGGCGTTGGTGCGGCCGGTCAGGCGGCGCCAGGCGCGGATCAGGATGTTGGTCCGCCACGGCTCGGGGATGACCCGGGTGCGCCGGATCGGCGGCGTGGCCTTCAGGCACACCCGGCCGCTGCCGTCCACCGCGAGCATCTCGGCGTCTTGCAGCTCTTCGGCGCAGGTCACGTGCAGGCGCTCGCCCACCGAGGCCTGGACGGCCTCGGCAGCGTCGGCGCCCGGCTGGGCAGACAGGCGTTGATGCAGCTCGCTGAACGAGGAGCAGCGGGCGAGTTCCGCGCGCTGCTCGTCGCTCAGGGGCAGGTGGGCCAGGTATTCGCTGAGCGATTCTGGCCGGGTATGGGCATTACTCATCGGCAGGCAACTGATAGCTCCAGGTCTCGGTCAGCACCTGTTCGGTGGTGGCCGGTGCCCCGGTGGTGGAGGCCGCGTCGGCGGCAGGTTGCTCGGCAGGCTTGTCGGCCTTGGCGTGTTTGGCCGCGGCTTTGTCCTGCTTGCTTGGTTTGGCAGGCTTGGCCGGCTCGACCGGAACGTCACGCAGCAGGGCGGCGCGCATTTCCACGGACTTGCCCGGATCCTTGATCTTCAACCGCAGGGTCAGGCGCCAGCCCTTGATGTCCGGGTTGTAGCGCAGGTTGTTCTCGACCACTTCGGCATTGTCGCCAACGCTGACCTGGCTGCGCACGGCGGTGTCTTCCGGCAGTTTAGCCAATACCGGGCCTTCGAAGTCGACCAGGAAGGCCACGCTGCCATCGGGCTGACGGATCAGGTTGGACTGCTTGACGTCACCGGTCGAGCGCAGGGTCTGCTTGACCCAGCCCAGGTTCGGCGAATGCAGGTTGGACTCGTCGATGGTCCAGTGCAGGCGGTAGGCGTATTCGAACGGGGTGCCTGGCTCCGGCAGTTTCTCCGGGCTCCAGAAGGCCACGATGTTGTCGTTGGTTTCGTCGGCAGTCGGGATCTCGACCAGATCGACGGTACCCTTGCCCCAGTCACCGACCGGCTCGATCCAGGCGCTTGGACGCTTCTGGTAGTTGTCGTCGAGGTCTTCGAACTGGCTGAACTCGCGCTGGCGTTGCAGCAGGCCGAAACCACGCGGGTTCTCGACGCTGAAGTTGCTCACGGCCAGGTGTTTCGGGTTGTTCAGCGGGCGCCACAGCCACTCGCCATTGCCGGCATGGATCGACAGGCCTTCGGAGTCGTGCAGGGCCGGACGGTAGTTGAGTACTTTGGACGGCTGGTTGCCGCCGAACAGGAACATGCTGGTCAGCGGGGCGATGCCCAGGCGGCTGACGTGGTCACGCAGGAACACCTTGGACTGCACGTCGACAATGGTGTCGCTGCCCGGACGCAGGGTTAGGCGGTAGGCACCGGTGGAACGCGGCGAATCGAGCAGCGCGTAGATCACCAGTTGTTTGTCGGCAGGTTTCGGGCGCTCGACCCAGAACTCGGTGAAGCGCGGGAATTCTTCGCCCGATGGCAGCGCGGTATCGATCGCCAGGCCACGAGCCGACAGGCCATACACATGGCCCTTGCCGACCACGCGGAAATAGCTGGCGCCCAGCAGGGTCATGATTTCATCCTGCTTGTCGGCCTTGTTGATCGGGTAAAGCACGCGGAAACCGGCGTAACCCAGTTGCTCGGTGGCCTTGGCGTCGAACTGCAGGTCGCCGAAATCGAAACGACTCGGGTCGTACTTGATCTCTTTCACCGCCTTGGTGGTGATTTCGTTGATCTTGACCGGTGTGTCGAAATGCATGCCCTGGTGGTAGAAGGACAGCTTGAACGGCGTCTTGTCCTTGGCCCACTCGGCTTTTTCGTTGAGGAAGCGGATTTTCTGGTAGTCCGCGTACTTCATGTCACGGAACACCGCCGGCAGATTGCTTTTCGGCGCTTCGTACTTTTGTCCGGCAAGATCCTTCGCCTTGGCCGCGACATCGTCAAGGTTGAACGCCCAGAGCTGGCCTGCGCCGAGCAGGCTTACCAGCGTTGCGCCTGCCAACAGCGCCGTGCGCAGCCGATTGCCAGGAGTTCTTGGTGCATTACAGGGACTTACAATCACGAGCAACCCTCGCCGAAAACAGATCATAAAACCAACGGCCAGCGACATATGCCAGGTTGGCGAGCACTGTTCGGACTCCGAAAGGGCGCAATGATTCCCCAAACGGTTCCGGACAGTCTCAAGTCAGAGTGAAACGAACCCACGAACGCAGGCCCACATGGCGCGCGATTATCCAGCAGGCTGCGTTACAACGCATCAGGCTGATCAAACTATTTATGCTACAAAACCCCTTGTTTTCCCGCAAACAGGGGTTTTTTGCCATCAGATTTGTAACATAAATGTTACGGGGCCATCATTGACCAGGTGCACTTGCATGTCAGCACCGAACTGACCACTGGCAACCGTCGCATGTTGCGCCTGCGCCTGGGCCAGCAAATAGTCGAAAAGCTCGGCCCCTAGCGCTGGCGGCGCAGCCGTCGAAAAGCTCGGGCGCAGGCCGCTCTGGGTATCGGCGGCCAGGGTGAACTGCGACACCAGCAGCAGGCCGCCGCCGATATCCTTGAGCGACAGGTTCATCTTGCCCTGTGGGTCGCTGAACACCCGGTAGTTGAGCAGCTTGTGCAGCAGCTTGTCGGCATGGCCGCGGGTATCGCCGGGCTCGACCGCGACCAGCACCAGCAGGCCCTGGTCGATCGCGCCAACGGTTTTGCCCTCGACATCCACCCGCGCGCCACGCACGCGTTGCAGCAAGCCCTTCATGCTTCTTCCAGGGGCAGGTCGAGCAGGCGCCGGGCCATCTGGTCGGCGGCGCGCACCAGGGCGTCGGTGATGCCGGGCTCCGAGGCCGCGTGGCCAGCGTCGCGAATCACCTTAAGCTCACTGTTCGGCCAGGCCTGGTGCAGCTCCCAAGCGTTGTCCAGCGGGCAGATCACGTCGTAGCGACCATGCACGATCACCGCCGGCAGGTGGGCGATCTTCGGCATGTCGCGGATCAGCTGGTCCGGTTCAAGGAAGGCATTGTTGGTGAAGTAGTGGCATTCAATCCGGGCGATCGACAGCGCGCGCTGTGGCTCGGAGAAGCGATCGACCACCAGCGGGTTGGGCCGCAGGGTCGCGGTGCGCCCTTCCCAGGTCGACCAGGCCTTGGCTGCGTGCATCTGGGCGATCTGGTCGTTGCCGGTGAGGCGCTTGTGGAAAGCCTTGACCAGGTCGCCGCGCTCTTCGGCCGGAATCGGCGCGATGTAGTCCTGCCAGTAATCGGGGAACAGGCGGCTGGCGCCGGCCTGGTAGAACCACTCGATCTCTTGCGGGCGGCACAGGAAGATGCCACGCAAAATCAGCCCATGCACGCGCTCGGGGTGGGTCTGGGCGTAGGCCAGGGCCAGGGTCGAGCCCCAGGAGCCGCCGAACAGTACCCACTTTTCGATACCCAGGTGCTTGCGAATGCGCTCCAGGTCTTCGACCAGGTGCCAGGTGGTGTTGTTTTCCAGGCTGGCATGCGGGGTCGAACGGCCGCAGCCGCGCTGGTCGAAGGTAATGATGCGGTACAGGTTGGGGTCGAAGTAGCAGCGGCTCTGGGCATCGCAGCCGGCACCCGGGCCACCATGGATGAACACCACCGGCAGACCTTCCGGCGAACCGCTTTCATCGACATACAGCACATGCGGTGCTTCCACGGCCAGATCGTGCCGGGCGTAGGGTTTGATCTGCGGGTACAAGGTCTGCATTACGCACTCCGTGTGGGAATTATTCTGCCGTTGGGCATCATAAACCTGAATTGCGCTTTGAGCATGTACCTGTGATGGCTTTGGGGCCTCATCGCGGGGCAAGCCCGCTCCAACGAGAACTGTGGGAGCGGGCTTGCCCCGCGATGCAGGCGCCGCGCAATCAGCGCGAATAGCGCTCCTTGCCCCACGCCAGCAAGGTCTGGAGCAACTGCTTCAACACCACCTGGGTCGGCGCCGCCAGGTCCTCGCGGTACTTGAACGGCTCGACCTCTTCCATGTAGGTGCTCTGCGCCAGCTCCAGCTGCACCGCATGAATGTTGTTGGCCGGGTCGCCATAGTGGCGGGTGATATGCCCACCCTTGAAGCGGCCATTGAGCACGTGACTGTACTGCTCAAATTTTGCACAAACACCTTGCAGCCGTTCGGCCAGTTGCGGATCACAACTGGCGCCATTGAAGGTGCCGAGGTTGAAGTCCGGCAGCTTGCCGTCGAACAGGTGCGGGATGTGTGAACGAATCGAGTGGGCATCCCACAGCAAGGCATAGCCGAACTGCTCGCGCAGGCGCGCCAGCTCGCTGCGAATGGTGTCGTGGTAGGGCCGCCAGATGGCTTCCAGGTACCCCGCCCGCTCCTGTGCCGACGGCGCCTGGCCGTCCTTGAACAACGGCTCGCCCTCAAACAGCGTGGCCGGGTACAGGCCGGTGGCGGCGCCAACGTACAGCGGCTTGTCGTCGTCCGGGCGGTTCAGGTCGATGACGAAACGCGAGTACTCGGCGGCGACCACGCTCACGCCCAGGCCTTGGGCAAACTCATATAGCTGCGGAATGTGCCAGTCGGTGTCCGGCAAGCTTTGCGCCTGCCCGACCAGGCCGTCCTGCACCGCTGGGGTCAGCTTCAAACCGGCGTGGGGCATGCTGATCAGCAGCGGCAGCGTGCCCTGGTGAAATTTCAGTACCTTGTCCATACGCCCTCTCTCAATTGGAAATTTCATGGCCCAGGCGCACCACCCGCTTGGGCAGGTCACCGCCGAGCCAGTAGGCCAGGTCGGCCGGTCGTTCGATCTGCCAGGCGACAAAGTCGGCAACCTTGCCCGCTTCCAGCGAACCGTGGCTGTCGCCCAGGCCGAGGGCGGTTGCCGCATGCAGGGTGACACCGGCCAGGGCTTCTTCCGGGGTCATGCGGAACAAGGTACAGGCCATGTTCAGCATTAGCCGCAGCGACAGCGCCGGCGAAGTGCCGGGGTTGAGGTCGCTGGCAATGGCAATTTTCACCCCATGCTTGCGCAGCGCGTCCATCGGTGGCAACTGGGTTTCGCGCAGGAAGTAGAACGCACCGGGCAGCAACACCGCTACGGTCCCGGCCGCCGCCATGGCGATGGCGTCGTCTTCGGTCATGAATTCCAGGTGATCGGCCGACAGCGCCTGGTAGCGTGCCGCCAGGCTGGAGCCTGCAAGCGACGACAGTTGCTCGGCATGCAGCTTGACCGGCAGGCCCAGTTCGCGAGCCTTGATGAACACCCGCTCGACCTGGGCCGGAGAGAACGCCAGGTACTCGCAGAAGGCATCCACTGCATCCACCAAACCCTCGGCCGCCAGGGCCGGGAGCATTTCGTCACAGATATGGCTGATGTAATCGTCAGCCCGATCCTTGTATTCCGGTGGCAAGGCGTGGGCTGCCAGGCAGGTGCTGCGCACGGTGAGCGGCAGCTCCTCGCCAAGGCGGCGGATAACCTTGAGCAGCTTGCGCTCGCTGGCCAGGTCAAGGCCGTAGCCGGACTTGATCTCCAGGGTGGTGACGCCATCATGCATCAGCGCTTGCACGCGCTGGCGGGCACTGGCGAACAGCTCGTCTTCGCTGGCCGCGCGGGTCGCCCGCACGGTACTGGCGATGCCGCCGCCCTGGGCGGCGATCTCGGCATAGCTGACGCCTTGCAGGCGCTGCTCGAACTCGCCGCTGCGGTTGCCGCCAAACACCGCGTGGGTGTGGCAGTCGATCAACCCCGGAGTGACCCAGGCGCCGCCCAGGTCCACGGTTCTGTCAGCGACCAGGGCCGGCAGCTGCTGGCGCGGCCCGATCCATTCGATATGGCCGGCGCTGGTGACAATCGCCGCATCCTCGATGATCGAGTAAGTACCTTGCGCCATGCTTGCCACATGGCAATGCTGCCAGAGGGTTTTCATCCAGAGTCTCCTTGATCAGAGTTGAGAAGGTTCCTGCACCAGCGGCTGCTCGGCGGCAACCACCTGCGGCTTGCACCAGAGCTTGTAGGCCACCACCAGGAACAATACCCAGACCACGCCGACCAGCAGCGCGGCTTGAGTATCAGGGAAGTACCCGAGTACGCCAAAGACGAACAGCATGAAGGCAATCGCTGCCGCCGGGCCATAAGGCCAGAACGGTACCGGGAATTTCAGCTGGGCAACTTCTTCACGGCTCATGCTGCGGCGCATGGCAACCTGGGTTACCAGAATCATCAGCCACACCCAGACGGTCGCAAAGGTGGCGATCGAGGCAATCAGCAGGAACACGTTTTCCGGGATCAGGTAGTTGAGTACCACACCGCCGAGCAACGCTGCGCCCATGACCAGCACGGTCATCCATGGCACGCCATGCCGGGAGATCTTGGCAAAGCCTTTGGGCGCCTGACCTTGCTGGGCCAGGCCGTACATCATGCGCCCGGCGCCGAAGATGTCGCTGTTGATCGCCGAGACCGCGGCGGAAATCACCACGATGTTCAGCACGGTCGCCGCCGAGCCAATCCCCAGGTTACTGAAGATCTGCACGAATGGGCTGCCCTGGCTGCCGATCTGCGGCCATGGGTACAGGCACATCAATACGAACAGGGTCAGCACATAGAACAGCAGGATGCGCATCGGCACGGCGTTGATTGCCTTGGGGATAACGCGCTGCGGGTCCTTGGCTTCACCGGCGGTGATACCGATGATTTCGATACCGCCAAAGGCAAACATCACCACGGCAAACGAGGCGATCAGGCCACCAATGCCGTTGGGCATGAAGCCGCCATGCTCGAACAGGTTGCTGATGCCCACGGCGTTATCGGCAGCGGCATTGCTCAGGCCGAAGGCCATGATGCCGAAACCGGCGAGGATCATCGCGACGATGGCGCCGACCTTGAGCAGCGACAGCCAGAATTCCATCTCGCCGAACACCTTGACGTTGCACAGGTTCAGGCCGCCGATCAGGAAGACGATGCCCAGCACCCAGATCCAGCGCGCCACTTCCGGAAACCAGAAGCCCATATAGATGCCGAAGGCGGTGACGTCGGCGAGGCAGACGATGATCATTTCAAAGGCATAGGTCCAGCCGAGGATAAACCCCGACATCGGCCCCAGGTAGGTACTGGCGTAGTGGCCGAAGGAGCCGGACACCGGGTTGTGCACGGCCATTTCGCCCAGCGCGCGCATGACCATGAAGACCGCTGCACCACCGATCAGGTAGGCCAGCAGTACTGCAGGGCCGGCCATCTGGATGGCCGAGGCGGAGCCGTAGAACAGCCCGGTACCGATCGCCGAGCCCAGCGCCATGAAACGAATGTGTCGCGCGGTCAGCCCGCGCTTGAGTCCTTGAGCTTCTTGCATGTCACGTCCTTATTCTTGTTCTGGTCGTGAGAATGAACGGGCGCGCCAATCCCGGCGCAAGCCCGCCCCAAATGAGGGAGCGGGCTTGCCCCGCGAAGGGCCCCGGGAGCAATTACAGGCTAGGCAGGACCTTGGCCGGCAGCAGGCCGGTCAGGCGCCCTTCGGCCAGCAGGGCGATGGCCGCCTCGATGTCCGGGGCGAAGAAGCGGTCTTTGTCGTAGTAGGCAACCTTGCTGCGCAGGGTTTGACGCGCCTGTTCCAGCTTCGGCGAGGTCTTCAGGCCTTCGCGCAGGTCCAGGCCCTGGCAGGCAGCCAGCCATTCGATGGCAAGGATACCGCGCACGTTGTCGCTCATTTCCCACAGGCGCTTGCCGGCAGCCGGGGCCATCGACACGTGGTCTTCCTGGTTGGCAGACGTTGGCAGGCTGTCAACACTGTGCGGGTGCGCCAAGGCTTTGTTCTCGCTGGCCAGGGCCGCGGCGGTAACCTGGGCGATCATGAAGCCGGAGTTGACCCCGCCATTGGCAACCAGGAACGGCGGCAGCTGGGACATGTGCTTGTCCATCATCAGCGAGATGCGGCGCTCGCTCAGCGAACCGATTTCGGCGATGGCCAGGGCCATGTTGTCGGCGGCCATGGCCACCGGCTCCGCGTGGAAGTTACCACCGGAAATCACGTCGCCTTCGGCGGCAAATACCAGCGGGTTGTCGGACACGGCGTTGGCTTCGATCACCAGCACTTCGGCGGCCTGGCGGAACTGGGTCAGGCAGGCGCCCATGACCTGTGGCTGGCAACGCAGCGAGTACGGGTCCTGGACTTTGCCGCAGTTCTCGTGGGAGGCGGAAACTTCGCTGCCATCACCCAGCAGGTCGCGGTAGCACGCGGCTGCATCGATCTGGCCGCGCTGGCCACGGGCTTCGTGGATGCGCGCATCGAACGGCGAACGCGAACCGAGCACGGCTTCGACGGTCAGGCCACCGACCGACATGGCCGCGGCGAACAGGTCTTCACCTTCGAACAGGCCGCGCAGGGCAAAGGCGGTGGATGCCTGAGTGCCATTGAGCAGTGCCAGGCCTTCTTTGGCCGCCAGGGTCAGCGGCTCAAGGCCAGCAACCGCCAGGGCTTCGGTGGCCGACAGCCATTGGCCGTTGTGACGCGCCTTGCCTTCACCCAACAGTACCAGCGACATGTGCGCCAGCGGGGCGAGGTCGCCGGACGCGCCGACCGAACCCTTGAGCGGGATGTGTGGATAGACTTCGGCGTTGATCAGCGCGATCAGGGCGTTGATCACCTTGCGGCGGATGCCGGAGAAACCACGGCTCAGGCTGTTGACCTTGAGCACCATGATCAGGCGCACCAGGGCGTCGTCGATCGGTTGGCCGACGCCAGCGGCGTGGGACAGCACCAGCGAACGCTGGAGGTTTTCCAGGTCGTGGCTGGCGATACGGGTCGAGGCCAGCAGGCCGAAACCGGTGTTGATGCCGTAGGCGGTGCGGTTTTCCGCGAGAATCTGCTCGACGCAGGCGACGCTGGCGTCGATCTGCTGGTCAGCGCTGGAATCCAGCTTGAGTTTTACCGGCTGCTGGTAGATCGCACGCAGCTGAGCCAGGGTCAGGGTGCCAGGCTTCAGGGTCAATTCAGTCACGTTAATGCTCCGTACTCGTGAGGCGTAGGCGCCTGCATAGATATCAGTATCAACCATTCAGCGCAGATCAGCGCGTGATCATCGGCAGGTTCAAGCCTTGTTCCTTGGCGCAGTCGATGGCGATCTGATAACCGGCATCGGCGTGACGCATGACACCGGTAGCCGGGTCGTTGGTCAGTACCCGGGCGATCCGCTCGGCAGCTTCGTCGGTACCGTCGCAGACGATGACCATGCCCGAGTGCTGGGAGAAGCCCATGCCTACGCCACCACCGTGGTGCAGGGACACCCAGGTCGCACCGCTGGCGGTGTTGAGCAGGGCGTTGAGCAGCGGCCAGTCGGAGACGGCGTCGGAGCCATCCTGCATCGATTCGGTTTCACGGTTGGGGCTGGATACCGAGCCGGAGTCCAGGTGGTCGCGGCCGATAACGATCGGCGCCGACAACTCGCCGCGGCGGACCATTTCGTTGAACGCCAGGCCCAGCTTGGCGCGCTGGCCCAGGCCGACCCAGCAGATACGCGCCGGCAGGCCCTGGAAGCTGATGCGCTCGCGAGCCATGTCCAGCCAGTTGTGCAGGTGGTCGTCGTCCGGGATCAGTTCCTTGACCTTGGCGTCGGTCTTGTAGATGTCTTCGGCATTACCCGACAGCGCCGCCCAGCGGAACGGGCCGATACCACGGCAGAACAGCGGACGAATGTAGGCCGGTACGAAGCCCGGGAAGTCGAAGGCATTGGCAACGCCCTCTTCCTTGGCCATTTGACGGATGTTGTTACCGTAGTCGAAAGTCGGCACGCCCTGCTTCTGGAACTCGAGCATGGCTTGAACGTGGACAGCCATCGATTGCTTGGCGGCC
Source organism: Pseudomonas sp. NPDC087612 (assembly GCF_044743505.1). Classification (NCBI taxonomy): domain Bacteria; kingdom Pseudomonadati; phylum Pseudomonadota; class Gammaproteobacteria; order Pseudomonadales; family Pseudomonadaceae; genus Pseudomonas; species Pseudomonas sp. NPDC087612. The sequence continues at coordinate 324,572 of NZ_JBIUWO010000003.1, forward strand.
TTGACCACCGCAGCCGGTTCGGTCTGCGCACGGTCGCGGTATTGCTCCCAGGTCCAGCCGGCTGGCAGGTAGCCATTGAGCGGGTCGTGGGCGCTGGTCTGGTCGGTGACCATGTCCGGGCGCACGCCACGCTTGATCAGTTCAGGCAGGATTTCGGCGGCGTTGCCCAGCAGGGCAATGGAGATGGCCTTGCCTTCGGCGGTGTATTTGGCGATGCGCGCCAGGGCGTCGTCCAGGTCCTTGGCTTGCTCGTCGACATAACGGCTGCTCAGGCGGAAGTCGATGCGGCTCTGCTGGCATTCGATGTTCAGCGAGCAGGCGCCGGCCAAGGTCGCCGCCAGTGGCTGGGCGCCGCCCATGCCGCCCAGGCCCGCGGTCAGTACCCACTTGCCCTTGAGGCTGCCGTTGTAGTGCTGGCGGCCGGCTTCGACGAAGGTTTCGTAGGTGCCCTGGACGATGCCCTGGCTGCCGATGTAGATCCAGCTGCCGGCGGTCATCTGGCCGTACATGGCCAGGCCCTTGGCATCCAGTTCGTTGAAGTGTTCCCAGTTGGCCCAGTGCGGTACCAGGTTGGAGTTGGCGATCAGTACGCGTGGGGCGTTGCTGTGGGTCTTGAACACGCCGACCGGCTTGCCCGACTGCACCAGCAGGGTTTCGTCGTCGTTCAGGTTGGTCAGGCTCTCGACGATCTTGTCGTAGCACTCCCAGTTACGCGCGGCACGGCCAATACCGCCATACACCACCAGCTCTTTCGGGTTCTCGGCGACTTCCGGGTCGAGGTTGTTCATCAGCATGCGCAACGGTGCTTCAGTCAGCCAGCTTTTGGCGGTCAGCTTGTTGCCGCGCGCTGCGCGGATTTCGACGTCACGGAATTTCTTGAAGTTGTTGTCAGTCACGGAAATGGCTCCTAAGCGATCGGTCCAGAGCAACCCAGGCATTGGGTGGGTCATGGCACTTATACAAACACATCTTTACTTGTATGTACAAGCATAGGCAATTGAAGTGCCAACTCCTGATCAGTGCGCTTTTCCCGGCGCCAACGCAGGTGCTAGAGCCCCGCGATGCGCGGGCTGTGGCGAATTAAAATTTTTTCCAGGAGATGAGCGGTCGAACCAAGGGGATCAGTGGCGTTGCACCACTTTGGGTCAATCGGTAACAGCCTCGGCCGCGCTGAACGGCCGAGGCGTAACACACTCAGCGCGGGCTGAGCTCGATCAGGCAGCAGCGCCCCTGAATGTTCAAGGTCTGCAGGCCCTGACTCGCCTCCAGGTGCAAGCAGTCATAGCGCCCAAGCAGCTGCACACCGCTGTCCAGCGTCACCTCGACCTGGGAAGCCACGGCAAACAGCAGCACGGTCGTGGCCGAACTGAACAGCCGCTGGCTGCCATCGAGCCACTGCAGGCGCGCGTTGTAGCGCTCGGGAGAATAGATCAGGTTGAAATCGCGAATTGCACCACCGAGCAGCGTGCAACTGACCTGGCTCTGGCCGCTGAAGGCAAAGGCGTCGAACGGCAGCAACGGCCGCGTCGGCTGGCCATCGACCTGCAGGCGCATGCCCTCACCCTCGAGCACGGTGATGATCCGCTGATACCCGGCAAAGCTGGAAAAGCCACCGGACTCGCTGATATCGGCAATCGACAGGCGCCAGCCGAAGCCGTCCAGGCCGACGCCGGCATCGCGGGCAATCTCTTCGGTGCTGCCGCCGCCGTTCTTCCATGGCATGCGGGGGTAGTCTTTGGCGCGTAATACCTGCAACTGGCTCATTTGCTGAAGCGTCCTTCCAAGCGATGACGGGATCCGGGATGAATCAGACGAGCGGCAGTCACTGGCTGGCGCCCAGACCAGGTGCGGCGGCGGATCAGCAGGCACGGCTCGCCCGGTTCGATTTGCAGCAGGCGGCATTCATCCGGGTCGGCAAGAATCGCCTCGACCACGTGTTCGCCCTCGGTCAAGGGTGCGACTTGGGACAGGTAGGCGTAGGGCGTTTGCCGGGTGAAGTCCTGCTGGAGGTATTCGGGCGCTACCGCAGCATTAACGAAGCGGTCTTCGATCTGCACGGCGACGCCGTTCTCGTAATGCACGATCAGCGAGTGGAACACCCGCTGGCCTTCACGCATGTCCAGGGCCAGGGCGCGCTCGGAACCGGCGGCCTCTTCGGCGAGGATGATCACCTTGCAGCTGTGCTCGTGGCCACGGGCGGCGATCTCGTCGGCAATGTTGTTGACCTCGAACAGCGCCGAACGGCTCTTGGGCTCGGCAACAAAGGTGCCGACGCCCTGCATGCGCACCAGCAAGCCTTCGGCAGTGAGCTCGCGCAAGGCGCGGTTGATGGTCATGCGGCTGAAGCCCAACTGGTTGACCAGTTCGCTCTCGGACGGCACCCGGTGATGCGGCGGCCAGCTGCCATTCTGGATCTGCTGGGCGATCATCTGTTTGACCCGGGCGTACAGCGGCGCCGGACCCTCGCCCATCTGGGCAACCAGCGCGGAGACAGGAGGTGTCGGCACGGAAGATATCCTTGTTCGGTTGAATGAACGGTAGCTTGCCGGAGTTTACCCAGCAGGCAAACGTCTGTATATGTATATACAAATAATCACAATGAGGTGCCGTGCCGATGTCCGTCTTCTTTGCCGAACGTGCTTTGCTGCCTACAGGCTGGGCCGAAAACGTCCGAATCGAGGTCGGCGCCGACGGCCTGCTGACCCGCATCGAGGCCAACGCCTCGGCCGAAGGCGCCGAGCACCTGGCCGGCCCGCTGCTGCCGGGCATGCCCAACTTGCACTCGCACGCCTTCCAGCGCGCCATGGCCGGGCTTGCGGAAGTGGCCGGCAACCCCAATGACAGCTTCTGGACCTGGCGCGAGCTGATGTATCGCCTGGTCGGCAAGATCAGCCCTGAGCAGCTGCAGGTCATTGCCCGCCAGCTGTACATCGAGATGCTCAAGGCCGGCTATACCTCGGTCGCCGAATTCCACTACGTTCACCACGACACCCAGGGCCAGGCCTACGCCGACCCGGCGGAGCTGTCGCTGCGCATCAGCGCTGCGGCGCGCGCCAGCGGCATCGGCCTGACCCTGTTGCCGGTGCTGTACAGCCACTCCGGCTTTGGCGGGCAAGCACCGAACGAAGGCCAGCGGCGCTTTATCAACAGCACCGAACAGTACCTGAACCTGCAGGCACGCCTGGCACCGCTGCTCGCCGAGCAGCCGGCGCAGGCCCTGGGCCTGTGTTTCCATTCGTTGCGCGCGGTGACTCCGGAGCAGATCGCCGAGGTCATGGCTGCCAGCGACAAGGCCTGTCCGGTGCACATCCATATCGCCGAGCAACAGAAAGAAGTCGACGACTGCCTGGCCTGGAGCGGGCGCCGGCCGTTGCAGTGGCTCTACGAGAACACCGAAGTAAATCAGCGCTGGTGCCTGGTGCACGCCACCCATGCCGAGCCCGACGAAGTCGAGTTGATGGCCCGCAGCGGCGCGGTCGCCGGCTTGTGCCTGACCACCGAGGCGAACCTGGGCGACGGCATCTTCCCGGCCGTGGATTACCTGGCCCGCGGCGGGCGCCTGGGGATTGGTTCGGACAGCCATGTGTCATTGAGCGTGGTAGAGGAATTGCGCTGGCTGGAATATGGCCAGCGTTTGCGTGACCAGCGCCGTAACCGCCTGTACCGCGGCGATCAGCCAATGGTCGGGCGCACCCTGTACGACGCCGCCCTGAGTGGCGGCGCCCAGGCCATGGGCCAGCCGATTGGCGAACTGGCGGTGGGCAAGCGCGCGGACTGGCTGGTGCTCGATGGCAACGACCCGTACCTGGCGACAGCCAGTGAAGACGGCATTCTCAACCGCTGGCTGTTTGCCGGCGGTGACCGTCAGGTGCGCGATGTGATGGTCAACGGCCAGTGGGTCGTGCGCCAGGGTCGCCATGCCCAGGAAGAAGACAGCGCACGGGAATTTGCCGGGGTGCTGCGCAGCCTGTTGGGCTGATTACGCCATCGCGGGGCAAGCCCGCTCCTACACTGTCGGAGTTGGCTTGCCAGCGATTTGGGTATCAAGGCTTGTGCGCCGCCATGTCCTTGTCCGTCACCCGCCAGATCAGCCGCTGGGTGTCGTAGCCCTGCTGGCGCGCCTTGGCCAGCAGGCTTTCGCGCTGCAACGCCGGAATGGTCGGGGTGCGCGAAAGTATCCACAGGTACTTGCGATCCGGATTGCCGACCAGCGCAGTCTGGTACTTGTCGTCGACGTAAAGGATCCAGTAGTTGCCCTTGGCGACCCCAGGCAGCAAGGTCGAGAACCAGTTGTCGAACTCCACCCAGAGCTTGTCGGTCTTGCCCGGCACCTGCGCAGTGGCCGTGCCGCTGGCCTCCTGCCATTCACCTTGCAGGGTCTGGCAGCGGTTGAGCACCCCGACATTACCGTCCGGCTTGAGGTTGTAATGGGCCTCGGACTGGGCGCAGTCGCGCTGGAAGAACATCGGCAGCCGCGCCAGTTCATACCACTTGCCCTGGTAGCGTTTGAGGTCGACGCTGCCGGCAGTCTTGGGCTCCAGCGAGCCTGCGCCGGTGCTGGCACAGCCGCCGAGGATCAACCCGGCGCACAGCGCCAGCAGCAGATGCAACCGCTTCATTTGAGGCCCTGCCCGGAATACATCAGCACTTTGTCACCGGCGTACTGGACACTGATAAAGGTCTTCTCGTCACCCCAGGTGCAGCTGGACATGCCCAGGGCGCCCGAGCAATCGGTCGGCGCGCCGAGCAGTTTTTCGACCTCGGCCTTGGCCATCCCGGACTTGAGCTGTGAATAGTTTTCCTGGTTGATCTTGTTGCACGCAGTGAGGAACACGCACAAGGACAGCAGGGCGAGGGAACGCAACGACATGAAGGGTCACTCCTGGACATGAGGGTGCAGGCGCGGTGGCCTACCGACAGCTTAGAAGGGAAAAAGCTCATCCGGTTCCCGAGCGCCCAGGTTTTGTTGGCGTCAAAGCCCCGCCATTGGTCGACTGGTGAGTTCTGCGATTAATCTTTTGCCCATAACGGACGACACAGGAAGGCGCTGCGACCGATTGCCGCGCCCCACCCGTTGACCCGCCTTGTGCAGACAGACCTCGCAATGACAAAAAACCTGAAGTTCAGCCACAAGATTCTGCTCGCCGCCGCCCTGGTGGTCGCTGTCGCCTTCACCTGTTTCATCCTGTTCAACGATTACCGACAGCGCCAGACCCTGCGCAGCAACACCGAAGCCTCGATGCAGGAGCTCGGCAGCCTGACCAGCAGCAATATCCAGACCTGGCTGCAAAGCCGCATGCAGCTGCTGCAGTCGCTGTCCCAGCAAGTCGCCATCGATGGCGCCAGCAAGGACAGCCTGACCCGCAGCCTGAGCTTGCCGGTGTACGGCAGCAATTTTTTGCTGACCTACTTCGGTGGCCAGGACGGCTACATGCAGTCGGTGCCGCTGGGCAATCGCGCCGCCGACTACGACCCGCGGGTGCGCGGCTGGTACAAGGCCGCCACCAGCGCCGGCCAGACCATCATTACCGAGCCGTACATTTCAGCGTCGGCCAACAAGCTGGTGATCACCCTGGCCACCCCGGTGCAGCACCAGGGCCGGCTGATCGGCGTCAACGGCGTCGACACCGACCTGGACAGCATCAGCGCGATCATCAACGCGCTGAACTTCGACGGCCACGGCCAGGCCTTCATCGTCAACGGCGCCGGCAAGATCCTCGTCCACCCGCAAGCCGAGCTGGTGCTGAAGAACCTCAGCGACGCCTACCCGCAAGACACCCCGCAGGTCGGCAGCGGCCTGAAAGAAGCCGAGCTCAACGGCCACAAGCAGTTCATCACCTTCACCAAGGTCAACGGCGTGGCATCGGCGGACTGGTACGTGGCGCTGGAGCTCGACCAGGATTTCGCCTTCGCCATGCTCAGCGAACTGCGCACTTCTGCAGTGGTGGCCACGGTGATTGCCGTGCTGATCATCATCGCCCTGCTCGGCGTGCTGATTCGTGTGCTGATGGAGCCGCTGCACGTGATGGGCCGGGCCATGCACGACATCGCCGAAGGCGAAGGCGACCTGACCCGGCGCCTGCGCATTCATGGCCAGGACGAATTCGGTAGCCTCGGCCAATCGTTCAACCGCTTTGTCGAGCGTATTCACGAGTCGATCCGCGAAGTGGCCTCGGCCACCGGCCAGGTCAACGAAGTGGCGCTGCGCGTGGTCAGTGCCTCGAACGCCTCGATCCACAATGCCGACCAGCAGTCGAGCCGCACCAGCAGCGTCGCTGCGGCGATCAACCAGCTTGGCGCCGCCGCCCAGGAAATCGCCCAGAACGCCGCCCTCGCCTCGCAACATTCCAGCGACGCGCGCAACCTGGCAGCGCAGGGCCAGCAGGTGGTCGAGCAGACCATCGAAGTGATGAACCAACTGTCGGCGAAAATCAGCGACTCGTGCGGCAACATCGAGACGCTCAATGCCAACACGGTGAACATCGGCCAGATTCTCGAGGTGATCAGCGGCATTTCCCAGCAGACCAACCTGCTGGCGCTCAACGCCGCCATCGAAGCGGCCCGTGCCGGCGAGGCCGGACGCGGCTTTGCCGTGGTGGCCGACGAAGTCCGCAACCTCGCCCACCGCACCCAGGATTCGGCCCAGCAGGTTCAGCGCATCATCGAAGAGCTGCAGGCCGGCGCCCAGGTGGCGGTCAGCACCATGACCGAAAGCCAGAGCCACAGCCAGCACAGCGTCGGCATCGCCAACCAGGCCGGCGAGCGGCTGGGCAGCGTAACCCTGCGTATCGGCGAGATCGACGGCATGAACCAGTCGGTAGCCACCGCCACCGAAGAGCAGACGGCCGTGGTCGAGTCGATCAATGTCGATATCACCGAAATCAATACGCTGAATCAGGAAGGGGTAGAGAACCTGCAGGCAACCTTGCGCGCCTGCAATGACCTGGAGAATCAGGCCAATCGTTTGAAGCAGTTGGTGGGGAGTTTCAGGATCTGATGTGAAGCTGATCGCGGGGCAAGTCGAGTCGTCGCACCGCCGCTCCCACAGGCAATGCAAATCTCTGTGGGAGCTGGCTTGCCAGCGATGAATTCAACTCAAAACCTTGAGCCCGGCTCCAGCAGAAAATCCATCTCTTCATCGGTACTCGGCCGATTCAGCAACAGATTGCGATGCGGGAAGCGGCCAAAGCGGGCAATCACCCGCTGGTGCTGCTCGGCGTAGTCAAGGAACCCTTCGAACAAGCGCCGATCGGCATCCGGCTGGGCATCGAGCAGCAACTGGTAACGCTCGACGCTGATGTTCTGCCAGTCCAGTACCTCGGCATGCTCCAGCACCAACAGGACGAACACCCGCTGGATCGGCAGCAGCTGGTAATCCCAGGCCTTGTCCAGCCCCTGCATCACCAGCACCTGGGCACGTCGGTCGCCATCGAAGGCGCGCGGCGTGTCGCGGTGGATCATGCGCGGCAACTGGTCGAGCAGCAACACCAGGCCAAGCCAGCCCTGCGGGCTTTGCAGCCACTCATCGAGGCCGCCGGCCAGCGCTTGCTCGACCAGCTCGCCGAAGCGCTCACGCGCTTCGTCGTCGTGGTGCTTGCCGAACCACAAGGTGCTCTTCTCGTCAGCCACATCCTGGGGGCTGGTGCCCCAGCCAAACCACCACTCCAGCAAAGGCTGCCAAGGTGCGAGCATGATTTACTCCTTGTGATAACCGGTAACGCGCTCGACTTCCTGCTTGGAGCCGAGGAACACTGCCACGCGCTGGTGCAGGCTCTCTGGCTGGATGTCGAGGATGCGCTGGCGACCGTCGGTGGAAGCACCGCCGGCCTGCTCGATGATGAAGGACATCGGGTTGGCTTCGTACATCAGACGCAGCTTGCCCGGCTTGGATGGTTCGCGGGCATCGCGCGGGTACATGAACAGGCCGCCACGGGTCAGGATGCGGTGCACATCGGCAACCATCGAGGCGATCCAGCGCATGTTGTAGTTCTTTTTCAGCGGACCGGTTTCACCGGCCAGCAGCTCGCCCACGTAGCGGGTCACCGGCTCTTCCCAGTGGCGCTGGTTGGACATGTTGATGGCGAATTCGGCGGTGGTTTCCGGCACCTGAATGTTCTCGTGGGTCAGTACGAAACTGCCCAGTTCGCGGTCCAGGGTGAAGCCCTTGACGCCGTTGCCCAGGGTCAGGATCAGCATGGTTTGCGGGCCGTAGATCGCGTAACCGGCGGCAACCTGCTTGGTGCCTGGCTGCAGGAAGGCCTGCTCGTTGAGGCTCTCGTTCTGGCTCAGGTATTCGTTCGGGCAGCGCAGTACCGAGAAGATGGTGCCGACCGAGACGTTGACGTCGATGTTCGACGAACCGTCCAGCGGGTCGAAGACCAGCAGGTAGGCGCCTTTCGGGTATTTGCCCGGGATCTGGTAGGCGTTGTCCATCTCTTCGGAAGCCATGCCGGCCAGGTGACCGCCCCACTCGTTGGCTTCGAGGAGGATGTCGTTGGAGATCACGTCGAGTTTCTTCTGGACTTCGCCCTGCACGTTCTCGGTGCCCATGCTGCCCAGGACACCGCCCAGCGCGCCTTTGGAGACGTTGTGGCTGATTTCCTTGCACGCACGCGCCACCACTTCGATCAGGAAGCGCAGATCGGCAGGGGTACTGTTGCTGCGGGTCTGCTCAATCAAATAGCGACTCAGGGTAACGCGGGACATGTAAGGCTCCGAAGGAAGGGGGTAATAAAAACCCACGCAGTTTACAGGGAGAGTGAAGCGCTAGCGAGCAATCAGACACGCTTGGCCGATCAGACGGCACATCGGCCCGAGAGTTCAGCGCTCCCGGGCCGGCCTTTGCAGCTTAGTCGAGGGCTTTCCAGATATCGGTTGCGTACTCGCGGATGGTCCGGTCCGAAGAGAACCAGCCCATGCGCGCGCTGTTGAGCACTGCCATGCGCCACCACTGCCTGGGCTCGCGCCAGAGCGCTTCGACGCGCAATTGCGCTTCCCAGTAGGCATCGAAATCGGCGCACACCAGGAAGCGATCATAAGCCACCAGCGAGTCGACCAAACCGACATAGCGGGCCGGGTCATCCGGTGAAAACACCCCGCCACGAATGGCCTGGAGCACGTCGTTGAGCCGATGGGAGGCACCGATCGCGGCACTGGCGCCAAAGTCGCCGCTGCGCTTGCGCGCCTCCACCTGCTGGGAGGTCAGGCCGAAGATGAACATGTTCTCGGCACCGACCTGCTCGCACATTTCGACATTGGCGCCGTCCAGGGTGCCGATGGTCAGCGCGCCATTGAGGCCGAATTTCATGTTGCTGGTGCCCGACGCCTCGTAGCCGGCGGTAGAAATCTGCTCAGACAGATCGGCCGCCGGAATGATGCTCTCGGCCAGGCTGACGTTGTAGTTGGGCAGGAACACCACCTTGAGCAAGCCGCGCACGGTCGGGTCGTTGTTGACCACCTTGGCGATGTCGTTGCTCAGTTTGATGATCAGCTTGGCCTGGTGATAGCTGGCGGCGGCCTTGCCGGCGAAGATCTTCACCCGCGGCGCCCAGCCGCTGCCAGGTTCGGCGCGGATGGCCTGGTACAGGGCCACGGTGTGCAGCAGGTTGAGCAACTGGCGTTTGTACTCATGGATGCGCTTGACCTGCACATCGAACATCGCCTCGGGGTTGAGGGTAATGCCCAGGCGCTCCTGGACCAGGCTGGCCAGGGCCTTTTTGCTGTGCAGGCGCTGGGCGGCGAACTGCTTGCAGAACGACGCCTTGTCGGCAAACGGCTCAAGGTCGCGCAGGCGTCCCTGCGGGTCATCGAGCAGGTCGGCGCCGAGGGCCTCGACCAGCATGCCGGTCAGTTGCGGGTTGGCCTGGAACAGCCAGCGCCGGAAGGTGATGCCGTTGGTCTTGTTGTTGATTCGCTCGGGGTAGAGCTTGTGCAGTTCGGCGAACACCGTGCTGCGCATCAGCTTTGTGTGCAGCGCCGACACACCGTTGACGCTGTGCGAACCGAGGAACGCCAGGTTGCCCATGCGCACCCGGCGGCCGTTGTCTTCCTCGATCAGCGACACCGCGCGCAGCACGTCGAAGTCGTGGATGCCCTTGGCGCGCAAGGCGTCGATATGAAAGGCGTTGATCAGGTAGATGATCTGCATGTGCCGCGGCAACATGCGCTCCATCAAACCCACCGGCCAGGTTTCCAGGGCTTCGGGCAGCAAAGTATGGTTGGTGTAGGCCAGGGTCTCGACGGTCAGCTGCCAGGCGGTGTCCCAGGGCACTTCGTGCTGGTCGACCAGCAGGCGCATCAGCTCGGCGACCGCGATCGAGGGGTGGGTGTCGTTGAGCTGGATCGCCGCCTGCTGCGGCAGGTTGAGCAGGCTGTCATGCATGTTCAGGTGCCGGCGCAGCAGGTCCTGCAGCGAGGCGGAAACAAAGAAGTACTCCTGCCGCAGGCGCAGCTCCTGGCCGGCCTCGGTACTGTCGGCCGGGTACAGCACCCGCGAGATACTTTCGGCGCGCGCCACTTCGGCGACAGCGCCAAGGTGATCGCCGGCATTGAAGCGCTCCAGGTGTAGTTCTTCCAATGCCCGCGCCCGCCACAGGCGCAAGGTGTTGACGCTGGCACCGCGCCAGCCGACCACCGGCGTGTCGTAGGCCACCGCACGCACCGTCTCGGCCGGCCACCACACCTGGCGCTGCTGGCCACTGGCATCGTGCACGGTCTCGACACTGCCACCAAAGCTGATCGGGTAGATCACCTCGGCCCGCTCGAACTCCCAGGGGTTGCCGAAATCCAGCCAGTTCTCGGTCTGCTCCTGCTGCCAGCCATCGACTACCGCCTGGCGGAACAGGCCGTGCTCGTAACGAATGCCGTAACCGTGGGCGGCGATGCCAAGGGTCGACATGCTCTCCATGAAACACGCCGCCAGACGCCCCAGGCCGCCGTTACCCAGCGCCGCATCGGGCTCCAGCAGGCGAATGCGCTCAAGGTCGACGTTAAGCCCGTCCAGCGCTTCACGGGCAACATCGAGCAGGCCGAGATTGCTCAGGCTGTCGTACAGCAGACGGCCGATCAGGAACTCCAGCGACAGGTAATACACCCGCTTCTGGCTCTTGCGGTAGATCTGCCGGGTATGGTCCATCCAGTGGTCGACCATGTGATCGCGGGCAGCCAGGGCAATGGCTTCGAACCAGTCGTGATCGAAGGCATGCTCCGGGTCCTTGCCGACCGCGTAGGTCAATTTATCCAGCACAGCGGTGCGAAAAGCGGCCACCTCTGCGTCACGAGCGAGCGGTTCCTGAGACATGCGACGTCCTCGGGCAAGTTGACGAATGCGGATGGAGATTTCTCAGCCTAGACCGTTCGACACAGAGGGGAAGCTCTGGTTCGCGACTTTCTTGCGGCCAGCGGCAAACAAACCCGGAATAAAGCGGCAAATGGTTGTTCACAATTTGATCAACTCCGGTATCATCGCGCGCCCACAAGACTCTTCTAGCCTGAGCCCGATGAAACCGACCCTGATTGCCGCCGCCGAAGTCGACCGACTGGAAACCTGGCAGAAGTACCAAAGCCATATGTGCGGAGGCTGCAACTCGACCTGCTGCACCTTGCCGACGGAAGTGAAAATCAAAGACCTGATCCGCATGGGCGTGGTAGATGAGTTCGAGGTGGGCGAGCCGCCGAAGAACATTGCCAAGCGCTTGCAGAAGGACGGGATCATCCAGCGCTTCAACCAGAAGTCGGGGATTTTCACCCTGGCGCAGATGAGCAACGACGATTGCCTGTACCTGGACCGTAAAAGTCGCATGTGCACCATTTATGACAAGCGCCCGGACACCTGCCGCAACCATCCACGGATCGGCCCGCGGCCGGGTTATTGCGCGTACATCCCCAAGCCAGCGGCGCGCCGCTAAAAGCATCGCTGGCAAGCCAGCTCCCACAAGGTTGTACATGATCCTGTGGGAGCTGGCTTGCCAGCGATGAAGCCAACCCGGTTTCATGTCCCGCACAAACAAAAACGCCCCCGGCCTTGCGACCGGGGGCGTTTTCATTCAGCCGGAACTAAGACTCAGTTCTTGGCTTTCTTGGCAGCGCGGGTACGCTCGCCTTCGTCGAGGATCTTCTTGCGTAGACGGATCGACTTAGGAGTCACTTCGCACAGCTCGTCGTCCTGGATGAATTCCAGAGCCTGTTCCAGGGTGAAGCGAACAGGTGGAACCAGGGCGATGGTTTCGTCTTTACCCGAAGCACGCATGTTGTCGAGCTTCTTGCCCTTGGTAGGGTTGACGCCCAGGTCGTTGTCACGGCTGTTCAGACCAACGATCTGACCGTTGTAGATCTCCTGGCCGTGCTCGACGAACAGCTTGCCGCGCGCCTGCAGGGTTTCCAGGGAGTAGGTCAGGGCCTTGCCGGTTTCAACCGAAACCAGTACGCCGTTCTGACGGCCGGACATGTGGCCGGACTTCATCGGAGCGTAACGGTCGAAGATCGAGGTCAGGATGCCTGCACCGTTGGTCAGGGTCAGGAACTGGTTACGGAAACCGATCAGACCACGGGCTGGAATGTTGTATTCCAGGCGTACACGGCCCTTGCCATCCGGAACCATGTTGGTCAGGTCGCCTTTACGCAGACCCATTTCTTCCATGACCTTGCCCTGGGAGTCTTCAGGGATGTCGATGGTGACGTTTTCGAACGGCTCGTGCTTGGCACCGTCGACTTCACGGATGATCACTTCCGGACGACCAACACCCATTTCGAAGCCTTCGCGACGCATGGTTTCGATCAGAACCGAGAGGTGCAGCTCACCACGGCCAGAGACCTTGAACTTGTCAGCCGAGTCGCCTTCTTCAACGCGCAGTGCAACGTTGTACAGCAGCTCTTTGTCCAGACGTTCCTTGATGTTGCGGGAAGTCACGAACTTGCCTTCTTTACCGCAGAACGGCGAGTCGTTGACCTGGAAGGTCATCGAAACGGTTGGCTCGTCAACGGTCAGCGGCTTCATCGCTTCAACTGCGTCCGGGGAGCACAGGGTGTCGGAGATGAACAGCTCGTCGAAACCGCTGATGCAGACGATGTCGCCAGCCTGGGCTTCTTCGACGTCAACGCGGTGCAGGCCGTGGTGACCCATCAGCTTGAGGATACGACCGTTGCGCTTCTTGCCATCGACGTCGATAGCCACCACCGGGGTGTTCGGCTTGACGCGACCGCGAGCGATACGGCCAACACCGATAACACCGAGGAAGCTGTTGTAGTCCAGTGCCGAGATCTGCATCTGGAACGGACCGTCACGGTCAACAGCAGGGGCCGGTACGTTGTCGACGATCGACTGGTACAGCGGGGTCATGTCTTCGGCCATTTCGGTGTGGTCCAGACCGGCAATGCCGTTCAGGGCCGAGGCGTAGACGACTTTGAAGTCCAGCTGTTCGTCGGTGGCACCGAGGTTGTCGAACAGATCGAAGATCTGGTCCAGAACCCAGTCAGGACGCGCGCCCGGACGGTCGACCTTGTTGATCACCACGATTGGACGCAGGCCGGCTTCGAAAGCCTTCTTGGTCACGAAACGGGTTTGCGGCATAGGGCCGTCTTGAGCGTCGACCAGCAGCAGTACGGAGTCGACCATCGACATTACACGTTCAACCTCGCCACCGAAGTCGGCGTGGCCGGGGGTGTCGACGATGTTGATGTGGTAGCCGTTCCAGTTGATGGCGGTGTTTTTCGCCAGAATGGTAATACCGCGCTCTTTTTCCTGGTCGTTGGAGTCCATGACGCGCTCGTCGTTGAGCTCGTTACGCTCCAGAGTGCCGGACTGACGCAGGAGTTTGTCGACCAGGGTGGTTTTACCATGGTCAACGTGGGCGATGATGGCGATGTTACGCAGATTTTCGATCACGTGTGTATCTCGATCAGAGGATTCGGGTTGCCGCCCAGTCTAGGCGGCGAATATGAATGAATGGCGCTCAAACGGCCCGGTGGTCGGGAGGGCGATGGCGGATGCTCCCGCCATATAGCCCCGGCGTCTTATGTCGGACGATAAACGCGCACATTGGCATGTCCCTCACTGAGCAGATGATGGGCATGCAGGCGACTCATTACTCCCTTGTCGCAATACAGCAGGTACTGGCGCGTGGCATCCAGCTCCTTGAAGCGACTGTTCAGGGCGTAGAACGGCAAGGCCTGGACCTCGATGCCGTCCAGTTCCAGGGGCTGGTCTTCCTGGGCATCAGGGTGGCGAATGTCGATCACCACCTGCCCGGCCAGCGCCTGGCTGACTTCTTCGATCTGGATATCCTGGCTGAGTTCATCGATCACGTGGTCGATGGAGATCAGCCGAGCGCGCTCCAGGGCACGCTCGAGCACCGCCATGTCGAACTGCTTCTCTTCATGCTCGAGGCGATGACGCTTGGCGCAAGTGGTCGGGTTCACCGAAATCACGCCGCAGTATTCAGGCATGTGCTTGGCGAACTCGGCGGTGCCGATCTGCTGGGCCTGGTCGATGATGTCCTGCTTGTGGCTGGCCAGCAGCGGGCGCAGCACCAGCTTCTCGGTGGCCGAGTCGATCACCGCAAGGTTCGGCAGGGTCTGGCTCGAGACCTGGGAGATGGCTTCACCGGTCACCAGGGCGTCGATCTGCAGGCGGTCGGCGATATTGGTCGCCGCGCGCAGCATCATGCGCTTGAGGGTCACGCCCATGTAGCTGTTGTCGACCTTGCCGAGGATCTCGCCGACCACTTCTTCGAACGGCACGCTGACGAACAGCACGCGCTGGCTGCTGCCGTACTTTTTCCACAGGAAGTGGGCGACTTCCATCACCCCCAACTCGTGGGCGCGGCCGCCAAGGTTGAAGAAGCAGAAGTGGGTCATCAGGCCGCGACGCATCATCTGGTAGGCGGCGACGGTGGAGTCGAAACCACCGGACATCAGCACCAGGGTCTGCTCCAGCGCGCCCAGCGGGTAACCGCCGATGCCTTTGTGCTGGTTGTGGATGACGTACAGGCGCTTGTCGCGCACCTCGATGCGTACCTCGACTTCGGGCGTGCGCAGATCGATACCGGCGGCGCCGCATTGCTGGCGCAGCTGGCTGCCGACGTAGCGGTCGACGTCCATCGAGGTGAAATCGTGGTGACCGCCGCGCTTGCAGCGTACGGCGAAGCGCTTGCCCGCCAGCAGGTAACCGAAGTGCTGCTTGCACTTGGCGACGATGTCGTCGAAATCACCCAGCGGGTATTCGTCGACCTGCAGGAAATGGGCAATGCCCGGCGTGCAGCTCAGACGCTCGGTCATCTCGCGCAGGACCTTCTCGTCCTCGATGTGAGTGATCACTTCGAGGTTATCCCAGACACCGTTAACCGCGAGCGCAGGATCGAGGTCCTTGAGCACGTTGCGGATGTTGCGGGCCAGTTGACGGATGAAGCGCTTGCGAACCGGCCGGCTCTTGATGGTGATCTCTGGGAAGACTTTTACGATTAGTTTCATGAAAAACAGCGCGCGAGGTGCCGACTAAAAAAGTGGGGCGCGGATTATAGCGGAAATTGCTCAAGCTTTGAGCAACTTTTGTACAGAAGGTTTTTCTCGCACCGTTATGGTGCATCATGGCTATTTAGCGCATCGTAAGGGTGCAGAAAAAACCGCTGATTTCAGCGAATCGGGCGAAAACGCTTGGGTTTGGGGCAAAAATCCCAACTCGGGGCACTGGCATGCAATTTGCTCCCTTGTGAGGCAGGTTGCCTTGGCCGACTATTCGCGCCCGGCATCACCCAAATTAAAGGGCTGCACAGGCAAGCTCTACCCCACCCGGAGGACACTATGTCGAAGTCGGTTCAACTCATCAAAGATCATGACGTTAAATGGATTGATCTGCGCTTCACTGACACCAAAGGCACTCAGCACCACGTGACCATGCCAGCTCGTGATGCGCTGGATGAAGATTTCTTCGAAGCCGGCAAGATGTTCGACGGTTCCTCCATCGCTGGCTGGAAAGGCATCGAAGCCTCCGACATGATCCTGATGCCGGACGACTCCTCCGCCGTGCTCGACCCGTTCACCGAAGAGCCGACCCTGATCCTGGTCTGCGACATCATCGAACCTTCGACCATGCAAGGCTACGACCGCGACCCACGCGCCATCGCCCGCCGCGCCGAAGAGTACCTGAAGACCACCGGTATCGGTGACACCGTGTTCGTCGGCCCAGAGCCTGAGTTCTTCATCTTCGACGAAGTGAAGTTCAAGTCCGACATTTCCGGCTCGATGTTCAAGATCTACTCCGAGCAAGGCTCGTGGATGTCCGACCAGGACGTCGAAGGCGGCAACAAAGGCCACCGTCCAGGCGTCAAAGGCGGCTACTTCCCGGTACCACCGTTCGACCACGACCACGAAATCCGTACTGCCATGTGCAACGCCATGGAAGAAATGGGCCTGGTCATCGAAGTCCACCACCACGAAGTGGCAACTGCCGGCCAGAACGAAATCGGCGTGCAGTTCAACACCCTGGTGAAGAAGGCTGACGAAGTTCAGACCCTCAAATACTGCGTGCACAACGTTGCCGACGCCTACGGCCGCACCGCTACCTTCATGCCTAAGCCACTGTACGGCGACAACGGCTCGGGTATGCACGTGCACATGTCCATCTCCAAAGATGGCAAGAACACCTTCTCCGGCGAAGGCTATGCCGGCCTGTCCGACACCGCCCTGTACTTCATCGGCGGTATCATCAAGCACGGTAAGGCCCTGAACGGCTTCACCAACCCGGCTACCAACTCCTACAAGCGTCTGGTACCAGGCTTCGAAGCACCGGTCATGCTGGCCTACTCGGCGCGCAACCGTTCCGCCTCGATCCGCATCCCGTACGTTTCCAGCCCGAAAGCCCGCCGCATCGAAGCGCGCTTCCCGGACCCGGCT
The DNA here is from genome assembly GCF_044743505.1 of Pseudomonas sp. NPDC087612. Lineage (NCBI taxonomy): Bacteria > Pseudomonadati > Pseudomonadota > Gammaproteobacteria > Pseudomonadales > Pseudomonadaceae > Pseudomonas > Pseudomonas sp. NPDC087612. The sequence goes on from NZ_JBIUWO010000003.1 coordinate 341,459, forward strand.
GCCAACCCGTACCTGTGCTTCGCAGCACTGATGATGGCCGGCCTGGACGGTATCCAGAACAAGATCCACCCAGGCGATGCCGCCGACAAGAACCTGTACGACCTGCCGCCTGAAGAGGCGAAAGAGATCCCACAGGTTTGCGGCAGCCTGAAAGAAGCCCTGGAAGAGCTGGACAAAGGCCGTGCGTTCCTGACCAAGGGCGGCGTGTTCTCCGACGACTTCATCGATGCCTACATCGCGCTGAAAAGCGAAGAAGAAATCAAGGTCCGCACCTTCGTACACCCACTGGAATACGAGCTGTACTACAGCTGCTAAGCCAGTGACGCTCGCGCAAGCGGCGTAGCTTGAAAAAAGGCCTCCTTCGGGAGGCCTTTTTCATACATATTCTTCAGATGTTCCCGATAGGTCAGCCTCCTGACCTCGACCATGCTGGCTCAGCAATCCACGCCCGAGCCCATCATGACCCGCACCCCGATCACACTCACCCTGCTTGCCTTGCTGACAGGCTGCAGTACCCCGCCAGCACCGCTCGAATCACAGGTGCTGCTACGCACCAACACCGCCTGGGACGGCAGCCCCTACCCGCGCTACCCCGACGGGCCAGCGGAGCTGACCCTGGTTAAAATCCACATTCCGCCTGAAACAACCCTCGACTGGCACAGCCATCCGCTGCCCAACGCCGGCTACCTGCTTGCAGGTGAACTGCTGGTGGAAACCCGCGACAGCAACAAACAGGTAAGCATCAAGGCCGGAGACGCCCTCGCCGAGATCGTCGATGGCGTGCATCGCGGGCGTACAGGCGCGCAAGCGGCCGAACTGATTGTTTTTTATGCCGGCAGCCAGGGTGTGCCGCTTTCCCAGCCCGCGCCAGCCACCACACCACTCACCGCCTTGCTCGACAGCATCGACCAGCGCCTGCACATCGCCCACGCGGTTGCCCTGAACAAATGGGACTCGGGCCAGCCAGTAGAAGCGCCTGAACGCGAGCAGCAGGTGATTGCCAATGCCCAGTCCCAGGCCCTGCGCTTTGGTGTCGACGGGCAACGGGCAGCGCTGTTCTTCGCCGATCAGATCGAAGCCAACAAGCTGCTGCAGTACAGCGCGCTGTCGCGCTGGCATGCCGTCGGCAGCGCACCGCAAACCCCGCGGGTCGATCTGGGCAGCCAGCTGCGCCCGCAGCTGGATCGCCTGCAGCGCACCCTGCTCAGCCAGTTGGCCGAGTTTGATCGCAACCGCCCGGCCCATTGCCCGGCAACCCTTGCCCAGGCCATCGCGCAACGAGCCCGAGACCCGCAGCAATCCGTGGCGCTGATCCGCGCCACCACGCATTTGTGCTCGCCGCAGTAATCCTTCCTCTATGCTCTATATTGGTGCACGCATCTGCCTGCACCTGAGCAACTCAGCCCATTTTGGTTCACAAGAAGCGTCATCTCAGGACTTTGTAGGCATTTTTCGCGCAAATACAGGTCTTAATCCGGAAATTCCGCTTCTTTTCGGAGCCTTGGTTTGCTTTTTGCATTTTCTTTGTACCAGCGGATTACCAGCGACCGCGACTTGGGCCCAGGCCGAGGTTGTATGAGCCAAAAGAGGTCAACGACGCCCCATGACCATCAGCGATGCACTGCACCGACTGCTACTGGACAACCTGACCACCGCCACCATCCTGCTCGATGCCGAACTGCGCCTTGAGTACATGAACCCGGCAGCGGAGATGCTCCTGGCCATCAGCGGCCAGCGCAGCCATGGTCAGTTCATCAGCGAGCTGTTCACCGAATCGCCCGAGGCGCTGAACTCCCTACGCCAGGCAGTGGAGCAGGCGCACCCCTTCACCAAGCGCGAAGCGCAACTGACCTCGCTGACCGGCCAGACCCAGACCGTCGACTACGCGGTAACGCCGATCCTCAGCAAGGGCGCGACCCTGCTGCTGCTCGAAGTGCACCCGCGTGACCGCCTGCTGCGCATCACCAAGGAAGAGGCCCAGCTGTCCAAGCAGGAAACCACCAAGATGCTGGTGCGCGGCCTGGCCCACGAGATCAAGAACCCGCTCGGTGGCATTCGCGGCGCCGCCCAGTTGTTGGCCCGCGAACTGCCCGAGGAAGGCCTGAAGGACTACACCAATGTAATCATTGAAGAGGCCGACCGCCTGCGCAACCTGGTCGACCGCATGCTCGGCTCGAACAAGCTGCCGTCGCTGGCCCTGACCAATATTCATGAGGTGCTGGAGCGGGTCTGCAGCCTGGTCGAGGCCGAAAGCCAGGGTGGCATCACCCTGGTGCGCGATTACGACCCGAGCCTGCCGGACGTGCTGATCGACCGCGAACAGATGATCCAGGCGGTGCTCAACATCGTGCGCAACGCCATGCAGGCCATCAGCGGCCAGAACGAGCTGCGCCTGGGCCGCATCAGCCTGCGCACCCGGGCCATGCGCCAGTTCACCATCGGCCACACCCGTCACCGCCTGGTGGCCCGCATCGAGATCATCGACAACGGCCCGGGCATCCCTGCCGAGCTGCAGGAAACCATCTTCTACCCCATGGTCAGCGGCCGCCCGGACGGTACCGGGCTGGGCCTGGCCATTACCCAGAACATCATCAGCCAGCACCAGGGCCTGATCGAATGTGACAGTCACCCTGGCCACACCACCTTCTCGATCTTCCTGCCGCTGGAACAAGGAGCCACCGCCTCATGAGCCGAAGTGAAACTGTCTGGATCGTCGACGATGATCGTTCCATCCGCTGGGTGCTGGAAAAGGCCCTGCAACAGGAAGGCATGACCACCCAGAGCTTCGACAGCGCCGACGGGGTCATGAGCCGCCTGGCCCGGCAACAGCCGGACGTGATCATTTCCGACATCCGCATGCCCGGCGCCAGCGGCCTGGACTTGCTCGCGCAGATCCGCGAGCAGCACCCGCGCCTGCCGGTGATCATCATGACCGCCCATTCCGACCTCGACAGCGCGGTGGCGTCCTATCAGGGCGGCGCCTTCGAATACCTGCCCAAGCCATTCGATGTCGACGAGGCGGTATCGCTGGTCAAGCGCGCCAACCAGCACGCCCAGGAGCAACAGGGCCTGGACGTCGCCCCGAGCCTGACCCGCACCCCGGAGATCATCGGCGAAGCGCCGGCAATGCAGGAGGTGTTCCGCGCCATCGGCCGCCTGAGCCACTCCAACATCACCGTGCTGATCAACGGCGAGTCCGGTACCGGTAAAGAACTGGTCGCCCACGCCCTGCACCGTCACAGCCCGAGGGCGGCGTCGCCGTTCATCGCCTTGAACATGGCGGCGATCCCCAAGGACCTGATGGAATCGGAACTGTTCGGCCACGAGAAAGGCGCCTTCACCGGCGCTGCCAACCTGCGCCGCGGACGCTTCGAGCAGGCCGATGGCGGCACGCTGTTCCTCGACGAGATCGGCGACATGCCGGCCGATACCCAGACCCGCCTGCTGCGGGTGCTGGCCGATGGTGAGTTCTACCGGGTAGGCGGCCATGTGCCGGTCAAGGTTGATGTGCGAATCATTGCCGCCACCCACCAGAACCTGGAAACCCTGGTGCAGGCCGGCAAATTCCGCGAAGACCTGTTCCACCGCCTGAACGTGATCCGCATCCACATCCCGCGCCTGGCCGATCGTCGCGAAGACATCCCGACCCTGGCCCGCCACTTCCTCGGCCGCGCCGCCCAGGAACTGGCGGTGGAGCCGAAATTGCTCAAGGCCGAAACCGAGGAGTTCATCCGCAACCTGCCGTGGCCGGGCAACGTGCGCCAGCTGGAAAACACCTGCCGCTGGATCACGGTGATGGCCTCGGGACGCGAAGTGCATATCGGCGACCTGCCGCCCGAGCTGCTCAACCTGCCGCAAGATTCAGCGCCGGTGACCAACTGGGAACAGGCCCTGCGCCAGTGGGCAGACCAGGCCTTGGCCCGCGGCCAATCGAGCCTGCTCGACAGCGCCGTGCCGAGTTTTGAGCGGATCATGATCGAGACCGCCCTCAAGCACACCGCCGGCCGCCGCCGCGATGCCGCAGTGCTGCTGGGCTGGGGCCGCAACACCCTGACGCGCAAGATCAAGGAGTTGGGGATGAAGGTCGATGGCGGCGACGAGGAAGGTGACGACGAGGCCTGACCTGTGGGAGCTGGCTTGCCAGCGATCGAGCGCGAAGCGGTCGTCCGGCCTGTAGAGTGCACAGACTGCATTGACCTCATCGCTGGCAAGCCAGCTCCCACAAGATTGCAATTTGCCCCATTGATGCACCGACCCTGCTATCGGTGCACCGCCTGAAGGCACAAATCCCCGGCAAAACCCCGCCTAACCCCTTAAAACCCGCCATTTCCCGCACTGCAACAAAACTGGCACACACCCTGCATTAGTATCAGTACTTCCAGTTTTGGGGACCTTGGTACAGGCAGGCCGGGGAATCCCCTCTTTTATTCGCGCAGTTTCACCTGCACCCGCCAGCGTCCGCCCTCCTCTGCACCGGCCCATTCGCCATGCAGAGGGCGGGCCGCGACCAGGGTCACAAGCAAGCCGCCGTCACTGTGCTGCACCCGCCAGCTCACCGGTTTGCCCTGCAACTGCAACTGACCCCGCGCAACCTTGCCCTCGGCCTCGAACAGTAGCGCCAGGGTACCTTCGACTTCTTCGCCGTGCAGCTTGGGCTCTTCATTGAACCACAGGTTCAAGCCCGCCTCGACCACCTCGACCTGCTCCAGCACCCGTGGCTCTGGCGCAGTCAGGCGACCGATCATCAGCCCCACCAGCATGCCGAACAGCGCCAGGGAAAACAGCACGCGCGGCCATAGCTGCGAACGCGGGTCCGGTTCAGGAGTAGAATGCTCGACATCTTTATGTTCGGAGCCGTGCATGTTTCACGTCATCCTCTTTCAACCAGAGATTCCGCCGAATACCGGCAACATCATCAGACTGTGCGCCAACAGCGGTTGCCACCTGCACCTGATCGAGCCGATCGGCTTCGAGCTGGACGACAAGCGCTTGCGCCGGGCCGGTCTGGACTACCACGAGTATGCCACGCTCAAGCGCCACCCAGACCTGCCCAGTTGCCTGGAAAGCCTTGGCCAGCCGCGGCTGTTCGCCTTCACCACGAAGGCCTCGCACCCTTACCACGAAACCGCCTTCCAGCCGGGCGACGCCTTCCTGTTCGGCCCCGAAAGCCGTGGCCTGCCGGCCGAGGTGCTGGACAGCCTGCCCGCCGAGCAGCGCCTGCGCCTGCCGATGCGCCCGGGCTGCCGCAGCCTGAACCTGTCCAACACGGTGGCGGTGACGGTGTACGAAGCCTGGCGCCAGCAAGGGTTTGCCTGAGCCAAGAAAAAAGCGCCCCGAGGGGCGCTTTTTGCTTCATCGCAACAGGCTTATTGCAGCGAAGGGGCTTCGCCAGCTTCCTGCATGCGTTGCATTTCCTGAGCGTACAGGGCGTCGAAGTTGACCGGCGAGAGCATCAGCGCCGGGAACGAACCCCGGGTCACCAGGCTGTCCAGCGCTTCACGGGCGTACGGGAACAGGATGTTCGGGCAGAACGCGCCCAGGGTGTGGCTCATCGACGCCGGGTCGAGGTTCTTGATCAGGAAGATACCGGCTTGTTGCACTTCAGCGATGAAGGCCACTTCGTCGCCGTTCTTCACGGTCACCGACAGGGTCAGCACGACTTCGTGGAAGTCGCCTTCCAGGCCTTTCTGCTTGGTGTTCAGGTCCAGGGCAACGCTTGGCTCCCACTGCTGACGGAAGATCGCCGGGCTTTTTGGCGCTTCGAACGACAGGTCGCGCACGTAGATGCGCTGCAGGGAGAATTGCGGAGCGTTGTCGTCGGCTGCGGCTGCGGCGTCGTTGTTCTGTTGATCAGTCATGACAGATCCTTCTTTCCAGAGTCTTTAATGGGTTTCTGATTCAGGCCTTGAGCAGCGCATCGAGCTTGCCGGCGCGCTCCAGGGCATACAGGTCGTCGCAACCGCCGACGTGGGTGGAGCCGATCCAGATCTGCGGCACCGAGGTACGACCGGCCTTCTGGCTCATTTCGGCGCGCACCTGAGGCTTGCCATCGACCTTGATCTCTTCGAAGGCCACGCCTTTGCTTTCAAGCAGGTATTTTGCCCGCGAGCAGTAAGGGCAGTAATCGCTGGAGTAGACGATGACGTTGCTCATGTCACTTCACCAACGGCAGGTTATCGGCCTTCCAGCTCGACACGCCGCCCGACAGCTTGGCCGCGGTGAAGCCGGCCTTGAGCAGTTCGCGCGCGGTGGTGCCGGCGTGCTGGCCCATGGCGTCGACGATGATCAGGGTCTTGTTGGCCTTGTGCTTTTCCAGCTCGCCGATGCGCGCGGCGACCTTGTCCTGGGGAATGTTCACGGCGCCCACGATGTGACCGGCGGCGTAGTCCTTGCTCGAACGGATGTCGATCACCAGGCCCTTGTCGGCGTTGACCAGCGCGGTCAGTTCGCCAGTGCTGAGGCTGCGGCCGCCCTTGCGTGCTTCGGTGACGATCAGCAAAACCAGCAGAACGACGAAGATACCGACCAGCAGATAGTGATTTGTTGCGAATTCAATCAGGTGAGCAACCATCGGAGGGTGTTCCAGGCCATTAAAAATGTTGGCCAGTATACACAGCCCCCAAGGTCGGCCAAAGCCCGCCGGGCAGGGTTATCGCCAGTAATTCTCATTGCCGGGCTACAGCCCGTCGGCCCGCGCCGTCGGGCCTGCAAGGTTAATTCGTCATTCGTGGCCAATTTGCCCTAAAATGCGTGTCTTTATCATCTGAACAACCGTGAGTGTGGGATTGATGACGAGCACGCCAAAACCCTTGGTCCTGATCATCCTCGATGGTTTCGGTCACAGCGAAAGCCACGAATACAACGCCATCTATTCGGCCAACACGCCAGTCTACGATCGCCTGCGCGCCACCCAGCCGCACGGCTTGATCTCTGGCTCCGGCATGGATGTCGGCCTGCCGGACGGGCAGATGGGCAACTCCGAGGTCGGCCACATGAACCTCGGTGCTGGCCGCGTGGTTTACCAGGACTTCACCCGGGTGACCAAGGCGATCAAGGACGGCGAGTTCTTCACAAACCCCGTGCTGTGCGGCGCGGTCGACAAGGCCGTCGGCGCCGGCAAGGCGGTGCACATCCTTGGCCTGCTGTCCGATGGCGGCGTGCACAGCCACCAGGACCATCTGGTGGCCATGGCCGAGCTTGCCGCCAAACGCGGTGCCGAGAAAATCTACCTGCACGCCTTCCTCGACGGTCGCGACACCCCGCCGAAAAGCGCGCAATCCTCGATCGAACTGCTCGACGCCGCCTTCGCCAAACTGGGCAAGGGCCGCATCGCCAGCCTGATCGGCCGCTACTACGCCATGGACCGCGACAACCGCTGGGACCGCGTATCGGCTGCCTACAACCTGATCGTCGACAGCAGCGCCGAATTCACTGCCGACACCGCCCTGGCCGGCCTTGAAGCCGCCTACGCCCGCGACGAGAGCGACGAATTCGTCAAGGCCACGCGCATTGGCGAAGCGGTAAAGGTCGAAGACGGCGACGCGGTAATCTTCATGAACTTCCGTGCCGACCGCGCCCGCGAGCTGTCGCGGGTGTTCGTCGAACCGGACTTCAACGAATTCCCACGGGCACGCCTGCCAAAACTGGCTGCCTACATCGGCCTGACCCAGTACTCGGCAAAAATCCCGGCGCCGGCCGCCTTTGCCCCTGGCAGCCTGAACAATGTGCTCGGCGAATACCTGGCGAAAAACGGCAAGACCCAGCTGCGCATCGCCGAAACCGAGAAGTACGCCCACGTCACCTTCTTCTTCTCCGGTGGTCGCGAAGAGCCGTTTGAAGGCGAAGAGCGCATCCTTATCCCGTCGCCGAAGGTCGCCACCTATGACCTGCAGCCGGAAATGAGCGCACCGGAAGTCACCGACCGCATTGTCGAAGCCATCGAGCAGCAGCGTTACGACGTGATCGTGGTCAACTACGCCAACGGCGACATGGTCGGCCACAGCGGCGTGTTCGAGGCCGCGGTCAAGGCCGTCGAGGCCCTGGACCTGTGCGTCGGGCGCATCGTCGAGGCGCTGGACAAGGTCGGCGGCGAAGCGCTGATCACCGCCGACCACGGCAACGTCGAGCAGATGGAAGACGAATGCACCGGCCAGGCGCACACTGCGCACACCACCGAGCCGGTGCCGTTCATCTATGTCGGCAAGCGCAAGGTGCAGGTCCGCGAAGGCGGCGTGCTGGCCGACGTGGCGCCGACCATGCTCAAGCTGCTGGGCCTGGAAAAACCGGCAGAAATGACTGGCACCTCGATTCTGATCGACGGCTAAAGCCGTTAGCGACAAGCTGCAAGCCGCAAGAAAGAGCCCATTGACCCGCTTTTCTTGCCGCTTGTGGCTTGCCGCTTGTAGTTAAAGCCGTTTTTTTTGCCGCCTATGGCGGGCATACTAGGCCAGTCTCTATGCCTGGTGCCGCCCACCCCATGTTTCGCGCCCTGATCGTACTCGCCCTGTCTTGCCTGCTCAGTCCGGCTTTTGCCGATGAGCGCGCGCAAACCCAGCAGCAACTGGACGCTACGCGCCAGGACATTGCCGAGCTGAAAAAGATGCTTGGCAAGCTGCAGGAAGAAAAATCCGGCGTGCAGAAAGACCTGCGCTCAACCGAAACCGACATCGGCAAGCTGGAAAAGCAGGTGGAGGCCCTGCAACTCGAACTAAAAAAGACCGAAGGCGAACTGGAGCGCCTTGATACCGAGAAAAAAAAACTCCAGAGCGCCCGCATTGAACAGCAACGACTGATCGCCATCCAGGCCCGTTCGGCCTATCAGAATGGCCGCGAGGAGTACCTGAAGCTGCTGCTCAACCAGCAGAATCCGGAAAAATTCGCCCGCACCCTGACTTATTACGATTACCTGAGCCAGGCACGCCTGACCCAGCTGCGTAATTTCAACGAGACCTTGCGCCAATTGGCCAACGTCGAAAAAGACATCAACCTGCAGCAGGCCCAGTTGCTGGCCCAGCAAGGCACCCTCGACAGCCAGCGCCAGGCGCTGGAAAAAGTCCGCACCGAGCGTAAAGAGGTGCTGGCCAAGCTCAACAACGACGTCAAGGCCCGCGACCAGAAGCTGCAGGCCCGCGAGCAGGACCAGGCCGACCTGAGCAAGGTGCTCAAGACCATCGAGGAAACCCTCGCCCGTCAAGCCCGCGAGGCCGAAGAAGCACGGCAAAAAGCCCTGCTCGCCGCCCAGGAAGCGGAAAAACAACGCCAGCGCGAAGCCCTCGCCGCCAACAGCAGCGACGCGCCGAAAAAGCCCAAGGCGCTTCCCGGCCCGCTGGTGTCCAGCAGCGGCGAAACCTTCGGCGGGGCTTTTTCTGCTGCACGGGGAAAACTTCCATGGCCCGTCAATGGTCGATTGCTGGCACGCTTTGGCGAAACCCGCGGCGATGACTCACGGGCCAAGTGGGACGGGGTAATGATCAGCGCCTCCCAAGGCAGCCAGGTGCGCGCCGTGCATGGCGGCCGGGTAGTGTTTGCCGACTGGTTGCGCGGCGCTGGACTTCTGGTCATTCTCGACCATGGTAATGGTTACCTGAGCCTGTACGGCCATAACCAGAGCTTGCTCAAGAGCGCCGGCGATGTGGTCAAGGCCGGTGAGGCCATCTCCACCGTCGGCAACAGCGGTGGCCAGGACAGCTCGGGGCTGTATTTCGCCATCCGCCAGCAGGGCCGCCCCAGCGACCCCGCACAATGGTGCCGTGCCCAGGGATAGGCAACACCCCTTATTTGACGGCGTAGCGCAACTTCGGGCTGCGCCGATGCTCTACGGAGCGCTACCAGGATCAGGAGTTCGTTCGACATGCTGCAATCGCCTCGCCTCACCTCGCTGGCCCTGACCATCGCCATGGTCCTCGGCGCGCCCCTGGCCCGCGCGGCCGAGCCGGCCAAGCCCGCCGCGATTCCAGCGACGACGGTCTCGGCACCCTCGGCCAAGGCACCGCTGCCGCTGGAAGAGCTGCGCACCTTCGCCGAGGTCATGGACCGCATCAAGGCTGCTTATGTCGAACCGGTAGACGACAAGACCCTGCTGGAAAACGCCATCAAGGGCATGCTCAGCAACCTTGATCCGCACTCGGCCTACCTCGGCCCGGAGGACTTCCTCGAACTGCAGGAGAGCACCAGCGGCGAGTTCGGCGGCCTGGGCATCGAAGTGGGCATGGAAGACGGCTTCATCAAGGTGGTCTCGCCGATCGACGAGACCCCGGCCTCGCGCGCCGGCATCGAAGCTGGCGACCTGATCGTCAAGATCAACGGCCAGCCGACCCGTGGCCAGACCATGACCGAAGCGGTCGACAAGATGCGCGGCAAGGTCGGCGAGAAAATTACCCTGACGTTGGTGCGCGACGGCGGCAACCCGTTCGATGTCACCCTTGCCCGTGCGGTCATCCAGGTCAAGAGCGTCAAGAGCCAGATGCTCGAAGACGGCTACGGCTACATCCGCATCACCCAGTTCCAGGTCAAGACCGGCGAAGAAGTCGGCAAGGCCCTGGCCAAGCTGCGCAAGGACAACGGCAAGAAGCTGCGTGGCCTGGTCCTGGACCTGCGCAACAACCCAGGCGGCGTACTGCAATCAGCCGTGGAAGTGGCCGACCACTTCCTCACCAAGGGCCTGATCGTCTACACCAAGGGCCGCATCGCCAACTCCGAGCTGCGCTTCTCCGCCGACCCGGCCGATGCCAGCGAAGGCGTGCCATTGGTGGTGCTGATCAACGGCGGCAGCGCCTCGGCCTCGGAAATTGTCGCCGGCGCCCTGCAAGACCAGAAACGCGGCGTGCTGATGGGCACCGACAGTTTCGGCAAGGGCTCGGTGCAAACCGTACTGCCGCTGAACAACGACCGCGCACTGAAGATCACTACCGCGCTGTACTTCACCCCCAACGGCCGCTCGATCCAGGCCCAGGGCATCGTCCCGGACATCGAGGTGCGCCGCGCCAAGATCACTGCCGAGCAGGACAGCGAGAACTTCAAGGAAGCCGACCTGCAAGGTCACCTGGGCAACGGCAACGGCGGCGCCGACCGTCCGTCAGGCAAGGCCGGCAGCGCCAAGCCGCGCCCACAGGACGATGACTACCAGCTGAGCCAGGCCCTGAGCCTGCTCAAGGGCCTGAGCATCACCCAGGGTAAATAAGGCCAGTCGATGCGTTACCTGCTGTTGACCCTGTTGTACCTGATGAGCGGCGTCGCCCTGGCGGCGCCGGCTCATGCGGGCAAGGCCTACCTGACACTGATCATCGACGACCTGGGGCAGAACCCTGCGCGCGACTCACGCACCCTGGCCCTGCCCGGGCCGGTGACCCTGGCGATCATGCCCGATACCCCGCATGCCACCGACTTCGCCCGCCAGGCCCATCGCGCCGGCAAGACGGTGATCCTGCACATGCCCATGGACCCGGCGACCGGCCCCTACGCCTGGCACCCCGGCACGCCGCTGCCGGAGCTGGAACGACGGCTGAACGCGGCGCTCGACAAAGTCCCCTATGCCGTCGGCATCAACAACCACATGGGCAGCCGCATGACCGCCGAGCCTGCGGCTATGGCCTGGTTGATGGGAGAATTGCAGCGCCGCGGCCTGTTCTTCGTCGACAGCCGCACCAGCGCCGCTACGGTAGCCGCCAAATCCGCGCAGGACATCAGCCTGGCCAGCGTCTCGCGGGATGTCTTTCTCGATGACGTGCGCACCACCGACGCCATTGCCGGCCAGCTGCAACAGGGCATCGCCCTGGCGCGCAAGCAGGGCACGGCAGTGCTGATCGGTCACCCTTATCCACAGACCCTGGAAGTCCTTGAGCGCGAACTGCCCAAGCTCAAGGCCCAGGGCATCGAATGGATCGAAATTGCGCAGATGATCGCCGAGCGCGGCAATCGGGCGATGCCGGCTCACGGCAAGCAGGGCCTTTACAGCCCTGCTCGTGCGGCCCAGTGAGCCTTCGTCAATCCCAGGGAAGGATTCGTTCGAGCTGACTGGCCTTCAGGTCTGCCCGATAGATCTCCAGGAACTGCTGGTTAGTCTTCGCCGCCTGCAACTGTGTCTCGCGTCCCCACGTGCGCTCGGCCCAGAGTTTCAGATGGCCTTTGCTGAACTGACGCCGGTTGGCGGCCTGGGAGCTGTAGTGCAGATGCACTTCCCATAAACCGCTGTCCCGCACAGGCCCTTGCGCCTTGCGTACCTCATAGACATCCAGGTAATCGTCAGCTGCCAGCCTCTTGCGCTCAATGGTCCTTGCGATGGTGATCTGCCCTTCAGCGTGAAGGTAGGCAAGACTTTCACCCGTCGGTCGACTGCTGGCCAGATGCAGCGTCTTCAGCAGAGTGCGCTTGCGCTCATTCAAGTGGCTGATGCTCTGCTCCACAGTTGCTCGCAATGCACTGTCATTGGCTGCGGCGTCTGTGCCTTCAAGCATTTTGGCTACGCGCTGCAGTTTCTCGACATGACGTTCGATGACAAAAGACAAGCTGTGTGGTTCGTTCGAGGCGATGTAGCGCTTTGCCAGGGCGATTACACCGGCAACCTCGTTGTTCAGGCGCAGAGCCTGGGTACGTGCCTGCACCCGCTGACTGGGGGTCACGGGGGCGGACTCAACCGGGAGCGTGGCCGGCACCACTTCGACCCAGACGTCACCCTGCTGGTGGTAGGTGCCGAGCACCTTTTTGCTCACGGGGTCACGCTGCTCAACCACTAGCTCGCCGAGCAGTTGCGTCTCTTCGCCGACCAGTGTTTTGCCACCTCGTAAATGGACCACACGACGCAGGCCGGTCCGTGGCTTGTACGGCAAACGCTTGAACGGTAGCGGGGTCTTCCATTGCTGCTCACGAACGGCCGCCTCCAGCTCAAGCTCCGCCGTCGCTTTAACCAGCCGCACCTGCTCCTTGTAATAGTTGAGTGCCTGCTTGTTTACCGCCACACCACCAAAGCGTTCCAGATAGTCGACCATGGTCAAGACATTGGCATACTCACGCTGCACGGTTTGCAGGCCGCTGATGGTTTCTTCGGGGGTAAAGTTGCCGCTGATCAATTCATCCAGGGTACTGCCAGCACCGCTGACGGACGTGCCAATCAGGTAATCATTGGTGGAAACAAGGGTCTGCTCATCGGCGCCCGATAGTCGTTCAAGCGAGAGCTCGGCAAAATCCCCGATCAAGCCGATTCTCAGTTGCAGGGTCGTCACTGAGCGCTGGCCAACAATATTGTGGACCTGCTCCTGCTTGCCGTCATAGGCAATAGTGCCGTCGGTCAATGTATCAATCAGCAGCACGTCCAGTTTTTCCATTACCTCCTGTAGACGCAGCTGCAATGGCACCACCGCCATATGCCTCGCTCGGTAGGTGTTGTACGCCGCTACCTGTTCCGGGGTTGCCGGCAAGGTTACTACCTGTTTGCGAAGCGCAGCTAACTCATCGAGCCCGACCAACAATATCAGTTCATCATGGAGCAACACATAGTTCCTGAGGATCTGCCTACGCACCGTACCCCGTCGCTGTTTCATCGGCCTTGCCGCGACTTCGGGCATGAATTTGGCGAACTTCGGCGTGAGCAGCTCTTTCATGCTGACCTCCACCTTCAGGTCAATACTGATTGACTGTTCCAACGTGTCGATCAGCGCCCTGCGTGTCGTGTCCAGCATGCTCTTCTTATCAGCAATCTTCATATCTGTACTGTCGACCAATGCGCCCAGGCCTACAGCGCTATCGCCTTGATCAATACGCGCCTGCAAGCTATCGCGCAGGTTCAGCAACCTCTGCAACGCACTCGAATGCTCCGCCATCGATTCCCACGTCGGTCTCAGTTGGGCAGCCAGTACATTGTTCTTCAAGTCCAGTTCACCGATCTCGGACTGCAGCTTGCGGACCGCTTCCTGGTTGACGTCCTGTTGCCCGGCCACTCGCCGCTTGGGCCCCCCACCTCTGAGCCGCAGCCTCAGGTCAAACTGCCATGAATTGTTGTCCAGGGTCAGCCAGGGGCCAGGCTGGCTTTGCTCGTCGACTACCTGCACCCCCTGGGCGTCCGCCCTGACGGCATAAACATGACCTTCAATCGACGCGTAGTATCGTTCCCCAAGCAGGTAAAGCCCCCGGTACGACCCTTGGCTCAACGGCGGATGATTCTCCAGTGAAGTCGCTGAGCGGTAACTGGAGAGCGGTCGAGGATAATCCATCGAGCTCGACTTGAGCCCCCGTGGCCCATACCAGGAAAAGTCCAGCTCCAGGTCCGCTTTCCCCCGCAGAGCAGCGCGCGGAAAGGTTTTGCCCTGGACAGCATTGACCCGGGGGAGGGAGGGAATGACCCGGCGACCCGGACCAAAGACCGCGATCTCACGCTTGTCTGCGGCAACTGGCGGCTCGACCTTCGGCAGGCTGGCGTGAAACAACACCATGACCAGGTTGAGCAGCAGATCGACCACTGCCGTTGATTTTTCGAACTCATTGCCATTTTTCAATGCACCTGCATCAGCATGCACCGTCAGCGCGCCCTGAACGAGCCAGGCAACCACAGCCACTGGACCCCGTAAAAACGGCGTCGCCACGCTGAACAGCAGGTTGAACAACAGGCCCGCACCCTCGAGCAGCATCGCCCAGCGGTCCTCGGCATTGGAAATTGTCTCGCGCTCGGCCAGTTCCACCAGCATCTGCGTATTGGCCATGTACAAGTTGGTGTCCGCCCCCGGTTGCCAGCCCTGCAAGTCCAGCTGTGCCGGCTGGACGGGCTCCAGGTCCAGCTGAGTATCGAGGATTGGCCGACGTAAATGCGGCTCCTGGAAACCGCCATGGGCATATACCCGCTGAGCGTCGCTGCTCATCCAGGCCAAAATGCCTTGCTGCAGACCCTCGTCTGCCAGGATCTGTTCAAGCAACGCCTGCTGGTTGGCAAACTCCTGGAAAGGTTTTTCAGCGCTCATTGGCCGGTAGAGCACGACGTTTCCCGCAGCGTGCGCCGAGATAAACACAAAGGTGTTGGTCACTCGATCGGCTTCGCTGGCAGCCTCCTCACGCTTGAACGCCAAAGGCGCCAACAGGCTTTGACCCTCACCGCTGTCCGCTCGAAAGAACGCGACAACACGCTGGTAACCGGTTTCAGACAGGTCTCCATCGATTTTGGCCTTGAGCGCAAGGAGCGGCAACTGGCTTGCCTGCTCCATGGCAAACAGGCTTATCCGCTCAACGTTCTGCTCCGCATCCTGAAGTTTTTTGCTCAGGTACTGGGGGTAGGTGCGACCGATATCTGCACGCTGCACCAGCGCTTTCAGGTAATCGGTAGTCAACCAGGACCACAGCTGCTGGTCGGTTTTGTGCGTGATTTTTTCCAACCTGGCGCCCTTGGCCGAGCCCAGGTTGCCAATGGCAAATTCAGTCAGGGACAACCGTTTGATCTCAACGCTCCCTGACGATGTACCCGCAACCCCACGTGCCAACCAGAACTCCAGCACCAGGTCGTCGGCATCATAATTGGCCTCAGTCAGATGGTCAGCGCGCATCAGTTCAAGCAGGGACTTGCGCGTAAAGGCGCGTAGATCAAGGATGCCATCAAGGGAGGATCTGCCGTTGGAGCTGGCTTGCGCGACCAGCAGATCCAGCACCCGCGCACGGTACTCCAGTCGATCAGCCAGGGAAGCTTGACGCAACCATTGCGGCAGTTCGGATTCGCCCTGGCGTAACTGCAAGAGCCGGTAAGGATGTGCGCTGAAGAAAGACGCTGGATCGGTCAACGCAGCGTACCCCTGCTCCAGCTCGACTACGGTACTGAAATGCCGCCCGCTCACGGGCTCCAGACCTTCAAGCAGCAGGTTCAGGAGCACTGCCCCCTGCATCGCGAACATGTCGGTGGTGATGGGATATCGATCCCAACCGAGTGAATCAAGCTGATACTGATGGGCTAGCCCATCACTCAGGCCCTGGGCCATGCTGTCCAGCGAATCAAAGGCATCGATATGCCCACTGGGCTTGCACAACAGAACGATGTTGCGATTTGCCAAAGTCCGCGTCACCAACAGGTCCGGCAGCAACTGCTGGTAACGGGCCTCGCCACTAGCCACCGTGACATCAAGCAAAAAAACTTCAGGCACCCCGCTGGGGTTGTGCCACGTGGTGCTGTTACTCGCCGCCAACAGCGCATAGATGCAGTTGCGTTGTTCATCATCCAGGCCTTGTGCTTCAACCCCGCTGGCCAGGGCGGCCTTGAGCATGTGACCCACCTCCTGCAGAGGCGTACCACCCAAACGGCTTCGCGCCTGCCAGAAATCGACCTGGGCGCGTTGAAGAAACGGCTCGACATTGGTCAGCAGCTCATTGAGCGCGTCAGTGACCAGGGTCAGATCGGGAAGTCTGTCCAGACCACTGGCCGGGTCGCGGTCATAAATGGGTCGGGGCGTAGGGGTAAAGCTCAGGAACAAATTGGTCAGCGCAATCCCGGCGAAATTGAAGGTTGTTTGCGAGATGAGCTTTTCGAGAAAGACTTCGGCCAGTGACTTTATCGTCACTGTGTCGAGATCTTCAGGCGCTCGCGTACAGAGATAAATCTCTCTTGACTCGCGCAGTTGCGGGTAGTTTTTGTCGATTTCGGGGTATTGCTTGGCCAGCCGCTGCACCAATTGCTGATGCACTACAGCGCGCAGCGTTGGCCGGGAAGCAAACGCCAGGCCGACGGCTTGCTCAAAGGAGTCCAAAGCGATGGTCATTGTCGTTGTCTCTGGGTAAGGGACCCGTGACGATAACGACACCTACCGCATTGCCTGCGTTAACTATTGCTCAGGACTTTTACAGGTAACGAGCGAACACCTGCTCGACAAAGCCGTCGCGGCGCATCTGCTCAAGGGCCTGCTGCAGCTTGTTCACCACCTCGTCCGACACTTCGCGGTTGAGCGCCAGGTACAGCTCGGCACCGTGAAAACGCAGCACCGTCTTGAGCTTGCTCACACCTACCTGACGCGCCAGGTAGCGACCAGCCGGATCGCCACTGGCCCACAGGTCGATTTCGCCGTTCAGCAGTTTTTTCGCGTTGTCGCGGTCGCGCAGCACCAGTACCGGGCTAAGGCCTTGCGCGGCCAGGTACTCGGCGATCGCATCGCCCTTGTAGGCCCCGATGCGGTAGCGCTTGGCTTCCTGGAGGGTGCTGACGGCAATCGGACTGCCTTCGGGGGCCAGCAAAATCCAGTCATCCGGCCCCAACGGCCCGACCCACTTGAACAGCTTTTCCCGCTCGGGCTGGCGGGCCATGACGAATACGCCGTAGCCGGGGGTTTGCAGGGCCTGCTCGTAGATGCGCTGCCAGGGGAAGCGCAAGGTCATGCTGTAGGGCACCCCGGCGCGCTTGAACATCTCGCGCACCAGGTCCGCGGCAATGCCGTTGATGCCATCGTCACGGGCGAAGCTCTTGCCGTTGATGGCCATGTTGTAGGGCGGGAAGTTTTCGGTGAGCAGCACCACAGGCTCGCTGGCGCGGGCGAGATGGCTGAACGACAGGCAACTGCACAACAACAGGACAAGACGCTTGAACATGATGGCACCGGGCTCCTTGGCAACGCCAAGAGTGCCGGGGCCTGCTGCGCCTGTCCAGTCTGCACCGGTATCACAACAAAAAGGGCCCTGTTCCTGCGAACAGAGCCCTTGCGGTGCATCAGCCGTTATCAGCTATAGACACGCCCCAGCAGCTGGCGGTGGCTTTCGAACTGATCGAGCACATCACGGGTGATCTGCTCCGGAGTGAAGCCCATCAAGTCGTACTCCTGGCTGCCGTTGTGCAAGTACACCTCGGCGCGGTAGAAGCGCTGGCGCACTTCCGTCTCGCCTTCCACCGGTGCCTCGCTCGGCGCGGCCAGGTAACCGTCCAGGCTCACTTCATAAACGAACGGATTGCCTTCTTCCATGTCGATGCGCAGGCCCATGGCCGAGCGCGACTGGCCGACCCGGGTCTGCACCTGGAAGCCCAGGGTCTGCAGCTGCGCAGCCGCTTCCTTGAGCGCCGGGCTGACGCGCTTGTCCATGAAGCGCTGAACGATGGCCTGGGTTGGCTGCAGGTCAAGCTGGCTCAGGCGCTCGCTGAAACCGCGACGACCACGGGCAGCCAGTTCTGCCTGCTCCTGCTCGACCTGGCTGTCCTGCTTCATGGCCTTGTACAGGCCGAACATGAACAGTACCAGCACCACCGAGAACGGCAGCCCCGCCAGTACCACCATGGTCTGCATGGCCTGGAAGTTACCGGCCAGAAGCAAACCGATGGTGACCACGGTAATGATCGCCGACCAGAGGATACGCAGCCAGTTCGGTGCATCTTCGTCGACATGGCCGCCTTTGCAGGAAAGGTTGGCCATCATCACCGCGCCGGAGTCGGCCGGGGTCAGGAACAGTACGAAGCCAACGAAAATCGCGACACCGACCACGATCTTGGCGAACGGATAGTGCTCGAGCAACTGGTAGATCGACATCGCCGGCTGTTCCAGCGCTGTTCGCCCAAGCTCCACCGCGCCCTGGTTCATGACCAGGTCCAGCGCCGAGTTGCCGAAGATCGACAGCCAGGCCAGGGTGAAGCCCAGCGGGATCAGCAGCACGCCAGCGACCAGCTCGCGCACGGTACGACCGCGCGAGATGCGGGCAATGAACATACCGACGAACGGGCCCCAGGAAATCCACCAGGCCCAGTAGAACACGGTCCACAGGCCCAGCCAGCGCTCGGACTTGTCACTGTCGCCTTCATAGACGTACAGGTCGAAGGTCTTGAGCACCACGCCGTTGAGGTAGTCGCCGATGTTCTGCACGAAGCTGTTGAGCAGGTGCAGGGTCGGGCCGTTGAGCAGCACGAACAGCAGCAGGCCGCTGAACAGGATGATGTTGAGGTTGGACAGGCGGCGGATGCCGTTCTCCACACCCGACACGGCGGCGATGGTCGCCACGGTGCTCATCACCAGAATCACGATCAGCAGGTTGGTGTCGCTGTGCTGCATGCCGAACAGGTACTCAAGACCCGAGGACACCTGCATCGAACCGATGCCCAGGTTGGTCACCAGGCCCAGCAGGGTCACGAACATGCCGAAGATATCGACAGTGTGGCCTGCGGCGCCCTTGACCCAACGCTCGCCGACCAGCGGGTACAGCGCCGAGCGCAGGGCCAGCGGCTGGTTGTGGCGGTAAGCGAAGTAGGCAACGGACAGGCCGACCAGGGCATAGATCGCCCAGCCATGCAGGCCCCAGTGCAGGAAGGTCAGTTGCAGGCCTTCACGGGCCGACTGCAGGCTGGCCGGTGCGCCTTCAGGCGGGTTGAAGTAGTGATCCAGCGGCTCGGACGCACCGAAGTACAGCAGCGAGATACCGATACCGGAGGAGAACAGCATCCCGGCCCAGGCACCGTAGCTGAAGTCCGGCTTGTCATCCTTGCCGCCAAGCTTGAGCTTGCCGAAGTTGGAGAAGGCCAGAACGATGACGAACAGCAGGTAGCCGCCAATCACCAGCATGTAGTACCAGCCGAAGCTGCGCGACAACCAGGCCTGAGCCTCGTTCAGCACGCGGCCGGCGGTTTCGGGAACTGCGATCAGCAAGGCAGTCAACAACAGGATCAGCAACGTCGAGGTGAAGAACACCACGCTGTTGACCCGGACCCTCTCGGCAGGGGTCTTGATTAGGGAGGCAGAACTCATTGCACATATGCTCCGGGCAGTGCGAGAGAAACACGAAACAATCGTTACCCGAGCAAATGGTGCAATAGCCCCACAGCTGCAGGTGTTATAAAAGCACCTTGAAAAAACCGTGATCCCGAATCGATTGCGTTGAAAAAAACAGGCCGAAAACCCCGTCCCGAGGGTTGGCCGCGCGGTGCTATACCGCTCGGCAGATCTGTTCAACGCGCCGTTTACACCCGTCAACACCTTGTATTCCGGGGGTTCCACGTCTTTTTGGGGTGCCAATTTGTGCAAACCGCAGGTAGGAAAAACCTGTCAATTGCACAGATTGTCGCAGAGCTTATTCTTTGTTGATTGAACGTTCAATCAAAACAAAATAGACTGGCCTTCGCCGAGGCAGCCGCTCGTCGACTGCTCGCAGGCCTGAGGAGATTTGCAAGATGCCCAAGGTCGGTATGCAACCCATCCGCCGTCAGCAGTTGATCGAAGCCACGTTGCTGGCCATCGACCAGGTCGGCATGGGTGACGCCAGCATTGCGCTGATCGCCCGTTTGGCCGGTGTGTCGAATGGCATCATCAGTCACTACTTTCAGGACAAGAACGGCCTGATCGCAGCGACCATGCGGTACTTGATGAGCGTGCTGAACGAGAACGTCGTCGCCAACCGGCAGGCGCTCAAGGACAACAGCCCGCGCGCCCACCTGCAGGTGATCATCGAAGGCAACTTCGACGCCAGCCAGGTCAACGGCCCGGCAATGAAAACCTGGTTGGCCTTCTGGGCCTCCAGCATGCACCAGCCGTCTTTGCACAGGTTGCAGCGGATCAACGATCACCGCTTGTATTCCAACCTGTGCTGCCAGTTCCGCCGCGCCCTGCCGTTGCCAGAAGCACGCAGCGCGGCCCGCGGGCTGGCAGCCTTGATCGACGGTCTGTGGCTGCGCGGTGCGCTGTCCGGAGACGCTTTCGACACCGACCAGGCGAAACAAATCGCTTACGAATACATGGATTTACAACTGGCGAAACAGACGAGCCCGGACACGCAAAACCAGGCCTCTGAACCACCGCGCGCCGCGATTGCCAAACAAGCAGGAGCGCTGCACGGATAGCCAAACACACATATGCACTTGCGAGGACACTATGGCCCGTTTCGAACTGCAAAAACTCTACATTGATGGTGGTTATGTCGACGCTTCCAGCGACGCTACCTTCGACGCCATCAACCCGGCCAACGGCGAAGTCCTCGCCCAGGTGCAACGCGCTACCGAAGCCGATGTCGAGCGCGCGGTAGAAAGCGCCGAACGTGGCCAGAAAGTCTGGGCAGCGATGACCGCCATGCAGCGTTCGCGCATCCTGCGCCGCGCCGTCGACATCCTGCGCGAGCGCAACGATGAACTGGCCGCCCTGGAAACCCTGGACACCGGCAAGTCGTACTCCGAAACCCGCTACGTCGACATCGTCACCGGCGCCGACGTGCTGGAATACTACGCAGGCCTGGTACCGGCCATCGAAGGCGAGCAGATCCCGCTGCGCGACAGCTCGTTCGTCTACACCCGCCGCGAGCCGCTGGGCGTGACCGTCGGTATCGGCGCCTGGAACTACCCGATCCAGATCGCCCTGTGGAAATCCGCACCAGCCCTGGCGGCCGGTAACGCGATGATCTTCAAGCCGAGCGAAGTCACCTCGCTGACCACCCTGAAACTGGCCGAGATCTACACCGAAGCCGGCCTGCCGGACGGCGTGTTCAACGTCCTGACCGGCAGCGGCCGCGAAGTCGGCACCTGGCTGACCGAGCACCCGCGCATCGAGAAAATCTCCTTCACCGGCGGTACCACCACCGGCAAGAAAGTCATGGCCAGCGCTTCGAGCTCGACGCTCAAGGAAGTCACCATGGAACTGGGCGGCAAGTCGCCGCTGATCATCTGCGACGACGCCGATCTGGATCGCGCCGCTGACATCGCCATGATGGCCAACTTCTACAGCTCGGGCCAGGTCTGCACCAACGGCACCCGCGTGTTCGTTCCTGCCTCGATGAAAGCGGCTTTCGAAGCCAAGATCGCCGAGCGCGTTGCACGCATCCGCGTTGGCAACCCTGAAGACGAAAACACCAACTTCGGCCCGCTGGTCAGCTTCGCCCACATGGAAAGCGTGCTGGGCTACATCGCCAAGGGCAAGGAAGAAGGCGCACGCGTTCTGTGCGGCGGCCAGCGTCTGACCGAAGGCGAATTCGCCAAGGGCGCATTCGTGGCACCGACCGTGTTCACCGACTGCCGCGATGACATGACCATCGTCAAGGAAGAAATCTTCGGCCCAGTAATGAGCATCCTCTCCTACGAGACCGAAGAAGAAGTCATCCGCCGTGCCAACGACACCGAATACGGCCTGGCCGCGGGCGTCTGCACCAACGACATCAGCCGCGCCCACCGCATCATCCACCAGCTGGAAGCCGGCATCTGCTGGATCAACGCCTGGGGTGAGTCGCCAGCCGAAATGCCGGTTGGCGGTTACAAGCAATCCGGTGTTGGCCGCGAAAACGGCGTGAGCTCGCTGGCTCAGTACACTCGTATTAAATCGGTGCAGGTGGAACTGGGTGCGTACAACTCGGTTTTCTGAGGTGACACGTAGCCAGATGCTCTGAAGCCTCAAGCTTCGAGCTGCAAGCTGCAAGTAAAAGCCGGTGCGCGTTATGCCAACCGGCACTTGCAGCGCCCACTAAATCGCGAGCCTTGCACGACCGCTTTTTCTTGCGGCTTGTAGCTTGAGGCTTGCAGCTGCTTTCGGAGAAAGCCATGGAATATGACTACATCATCGTCGGTGCCGGCTCTGCCGGTAACACCCTGGCGACCCGCCTGACCGAAGACGAAGGCGTTACCGTCCTGCTGCTCGAGGCCGGTGGCCCAGACTACCGCATGGACTTTCGCACCCAGATGCCAGCCGCGCTGGCTTTCCCGCTGCAAGGCCGTCGCTACAACTGGGCCTACGAGACCGACCCGGAGCCGCACATGGACGGCCGCCGGATGGAATGCGGTCGCGGCAAGGGCCTGGGTGGCTCGTCGCTGATCAACGGCATGTGCTACATCCGCGGCAACGCCATGGACTTCGACGGCTGGGCAAAACTGCCAGGCCTGGAAGACTGGAGCTACCTGGACTGCCTGCCGTACTTCCGCAAGGCGGAAACCCGCGACATCGGCGCCAACGACTACCACGGCGGCGAAGGCCCGGTCAGCGTGACCACGCCTAAAGCCGGCAACAACCCGCTGTTCCACGCCATGGTCGAAGCCGGCGTACAAGCCGGTTACCCGCGCACCGAAGACCTCAACGGCTACCAGCAGGAAGGTTTCGGCCCAATGGACCGTACCGTCACGCCTAAAGGCCGTCGCTCCAGCACCGCTCGCGGCTACCTGGACATCGCCAAGAAGCGTTCGACCCTGACCATCGTCACCCACGCCCTGAGCGATCGCGTGCTGTTCGACGGCAAGCGCGCCGTTGGCGTGAGCTACCTGGTCGGCGCCAGCGAAGAGCGTGTCGAAGCCCGTGCGCGCAAGGAAGTGATCGTCTGCTCCGGTGCCATCGCCTCGCCGCAACTGCTGCAACGCTCCGGCGTCGGCCCGCGCACCCTGCTCGAAAGCCTCAACGTACCGGTGGTTCACGACCTGCCGGGCGTGGGCGAAAACCTGCAGGACCACCTTGAGCTGTACCTGCAGTACGCCTGCACTCAACCGGTATCGCTGTACCCGTCGCTGCTCTGGTACAACCAGCCGGCCATCGGTGCCGAGTGGCTGTTCAAGGGCACCGGTATCGGCGCCAGCAACCAGTTCGAAGCGGGCGGTTTTATCCGTACGCGCGAAGAGTTCGAATGGCCGAACATCCAGTACCACTTCCTGCCAGTAGCGATCAACTACAACGGCAGCAATGGCGTACAGGAACACGGCTTCCAGGCCCACATGGGGTCGATGCGCTCGCCTAGCCGCGGCCGTATCCAGCTCAAATCGAAAGACCCGCGCCAGCACCCGAGCATCCTCTTCAACTACATGGCCACCGAGCAGGACTGGCAGGAATTCCGTGACGGCATCCGCCTGACCCGCGAAATCATGGCCCAGCCGGCACTGGACGCCTACCGTGGCCGCGAAATCAGCCCGGGCGCCGACGTGCAGACTGACGAAGAACTGGACAAGTTTATCCGCGAGCACGCCGAAACCGCGTTCCACCCGTCCTGCTCGTGCAAGATGGGCGACGACGACATGGCCGTGGTCGACGGCCAGGGCCGCGTGCATGGCATGCAGGGCCTGCGTGTGGTCGATGCCTCGATCATGCCGATCATCATCACTGGCAACCTCAATGCCACCACGATCATGATCGCCGAGAAAATCGCCGACAAGATCCGCAACCGCCAGCCGCTGCCACGCAGCACCGCCAAGTACTACGTCGCCAACGGCGCGCCGGTCAAAGGCAAGGCGATGCGTGAGGTCAAGCAGGCGTAAAACCCTGCAACGCCCATCGCTGGCAAGCCAGCTCCCACAAGGGCTGTACCATTCCTGTGGGAGCTGGCTTGCCAGCGATGGCGTCAGCGCAAGCAACACAAAGAAGGCACCTTGCGAGGTGCTTTTTTTGTCCCCGCGATTAACCCTTTACAGCCCGCCAACCCCTCAGGTTAGAATCCTTGGCACGCGACCTGCTTGATATTCAGAGCAAACCGCCCCTCCTTCCTGCTTTCCCCCGGAGTACTGCCTTTGGATGCGTCCACCATCAATAGCCTGTTCTTGATCGGCGCATTGCTGGTAGGTGCAAGTATTCTGGTCAGCTCACTGTCATCGCGCCTGGGCATCCCGATCCTGGTCATCATCCTTGCGGTCGGCATGATTGCCGGGGTCGACGGTGGCGGCATCATCTTCAACAATTACCCGACCGCCTACCTGGTGGGCAACCTGGCGCTGGCGGTGATCCTCCTCGACGGCGGCCTGCGCACGCGGGTGGCGAGTTTCCGCGTGGCCCTGTGGCCGGCGCTGTCGCTGGCCACAGTCGGCGTGCTGATCACCACCGGCCTGACCGGCATGGTCGCCGCCTGGCTGTTCGACTTGAGCCTGATCCAGGGCCTGCTGATCGGCGCCATCGTCGGCTCCACCGACGCCGCAGCGGTATTCTCGCTGCTCGGCGGCAAAGGCCTGAACGAGCGGGTGACGGCAACCCTGGAGATTGAATCGGGCAGCAACGACCCGATGGCGGTGTTCCTCACCGTGACCCTGATCGAGATGATCGCCAGTGGCCAGACCGGCCTGCACTGGAGCCTGCTCACCCACCTGCTGCGCGAGTTCGGCATCGGCGGCCTGCTGGGCCTGGGTGGCGGCTGGCTGCTGCTGCAACTGGTCAACCGCATCAACCTCGCCGGCGGCCTCTATCCGATCCTGGTAGTGGCCGGCGGCCTGGTGGTGTTCTCGCTGACCAACGCCCTGCACGGCAGCGGCTTCCTCGCCGTGTACCTGTGCGGCCTGGTGCTCGGCAACCGGCCGATCCGTAGCCGCCATGGCATCTTGCACATGCTCGACGGCATGGCCTGGCTCGCGCAGATCGGCATGTTCCTGGTCCTCGGCCTGCTGGTCACACCGCACGACCTGCTGCCCATCGCCCTGCCGGCACTGGGCCTGGCGCTGTGGATGATCATCTTCGCCCGGCCACTGTCGGTAATCGCCGCCCTGCTGCCGTTCAAGGCGTTCCATGGCCGCGAAAAAGCCTTTATTTCCTGGGTCGGCCTGCGCGGCGCGGTACCGATCATTCTCGCGGTGTTCCCGCTGATGGCCGGGCTGCCCGATGCGCAGCTGTTCTTCAACCTGGCGTTCTTCATCGTGTTGGTCTCGCTGCTGGTGCAGGGCACCAGCCTGCCGTGGGTGGCCAAGCTGCTGAAAGTGACAGTACCGCCAGACCCGGCGCCGATCTCCCGCTCGGCCCTGGAAGTGCACATCACCAGCGAGTGGGAGCTGTTCGTCTATCGCCTGGGCGCCGAAAAATGGTGCATCGGCGCCGCCCTGCGCGAGCTGAAAATGCCCGAAGGCACCCGCATCGCGGCACTGTTTCGCGGCCAGCAACTGCTCCATCCGTCGGGAAGTACCACCCTGGAAGTCGACGACCTGCTCTGCGTAATCGGCCACGAACACAACCTGCCGGCCCTCGGCAAGCTGTTCAGCCAGGCGCCGCAGCGAGGCCTGGACCTGCGCTTCTTTGGTGACTTCGTGCTCGAAGGGGACGCAGAACTGGGGGCTGTAGCGGCGTTGTACGGTTTGCAGCTCGACGGTCAGGACCCGCACATGCCACTCAGCCGCTTCATCGCGCAGAAGGTTGGCGGCGCGCCGGTGGTCGGCGACCAGATCGAATGGAACAGCACCTTGTGGACGGTTGCAGTGATGGAAGGGAACAAGATCCTCAAAGTGGGCGTCAAATTCCCCGAAGGTACTCGACCCGGCCCAGGGTTGTTCCTTTAAACTCCGTTCTTCGCCTCTGCCTGTACGAATTTTCTGCCTATGTCCCTGCGCACGTTTTTAAGCGCAGCCCTGATCGGGCTGTGCCTGTCCTTCTCCCCGGTGTGGGCGGCGGAACCGCCGACCACGGCAGCGATCCAGAAAAGCCTGGACAAGATCGCCGAACGCAAGCTGCCCGAGGCTGAACAGAAAGCCCTGCAGCAGGTGCTCGAAAAGACCCTGGCCTTCCTCGGCAACAAAGAGGACAGCGAGAAGAAGCTCGCCGCGCTCAAGCACCAGCTCAACGACGCGCCGCGCCAGACCAGCGAAAACCAGCGCGAGCTGGCCAAGCTCAAGGACAGCAAGGTGATCCCGGTCACCCAGCGCTACGCTGCCTCCAGCGTGCCGCAGCTGGAGCAATTGCTGGCCGAGCGCACCACCGAGCAGGGCGAACTGCAAAAAGCGCTGTCCGAGGCCAACAGCCTGACCATCACCGCGCAGACACGCCCCGAACGGGCCCAGGCAGAAATCAGCGCCAACCAGACCCGCACCCAGCAGATCAACACCAGCCTGAAGATCGGCAAGGACGGCGGCAAGCCGCTCAGCGCCGACCAGCGCAATCAGCTCAACGCCGAACTCGCCGCGCTCAACGCCCTGACCCTGCTGCGCCGCCAGGAACTGGCCGGCAACAGCCTGCTGCAAGACCTGGGCAACAGTCAGCATGACCTGTTGATCGAGCGCGCCGCGCGCCTGGAACAGGAGATCCAGGACCTGCAGACGCTGATCAACCAGAAGCGCCTGGCCCAGTCCCAGCAAACCGTCACCGAACAGTCGATCGAAGCCCAGAAAGCTGGCGGCAGCACCCTGCTGGCCACCGAAAGCGCCGCCAACCTCAAGCTCTCCGACTACCTGCTGCGCAGCACCGACAGCCTCAACGATCTGACCCAGCAGAACCTCAAGACCAAGCAGCAGCTGGACAGTCTGACCCAGAGCGACCAGGCCCTCGACGAGCAGATCAGCGTGCTCAAGGGCAGCCTGCTGTTGTCGAAGATCCTCTACAAGCAAAAGCAGGCGCTGCCGCACCTGAAGCTCGACCGCGACCTGGCCGACCAGATCGCCGACATCCGCCTGTATCAGTTCGAGATCAACCAGCAGCGCGAGCAGATCAGCAGCCCGAGCAGCTATGTCGACAAGCTGCTCACCGCGCAACCGCCCGAGACCGTCACCCCGCAACTGCGCAAGGCCCTGCTGGAAGTGGCGATCACTCGCAGCGACCTGCTCGAACGCCTGAACCGTGAACTGAGCGCGCTGCTCAACGAATCGATCACCTTGCAGTTGAACCAAAAGCAACTGTTCAGCACCGCACAAAACCTGCGTGCAACCCTTGATGAGCAGATGTTCTGGATTCCCAGCAACAAGCCACTGGACCTGGAATGGCTGCGCAGCGTGCCCGAGCGCCTGCAAAAACAGGTTGTCAGCCTGCCCTGGGGTTCAGGCCTGCGCGAGCTGACCGATGGCCTGGCCCAGCGCCCGTTGCTGTTCCTGCCCTTGCTGTTGCTGATCGGCACCCTGCTGTGGCGGCGCAAATACCTGTATGCGCGCCTGACCAAGGTTCACCAGGATGTCGGCCACTTCAAGCGTGACAGCCAGTGGCACACGCCCCAGGCGATCCTGATCAACATCCTCCTGGCCATGCCCCTGAGCCTGGGCCTGGCCCTGTGCGGCTATGCCCTGCAGGTCGACGCCCGCGGGCAGAACGCCAACCTCGCCTCGGCGCTGTTCCAGGTGGCCCAGGCCTGGCTGGTGTTCTACACCGCCTACCGAATACTCGCCCCGGGCGGCGTGGCCGAGCTGCACTTTCGCTGGGAAAAGCCCCAGGTCGAATTCCTCCGTGGCTGGATCCGCCGCCTCGGCACCGTGGTCCTGGCCCTGGTCGGGGTGGTGGCGGTGGCCGAACATCAACCCTCGGCGCTGGCTGAAGACGTGCTCGGCATCGGCGTGGTGCTGACCTGCTATGCGCTGATGGCCTGGTTGCTCAGCCGCCTGTTGCTGAGCAGCCCCACCCACCGCAACACCTCGCTGTTTCGCAAGGCCGTGGGCGTGGCCTTTACCGCGTTGCCGGTGGCGCTGTTCATCGCCGTGTGCTTTGGCTATTACTACACCGCGCTCAAGCTCACAGACCGCCTGATCGATACCCTCTACCTGCTGATGTTCTGGCTGGTGATCGAAGCCGCCTTCGTCCGCGGCCTGGCCGTGGCCGCCCGGCGCCTGGCCTACCAGCGGGCGCTGAGCAAGCGCCAGGCAGCCAAGGAAGGCCTGGATGGCGAAGTGCTGGTCGAAGAGCCGACCCTGGACATCGAACAGGTCAACCAGCAGTCCCTGCGCCTGATTCGCCTGGCCCTGCTCGGCGGCTTCATCGCCGCCCTCTACTGGGTCTGGTCGGACCTGATCAGCGTGTTTGCCTACCTCGACAACATCACCCTGTACGAGTACACCAGCGGCACCGGCGCATCCATGAGCATGGTGCCGATCAGCCTGCGCGACCTGCTGGGTGCACTGGTGATCATCGGCATCACCATTGCCCTGGCCGGCAACCTGCCGGGCCTGCTCGAAGTACTGGTGCTGTCACGCCTGAACCTGGCCCAGGGCAGTGCCTACGCCACCACCACGTTGCTGTCCTACGTGATTGCCGGGGTCGGCTTTGTCTCCACCCTGTCAGCCCTGGGCGTCAGCTGGGACAAACTGCAATGGCTGGTGGCGGCGCTGTCGGTGGGCCTGGGCTTCGGCATGCAGGAGATCTTCGCCAACTTCATCTCCGGGATCATGATCCTGTTCGAGCGCCCGGTGCGCATCGGCGACACCATCACCATCGGCAACCTCTCGGGCACGGTGAGCAAGATCCGCATCCGCGCCACCACCATCACCGACTTCGACCGCAAGGACATCATTGTCCCGAACAAGACCTTCATCACTGGGCAACTGATCAACTGGTCGCTGACCGACACCATCACCCGGGTAACCCTCAAGCTCGGCGTCGACTACGGCTCGGATCTGGACCTGGTGCGCACCCTGCTGCTCAAGGCCGCCAACGACAACCCGCGGGTACTCAAGGAACCGGCGCCGATCGTCTACTTCCTGAACTTCGGCGAAAGCACCCTGGACCACGAGCTGCGCATGCACGTGCGCGACCTGGGCGACCGCAATCCGGTGCTCGACGAGATCAACCGCTACATCAACAAAGAGTTCAAGAAGCAACACATCAACATCTCCTTCCGGCAGATGGAGATCTACCTGAAGAACATGCAGGGCCAGGAATACAAGATGGTCCCGGTGGAAAACCTCGACAAGACCGTGCTGCCAAACGCCAGCAATGGCGAGAAGCCCGGCGACGAGGCCAGCGGCAAACCGGCCTGACTGGACGCCAGCGGCCATACCCTTGCAGAATGCTCAGGTTTTCTTCAGGAGATGGCCGTTGAAAGCCCTCGACGAACTGACTTTCGATAACCGTTTCGCCCGCCTGGGCGATGCCTTCTCTACTTCGGTGCTGCCCGAGCCGATTGCCGAGCCGCGCCTGGTGGTCGCCAGCGAGGCAGCCATGGCGCTGCTCGACCTTGAGCCCACCGAGGCCCATTCGCCGATATTTGCCGAACTGTTCAGCGGCCACAAGCTGTGGGCCGAGGCCGAACCGCGGGCTATGGTTTACTCCGGGCACCAGTTCGGCTCCTACAACCCGCGCCTTGGCGATGGCCGCGGGCTGTTGCTGGGCGAGGTGCGCAACGACGCCGGCCAGTCCTGGGACCTGCACCTCAAGGGCGCCGGGCAGACGCCTTACTCGCGCATGGGTGATGGCCGCGCCGTGCTGCGTTCATCGATTCGCGAGTTCCTTGCCAGCGAGGCCCTGCCGGCCCTGGGCATCGCCAGCAGCCGCGCGCTGTGCGTGATCGGCTCGAGCACGCCGGTATGGCGCGAAACCCAGGAGCGCGCGGCCATGCTGCTGCGCCTGGCGCCGAGCCATATCCGCTTCGGGCATTTCGAGTACTTCTACTACACCCGCCAGCCCGAGCAGCAGCGCATCCTCGCCGATCACGTGCTCAACAGCCACTTTGCCGAGTGCAAGGACGAACCCGAGCCGTACCTGGCGATGTTCCGCACCATCGTCGAGCGCAATGCCGAGCTGATTGCCCGCTGGCAGGCCTATGGTTTTTGCCACGGGGTGATGAACACCGACAACATGTCGATTCTGGGCATCACCTTCGACTTCGGCCCCTACGCCTTCCTCGACGACTTCGACGCCAATTTCATCTGCAACCACTCCGATGACCAGGGCCGCTACAGCTACAGCAACCAGGTACCCATCGCCCACTGGAACCTCAGCGCCCTGGCCCAGGCCCTGACGCCGTTTATCAGCGTCGAAGCGCTTAAGGAAACCCTCGGGCTGTTCCTGCCGTTGTACGAGGCCCATTACCTGGACCTGATGCGCCGGCGCCTGGGCCTGACCCAGGCAGAAGACGACGACAAGCTGCTGATCGAGCGCCTGCTGCAACTGATGCAGCCCGGCGCGGTGGACTACACCCTGTTCTTCCGCCATCTCGGCGACCAGCCTGCCGAGCAGGCCCTGCAGGTGGTGCGCGACGACTTCATCGATCTGGCCGGTTTTGACCTGTGGTCAGCCGATTACCTGGCGCGCCTGCAGCGCGAACCCGGCAACGCCGAGGGCCGGCGCGAGCGCATGCATGCGGTCAACCCGCTGTACATCCTGCGCAACTACCTGGCCCAGCGCGCCATCGAGGCGGCCGAGGGGGGGGACTACGAGGAAGTACGCCGCCTGCACCAGGTGCTGAGCAAACCGTTCGACGAGCAGCCGGGCATGCAGGCCTACGCCCAGCGGCCGCCGGAATGGGGCAAGCACCTGGAGATCAGTTGCTCGTCGTGAGGCTTACGCCTCAGCTGTCGAGCCACCAGTTGAGCAGGGTTTCATCCTCATCATCGTCCAGGTTGCGATAGATATTGGCGTAGTACCACTCGACACCGGTGCATTGGCGAAAGCGGTCGAACACTTCACGGATGGCTGCAAAACCGTTACGCGAGGGGATGGCAAGAGTCAGGTTGCCCTTGTAGCGACCATCCAGAGTACCACCGAGCAGCGTCTGCACTTCGTCTTGCAGCGTGTCGACAGCCTCCTGGGGCAGGTCGTCGGCATAAATATGAATGCAGAAGTTGCCACCGCGCTGCAGCACTTCGGCACGCTGGTTCGGGTGGTTGATGCGAATGGTATCGCCACGAGCCAGGTCGAGTGCCAACCCTGGTGACGACAGCAGCTCAAAGGTATTGGCATCGATCTGACGGACCGGCACGCTCTCGAAAGCTGGTTCGCCATTGGATCGGAAATCGACAAAAATGCGGATATGCGCTGAATGCTGGCAATCCATCGGGCACTCCATGGCCGGTGTACAAGGCGCACATGCTAAACCATTGAACATAAAGGCGCGGGCTTGAACCGCGGACGACCGTAAACCGGTCGCAATTCCCGGAGCTGTCATGACTGACCCATTACTTATCCCCTGCCCCCACTGCAACGGCCTCAACCGCATCCCCGGCGAGCGCCTCGGCGACAGCCCTAAATGCGGCCGCTGCAAGAACCCGGTGCTGCTGAGCACGCCGTTCGATCTGCAACAGGGCGATTACGCCAGCCAGATCAGGGGCGACCTGCCGTTGCTGATCGATGTCTGGGCCGACTGGTGCGGGCCGTGCAAGTCGTTTGCGCCGATCTTTGCCCAGGCCGCCGCTCAGCTGAGCGGGCGCTGCCGCCTGGCCAAACTGGACAGCGAGGCCAACCAGCAACTGGCCGGGCAATTGGCGATTCGCTCGATCCCCAGCCTGATCCTGTTCAAAAACGGCCGGGAAGTGGCGCGCCAGAGCGGTGCATTCCCACTCCAGCAACTGCTGGAGTGGCTGCGCAGCCAGGGCGTCTAGGCGTTTTCTTCGAGCAGAGTGTGCAGCTCGACAAACTGCTGGGTCAGTTTATGCCGAGGCTCCAGGTGAATCAGCGGCAGGCTGGCCTGGTGTGATTCGCGCATCTTCACCGAGCTGTTGAGGTACACCGGCAGCACCGGCAGGCCCTCGGCGATCAACTCGTCGAGCATCTGCTGGGGCAGGCTGGCGCGGGCCTGGAACTGGTTGACGACGATGCCTTCGACCTGCAGCTCTTCGTTGTGATCGTCCTTGAGTTCTTCGATCTCGGCCAGCAGGCCGTACAGGGCCTGGCGAGAGAAGCTGTCGCAATCGAAGGGGATCAGCACACGATCGGCAGCGATCAGCGCCGAAACCGCATAAAAATTCAGCGCTGGCGGAGTGTCCAGGTAGATCCGGTCATAGTCCTCGTCCAGCTCATCGAGCAGTTTGCGCAGCTTGTTGATCTTGTGCTTGGCCTCAAGCTTGGGCTGCAGGTCGGCAAGCTCGGCGGTGGCAGTCACCACATGCAGGTTGTCGAAGGGCGTTTCGTAGATATCGACCTTGTTCTTCTTGGCAAACGGCCCGGACGACAGGGTCTGCTTGAAGAAGTCGGCAATGCCCATGGGAATGTCCTCGCCGGTCAGCCCGGTGAGGTACTGGGTCGAATTGGCCTGGGCATCCAGGTCGATCAGCAGGGTCCGATAGCCTTCATTGGCACTCACCGCTGCCAGGTTGCAGGCAATGCTCGACTTGCCAACGCCACCTTTCTGATTGAATACCACGCGCCGCATGGAAAGACCTCCGTGTGTCTGGGGATGAGCGAGTATGTGCGGCCAATGACGGCTTGACCAGCCGCCAATGGCTCAAGTTTTCGGCGATCCGACCGAATAAACAACACCGCCATTGGTCGGGAAACCTCGGATCGGTCCGACGAATCTTCGGGACCGCTGTCTGTTGCAGACGACAATCCGTACAACCAATATTTGCTACACACCAACTCCACCGGGATAATGCGCGCCACTCGGCGATTGCGCCACACCCCTGTCAGGTCGTTGTTCCGAGTCACTCCCTCGGCAAGGAAGTCCCTCAGGGCGGGAAGTACAGCTAAGTGATCACATTCAATATCAGCCAGTGGCGCGCGTGGGCGCCAGGCCTGCAGACGGCTGCCGATTGGCAGGCCTGGAGCCAGGCACAGCACTGCCCGGCAGTGGCTGAACAGGCACCGGATGTGTCGTTTTTGCCGGCCATGCAGCGCCGGCGCCTGAGCCGACTGGCGCGCATGGCCTTTGCCGTGGGCTGGCCATTGGCCGAAGGAATGCAGGATTTGCCGCTGGTGTTCGTCTCCCGGCATGGCGAAACCCCACGCACCTTCGAGATACTCAGCGACCTGGCCAACGAGCAGCCGCTGTCGCCAACCCAGTTCAGCCTGTCGGTACACAACGCGGTGATCGGCCTGTGGTCGATCATGCGTGGCGAAACCAGCGAAATGACCGCCCTGGCCGCTGCCGGTGACGGTTTCGAACACGGCGTGATGGAAGCCGCCTGCCTGCTGCGCGAAGGCGCCCCGGCAGTGCTGCTGATAATCACTGAAGAACAGCCGCCCGCGGCCTACGGCCCGTGGATCGATGACGTACCGTTTGCCTACGCCCTGGGCCTGCTGCTGACGCCTGGCGACGACTGGCAACTGACCCTGGGCGATAACAGCGCCGGCACAGCCGCGAGCGAACCCCATGCCCTGAGCTGGTTGCGTTGCCTGCTCAAGGGCGAAAGCACCTGTACCCACACCTGGAAGAGTCGCACATGGAACTGGCAACGCAAGCCATAAGCAGACCACACGACGCCTATTACTGGCGCCTGCTCGCCACCGCCGTCAGCTTCCTGCTGTTCGGTGTCGGCGGCCTGTGCCTGCGCCTGCTGGTGTTCCCGCTGCTGGCCTGCCTGCCCGGCGACGGCGTACGCCATCGCCAGCGCGCCCGGCACACCATCAGCTGGCTGTTCTGGCGTTTCATTCGTTTCATGGCCGCCAGCGGCGTGCTCAC
This sequence comes from Pseudomonas sp. NPDC087612, assembly GCF_044743505.1. NCBI lineage: Bacteria > Pseudomonadati > Pseudomonadota > Gammaproteobacteria > Pseudomonadales > Pseudomonadaceae > Pseudomonas > Pseudomonas sp. NPDC087612. Next base: position 375,551 of record NZ_JBIUWO010000003.1, read on the forward strand.
TTATGAGGTCAAGGGCGCGGAAAGACTCGGCCGCCCGGGGCAGATGATCATTGCCAACCACCCGTCGCTGATCGACGTGGTGTTCCTCATCGGCCTGGTTCGCCAGGCCAACTGCGTGGTCAAGCAGAGCCTCTGGCACAACCCCTGCACCCGCGGCCCGGTGCGTTCGGCCGAATACATCAGCAACGACGGCAGCATGGACATGCTCGACAGCGCCGTCGGCGCCCTACAAGGCGGCCAGACCCTGATCATTTTCCCTGAAGGCACCCGCACCCAGCCGGGCCAGCCGCCTGCCTTCCATCGCGGCGCAGCGGCCATCGCCCTGCGCGGTGCGCAGATCATTACCCCGGTAACCATCAAGGTCACCCCCAGCACCCTGACCAAGGCCGAACCCTGGTACCGCATACCCCAGCGCCGGGTGCATTTCAGCCTGCAGGTCGGTGCCGACATCGACCCGCAGGCCTTCGCCGCACAAGGCCCCGCCCCGCAGGCCTCGCGCAAACTCAACGACTATTTGCATCAGCACTTCACCAAGGAGCTCGCCGAAGATGAGCGATCCACAGAACACCCTTAACCACGACATCAAGCTGTTGATCATCGACGCCCTGGGCCTTGAAGACATCAGCGCCCAGGACATCGGCGACGAGCAGACCCTGTTCGGCGAAGGCCTGGGCCTGGATTCGGTGGACGCCCTCGAACTCGGCCTGGCGATCCAGAAGAAGTACGGCATCAAGATCGACGCCGACGCCAAGGACACCCGTAACCATTTCACCAGCGTGGCCAGCCTTGCGGCTTTCGTCACCGCCAAACAGGCAGCCTGAGACAGCACCATGCAAACCCGCGAAGACATCTTCAACACCCTGCGCGATGCCCTGGTCGAACTGTTCGAACTGGACCCGGCCAGCATCAGCCTGGAATCGAACCTGTATCAGGACCTGGAAATCGACAGCATCGACGCGGTCGACCTGATCGATCACATCAAGCGCCAGACCGGCAAAAAAATCGCCGCCGACGAGTTCAAGGCCGTACGTACGGTCAACGACGTGGTCGAGGCGGTCTACCGCCTGGTCAACAACGCGGCATGAAACGCCTGATCGGCCTCGGCCTGCTGCTGGCCGGTCTGCTGTACCCCTTTGCGGTGCATTTTGGCATGGCCCACTTTGCCCCCTGGCAGTTCGGCCTGTTGCTCGGCGGCCTGTGGCTGGCGCGCGCCTTGAGCGAACCGCGGCGCCCCGGCGGGCACTGGATGGCCGTGGCGGCGATTGCCTTCTGCGCGTTGCTGGCGCTGTTCAACAGCCCGCAGCTGCTGCGTTGGTACCCGGTGTTGATCAGCGCGTTCATGCTTGGCCTGTTCGGCCTGAGCCTGAAATTCGGCCCGCCGGTGGCCGAGCGCCTGGCGCGCCTGCGCGAGCCGCAACTGCCCGAGGTGGCGATCCACTACACACGCCAGGTGACCAAGGTCTGGAGCCTGTTCTTCCTGGCCAACGGCCTGGTCGCCGCCGCCCTGACCCTGTGGGCGCCGCTGAGCTGGTGGACCCTGTACAACGGCCTGATCGCCTACGGGCTGATGGGCCTGCTGTTTGCCATTGAATGGCTGATAAGACAACGCGTGCGAGGACGCTCATGAAATGGATTGCTCTTGAGCAACTGCTGCACCCGAGCGACGCGCCGCGCCCGGTAACCTTCGCCCCGGCGCTGGACCACGCGGGCCTGCGCCAGCAAGCCCTGCAACTGGCCGCTGGCCTTGAGCGCCGTGGTGTGAAGCGCATTGCCGTGCACCTGGAAGACGCCGCCGAGCTGGCCGTGGCCCTGCTCGGCGCCTGGCGCGCCGGCGTACAGGTGCTGCTGCCGGCCGACCTGCAAGTCCAGACCCGCCAGCGCTGGCAAGGCGAAGTCGAGCTGTGGCTGAGCGACCAGGCGCAAGACACTGCGCTGGATGCACTGCTGGAAACGCCCCTGGCCGCTGCCCAACTGGACCTGGACGCTTGCCTGCTGAGCCTGTGCACCTCCGGCTCCAGCGGCGAACCCAAGCGCATCGACAAGAGCCTGCGCCAGCTGGCCAATGAAGTGCAGGCCCTGGAACAGCTATGGGGCACAGAGCTGGGCGCTGCGTGCATCATCGGCAGCGTCGCCGCCCAGCACATCTACGGCCTGCTGTTTCGCGTGCTCTGGCCGCTGTGTGCCGGGCGCCCGTTCGTGCGTCGCCAGTTGCCCTTCCCCGAAGACCTGCAGCGCGCCAGCCGCGAGCACCCGGCCTTTGCCTGGGTGGCCAGCCCGGCGCTGCTCAAACGCATGGGCGACAACCTCGACTGGCCCGCGTTAAGCGCGGTACGCCGGGTGTTTTCCTCCGGCGGCGAGCTGCCGGCCAGCGCCGCCCAGGCCTTGCACCAGCGCCTGCAGCAATGGCCGAGCGAAATTCTCGGCAGCTCGGAAACCGGCGGCATTGCCTGGCGCCAGGGCGACAGCCTGTGGCAACCCTTTGCCGAGGTGCGCCTGAGCCAGAATGAACAGGGTGCGCTGCGTATCGAATCGACCTATTTGCCACCCGGCCATATCGAGCAAAGCGCCGATGCCGTCGAGTTCACCGCTGACGGGCGCTTTCGCCTGCTCGGGCGCCTGGACCGGATCGTCAAGCTGGAAGAAAAACGCATCTCCCTACCAATGCTCGAACAGGCCCTGGTCGCCCACGATTGGGTCAAGGAAGCGCGCCTGGCGGTGATCCAGGAAAACCGCGCCAGCCTCGGCGCCCTGCTGGTGCTCAGCGCCGCAGGCCTGCACGCCCTGCGCAATCAGGGCCGACGCGCACTCACCGAAGGCCTGCGCCAGCACCTCAGCCAGCACTGCGAAGCCCTGGCCCTGCCCCGACGCTGGCGGCTGCTGCGGCAACTGCCGTTCAACGCCCAGGGCAAACTGCCCCAGGCCGAACTCGAAGCCCTGCTGCTGGCACCACGGCCCAAAGGCCCGGAAGTGCTGAGCCAGGCCGAGGTCAATGGCGAACTGCAGTTGCAACTGGCGGTGTCGGCAGACCTTGCCTATTTCAACGGCCACTTCCCGCAGACGCCGGTACTGCCGGGGGTAGTCCAGGTCGACTGGGCGCTGGCGCTCGGGCAACAACTGCTCGACCGGCCACGCCAGTTCGCCGGCATGGAAGTGCTGAAGTTCCAGCAACTGGTGCGCCCCGGCGACCCGCTGCAACTGACCCTGCGCTTCGATGCCGAGCGCGGCAAGCTCTACTTTGCCTACAGCAATGCCGGGGCAGCCTGCTCCAGCGGCCGCATCGTGCTGGAGGCCATCGGTGAATAAACCCTGCGCGGTGATCCCGGTGTACAACCACGAACTGGCGGTGCCAGCGGTAGTTGCCGACCTGCTCGCAGCCGGCCTGCCTTGCGTACTGGTCGACGACGCCAGCAGCCCGGCCTGCGCCGCCGTGCTGCGCCAGCTGGCCGAACAGCAGCAGGTTTATCTGGTGACATTGCAGGTCAACCAGGGCAAGGGCGGCGCGGTCATGGCCGGCCTGCGCGAAGCGGCGCGCCTGGGCTTCAGCCATGCCCTGCAGGTGGATGCCGACGGCCAGCACGACCTGACCGATGTCAGCCGTTTTCTGCAGCAGTCGCAGGCTTATCCACAGGCGCTGATTTGCGGTTATCCACAGTACGACGCCAGCGTGCCCAAAGGCCGCCTGTACGCGCGCTACCTGACTCACGTATGGGTGTGGATCAACAGCCTGTCGCTGCAGATTCCCGATTCGATGTGCGGCTTTCGCGTCTACCCGCTGCCGCCGACCCTGGCGCTGATCGACGCGGTCAAGCTCGGCAAGCGCATGGACTTCGACCCGGAGATCCTCGTGCGCCTGGCCTGGCGCAACCAGCCGATGCGCTGGCTGCCGACCAAGGTGCATTACCCGGCTGATGGCCTTTCGCACTTTCGCCTGTTCCACGACAACGCACTGATCTCGAAGATGCACACCAAGCTGTTCTTCGGCATGTTGCTGCGTGCCCCGGCGATCCTCTGGCGGCGGTGGCAGGCATGAGCAACGGCGAACAACACTGGGCCGACCACCAGGAGCGCGGCAGCTTCTGGCTGATGAAGCTGACCGCCTTCGGTATCAAACTGCTCGGCCGACGCCTGCTCAGCCCGGTGCTGTATGGCATCGTCCTGTACTTCTTCGTGTTTGGCCGCCGCGCCCGGCAGAGCATCTGGCAATACCAGCAGCGCCTGGCCGACTGGAGCGGGCAAGCCGGCCTGCGCCCCAGCCAGCGGCGGGTGTTCGGCCAGTTCATGGCCTTTGCCGAGGCCCTGCTGGACAAGCTCGACGTGTGGAACGGCAAGCTGCGCCTGGAGCAGATCGAAATCGTCGACCCGGCGCAATTGCGCACTCAACTGCGCGCCGAGCGCGGGCAGATGCTGGTCGGCGCGCACCTGGGCAACCTTGAAGTCTGCCGCGCCCTGGCCGAGCTCGGCGAGCAAGTGACCATGAACGTGCTGGTGCACACCAAGCACGCCGAACGCTTCAATCGCCTGCTCGGTGAATCGGGGGCGAGCAACCTGCGCCTGATCCAGGTCAGCGAGCTGGACCCGGCGATCATGCTGCAACTGAGCCAGCGCCTGGACCGCGGTGAATGGCTGGCGATTGCCGGTGACCGCGTGCCACTGCATGGCGCGCGCACGGTCGAGACGGATTTTCTCGGCCACCGCGCCGCCTTCCCGCAAGGCCCGTGGTTACTGGCCGGGCTGCTCAAGTGCCGACTCAACCTGTTCTTCTGCCTCAAGCAGCAAGGCCGCTACCAGGTGATTCTCGAACCCTTCGCCGAGGCCATCGAATGGCGCCGCGGCCAGCGCGATCAGGTGATCGCCGACTGGGCCGGGCGCTATGCCGAGCGCCTGGGCCACTATTGCCTGCAAGCGCCGCAGCAATGGTTCAATTTCTACCCTTTCTGGAAGACCGATGACGATGCATCCGCATAAGCCCGTGACCTTCGGCGCGTTGCCGCTGGCAATCGAAGACGTCCTCGCCCTGGCCAATCGCCAGACCGAAACCCGCCTGCAGGACGACGCCGAGTACCGCGCGCGGATTGCCCGTGGCGCGCAGTTCCTCGACTCGCTGCTGGACAAGGAAGGGGTAATCTACGGCGTGACCACCGGCTACGGTGACTCGTGCGTGGTGGCGGTGCCGCTGGAGCATGTTGAAGCGCTGCCCAAGCACCTGTACACCTTCCACGGCTGTGGCCTCGGCCAATTGCTCGATGCACCGGCCACCCGCGCGGTGCTGGCCGCCCGCTTGCAGTCGCTGTGCCATGGCGTGTCCGGGGTGCGCGTCGAGCTGCTGGAGCGCCTGCAGGCGTTTCTTGCCCACGACATCCTGCCGCTGATTCCCCAGGAAGGCTCGGTGGGCGCCAGCGGCGACCTGACGCCGCTGTCCTACGTGGCCGCCACGCTGTCGGGCGAGCGCGAGGTCCTGTACCGGGGCGAGCGCCGCAGCGCCGCCGACGTCCATCGTGAACTGGGCTGGCAGCCGCTGGTGCTGCGGCCCAAGGAAGCCCTGGCGCTGATGAACGGCACCGCGGTGATGACCGGCCTGGCCTGCCTGGCCTTCGCCCGCGCCGATTACCTGCTCAAGCTGGCCACGCGCATCACCGCGCTGAACGTGGTCGCCCTGCAAGGCAACCCGGAGCACTTCGACGAGCGCCTGTTCGCCGCCAAGCCCCACCCGGGGCAAATGCAGGTGGCCGCCTGGTTGCGCCAGGATCTGGCCATCGACGCACCGACCGCGCCGCTGCACCGCCTGCAGGACCGCTACTCGCTGCGCTGCGCACCGCATGTGCTCGGTGTGCTGGCTGACAGCCTGGGCTGGCTGCGCGGTTTTATCGAGACCGAACTGAACAGTGCCAACGACAACCCGATCATCGACGCCGAAGCCGAACGCGTGCTGCACGGCGGGCATTTTTACGGCGGCCATATCGCCTTCGCCATGGACAGCCTGAAGAACCTGGTGGCCAATGTCGCCGACCTGCTCGACCGCCAGCTCGCGCTGCTGGTCGACAGCCGCTACAACCATGGCCTGCCGAGCAACCTGTCGGGCGCCAGCGCCGAGCGGGCGATGCTCAACCACGGCTTCAAGGCGGTGCAGATCGGCGCCAGCGCATGGACTGCCGAAGCGTTGAAGAACACCATGCCGGCCAGCGTATTCTCGCGCTCCACCGAGTGCCACAACCAGGACAAAGTGAGCATGGGCACCATCGCCGCCCGCGATGCCCTGCGCACGCTCGAACTGACCGAACAGGTTGCCGCCGCGACCTTGCTGGCGGCCAACCAGGGTGTCTGGCTGCGCGGCCGCGAAGCCGACGCCCGCGACCTGCCGCCGGCGTTGGCCGAGATGCATGCCGCGCTGCTCGAAGACTTCGCCCCGGTCATCGAAGACCGTGCCCTGGAAGGCGACCTGCGCCTGTGCCTGAGCCGAATTGCCGAACAACACTGGAGGCTGCATGCGTAGTCAGGGAGTGCTGCACGTCGATAGCGAAGTGCTGGTGCCGTTCTTCGATGTCGACAGCATGCTGGTGGTCTGGCACGGCCATTACGTCAAATACCTCGAGGTAGCGCGCTGCGCGCTGCTCGACAGGCTCGAACACAACTACCTGCAGATGCAGGCCTCCGGCTTCGCCTGGCCGGTGATCGACCTGCAGCTGCGTTATGTGCGTGGCGCCACCTTCGGCCAGCGCCTGAACGTACGCGCCAGCCTGGTGGAGTGGGAGAACCGCCTTAAGATCAACTACCTGATCAGCGATGCCGTCACTGGCGCACGCATGACCCGCGCCAGCTCGGTGCAGGTCGCGGTCGAGATCGCCAGCGGCGAGATGCAACTGGCCTCGCCGCAGGTGATGATCGACGCTGTGAACAAGGTGCTGCCATGAAGACGCTGTTGCGTGGCCTGCTGTGCCTCGGCCTGCTGGCCAGCTGCACCCTGGCCCACGCCTTTGGCCTCGATGACCTGAGCAAGCAACTGGGCGAACCTGCGGTCATCAAGGGCCCGTTCATCCAGGAAAAGCACCTGCGCGCCCTGCCACAGCCATTGGTCAGCAAAGGCCAGTTCGTGCTCGCCCGTGACCATGGCCTGCTGTGGCTGCTGCAAACGCCGCTCAAGCAGGACTACCGCCTCAACGCCCAGGGCATCGCCCGCCGCGACCCGTCCGGTTGGCAGATGCTGCCGGGCAAGAGCGCCGGCGCCGAGCAGAACCGCCTGTTCTTCGCCGTGCTGCAAGGCGACAGCAGCGGCCTGCAGCGTGACTTCGAGCTGAGCCTGCAAGGCGATGCCCAGCACTGGCAACTGCGCCTGACTCCGCGCTCGCTGCTGCTCAAGCAGGTGTTCAGCCAGATCGATATCGAGGGCGGGCGCTACGTCGAACGCATCCAGTTGCTGGAAACCCAGGGCGACAGCACGGTGCTGCGCATGCCATCGAGCAGCAGCGCCAGCCTGACCGACACGGAGCGCCGCGATTTTGCCGAGTGAGCGCCTGTTGCCAAGGCTGTTTTTGCTGTTGCTGATCGCTGTGCTGGCCCTCGCCGGCTGGCAATGGCACCGCGCCGCGCCGTTGTCTGCCGACCTGATGACGCTGGTGCCCGGCGCCACCCAGGACCCGCTGGTGCAACGCGCCGAACAGCGCATGCAGGAGCCGCTGAACCGCGAGATGCTGGTGCTGGTCGGCCATCCCCAGCGTGACCAGGCCATCGCCCTGGCCCAGCGCCTGGCCGGGCAATGGCAGGCAAGCGGCCTGTTCGAGAAGGTCCAGTGGAGCCTGCAAACCGACCTGCAGGCACTGCGCGAGCAGTTGCTGCAAGGGCGCCTGGCGATGCTCTCGCGCGCCGACCGCAGCAGCCTGGTCGATAACCCGCAAGGCTTTATCGAGCAGCGCGTGCAGAGCCTCTACGATCCCTTTGCCGGCTTCAGCCTGGTGCCCAGCCAGGACGACTGGCTGGGCCTGACCGGGCGCATCCAGAACAGCCAGCCACGCCCTGCTGCGGTACAACTGGACACCGCCAGCGGCGCGCTGCTGGCCGAGGCCGACGGCCAGCACTGGGTGCTGCTGCGCGCGCGCACCCTGGGCAATGCGTTCGACCTGCAACTGCCGCTGCAGGTCGCCGACCTGCTCGCCGCCAGCCGGGTTGAAGCCGGGCAGCGCGGCGCCCGCCTGCTGGCCGCCAGCGGCTTGCTGTATGCCGCCAACGGCCAGCGCCAGGCCAGCCAGGAAATCACCTGGGTTGGCGGCGGCGCCACGGTCGGCATCCTCTTGCTGTTGCTGCTGGCGTTCCGGCGCCTGCGGGTGTTGCTGGCGTTCATGCCGGTGCTGGTCGGCATGCTGTTCGGTGCGGTGGCCTGCGTGGCGCTGTTCGGCCAGATGCACGTGATGACCCTGGTGCTCGGCTCAAGCCTGATCGGTGTCGCCGTCGACTACCCGCTGCACTACCTGTCCAAGAGCTGGAGCCTGCGCCCCTGGCGTGCCTGGCCGGCCTTGCGGCTGACCTTGCCGGGCCTGAGCCTGAGCCTGGCCACCAGTTGCATCGGCTACCTGGCCCTGGCCTTCACGCCGTTCCCGGCCCTGACCCAGATCGCCGTGTTTTCCGCCGCCGGCCTGGTCGGCGCCTACCTCAGCGCCGTGTGCCTGCTGCCGGCATTGCTCAAGGGTATCGAGCTGCAGCCGGCGCAATGGCCGCTGCGCATTGCCCAATGGTTGGTGGACCTGCGTCTGAAGCTACTGAACAAGGTGCCAAGCCCGGTGTTGCTCGGCCTGCTGATCCTGTTTTGCGCGGCGGGCCTGTGGCAGCTGGACAGCCGCAACGACATCCGCCAGTGGGTCGGCAGCCCGCCGCAACTGCTCGAAGAAGCCCAGGCCGTGGCACGCATCACCGGTTACCAGCCCACCAGCCAGTTCTACCTGGTTCGCGGCGCCGACCAGACGCAGTTGCTGGGTCGCCTGCAAGCGCTGAGCACGCGGCTCGATGAACTGGTCGAAACCGACAAGCTCAAGGGCTACATGGCCCTCAGCCAACTGGTCGCCAGCCCTGCCGAGCAGCAACAGGTACGCGATGCACTGGGCAGCCTGCCACTGCAGCCGCTGCTGGCCCTGGGCGTACCGCAAAGCGCGTTACAGGCGGAACTGGCAAAAGTGCAGGCCTTGCCTACCCTCGACATCGATCACGCCCTCAGCGGCCCGCTGGGCGAGCCCTGGCGCACCCTGTGGCTGGGCGCCGATGGCCAGGGCGTGGCCGCCATCGTCAGCCTCCAGGGCTTGAACGATCCGGCATTGCTGCGCCTGCAAGCCGACGACCTCGACGGCGTGCAACTGGTCGACCGCCTCGGCGACCTCAACCGGGTGTTTGCCGCCACCCAGGTCAGCGCCGCCGAGCTCAAGCTGTTGTCGTGCGCGCTGATCGTGGTGTTGCTGATCCTGCCGTTCGGCCTCGGCGGTGCCCTGCGCATCGTCGCCCTGCCGCTACTCGCCGCGTTGTGCAGCCTGGCCTGCCTGGGCTGGCTGGGCCAGCCGCTGACCCTGTTCAGCCTGTTCGGCCTGCTGCTGGTGACCGCCATCAGCGTCGACTACGCGATCCTCATGCATGAGCAAATCGGCGGCGCCGCCGTGAGCCTGCTCGGCACCCTGCTGGCGGCGACCACCACCTGGCTGTCGTTCGGCCTGCTGGCGGTGTCGAGCACCCCGGCGGTGAGCAACTTTGGCCTGGCGGTGAGCCTCGGCCTGGCCTTCAGTTTTGTCCTGGCGCCCTGGGCTGCCACCGGCCACAAGGAACAGGCGGCATGAGTATCGTGTTGTTCTGGGTCCTGGCCCTGGCACTGTTCTGGATCGCGAGCGAGCTGGGCCGGCGCCTGGGGCTGATCCCGATTGTCAGCCAGTTGTTGCTGGCGACCCTCGGCCTGCCGCTGCTGATGCTGTTCTGGGTCGAGCCGCACTGGCAGCTCAGTGGCGCTGCGCTGGTGGCGCCGTCCTGGCTGAAAACCCTGTATGGCCTGAGTTTCGCCCTGCTGCTGGGGCATATTCTGGCTGACGTGGTGGAACTGAAGTTCGACCGCCAGAGCCTGAAGATCGCCCTGCCGAGCTTCTTGGTGCCCTTTGCCTGTGGCCTGGCCTGCGGCGCCTTGCTGCTGCCGACGCAGCCCTGGCTGACCACCCTGGCGCTCGGGCTGGTGTTCGCCATCACCGCCATTCCGGTGCTCTACCTGTACCTGCGCAACATCGACTATCCGCCTGCAGCGACCCGCCGGCTGATGCAGTCGGCGATCCTTATCGACCTGACCTGCTGGCTGCTGTTTGGCCTGGGCAAGGGCAGCCTCGACCCCGTGAGCCTGCTGCTACCCGTGCTGGGCGCCTGCCTGCCGCTGCCGCTCTACGCCCTTGGCCTGCGCCGGCCGTGGGTCTACAGCCTGGGCTTTTTCGCCCTGCTGTTCGTTGCCGAGCACTACCGCCTCAATGCGTTGATCTTCGGTATCGGCTACCTGTGCTGCCTGGCCTGGCTCAAGCTGCCACTGCACATGCCGCTGTCGGCGCTGTGGATAAAACGCCTGCAGAACGGCATCGCCATCCCGCTGATCATGACCTTCGGCATCATCCAGATCGATATCCACAACGTGCTGCAAGGCTTCGATGCCATCCAGTTGAGTGCCTTGCTGCTGTTACCGATCGTCAGCAAGCTGCTCGGCAACTGGCTGGGCCTGTGCTGGGCGACGCCGTCGTTCGCCGGCGCGAGCAAATGGCGGGAGAGCCTGCTGCTCAATATTCGCGGCTTGAGCGAGATCGTCTTTCTCAACCTGCTGCTGCAACAACAGCTGATCAGCCCGGCGCTGTACTTCGCGCTGATGCTGATGAGCCTGGTCGCCACGCTGATGCCCGCGCTGGCCGGCCTGCACCGGATTCCATTGAAGACTGCCCAACCGGCAAGGAGGCCTTATGCCGAACACTGAACTGCAACAACGGCAGGTATTGATCATCGGCGCCGGTCCGTCCGGCGCCATCGCCGGGGCCTTGCTCAAGCGCAATGGCCACGACGTACTGATCATCGAGCGCCAGCGCTTTCCGCGCTTTTCCATCGGCGAGAGCCTGCTGTCGCACTGCATCGACTTCGTCGAGGAAGCCGGCATGCTCCCGGCCCTCGAAGCCGCGGGCTTCCAGCGCAAGAACGGCGCGGCCTTCGCCTGGGGCGAGGAATACAGCGCGTTTGATTTTGGCGACACCTTCAGCAACGGCAAGCCAAGCACCTTCCAGGTCCAGCGCGCCCAGTTCGACCAGTTGCTGGCCGACCAGGCCGCCGCCCAGGGCGTGGAAATCCGCTACGAAGAAGAGATCATCGCCGCCGACTTCGAGCGTGCCCGCCCGCAGCTGCGCGTGCGCCGCCTGGATGGCAGCGAGTACCGCGTCGAAGCTGAGTTTGTCCTCGATGCCAGCGGTTATGGCCGCGTCCTGCCGCGCCTGCTGGACCTCGAAGCGCCGTCGAGCTTTCCGGTGCGCCAGGCGGTGTTCACCCACATCGAAGACCGCATCGACCACCCGGCGTTCGACCGCGAAAAAATCCTCATCACCACCCATCCGCAGCACCGCGATATCTGGTTCTGGACCATTCCCTTCAGCAACGGCCGCTGCTCCCTGGGCGTGGTCGCCGCCGCCGAGCACTTTGCCGCCGCGCCGGCTGACCTGGATGCCTGCCTGAAAGACTTCGTCGCCCAGACCCCAAGCCTGGCCAAGGTGCTGGCCAACGCCGTGTGGGACACCCCGGCGCGAACCATCGGCGGCTACTCGGCCAACGTCAAGACCCTGCACGGCCCGGGCTTTGCCCTGCTCGGCAACGCCGCCGAATTCCTCGACCCGGTGTTTTCCTCCGGGGTGACCATCGCCATGCGCTCGGCGAGCATGGCCGCCGGCGTGCTGCACCGCCAGCTGCAAGGTGAAAACGTCGACTGGCAGAGCGAGTTCGCCGAGCCGCTCAAGCGCGGCGTCGATACCTTCCGCGCCTATGTCGAAGGCTGGTACAACGGCAGCTTCCAGGACGTCATCTACCACCCGGCCAGCTCGCCGGAAATCCGCGCGATGATCAGCTCGATCCTCGCCGGTTATGCCTGGGACCCGCGCAACCCGTTCGTGGCCGAGCCCAAGCGGCGCCTGCGCATGCTCGCCGAAGTCTGTGCAAGGACGGCAGCATGAGCCAACAACCCTTCCTCAGCGACAGCTACGTCGAGGAAACCCGCTTCGGCTTCTGGTTCCTGCGTAGCCATACCTGGCAGCATCACGTGCTGCGGGTGGCGATCAACGACCTGCGCCGGCTGTTCGACGCGCCGCTGCCGCAAGCACCGGTGCTGCTCGATGCCGGCTGCGGCCAGGGCAAGTCGTTCCAGTACCTGCAGCAGGTGTTCAGCCCCGGCCAGTTGCTGGGCACCGACGCCGACCCGCACAGCCTCGAACTGAGCCAGGCCGAGGCCCGGCGCCTGGGGCTGAATGTCGAGCTGCGCGGCAGTGACTGCGCGGCCTTGCAGTTTGCCGACAACAGCGTCGACATGCTCTTTTGCCACCAGACCTTCCACCACCTGGTCGAGCAGGAAAAGGCCCTGGCCGAGTTCTACCGGGTACTCAAGCCCGGCGGCTACCTGCTGTTCGCCGAGTCTACCGAAGCCTATATCGACACCTGGGTGATCCGCTGGCTGTTCCGTCACCCCATGCATGTACAGAAAAGCGCCGAACAGTACCTGCAGATGCTGCGCGACCAGGGCTTCGAATTCGGCGCGCAGAATGTCTCTTACCCGTACCTGTGGTGGAGCCGTTCCAGCGACTTCGGCCTGCTCGAACGCTTCGGCCTGCGCAAGCCGCCGCCCGTCGGCCAGCGCGAAGAAACCCTGGTCAACGTGGTGGCGCGCAAACCATTGAACCCCACCGAGCCGAGTGCATGAAACGCCTGTTGCTGATCCTCGCCTTTGCCCTGCTGAGCGCCTGCGCCAGCCGGGTGCCGCTGCCCACGCAAATGCCGGCGCTGACGCTGCCGATGCAGCTGCATATTCAGCGCCAACAGGCGGGGCAAAGCCAGGACTGGCTGCTGGTGATCCAGCGCGAAGACGCCAGCCTGCGCTGGTCGTTGCTGGACTTGCTGGGCATTCCGCAAGCACGGCAGTTGCTCAACGACGGCCAGTGGCACGCCGATGGCCTGCTGCCACCCAACCCGGGTGCCCGTGAACTGTTCGCCGCCCTGCTGTTCGCCATGACCCCGGCCGAGCAGGTGCAAACGCTCTACCCCGGCGCCCGCCAGCAAGGCCAGCAACGCTGGCTGGGTGAGCGCTGGCATGTCGACTACCGACAAGCCGACGACTTCACCTTGAACCTGGGCCAGGGCCTGCGTTATCTAGTCAGCCCACTGCCCAGCGAGAACACGCCATGACCGCTTACCTCAATGCCCTGGGCCTGGTCTGCGCCCTGGGGCGCGGCCAGGCCGAAGTTGCCCGCAAACTGTTTGCCGGCGACTGCTCGGGGATGCGCGTGGAAGACGGCTGGGTGCCGGACCGCAGCCTACCGGTGGCGGGCGTGCAAGGCGAGCTGCCTACGTTGCCAGCCGAGATGCAGGCCCATCACAGCCGCAACAACCAGTTGCTGTACGACGCCTGCCTGCAGATCGGCGCCCCGATCGAAGCGGCCATCGCCCGCTTTGGCCGCCAGCGCATCGGTATCGTCCTGGGCACCAGCACCTCGGGCATCAAGGAGGCCAGCGAGGGCATCGCCCACTACCTGCGCGAGCAACAATTTTCGCCCAGCTACGACTATGCCCAGCAGGAGCTCAGCGCCCCGGCCAATTTCCTTGCCGACTGGCTGCAATTGAGCGGCCCGGCCTATGTGATTTCCACCGCCTGCACTTCCAGCGCCCGGGCCTTGATGAGCGCCCGGCGCCTGCTCGACCTGGGGCTGTGCGATGCGGTGATCTGCGGTGGTGTCGACAGCCTGTGCAAGCTCACCCTCAACGGCTTCAGCGCCCTCGAGGCGGTGAGCGCCGAGCGCTGCAACCCGTTCTCGGTCAACCGCAACGGCATCAATATCGGCGAAGCCGCGGTGCTGTTCCTGATGACTCGCAATGCCAACCACGAAGGCCCCGGCATTGCCCTGCTCGGTGCCGGTGCCAGCTCCGATGCGCACCATATCTCGGCGCCAGAGCCCGGCGGCAAGGGCGCCTTGCAGGCCATGCGCAAGGCGCTGGACAATGCCTGCCTGCAACCACAAGACATCGACTACCTGAACCTGCACGGCACCGCCACCCGGCACAACGACGCCATGGAAAGCCTGGCCGTGCATGAACTGTTTGGCAGCCAGCTGGCCTGCTCGTCGAGCAAGCCGATGACCGGCCACACCCTGGGCGCCGCCGGTGCACTGGAAGCGGCGTTCTGCTGGCTGAGCCTGGCCGCCGGCAATACCGAAGGGCGCCTGCCGCCGCATGTCTGGGATGGCGTCGATGACCCGCAGTTGCCAGCCCTGAACCTGGCCGATGCCAGCCAGCGCCTGCCGGCCAGCGGCCCGCGACGCTTGATGAGCAATTCGTTCGCCTTCGGTGGCAACAATGTCAGCCTGATTCTCGGAGACACCCCATGATCACCTGGCCACTGGCCGAACTGCTGCCGCACGCCGGCGACATGATCCTTATCGATCAGGTCGAGTCGTTCGATGAAGAGCAGATCCATACCCACCTGACCGTACGCCCCGGCGGCCTGTTCAACCGCGCCGACGGCAGCCTGCCGGCCTGGGTCGGCATCGAGCTGATGGCCCAGAGCGTGGCCGCCTATGCCGGTTGCCGCGCGCGCCAGCAAGGCCAGCCGGTGGAGCTGGGCTTTTTGCTCGGCACGCGTAAATTCGAATGCAATGTCGAACATTTCCCTGCCGGTGCCCACTTGCGCATCCATGCCCTGCGCTCGCTCGAAGACGACAACGGCATGGGCGTGTTCGAGTGTCACCTGCGCGGCCCGGGCATCCATGCCATGGCCCGTTTGAACGTTTTTCGCCCGCCGCAGGTGGCCAGCTACCTGGCCGAAGCGGGCCCTGAGGAGTCCCCCCATGACTGACACCATCCTGGTCACCGGTTCCAGCCGTGGCATTGGCCGGGCCATTGCCCTGCGCCTGGCGCACGCCGGTTTCGACCTGGTCCTGCATTGCCGAAACGGGCGCAGTGAAGCCGACGCCGTTGCCGCAGAAGTCCGGGGCCTGGGCCAGCAAGCCCGCGTGCTGCAGTTCGACGTCGCCGACCGCGCCGCCTGCGCGGCCATCCTCACTGATGACGTAGAAACCCACGGCGCCTACTACGGTGTGGTCTGCAACGCCGGCCTGACCCGCGACGGCGCCTTCCCGGCGCTGACCGAGGACGACTGGGACCAGGTGCTGCGCACCAACCTCGACGGTTTCTACAACGTCCTGCACCCGCTGATGATGCCGATGATCCGCCGGCGCAAAGCCGGGCGCATCGTCTGCATCACCTCGGTGTCGGGCATGATCGGCAACCGTGGCCAGGTCAACTACAGCGCCTCCAAGGCCGGCGTCATCGGCGCCGCCAAGGCCCTGGCAATCGAGCTGGGCAAGCGCAAGATCACCGTCAACTGCGTTGCCCCGGGGTTGATCGATACCGCCATGCTCGATGAGCACGTACCGGTTGAAGAGCTGCTGAAGATGATCCCGGCACAACGCATGGGCACCCCGGAAGAAGTCGCCGGCGCGGTGAACTTCCTGATGTCGGCCGAAGCCGCCTACATCACCCGTCAGGTGCTGGCGGTCAACGGAGGCCTGTGCTGATGAAACGTGTGGTCGTCACCGGCATGGCCGGTATCACCTCGCTGGGCAGCGACTGGCAGACCATTGCCGGCAACTTCGCCAGCAACCGCAGCGGCATTCGCCGCATGGATGAATGGGACCGTTTCGAGGAGCTCAATACGCGCCTGGCCGGCCCCATCGACGATTTCAAGGTGCCGAGCGGCTGGACCCGCAAGCAGCTGCGCAGCATGGGTCGGGTCTCGCGCCTGGCCGTGGCGGCAGCGCAGAACGCCCTGGGCGACGCCGGCCTGCTCGACGACCCGTCGATCCGCGACGGGCGCATGGGCGTGGCCTGCGGCTCGTCCACCGGCAGTACCGACGAGATCAAGGCGTTCGGCAACATGCTGCTCAACTCGGTGGCCGAAGGCCTCAACGCCAACTCCTACGTGCGCATGATGCCGCACACCACCGCAGCCAATATCAGTATCTTCTTCGGCCTCACCGGGCGCCTGATCCCGACCTCCAGCGCCTGCACCAGCGGTAGCCAGGGCATCGGCTATGCCTACGAAGCGATCAAGTTCGGCCGCCTGCCGCTGATGCTCGCCGGCGGCGCCGAAGAGCTGTGCCCGACCGAGGCTATGGTCTTCGACGCGCTGTACGCCACCAGCCTCAAGAACGACACCCCTCACAAGAGCCCGAGCCCCTACGACAGCGGTCGCGATGGCCTGGTGATCGGCGAAGGCGGCGGCATGCTGGTGCTCGAAGAGCTCGAGCACGCCCTGGCCCGGGGCGCGCACATTTATGCCGAGATCGTCGGCTTTGGCAGCAACGCCGACGGCCAGCACACCACCCGCCCGGAGCAGGCGACCATGCGCCGGGCCATGGAGCTGGCGCTGGAAGACGCAAACCTCACGCCGGCTGCCATCGGCTACGTCAACGGCCACGGCACCGCCACCGAGCAGGGCGACATCGCCGAAACCCTGGCCACCAGCAGCCTGTTCGGCCCGCGCATGCCGATCAGCTCGCAAAAAAGCTTCCTCGGCCACACCCTCGGTGCTTGCGGCGCGCTGGAGTCCTGGTTCAGCATCGAGATGATGAACAGCGACCGCTATGTGCACACCCTCAACCTTGAGCACATCGACCCGCGCTGCGGCGAGCTGGACTACCTGTGCGGCGAGTTTCGCAGCATGAGTCATGACTACGTGATGAACAACAACTTCGCCTTTGGCGGGGTCAACACCTCGCTGATTTTCCGTCGCTGGACCTGACCTCAAACCTGCTGGAGAGAAAGGAATGTCTTCATTGATTCGCGCCGCTGTCCTCGGCCTGGCCCTGGCGGGCCTGGCTGGTTGTACCTCAAAGCCGGTACTGACCCCGCAAGAGCAACTTGTGGTCGGCCATAACTACAGCCACGAGCAAGTTCAGCAGGCCATCCTCGAGGCCGTCGCCGAGCGCGGCTGGACCGCACGCACGGTCAGCCCGAACCTGATCCAGGCCGACATCCTGGTGCGCAATACCTTCTATGCCGCCATCGACATCCGCTACAGCGTCAGCAACTTTCGCATCAACTACCGCGACAGTCGCGAACTGGGCTACAAGAACGGCAAGATTCACCGCAACTACAACCGTTGGGTGAACAACCTCGACAAAAGCATCCTGCAAGAGCTGAACAGGATGGAAGCGCAAAACATGGTGCAACGCGCCATCAACGAACAGCACTCGAACACTGTCAAATAATCAAGGAACGACACAATGCGTCTGAAAACCTGGACCGCCACCGCCACTTTGCTGCTCTGCGCCCTGCCCGGCCTGAGCCAGGCCCGTGACACCACTCACTACCTGCCGTTCGAGAAAGTCGTGGCGCAGATGACCGCCGAGAACAAGCTCGACGGTTCGGTGAAGTTCTACCTGGCCGGCGTGCAGCCAAAAGGCAAGGTCACCGTGGTCAGCCCGGCGGCGATCACCAACAAGAAGACCAACGCCTTCAACAAGACTGACGAAGCGGCCTGTGAATGGGCCCTGCAATCGGCGCTGCTGACCATGCAGGACGCCGCGCGCAAGGTCGGCGCCAACGCCGTGACCAACATCAGCAGCTACTACAAGCGCAACGAGCGCAAGGACGCCACCACCTACGAATGCCACGCCGGCGCAGTCATGGCGGGCGTTGCGCTGAAGGGCGACCTGGCCAAGGTCCAGTAACTCAGCTGCGTAACAGGGCTTGCCGGGTCAACAGCTCGGCAAACGCCCTGGCCATCGCCGACGGCGCAGCGCGGCGCTGCACCAGCCATACCGCCGTCACCGCGTCGTCGTCGAGCAGGGTCCGGTACACCACGCCATCGATACGCATGCGCTGGAACGAGGCCGGCAACACCGACACCCCCAACCCCGCGGCCACCAGGCCGATGATAGTCATCGCCTCCCCCGCCTCCTGGGCAAAATGCGGACTGAACCCGGCCTGACGCGCCAGGCTCAGCAGTTGCGCATGCAGGCCACTGCCGTAGCTACGCGGAAAAAACACAAAGGGTTCGTGGGCCAGCTCGGCCATGTGCACCCCGGCTTCGCTGCCCTCGGCCAACGGGTGAGCGGCATTGATCACCGCCACCAGCGGCTCGCGAAACAGCTCGACGGCATTCAGGCTCTCGGGCAACGCCAACGGCCGCATCAGGCCGACTTCGATCGACTCGTCGAGCAAGGCATCGGCCACGTCGCGGCTGCTCATTTCCTTGAGGTTCAGGTGCACGGCCGGGAAGCGCTGGCGAAAGGCGTGAATGGCCTTGGGGATGCTCGAATTGAACGGCGCCGATGACGTGAAACCGATCTTCATCTCGCCCAGTTCGCCCAATTGCGCGCGCCGGGCGACATCGGCGGCCTTGTCGACCTGCGCCAGCACCAGCCGCGCCTCTTCAAGGAATAGCCGCCCGGCCTCGCTGAGCTCGACCCGACGATTGGTACGCTCGAACAGGCGCGCCCCCAGCTCCTGCTCCAGGGCCTGAATTTGCTGGCTCAACGGTGGTTGGGAGATCCCCAGGTTCTGCGCCGCCCGGCCAAAATGCAGCTCTTCGGCGACGGCAATGAAGTAGCGCAGGTGACGCAGTTCCATGGCGGCTCCAATAGGTCGTAAAACCTCTTAAACAGGTCGAACAATATATTGGAAATGATCATTAGCCAGCTATATGCTTTTTTCACTGCCTGACAGGCCGTAGCGCCCCCGAGGTCCCCCGTGAAAACTGCTGTTGCGCCACACGCCCACGAACTGCCCCCTGCTCCGCTCGACGAAATCGTCGCCACCCTCAATGAAAGCTGGATCGAAAAAGGCACTCCGGCCTTTTTGCGCACCGTACTGGCGCTGTTCTGCGGCGGCTTTGCCACCTTTGCCCTGCTGTATTGCGTGCAGCCAATGATGCCGCTGCTGTCGCAGGAATTTTCCATCAGCGCCGCGCAGAGCAGCCTGATCCTCTCGGTGTCCACCGGCATGCTGGCCTTCGGGCTGCTGATCACCGGGCCGATTTCCGACCGCATCGGGCGCAAGCCAGTGATGGTCTTCGCCCTGTTCTGCGCCGCGCTGTGCACCATCGTCAGCGCCCTGATGCCCAGCTGGCAGGGCGTGCTGCTGACCCGCGCGCTGCTCGGGTTGTCGCTCAGCGGCCTGGCGGCGGTAGCCATGACGTACCTGAGCGAAGAGATCCACCCCCAGCACATTGGCCTGGCCATGGGCCTGTACATCGGTGGCAATGCCATCGGCGGCATGAGCGGGCGGTTGATCACCGGGGTGCTGATCGACTTTGTCAGCTGGCACACGGCGATGTTGGTGATCGGTGGCCTGGCGCTGATTGCTGCGGCGGTGTTCTGGAAGATCCTCCCCGAATCGCGCAACTTCCGCCCGCGCTCGCTGCACCCGCGCAGCCTGCTTGATGGCTTCACCCTGCACTTTCGCGATGCTGGCCTGCCGTGGCTGTTCCTCGAAGCCTTCCTGCTGATGGGCGCGTTCGTCACCCTGTTCAACTACATCGGCTATCGCCTGCTGGCCGAACCCTATCACATGAGCCAGGCGCTGGTCGGGCTGCTGTCGGTGGTGTACCTGTCGGGCATCTACAGCTCGGCGCAGATCGGCGCCCTGGCCGACAAGCTGGGCCGGCGCAAGGTGTTCTGGGCAACCATTTTGCTGATGTTCAGCGGCTTGTTGATGACCCTGCTCAGCCCCTTGGCGCTGATTATCGTCGGCATGCTGGTGTTCACCTTCGGCTTTTTCGGCGCGCATTCGGTGGCCAGCAGCTGGATCGGCCGCCGGGCGACCAAGGCCAAGGGCCAGGCGTCGTCGTTGTACCTGTTCAGTTACTACGCGGGGTCGAGTGTGGCGGGTACAGCGGGCGGGGTGTTCTGGCATCAGGCGGGGTGGAACGGCATCGGCCTGTTCATCAGCAGCTTGCTGGTGGTGGCGTTGCTGGTGGCAGTGCACTTGAGCCGGTTGCCGGCCAAGGCTTGAGCTCAGGGCCGCTGCGCGGCCCATCGCCGGCAAGGCCGGCTCCCACAGGAGCTGGCCTGCCACTGGATCAGTTGATCACTTCAACCAGGTCGACATCCACTTCACGGCTCATCAGGTGCTTCTCGACTTCACCGGTCAGCTTGACCTTGGTCTTGTCGTTGAAGGCCACCGGCGGCAGGTCTTCGTCATCGATCTCGACGGTGATGGTGCCGGTGGTGTCCTTGAACTCGTACTTGTCATCGTTGTTCACTTTCTTGATGACGTAGCCTTGCAGCACAACCGGGGTGTCGTCAGCGGCGTCGTTAGCGGCGGCCACCGTGGTCACCGACTGGGCGCCAGGGCCGGTGTAGCCGGCGGCCAGGGCAGCGGTGCTGAACAGCGGGGCAAGCAGCAGAGCGAGGTAACGGGTTTTCATGGTGAAGATCCTGTCTGGGTTTCGATGGAGCCAGATTACCCAGGCAGGCTGAATTGAACCTTAATGGCTGTGGGAGCGGGCTTACCCCGCGATTGCGCTGGTTCAGTCAGGTCGCAATCGCGGGTCAAGCCCGCGCCTACTAGTGGTATTGCGCCGACAGCTCGTGCACAGCGTTGATGAACGCGCCGGCGTGCTCCGGATCAACCTCGGGGGTGATGCCGTGGCCAAGGTTGAACACATGACCGCTGCCCTTGCCGTAGCTGGCGAGGATGCGCCCGACTTCGGCACGAATGGCCTCAGGCTTGGCGTACAGCACGGTCGGGTCCATGTTGCCCTGCAGGGCAACCTTGCTGCCGACGCGCTGACGGGCTTCGCCGATGTCGCAGGTCCAGTCCAGGCCCAGGGCATCAGCGCCGGCATCGGCGATGCTTTCCAGCCACAGGCCGCCGTTCTTGGTGAAGAGAATGACCGGCACCTTGCGCCCTTCGTGCTCGCGGATCAGGCCGCTGACGATCTTGCGCATGTAGGCCAGGGAGAACTCCTGGTAGGCCGCCGCCGACAGGTTGCCGCCCCAGGTGTCGAAGATCTGCACCGCTTGTGCGCCGGCGAGGATCTGCCCGTTGAGGTAGCTGATGACCGACTGCGCGAGTTTGTCGAGCAGCAGGTGCATGGCTTGCGGGTTGTCGTAGAGCATGGCCTTGGTCTTGCGGAAGTCTTTCGACGAGCCGCCTTCGACCATGTAGGTGGCCAGCGTCCAGGGGCTGCCGGAGAAGCCGATCAGCGGCACGCGGCCGTTGAGCTCGCGGCGGATGGTGCTGACCGCGTCCATGACGTAGCCCAGGTCCTTTTGCGGATCAGGGATCGGCAGCGCCTCGATATCGGCCAGGGTGCTGACGACCTTCTTGAAGCGCGGGCCTTCGCCGGTTTCGAAATACAGGCCCTGGCCCATAGCGTCAGGGATGGTGAGGATGTCCGAGAACAGGATCGCGGCGTCCAGCGGGTAGCGGTCCAGCGGCTGCAGGGTGACCTCGCAGGCAAACTGCGGGTTCATGCACAGGCTCATGAAGTCGCCGGCCTTGGCGCGGCTGGCGCGGTATTCCGGCAGGTAGCGGCCGGCCTGGCGCATCATCCACACCGGGGTGACGTCTACGGGTTGCTTGAGCAGGGCGCGCAGAAAACGATCGTTCTTCAAGGCAGTCATGTCGGCATCCGGAAAAAAAGTGGGGGCATTTTCTCAGAGCCCAACGTAAAAGGCACGGTATCAACCGTGCCTTTTGTCTATCGACTTGTGACAGGTCAATAGATTTTGTTGAATTCATCGCGGGTCAAGCCCGCTCCTACACAGGTTCTGTAGGAGCGGGCTTGTCCCGCGAAGCTGTTTCAGACGCCCAGGTAATCCAAGATCCCCTCGGCGGCATTGCGCCCCTCGAAGATCGCCGTCACCACCAGGTCGGAACCGCGGACCATGTCGCCACCGGCGAAGATCTTCGGGTTGCTGGTCTGGTGCTTGTAGGTGTTCTTCTCCGGCGCCACCACGCGGCCCTGGCTGTCGGTCTGGATGCTGAACTGCTCGAACCACGGCGCCGGGCTCGGACGGAAACCGAAGGCGATGACCACGGCATCGGCCGGGATGATCTCTTCGGAACCCGGGATCGGCTCGGGGCTGCGGCGGCCACGGGCGTCCGGCTCGCCGAGACGGGTCTCGACCACCTTCACACCTTCGACCTTGTCTTCCCCGACGATCGCGATCGGCTGGCGGTTGTAGAGGAACTTCACCCCCTCTTCCTTGGCGTTCTTCACCTCTTTGCGCGAGCCGGGCATGTTCGCCTCGTCACGACGGTAGGCACAGGTCACGGCCTTGGCGCCCTGGCGGATGGAGGTGCGGTTGCAGTCCATCGCCGTGTCGCCACCACCGAGGACCACGACCTTCTTGCCCTTCATGTCGACGAAATCTTCCGGCGACTTTTCAAAGCCCAGGTTGCGGTTGACGTTGGCCACCAGGAAGTCCAGGGCATCGTGCACGCCCGGCAGGTCTTCACCGGGGAAGCCGCCCTTCATGTAGGTGTAGGTGCCCATGCCCATGAACACCGCATCGTATTCCTCGAGCAGTTGCTCCATGCTGACATCCTTGCCCACCTCGGTATTGAGACGGAACTCGATGCCCATGCCGGTGAAGACTTCGCGGCGATTGCTCAGCACGGTCTTTTCCAGCTTGAACTCGGGGATGCCGAAGGTCAGCAAGCCGCCGATTTCCGGGTTGCGGTCGAACACCACCGGGGTTACCCCGCCGCGCACCAGTACGTCGGCGCAGCCCAGGCCGGCCGGGCCGGCGCCGATGATGGCGACGCGCTTGCCGGTCGGCTTGACCTTGGACATGTCCGGGCGCCAGCCCATGGCGAAGGCGGTGTCGGTGATGTACTTCTCCACCGAACCGATGGTCACCGCGCCGAAGCCGTCGTTAAGGGTACAGGCACCCTCGCACAGGCGGTCCTGCGGGCACACCCGGCCGCAGACTTCCGGCAGGGTGTTGGTCTGATGCGACAGCTCCGCGGCGGCGAGGATGTTGCCTTCGGAAACCAGCTTCAACCAGTTGGGGATGAAGTTGTGCACCGGGCACTTCCACTCGCAGTACGGGTTGCCACAACCCAGGCAGCGGTGGGCCTGCTCGGCCGATTGCTGGGGTTTGAAGGGTTCGTAGATTTCCACGAACTCTTTCTTGCGTTGACGCAACAGTTTCTTCTTCGGATCCTTGCGCCCGACCTCGATGAACTGGAAGTCATTGCTGAGACGTTCAGCCATTTTCAATACCTCTTTACCGCAGTTGCTAGCTTCAAGCTGCAAGCTGCAAGACGATCACGTGGGCCGGCAAACCTCGTACTGCTTTGAACTTGCAGCTTGAGGCTTGCCGCTTGCCGCTACTGCGGGTTGGCACGGGTGCTGGACAGCAGGTTCTTCAGGTTGGCCGCCTTCGGCTTGACCAGCCAGAAGCGCCGCACGTAATCGTCCAGGTTTTCCCAGAGCTCACGACCCCATTCGCTGTTGGTTTCTTCGACGTATTCAGCCAGCACGCGCTGCAGGTGGCTGCGATAAGCCTCCATGGCCTCGCCGCTGATGCGCTGGATCTCGACCAGTTCGTGGTTGAGCTTGTCGACGAAGCTGTTGTCCATGTCCAGCACGTAGGCAAAACCACCGGTCATGCCCGAGCCGAAGTTGTAGCCGGTCTTGCCCAGAACGCAGACAAAGCCACCGGTCATGTACTCACAGCAGTGATCGCCCGTGCCCTCGACAATCGCGTGGGCACCGGAGTTGCGCACGGCAAAGCGCTCGCCCGCGGTACCGGCGGCGAACAGCTTGCCGCCCGTGGCACCATACAGGCAGGTGTTACCGATGATGGCGCTGTGCTGGGTGGCGAACGGGCTGCCCGCAGGCGGCACAATCACCAGCTTGCCACCGGTCATGCCTTTGCCGACGTAGTCGTTGGCATCGCCTTCGAGGTACATGTTCAGGCCACCGGCGTTCCACACCCCGAAGCTCTGCCCGGCAGTGCCCTTGAAGCGGAAAGTGATCGGTGCCTTGGCCATGCCCTGGTTGCCGTGCAGACGGGCGATTTCGCCGGAGATCCGCGCGCCGATGGAGCGGTCGCAGTTGCAGATGTCCAGCTCGAACTCGGCGCCCGACAGGTCGCGAATGGCCGGCAGGGCCATGTCGACCATTTTCTCGGCCAGCACGCCCTTGTCGAACGGCGGGTTGCGGTCGACTTCACAGAACTGCGGCTTGTCGGCCGGCACGTGCGGGCTGCCCAGCAACGGGCTGAGGTCCAGGTGCTTCTGCTTCTCGGTTTCGCCGGGGAGCATTTCCAGCAGGTCGGTACGCCCGATCAGCTCGCCGAGGCTGCGCACGCCCAGCTTGGCCAGCCACTCGCGGGTTTCTTCGGCGACGTAGGTGAAGAAATTTACCACCATGTCGACGGTGCCGATGTAGTGATCCTTGCGCAGCTTGTCGTTCTGGGTGGCGACGCCGGTGGCGCAGTTGTTCAGGTGACAGATACGCAGGTATTTGCAGCCCAGGGCGATCATCGGCGCGGTACCGAAACCGAAGCTTTCGGCGCCGAGGATGGCCGCCTTGATCACGTCCAGGCCGGTTTTCAGGCCGCCGTCGGTCTGCACCCGGACCTTGCCGCGCAGATCGTTGCCGCGCAGGGTCTGGTGGGTTTCGGCCAGGCCCAGTTCCCACGGCGCACCGGCGTACTTGATCGAGGTCAGCGGCGAAGCGCCGGTGCCGCCGTCGTAGCCGGAGATGGTGATCAGGTCGGCATAGGCCTTGGCCACGCCGGCGGCGATGGTGCCAACACCGGCTTCTGCCACCAGCTTGACCGAGACCAGCGCCTGCGGGTTGACCTGCTTGAGGTCGAAGATCAGCTGCGAGAGGTCTTCGATCGAGTAGATGTCGTGGTGCGGCGGTGGCGAAATCAGGGTCACGCCAGGCACGGCGTAACGCAGCCGGGCGATCAGGCCGTTGACCTTGCCGCCTGGCAACTGCCCGCCTTCACCCGGCTTGGCGCCCTGGGCAACCTTGATCTGCAGCACTTCGGCGTTGACCAGGTACTCGGGAGTGACGCCAAAACGGCCGGTGGCCACCTGCTTGATCTTCGAGCTCTTGATCGTCCCGTAGCGGGCCGGGTCTTCGCCGCCCTCACCGGAATTGGAGCGCGCGCCCAGGCGGTTCATCGCCTCGGCAAGGGCTTCATGGGCTTCCGGCGACAGCGCGCCGAGGGAGATACCGGCCGAGTCGAAGCGCTTGAGGATCGCTTCCAGCGGTTCGATCTCGCTCAACTCCAGCGGCTGCTCCAGGGTTTTCACCTTGAGCAGGTCGCGGATCATCGACACCGGGCGCTTGTCGACCAGTGCGGTGTATTCCTTGAACTTGGCGTAGTCGCCCTGCTGCACGGCGGCCTGCAGGGTGTTGACCACGTCCGGGTTGTAGGCGTGGTACTCGCCACCGTGGACGAACTTCAGCAGGCCACCCTGCTGGATCGGCTTGCGCGCGCTCCAGGCTTCGGCGGCGAGCAGCTTCTGCTCGTTCTCGATGTCGACGAAGCGTGCGCCCTTGAGGCGGCTGGCAACGCCACGGAAGCTCAGGTTGACCACTTCTTCCGAAAGGCCGACGGCTTCGAACAGCTGTGCACCCCGGTAGGAACCGACGGTCGAGATGCCCATCTTCGAGAGGATCTTCAACAGGCCCTTGGAGATGCCCTTGCGGTAATACTTGAAGACTTCTTCAAGATCACCGAGCACTTCGCCGGTACGGATCAGGTCGGCCAGCACTTCGTAGGCCAGATACGGGTACACCGCCGAAGCGCCGAAGCCGATCAGCACGGCAAAGTGATGCGGGTCGCGGGCGGTGGCGGTTTCCACCAGGATGTTGCTGTCGCAGCGCAAGCCCAGTTCAGTCAGGCGGTGATGCACCGCACCAACGGCCAGCGAGGCATGCACCGGCAGTTTGCCCGGGGCGATATGGCGGTCGCTCAGCACCAGCTGGGTCTTGCCGCTGCGCACGGCTTCTTCGGCCTGATCGGCGATGTTGCGCACCGCCGCTTCCAGGCCCAGGCTCTCGACGTAGTTGAGGTCGATCAACTGACGCTCGAAGCCGGGGCGGTCGAGGTTCATCAGCGAGCGCCACTTGGCGGGCGAGATCACCGGCGAGCTGAGGATCACCCGCGAGGCGTGCTCTGGGGATTCCTGGAAGATGTTGCGCTCGGCGCCCAGGCAGATCTCCAGCGACATGACGATCGCTTCACGCAGCGGGTCGATCGGCGGGTTGGTGACCTGGGCGAATTGCTGGCGAAAGTAGTCGTAGGTCGAGCGCACGCGCTGCGAAAGAATCGCCATCGGCGTGTCGTCGCCCATCGAGCCGACCGCTTCCTGGCCTTGTTCGCCGAGCGGACGCAGCACCTGGTCACGCTCTTCGAAGGTGACCTGGAACATCTTCATATACTGCTTGAGCTGGTCAGCATCGTAGCTGGCCACGCCCTGGTCATCGCTGAGGTCGGCCTGGATGCGCAGGGCATTCTGGCGCAGCCAGCGCTTGTACGGATGGCGCGACTTGAGGCGGTTGTCGATGGCGTCGGTGTCGAGGATTTGCCCGGTTTCGGTGTCCACGGCAAAGATCTGCCCCGGGCCGACCCGGCCCTTGGCGATCACGTCTTCAGGCTTGTAGTCCCACACGCCGATTTCCGACGCCAGGGTGATGTAGCCGTTCTTGGTGGTGACCCAGCGCGCCGGGCGCAGGCCGTTGCGGTCGAGCAGGCACACCGCATGGCGGCCTTCGGTCAGTACCACGCCGGCCGGGCCGTCCCATGCTTCCATGTGCATGGAGTTGTATTCGTAGAACGCGCGCAGGTCGGCGTCCATGGTCTCGACGTTCTGCCACGCCGGCGGAATGATCATGCGCACGCCGCGGAACAGGTCGATGCCGCCGGTGACCATCAGTTCGAGCATGTTGTCCATGCTCGAGGAGTCGGAACCGACGCGGTTGACCAGCGGGCCGAGTTCTTCGAGGTCCGGGATCAGGTCGTTGGCGAACTTGGTGCGCCGCGCCTGGGCCCAGTTGCGGTTACCGGTGATGGTGTTGATCTCGCCGTTGTGGGCGAGGAAGCGGAACGGCTGCGCCAGCGGCCATTTCGGCAGGGTGTTGGTGGAGAAGCGCTGGTGGAACACGCAGATCGCGGTTTGCAGGCGCTCGTCGCTGAGGTCCGGATAGAAGGCGGCGAGGTCCGCCGGCATCATCAGGCCTTTGTAGATGATGGTTTTGTGCGAAAAGCTGCAGATGTAGTGGTCGGTGTCGGCGGCGTTGGCCACCGAAGAGCGACGACGCGAACTGAACAGCTTGATGGCGAATTCCTGATCGCTCAGGCCTTCACCGCCAATGAACACCTGCTCGATCTGCGGCAGGCGCTCCAGGGCCAGGCGGCCGAGGACGCTGGTGTCGATCGGCACTTTGCGCCAGCCCACCAGTTGCAGGCCGGCCGCGAGGATCTCGCGGTTCATGTTGGCGCGCGCGGCTTCAGCCTTGGCGTTGTCCTGATTGAAGAACACCATGCCGACCCCATATTGCTTGGGCAGCTCAGTGGCGAACTGTTCGCGGGCCACGGCACGCAGGAACTGATCGGGCTTTTGCATGAGCAGACCGCAACCGTCGCCGGTCTTGCCGTCGGCGTTGATCCCACCGCGGTGGGTCATGCAGGTCAGGGCCTGGATGGCCGTTTGCAAAAGGTGGTGGCTGGGTTCGCCCGTCATATGGGCGATCAGGCCGAAACCACAGTTATCCTTGAATTCTTCGGGATGGTACAGACCTGTTTTCATAGACACTTTCTCACCAGGTTCGCCTCTCACCAAGGCAAATCTTTTTTTAGTACAACCACTTACCATCCACGCCGAACGAATGCCAGCTTTGCGGGGGCAATAGGGGAGCCATTGTTGCACAGCGACAGGGAAGCCCACAAATTTACGACGAATTGCCGTAAGTCCATGTCGCATTTTTGAATGTTTTTAAGCGTGCGCCGTGGTAACGGCATGGCTTGAGTCTGAAGCGTTTCAGCCTGGACTGCAAGAACGGCTTGTGGCCGGCAGTCTGGGACAGAAAAGCCTGCCGCGCAGTACGCAGCAGGCTTGACCGATGTTCAGGAGTCGCTCAGCAGGTGGCGGGGGTAGTGCCACCAGGCTATATCAGCGGGTCGAGGCCAGTTCTTGTTGGACGCTGGCGACGGTACGAGGCCAAGGTTTACCAGCCTGGACCTTGGCTGGCAAGGCCTTGATTGCAGCCAGGGCGGCATCACGGCTGGCGAAGTTGCCGTAGGTGATGACGTACAGCGGCTTGCCCTGCAGGGTTTTCTTGAAGTAGCGATAGTCGCCACCCTGAGCCTTGACGTAGGCCTGGGCCGATGCTTCGGAGCTGGTGCCGAGGATTTGCACGACATAATTGCCCGGCTTCTGCCCGGCGTACCAGCTACCACCGGCTGCGGGCTTGGCGGCCGGCTTCTCGACAGGCTTGGGCGCAGGCTTGGCGGTTGCAACCTGGGTTGGCGCAGGCTTGGCTGCAGGAGCAACCGGCTTGCTGGCAACAGGTGCTACCGACTGCTGCACAGGTGCAACCGGTTGCGCAGGGGTTGGTGCGGGGCCAGCGGTGACACCTGCCGGTGGCGCGATAGTGGTGACGGTCGGCGGAGTAGACGGCTGCAGCGCGGTTTCGCCGGCTGGCGTCGACTCTTCGCCTTCACCCATGCCGGTAGACTCGGCCAGCGGGCCACGCATGACCGGTTGCGACTGACCTACCAGCGGCAGTGGCATCGGCTGCGAATTGCCGGCGAATTCGATCGCCGGGCCGCCGTTGTTCGATTGGGCATTGCCTGGCTGACCTTCGCCCAGCGGCAGTTGCGCCTGTTCGGCAGGGGCAGTTGGCGCCTGATCACCCTTCTTCGGCATCAGCACGGCGGCCGCGACGGCGACCACGACAACTGCAGACAGCGCCAGCACATGTTTCTTCGGCATATTGAACCCCATTGATGGTCGCTTCGCCGTGGTCCGGCTGGCGATCATGGCTTCGATCAAGGTATCGCGGGCAACCTGGTTGATAGTCCCGGGCCAGCCGTCAGAGTTTTGGTGAATATCAACGATCTGCTCACTGCTGAACACTTCGATGCCCCGCCCGGCACCTTCCAGGCGCTGCTCGAGGTATTCACGGGTTTCTTCTTCGCTGTAGGGCTCAAGCTCGATGACATGAAAGCGCTCCTGCTCGGCATTGAGCTCTTCCAGCCCGGCGATCAGTGACGGCTCGCCAAACAGGAAGACATGCGGACGCCCTTCCGGGGTACCCGCCGCCAACTCCAGCAAGGCTTGGAGTGCCGACTCGCCAAGTTGTTCCGCATCGTCCACCAGCAGATAGACTTCCTGCCCGGTCAGCGCCAGTTGTACCACCTGGGCAAGGATGTCCGGGACTTCAGCCTGGGCCACGCCCAATGACTGGGCCACCTGGCCGAGCAGGCTGGCGGCATCGCTGGCGCCACGGGCGGAAACCACCACGCTCTGCACCGATTGCTTGTTGGTGCTGGCCACCAGGGCCTGGCGCAGCAGGGTCTTGCCACTGCCTTGAGGGCCAGTGACCACCAGCAGCAACTGGCTGTAGCGGGCCAGGTGGTGCAATTGGCCGAGTACCGGCTTGCGCTGGGCTGGGAAGAATTTGAAACCCGGCACCCGTGCAGCGAAGGGGTCGTGGTTCAACTGGTAATGGCCGAGAAAGGCCTCGTCGGCATGCAAACTAGTCATCGGACGCTCATCAACCTCAAAGCTGGGCCACGATCGCGCGGTAATCCGCGGCCAGCGTGGCCTGAAGAATCTCTTTCGGATAGTCGTCGGTGACCACCGCTTCGCCCATGCGGCGCAGCAGGACCAGACGCAGACGACCGTCGAGTACCTTTTTATCTACTGCCATGTGTTCCATGAACTGCGCCGGGGTCATCTCGGCGGGCGGCACCACCGGCAAGCCTGCGTTCTGGAACAGACGGATACCACGGTCACGCTCCTGCTGGCTGATCCAGCCCAGGCGCATGGACATTTCCAGGGCCATTACAGTGCCCGCCGCGACGGCCTCACCGTGAAGCCACACACCATAGCCCATGTGGGTCTCGATGGCGTGACCGAAGGTGTGGCCCAGGTTCAGCGTGGCACGCACGCCCGACTCGCGCTCATCGGCGCCCACTACCGCAGCCTTGGCCGCGCAGGAACGACGAATGGCCTCGGTCAGCGCCACCTGGTCAAGGCCGCGCAAGGCCTGCATATGCTCTTCGAGCCAGCCAAGGAAGGGTTCGTCACAAATCAGGCCGTATTTGATCACTTCGGCCAGGCCCGCCGACAGCTCGCGCGGCGGCAGGCTATTGAGGCTGCGGGTGTCGATCAGCACCGCGTTGGGCTGATAGAAGGCACCGACCATGTTCTTGCCCAGCGGGTGGTTGATGCCGGTCTTGCCGCCTACCGACGAATCGACCTGGGACAACAAGGTAGTCGGCACCTGGATGAAATCCACGCCGCGCTGGTAGCAGGCGGCGGCAAAGCCGGCCATGTCGCCGATCACCCCGCCGCCAAGCGCTACCACGGTAGTGCGGCGGTCGTGGCGGGCGGTCAGCAGCGCATCGAAGATCAACTGCAGGGTTTCCCAGTTCTTGTAGGCCTCGCCGTCGGGCAACACCACCGGCAGTACCGAATAGGCACCCAGGGTCTTGCTCAGGCGTTCGAGATAGAGGGGTGCGACAGTCTCGTTGGACACGATGGCGACCTGCCGGCCAGCGATATGCGGCGCCAGCAGTTCAGGTTGATCCAGCAGGCCTTCGCCAATGTAGATCGGGTAGCTACGTTCGCCCAATTCGACCTTTAGTGTCTGCATGTGTCCCCACAATGAACTAGGCGCGGCATCGATGGCTCGAACCGCGCGATAACGGTGTGCCCTGTCACGGCATGACTGGTCGCCGAGGATAGTCCTGGCTTAACGGGGCGGCAACTTCTGCAAGCGCTCGAGAATATCCTGCACCACCATTCGCGGTGGCCGTTCGTCGGTTTCCACCACCAGATCGGCGATCTCGCGATAAAGCGGGTCACGAACTTCCAGCAGCGCGCGCAAAGTCGCCTCCGGGTTGGCGGTACGCAGCAACGGCCGGTTGCGATCACGCGAGGTGCGTCCGACCTGCTGCTCGACCGAGGCGTGCAGGTACACCACTCGCCCGCCGGCATGCAGGGCCTGACGGTTGGCATCGCGCATTACCGCGCCGCCACCGGTAGCCAGCACCACGCCATCGAACGCGCAGAGCTCGGCGATCATCGCCTGCTCGCGGTCACGAAAGCCCGGCTCGCCTTCCTTATCGAAGATCCACGGGATATTGGCGCCGGTGCGCAATTCAATTTCCTTGTCGGAATCCTTGAACGGCAGGCGCAGCTCTTTGGCCAGCAGGCGGCCGATGGTGCTTTTGCCAGCACCCATCGGCCCCACAAGTATCAAATTTCGCACAGAATCAACGACTCACAGCAATCGCCTGGTCACTCATGATACGCGGAGTCAGGAAGACCAGCAGCTCGGATTTTTTCTCTTGTAGAACATCGCGACGAAACAGCCGCCCAACATACGGCACATCGCCGAAAAATGGCACCTTGTCGACAACTTTACTTTGCACCGTCGAGTACACGCCGCCGATGACGATGGTCTCACCATCATTGATACGCACCTTGGCGTTGACCTCGTTTTTACGGATCGCCGGCACGTGATCCAGGGCGTTGAGGTAGTCGGGCTCGTCCTTGGTCACCTTGACTACCATGATTACCCGGTTGTCCGGGGTGATCTGCGGGGTGACCTCAAGGGACAGCGAGGCCTCGCGGAAGGTCACCGAGGTAGCGCCGCTGCCGCTGGTTTCCTGATACGGCACCTCGGTGCCCTTGAGGATCCGCGCAGTTTCCTTGTCAGCGGTGACGACCTTGGGCTGGGAAATGATTTCGCCGTTGCCGGTGCGCTCCATGGCGCTCAGTTCCAGGTCGAGCAGCGCACTGTTGCGCACCAGGCCAAAGCCGATACTCGACGATGCCCGGTCCGCGCCAAGGTCGACGAAGGTATCGCCACCGCCCAGGCTCAAGCCCTTGCCCAGCTGCACCTGGCCGCCCCAGCGCACACCCAGGCTCTTTTCAAAATCGACGTTGGCCTCGACGATCCGCGCCTCGATCATGACCTGGCGTACCGGCACATCGAGTTCGCCGATCAACCTGCGCAGCTCTTCCAGACGTTCCGGCGACTGGCTGGCGACCAGGGTGTTGGTGCGCTCATCGACACTTAGCGAACCATGGCTGGCGCCGCCGGCCTCATGGGCCATCAGGCTGTGGAAAAGCTCGGCGATATCGGTGGCCCTGGCGTGGTGGATCGGTATCAGCTCGCGCCGCGACGGCGCGGACCCGGCCAGTTCGGCAAGCGGTGCGACCAGCAATACATTGCCATCCTTGCGCTGCTCCAGGCCCTTGCTGCGCAGCACCAGCTCCAGCGCCTGGTCCCAGGGCACATCCTGCAAGCGCAAGGTCACCTTGCCCTGCACCGCATCACTGGCCACCAGGTTGACCCCGGAAAAATCAGCCAGCACCTGCAGTACCGTACGCACCTCGACATCCTGAAAATTCAATGACAGCGGCTCACCGCCGTACAGTTGCTTGCCCGCAAACGCGCCGGCAGACAGGCAACAGCCTATCAGCACCGCAACCACAGCTCCCTTGCCCATCGATGACCTCCCTGGTCGGCACCTTCAGCGCAGGGCGAGAGTTCGCCGCCGCGCTTGCCAGCCTTGGCCGGCAACAAAAACCTGCTGGATGACCTCGACATGGCGCTCGCCAATCTCGGCCACCTGCCCCTGGTCACGACCCAAGCGGTCACCGACCTGCAGCCGATGCACGCGGCCATCAGCCTGGATCAGCGCGTAGCGCACGCCGCGACTGGCGAGGCTGCCGACCATTTCCAGCTGCTCCAGCGCCAGGCGCTGCAAGACATCGGCCTGCACCGCCAGCGCAGATGGAGCGAATGGATTGCGCAGCATCGCAACCGGCCGTCGCTGCGCCGCCTGTGGCTGCGCGCCAGGGGCCAACTGCGGCTGCGAGCGAGGCTGGTATGAGCGAACCTGCAATTCCATGTGCAGCAACTGCGCATCGGCCGGCTTCAGCGAAAGCCCTTGCACGGTAATCAGCCGCGGCTGCGCGGCCAGGTCCGCGAAAAATTCGGCAAGCGCCGAAAAGGCGCCACGCAAGCGCAGTTGCACGGGCAGTTCCAAGTAATGCTCAGCGGTCGACGCTTGGACTACCTGCAACTGTTCAATGGCCACTTCATGGGCCTCGGCCAGGCGGGAGAGCAACTCGAACACGGCAGGCTCGGCGCTCCCTGCCGACAATTGCCAGCGCGCTTGCTGCAAGCCGCTGTGCAATTCGGCCGTTGGCTCAACGCTGTCTGCGTTGGCGTGCGCCAAGGCATCGACCATCAGCGCCGCCTGCGTCATCAGCGGCCGTAAATGCACGGCGTAAGCCAGGCCTGCCAGAAGCGCCAGCAAGCCCGTCAGTATCAACGCCTGTACTGGCCAGGCTCGACTTGCCAGCACACCGCAGAAGCTCAAGGTGCAACCTCAAGGGCTGCTACCAGCTCAAACGCATGCCCCTCCTCGACCGCACTTAGCTGCTGCAATTCGGCAGTACTGATCAAGGATGAAGACTTCAGGCGGTCTGCCAGTTCCGCAACCAGGGCAGCCGAACCGGCCATGCCGGCAAGCCTCAGCCCAGCTGGCTCCTGGCTCAGTGCGGTCAGGTACACGCCATCGGGCATGGCCCGCTCAACCTGCTCGAAGACATCCACGGCGAAATGCCGGCCAGCCTGCAAGCGTTGCAACTGCCTCAGTTCCTGCCGCAAAGCCTCGGGCTCCAGTTGCCCGCCGGGCGGGCTGAGCGACTGCTGCTGCATGACGCCACGAAAATGCTGGTCGATGAGACCACTGGCAACGGCAACCAGCAGCACAACACTTGCACAGCCTGCCTGAAACCCTCGAGTACGCAGACGCTGGCGGCGCTCGCGCCATGGCAACAAATTAAGTCGCACGCCGCCCATGGCCAGGGCGCAGGCCACGCTCAGGCTCGAGCCCGCGTGGTCCAGTTCGGCGTCGAGCGCTACTGCCGGAGCACGCCGCAGCGCCTGGCTATCGATCTCCAGCACCCGTGCATTGAGCCCGGCGACTTCAAAGGTGGCCTCAAGTGTTTCCAGCAAACCGCGATGACAGGCCGCGACCTGAACGCTCACCGCATCAGCGCCAGCCGGCGCCTGCAGCCGGTAATCCAGCGCGGTGTCTTCAAGGTCGAAGGGAATGAACTGCTCAGCGGCATCGTGCACCTGCGCAGCCACTTCAGCATCGGCCAGACCCGCTGGCAGGCTTATCGATTTGCTGATAGCCCGCGCCGCCGGCAAGGCCACGGCGGCTTGCCGACAGCGGCTGCCACTGCGCTGCAGCGCGCGTTTCAGGGCCAGGCCGACCACCTCAGGGTCGGCAATCCAGCCGTCGAGCATGGCCCCGACAGGCAGCGGTTCAAGCGCCCAGGCCCGCACGCGCCACGCGCCTTTGCGCCGGTGCAATTGCACCAGTCGGATAGACGGCGGGGCAATTTCTACCCCCAGGAGTGAACCGGCATCCATGCCGAAGCGTCCAAGCATTGGTTTTTTCCTTGCTGGCGACAGCCGCGTGCGTAACGCGGCGAGTTGAAAAATGCTTATAATGCCCAGCGTTTATCCTTTGTCCGCTGGCCCCGCGCGCAACCCATTCTTTTATCTGGACGCCCTAAAGCCTTGATACGCCTGCTGAAGTTCTTCTGGTGGTCTTTCGTCGCAGTCATCTGCGCGCTCGTGCTCGGTCTGAGCGGCGCATTTCTGTATCTTAGCCCCAGCTTGCCCTCGGTAGAGGCCCTCAGAAGCATCCAGTTGCAGATCCCTTTGCGGGTCTACAGCAGCGACGGCAAGCTGATCGCCGAGTTCGGCGAAATGCGCCGCTCGCCCATCCGTTTTGCCGACATTCCGCCGCATTTCATCCAGGCTTTGCTGTCGGCTGAAGACGACAATTTCGCCAATCACTACGGCGTTGACCCCAGCAGCCTGATGCGTGCTGCAACACAATTGCTCAAGTCCGGGCACATCCAGACCGGCGGCAGCACCATCACCATGCAGGTGGCGAAGAACTTCTTCCTCAGCAGCGAACGCAGCTTCTCGCGCAAGACCAACGAGATTCTCCTGGCCCTGCAGATCGAACGCGAACTGACCAAGGACGAGATCCTCGAGCTGTACGTCAACAAGATCTACCTGGGCAACCGCGCCTACGGCATCGAGGCCGCCGCGCAGGTGTACTACGGCAAGTCGATCCGCGATGTCAGCCTGGCGCAGATGGCGATGATCGCCGGCCTGCCGAAAGCGCCGTCGCGCTTCAACCCACTGGCCAACCCGGTGCGCGCCAAAGAGCGCCGCGACTGGATCCTGGGGCGCATGTACAAGCTCGGCAAAATTGATGAAGCCAGCTACCAGACAGCATTGGCCGAACCGATCAACGCCAGCTACCACGTGCCGACCCCAGAAGTTAACGCACCCTACATCGCCGAGATGGCCCGCGCCGAAATGGTCGGCCGCTACGGCAGCGATGCCTACACCGAAGGCTTCCGCGTCACCACCACGGTGCCGAGCGACCTGCAGGAAATCGCCAACAAAGCCGTACTCAACGGCCTCACCGCCTACGACGAGCGTCATGGTTACCGCGGCCCCGAGTCGCGCTTCCCGGGTAAGACCCGTGACGCCTGGCTGCAGGAACTGAGCAAGCAACGCCCGCTGGGCGGCCTGGAGCCGGTGATCGTCACCGAAGTCAGCAAGACCGGCCTGCAGGTGCTGACCCGCGCCGGTAACCAGGAGTCGGTGGCCTGGGAGACCATGAAGTGGGCCCGCCCGTTCCTCAACACCAACAGCCAGGGCCGTGCACCACAGCAGCCTGCCGACGTTGCCCAGGTCGGCGACCTGATTCGCGTGCAGCGCCTGGACGACGGCAGCCTCAAATTCAGCCAGGTGCCGGGGGCGCAGAGCGCGCTGGTATCGCTGGACCCGAACAGTGGTGCGATCCGCGCCCTGGTCGGCGGTTTCTCGTTCGAGCAGAGCAACTACAACCGCGCCATGCAGGCCAAGCGTCAGCCGGGCTCGAGCTTCAAGCCGTTCGTGTACAGCGCCGCGCTGGACAACGGCTACACCGCCGCCAGCCTGGTCAACGACGCGCCGATCGTATTTGTCGACGAATACCTGGACAAGGTCTGGCGGCCGAAAAACGACACCAACACCTTCCTCGGCCCGATCCGCATGCGCGAGGCGCTGTACAAGTCGCGCAACCTGGTATCGATCCGCCTGCTGCAGGCCATGGGCGTAGGCCCGACCATCGACTACATCAGCAAGTTCGGCTTCAACAAGCAGGACCTGCCGCCCAACCTGTCGCTGGCCCTGGGCACCGCAACCCTGACGCCGATGGAAATCGCCACCGGCTGGAGCACCTTTGCCAACGGCGGCTACAAGATCAGCCCATACCTGATCGAACGCATCGAGAGCCGCAACGGCGAGACCCTGTTCACTGCCAACCCGCCACGGGTCCCGCAAAGCGAACAGGTCGAAGCCGGCATCGCCGCCCCCGAGCAGCCGATCAGCACCCAGCTGCCGGGCGAAGGCCTGAGCACCGTGGCCAGCGATCCGGCCGCCGCCGTCGCCCAGCCGCCGGCCGTGGCCGAGCGCATCATTGACGGGCGCACCAGCTATATCCTCACCAGCATGCTCCAGGACGTGATCAAGCGCGGTACCGGGCGCCGCGCCCTGGCCCTGGGCCGTACCGACCTTGCCGGCAAGACCGGTACCACCAACGAATCCAAGGACGCCTGGTTCTCCGGCTA
This sequence comes from Pseudomonas sp. NPDC087612, assembly GCF_044743505.1. Classification (NCBI taxonomy): domain Bacteria; kingdom Pseudomonadati; phylum Pseudomonadota; class Gammaproteobacteria; order Pseudomonadales; family Pseudomonadaceae; genus Pseudomonas; species Pseudomonas sp. NPDC087612. Next base: position 412,718 of record NZ_JBIUWO010000003.1, read on the forward strand.
CAACGCCGACTACGTAACCACCGTCTGGACCGGCTTCGACCAACCGGAAACCCTCGGCCGCCGCGAGTATGGCGGCACCGTGGCCCTGCCGATCTGGATGAGCTACATGGGCGCTGCACTCAAAGACAAGCCCAACCATGCCCCGGCCGAGCCGGAAGGCATCCTCAGCCTGCGCGTCGATCCGGTCAGCGGCCGGGCGGCGACGCCAAGCACGCCGAACGCCTACTTCGAGCTGTTCAAGGCCGAAGACACGCCGCCGTCGGTCAACGAGCTGGGTAACGGCAGCGCACCAGGCAGCCCGCTGCCAGCAGACGAAGCGGCGCCGATCGATCTGTTCTGATGACAGAGGCTCCCACAGATTCTTTGTGGGAGCTGGCCTTGCCAGCGATGAAGCCAACACCCACCCACAGACGATCCGCCACAAAAAAGCCCCGACTCTCGCGAGCCGGGGCTTTTTGTTATGACGCTACAACAGCTTAGCCGTTGAACACGTCATCCACGCTTTTCAGCGGGTAGTTCTTCGGATACGGCAGGGTCGCCACACCGGTCTCGATCGCAGCCTTGGCCACGGCATCGGAAACCACGGTGATCAGGCGAGCGTCCATTGGCTTCGGAATGATGTACTCACGGCCGAATTCCAGGGCGTCGACGCCGTAGGCTGCGCAGACTTCCTTAGGCACTGGCAGCTTGGCCAGGTCTTTCAGGGCGTTGGCGGCGGCGATCTTCATTTCTTCGTTGATGCGCTTGGCACGAACGTCCAGGGCACCGCGGAAGATGAACGGGAAGCCCAGTACGTTGTTGACCTGGTTCGGGTAGTCGGAACGACCGGTAGCCATGATCACGTCGTTACGGGTGGCGTGGGCCAGCTCCGGGGAGATCTCTGGATCAGGGTTCGAGCAGGCGAACACGATCGGGTTCGGCGCCATCGACTTCAGGCCTTCAGGGCTCAGCAGGTTCGGGCCGGACAGGCCGACGAACACGTCAGCGCCTTGCAGGGCGTCAGCCAGGGTGCGCTTGTCGGTAGCGTGGGCGAACACCGCCTTGTACTGGTTCAGGTCGTCACGGCCAGCGTGGATCACGCCAGTACGGTCAACCATGAAGATGTTCTCGATCTGTGCGCCCATGCTCACCAGCAGTTTCATGCAGGAGATGGCGGCGGCACCGGCGCCCAGGCAGACGATCTTGGCGTCGGCCAGGGTTTTGCCAGCGATTTCCAGGGCGTTGATCATGCCGGCGGCGGTAACGATCGCGGTGCCGTGCTGGTCATCGTGGAATACCGGGATGTCGCACTGTTCGATCAGCGCGCGCTCGATTTCAAAGCACTCTGGCGCCTTGATGTCTTCCAGGTTGATGCCACCGAAGGTGATCGAGATGCGCTTGACGGTGTCGATGAAGGCTTGCGGGCTCTCGGAGTCGACTTCGATGTCGAACACGTCGATACCGGCGAAACGCTTGAACAGAACGCCCTTGCCTTCCATGACCGGTTTGGAGGCCAGTGGGCCGAGGTTACCCAGGCCGAGGATGGCGGTGCCGTCGGAAATGACTGCTACCAGATTGCCCTTGCCGGTGTACTTGTAGGCCAGCTCCGGATCGCGACCGATTTCGCGAACCGGCTCAGCCACGCCAGGGCTGTAGGCCAGCGCCAGGTCGCGAGCAGTCGCGGTAGGTTTGGTGAGCTCGACGCTCAGTTTCCCCGGACGAGGTTGAGCGTGATATTCGAGAGCGGCAGTTTTCAAATCTGACATGGTGGGCATTCCGCTATTTACTGTTCTGACGGACCGCCGAGGATACGCAAAGAGCAAAGGGCCGACAAGACTGCCCGGTCACTTGTGTCAAGGCCTTTAACCTACGACTTTCCGCCAAGAGCCACGGCCTGCAAGGGTTTCGATGTGTACAATCGAAATAAAAAATGTAGACAATTTTTTATCTTTCGACCCTTTCCAGCATCGACGGATCGGTCAGGGGCAGCAACCAGCGTTGCTGTCCCGGCTTCAGGCCACCTTTGCGGGAACGATCCAGCACCCAACCGCGGGCTTCGATCGATCGACCTTTCAGATCAGTGAAGAACGAAGAGGGGAAATTGCGCTGCAGGCGTGCCGGCACCTGAAGCACCAGAGAATCGTCGATTTCGATCCAGATACCCCCGCGATTGCGCTGGATATCCATCACCTTGCCACTTATCAGGGCAAAACCGGACTGACGCACGGCGCTTGCCGGGGTCAATGGCGATTGCCGCCACAGGCCTTTGCCGGCCTGACGAGCGGCGCGCTCGGCCTGACCCTGGCAGCCGGCCAACGCGACGTTGGGGGCCACCGCAACCCGGTAGCCAAGGCCTTCACTGAGCAGTTGTGCTTCGAAATTGTCGCCAGAGCGGCCGTAGACATGCGCCAGAGTACGGCCATATTTGTCCCGCGCCTCGACGCCAGGAACCAGCCCCACCTGCCCGCCGCTGGCCTTGACCAGGGCCTGCAAGCGCTGCCGTGCAGCCTCGGCGAAGGCTTCACTGCTGCGACCTTTGCGACCGATTTCCGGTGCATTGATACCAATCAGGCGAACACTGCGGCCATCATTCAGACGCAAGGTATCGCCATCGACCACCTGGCGCACGCTGACCACCTGCGCATCGACCGGTGCCGCGCAGAATGCCAGGGCCGGCAACTGCCAGATCGCGCCCATAAAAAAGGCGCCCACGAGGGACGCCTTTTTCAGCAGCAATGCCAAACCCATCGGGCCAGCGTCGCGCAATCTTACTTCTTGGCACCGAACATGCCGAAGCGATCGGCGAACTTCTGTACGCGGCCGCCGGTGTCCAGGACCTTCTGCTTACCGGTGTAGAACGGGTGGCAGAGGTTGCAAACGTCGATCGGCAGGGCCTTGGCCAGAGTCGAACGAGTTTCGAATTTGTTACCGCAGCTGCAGGTAACTTCTACAGCTTCGTATACCGGATGGATATCGGCTTTCATGGTGTTTCCTCAGTGCTGACGTGCCGCCACTCAACACCATTGTTGAATACCGCACGCAAAATAGGGTCGGAATAATACCAGAGCAAACAGCCAACGCAAGTTGTCGCTTAGACCGGCGGTCGTCTGCTAGGCTCGCCGGACCTTGGAATTCCCCCTGCAGAGAACCTTTCGCGTGTCCGACGTCATTCTACGCCTTGCCCTGCCCTCGCCCCTGCGGCGGCTGTTCGACTACAGGGCACCGGCAAGCATGGCGCGCCAGGCACTGACCCCGGGCATGCGTATCCGCGTGCCGTTTGGTCGACGCGAGATGATCGGTATCCTGATCGAGATCAGCGACACCAGCGAGGTGCCGGCCGACAAGCTCAAGCCCGCAATCGCCCTGCTCGATCCAGTGTCGCCGCTGCCGCCGGCACTGTTCAAGCTGTGCCTGTGGACTGCGCAGTATTATCAGCACAGCCTCGGCGATACCCTGAGCTGGGCCCTGCCGGTGCTGCTGCGCCAGGGCGAACCGGCGCAAGCGCGCCAGGAGCGCTTCTGGCAAGTGGCCCCAGGCGCGCGCCTGGACGACCCGCGCATCGCCCGCGCGCCGCGCCAGCGCGAAGCCCTGGCAACCCTGGCGCAGCACCCCCATGGCGTGGCCCATACCCTGCTGAGCAAGCTGATGCTGAGCAAGGACAGCCTCGACCTGCTGCTGGCCAAGGAGCTGGTGCAGGTCGAGGTGCGCCGCCACTTGCCCCAGGAGCGCCACGAACACTGGCTGGCGCAGCCGGAGCTGCCGCTCAACGACGAGCAGCGCACCGCCTTCAATGCGGTACGCTCAGGCTTCGACAGCTTTCATGCCTTCTTGTTGGCCGGGGTCACCGGCAGCGGCAAGACAGAGGTTTACCTGCAGCTGATCCGCGAAACCCTGGAGGCCGGCAAGCAGGCGCTGATTCTGATCCCGGAGATCAACCTGGGGCCGCAAACCCTGGCGCGCTTCGAGCAGCGTTTTAACGCGCGCATCGCCCTGCTGCACTCGGCGGTCAATGACCGCGAGCGCCTGGATGCCTGGCTGGCCGCCCGCGACGGCGAGGCCGACATCATCATCGGCACCCGCTCGGCATTGTTCACACCGATGAAAAACCCCGGCTTGATCATCATCGACGAAGAACACGACGGCTCGTATAAACAGCAGGAAGGCCTGCGCTACCACGCTCGCGACCTGGCGCTGGTGCGCGCGCGCCAGGAGAACATCCCGATCCTGCTGGGCTCGGCCACGCCGTCGCTGGAGAGCCTGCATAACGCCCACAGCGGCCGCTATGGCCTGCTGCGCCTCAACCAGCGCGCCGGCGGCGCCCAGCAGCCGCGCTTCCTGCGCCTGGATGTGAAGAGCCGGCCGTTGGACAGCGGCATCAGCGGGCCGATGCAGCAAGCCATCGGCCAGACCCTGGCGGCCGGCCAGCAGGTACTGGTGTTCCTCAACCGCCGCGGCTTTGCGCCGACGCTGCTGTGCCATGACTGCGGCTGGATGTCCGAATGCCCACGCTGCGATGCGCGCATGACCGTGCACCAGCGCTCCAACGAGCTGCGCTGCCATCACTGCGGCTACGATGAGCGCGTGCCGCGCCAGTGCCCGCAGTGCAACAAAGTCGACCTGCGCCCGGTGGGTGCCGGCACCGAGCGCGCCGAGGAGCGCCTGAGCATTCTTTTTCCGGATTACCCGGTGCTGCGGGTCGACCGCGACAGCACTTCGCGCAAGGATGCGATGAACCAGTTGTTCGCCACCATCCAGCGCGGCCAGCCGTGCATCCTGGTTGGCACCCAGATGCTCGCCAAGGGCCACCATTTTCCGCGGGTGACCCTGGTGTCGATCCTCGATGCCGACGGCGGCCTGTTCTCCGGCGATTTTCGCGCCAGCGAGCGCATGGCGCAGATGATCGTCCAGGTCGCCGGCCGCGCCGGGCGCGCCGAGGAGCCGGGCAAGGTGATCATCCAGACCCACCTGGCCGACCATCCTTTATTGGTGCAACTGACCGAGCAGGGGTACTTCGCCTTTGCCGAGCAGGCCCTGAGCGAGCGCCGCGCCGCCGGCCTGCCGCCTTTCGCGCACCTGGCGCTGCTGCGCGCCGAAGCGCACAAGCCGGGGCAGGCCGAGGGGTTTCTCGATGAAGCCTGCAGCGCCGCCGAGCAATTGCTAGCCGAACAAAACCTGCACGGCATCGAGCTGCTAGGTCCGGTACCGGCGCCGATGGAACGCCGTGCCGGGCGGTTTCGTGCGCAATTGTTGCTCCAGGCCAATGCCCGGGCACCTTTGCATCGACTGATCAGCGCCTGGTTGCTAGTGTTGGAACAGATGCCGTCCGGGCGCCAGGTGCGTTGGTCGCTGGATGTCGATCCGGTGGATTTGTACTGACAGCATTGGCCCAAAGGTTGGCAACCTCGCCCCGGCAACGGATAATGTCCAGTTTTTCCACCTGCGCATCGAAGCGCCGCCGCGCTTGCGGTCGAAAGAGAAGCCCATGAAAGACACCATTCGCCAGCTGATCCAGCAAGCCCTCACCCAACTCGTCACCGACGGTGTGCTGCCTGAAGGGCTGACGCCGGCGATCCAGGTGGAGAACGCCCGGGACAAGACCCACGGCGACTTCGCCAGCAACATCGCGATGATGCTGGCCAAGCCTGCCGGCATGAAACCGCGCGACCTGGCCGAGAAGATCATCGCCGCCCTGCCTGCCGACGAGCAGGTGAGCAAGGTCGAGATCGCCGGCCCAGGCTTTCTCAACTTCTTCCAGAACACCCAGGCCCTGGCCTCGCGCCTGGATGCGGCCCTGGCCGACGCCAAGCTTGGCGTGAAGAAAGCCGGCCCGCAGCAGAAGGTGGTGGTCGACCTGTCGGCCCCTAACCTGGCCAAGGAGATGCACGTCGGCCACCTGCGTTCGACCATCATCGGTGACGCCGTATCCCGCGTGCTGGAGTTCCTCGGCGATGACGTAATCCGCCAGAACCACGTTGGCGACTGGGGCACCCAGTTCGGCATGCTGATGGCCTACCTGCAGGAAAACCCGATCACCAGCGACGAGCTGTCGGACCTGGAGAACTTCTACCGTGCGGCGAAAAAACGCTTCGACGAGTCCGAAGAGTTCGCCGACCGCGCCCGTGGCCTGGTGGTCAAGCTGCAAGCCGGCGACCCGGAATGCCTGAAGCTGTGGACCCGCTTCAAGGACATCTCGCTGTCGCACTGCCAGAAGACCTACGAACTGCTCAACGTCAAACTGACCATGGCCGACGTCATGGGCGAAAGCGCCTACAATGACGACCTGGCCAATGTCGTCAGCGACCTCAAGGCCAAGGGTCTGCTGGTCGAGAGTAAGGGCGCCCAGTGCGTATTCCTTGAAGAATTCAAAACCGCCGAAGGCGAGCCACTGCCGGTGATCGTGCAAAAAGCCGACGGCGGCTACCTGTACGCCACCACCGACCTCGCTGCCGTGCGCTACCGCAGCAACGTGCTCAAGGCCGACCGCGCCCTGTACTTCGTCGACCAGCGTCAGGCCCTGCACTTCAACCAGGTGTTCGAAGTGGCTCGCCGCGCCGGTTTCGTCGGCCACCCGATGCAAATGGAGCACATGGGCTTCGGCACCATGAACGGCGCCGACGGCCGTCCGTTCAAGACCCGCGACGGCGGCACGGTGAAGCTGATCGACCTGCTCACCGAAGCCAAGGAGCGTGCCTACGCCCTGGTCAAGGAGAAGAACCCGGAGCTGGCCGAGGCCGACCTGCGCGCCATCGGCGAAGTGGTCGGCATTGGCGCGGTGAAATACGCCGACCTGTCCAAGCACCGCACCAGCGACTACAGCTTCAACTTCGAACTGATGCTCAACTTCGAAGGCAACACCGCGCCTTACCTGCTGTACGCCTACACCCGCGTCGCCGGTGTGTTCCGCAAGCTGGGCAAGAGCTTTGAAGAAGTCGACGGCCAGATCATCCTGCAAGCACCGCAGGAGCAGGACCTGGCTGCACGCCTGGCGCAGTTCGGCGAGATCCTCAACAACGTCGCCGAGAAGGGCACGCCGCACGTGCTGTGCGCTTACCTGTACGACGTTGCCGGCCTGTTCTCGAGCTTCTACGAGAACTGCCCGATCCTCGCCGCCGACACCCCTGAACAGCAGCAGAGCCGCCTGCGTCTGGCCGCCCTGACCGGTCGTACCCTCAAGCAAGGTCTGCAACTGCTCGGCCTGGAAACCCTGGAGCGCATGTAAGTTGGCTGCCAAGAAAAAACCCGCACCCAAGCGCGGCGCGAGTCGCTATCAGGCACCTGCCAAGCAGCCGATCCCGGGCTGGCTGTGGCTGGCAATCGGCTTGTCGGTGGGCGCCTTTGTCGTGTTCCTGATGAAGCTCGAGCCTGGCAACGGCGAGGTCAAGCGTACCAAGCCCGAGCAGCAGAAGGCCGAGAAGGTCGCCGAAGCCAACAAGACCGCACCAAGCCCGCAGCAGCCGGTGAAGCCCAAGTACGACTTCTATACCTTGCTGCCGGAATCGGAAGTGATCGTGCCGCCTGAAGCGGTGCCGGAGAAAACCCCGCCGGTACCGGCGCAACCTCCGGTCACCCCGGCGGAAGCGGCGAAGATCGACACCGCTCGTGCCCAGGCCGCGTTGATGGGCCAAACGCCACCACCCGCACCACCGGTGATCAAGCCGGCGGCGACCACCCAGTTCTTCCTGCAGGCCGGCTCGTTCCGCAAGCAGGCCGACGCCGATAAGGTCCGCGCGCAGATTATCCTGCTCGGCCAGGCGGTCAAGGTGGAGTCCGGCACGGTGAAGGAAGAAACCTGGTACCGCGTGCTGGTTGGCCCGTTCAGCAACCGTGAGCAGCTGACCGTGGCGCAAAAGCAACTGGCTGGCAGCGGCTTCAGCAACCTGCTGTTGCAGCAGCGCCAGACCCGCCAGTAACCCCGCCGCAAAAGCCTTGTCGCATTCGCTGCGACAAGGCTTCAGGCCTTAACGCCGCTGGGCGTTGGCCAGTGACACCTGGGTATTGAGCGTCCAGAAGTCATACAGCACCCCCACCAGGAATAACCCGCCGGTGCACAGGTAGATCAGGCCGGTGATCCACTTGCCCTGGTACATGCGGTGCACGCCAAACACCCCGAGGAAGGTCAGCAGGATCCACGCCAGGCTGTAGTCCAGTGGGCCCGGCTGAAAGCGCAGGTCGGCTTCGCGGTCCATCGCCGGAATCAGAAACAGGTCGATCAACCAGCCGATGCCGAGCAGGCCCAGGGTAAAGAACCAGATCGTGCCGGTGACCGGCTTGCCATAGTAGAAGCGGTGCGAACCGGTGAAGCCGAAAATCCACAGCAGATAACCGATCACCTTGCTGTGGGTGTCGTGTAGCTGACCGCCCTGTTGATAACTGTTCATTCATAGCCCCTGTGGGTTATCGATAAATTTTCTAAAGAAAAATGTGACTTTTCTGTGGCAAGCCGACGTGTGGTCATTTGCCACCCTACCCGCCGCAAACCCCTATCCTGTCTGGCCCGCGCCTTTCGAATGCAGGCCAATCGCCGCTTCTGCCGGTTTTTGCCGCCCCCTGGAATCGACCAACGGATCAGAATTTGATCAAAAAGCTGTTATAAAGTTGCGCGCTAACCAACCAGAGCCCTGCCTATGCGTCCTTTTTTCAAGACATGGCTGACCATCTGCCTATTATTGCCACTGGCTGCCCACGCCACCAATCGTGAGCAACGGTTACCCAACGGTTTCTCCGGGTACACCTCCAATTCCACTGCTGCGCGTCCACACAAGAACGTCAGCAGCAACAAAGTCCAGCACAGCCCCAAGCGCAGCGCTCGCCCGGGCAAGCCGCTGCCGGTTGCCGCGGCCATGTCGCCGCAGCAGAGCAGCGATGTGCTCAGCCGCGCGGTCAACGTGCTCGGCACCCCGTATCGCTGGGGCGGCAGCAGCCCGAGCAAGGGCTTTGACTGCAGCGGCCTGGTCAAGTACGCCTTCAACGACATCGATGAAGTCGACCTGCCCCGCACCTCCAACGCCATGGCCAGCGGCCACGGCATAAAAGTCGATCGCAACGACCTCAAGCCCGGCGACCTGATCTTCTTCAATATCAAGAGCCGCCGGGTCAACCACGTCGCCATCTACCTGGGCAACGACCGCTTCATCCACGCGCCGCGCACTGGCAAACGGGTAAGCATCGACACCCTGAACAAGCCGTACTGGAACAGCCGTTACGTGGTTGCCAAACGTGTCTTGCCAAAAAGCCAGCAACTGGCCCTGGCCAAACGCTAGAAACGCCCCGGCGCCCGCTCTCGGGCGCTTTCAGGGCTGACCAGCCCTTGACGCACCAGGCCCTGCAGACACGCGTCGAGGGTCTGCATCCCCTGTGCCCCGCCTGTCTGTATCGCCGAATAAATCTGCGCCACCTTGCCCTCGCGCACCAGGTTGCGCACCGCAGGCGTTGCCAGGAGTATCTCGTGGGCTGCCAGCCGGCCGCCGCCAACCTTCTCCACCAGAACCTGCGAGACCACTGCCTGCAGCGACTCGGCGAGCATGGCGCGTACCAGTTGCTTCTCTTCGGCGGCGAACACATCCACCAGGCGGTCAATGGTTTTCGCCGCCGAGCCGGTATGCACCGTGGCCAACACCAGGTGCCCGGTTTCCGCTGCAGTCAGGGCCAGGCGAATGCTCTGCGGATCGCGCAGTTCACCGAGCATGATCACATCCGGGTCCTGACGTAATGCTGCGCGCAAGGCCTGGGCAAAACCCCGGGTGTGCCGGCCGATCTCGCGCTGGCTGATGCGGCTGCGCTGCGAGCTGTGGATAAATTCGATGGGGTCCTCGAGGGTGACGATGTGCAGCGCCCGCTCACGGTTCAGGTGATCGACCAGAGCCGCCAGGGTGGTCGATTTGCCCGACCCTGTGGGCCCGGTAACCAGCACCAGCCCGCCCGACAGCTCGGCAATTTGCCGAAACACATCCCCCAGGTCGAGTTCTGCCAGGCTGCTGACCTGCGCCGGAATCACCCGCAGCACTGCAGCGGCGCCATGCAGTTGCTGGAAAGCATTGACCCGAAAGCGCGCCAATGCTGGCACGGCAAAGGCAAAGTCGATATCCAGATGTGTTTCAAAATCCTTTTGCTGCGCCGCGGACATCACCTGTCCGAGCATTTCGTCCATGTCTTGCGGCGTCAGCGCCGGCAACTCCAGCGGCCGCAAACACCCCCCAAAACGCAGCGCCGGCACCTCGCCCGCCGCCAGGTGCAGGTCACTGGCACCGGCTTGCACAGCCAGCGCCAGCAGTTCAGTCACATCCATGAGACTCCCCAAAGGCCGCCAAGCAGGTAGAATGCCGCAGACCCAAAGAGCCGCTGGCATCGATCAATGTCCACCATAGCAGACAACCTTTCCACGCTCGCCGCACGCATCCGTGCCGCCGCGCTGGCCGCCGGGCGCGAGCCTGCGGCCGTGCAGCTGCTGGCCGTGAGCAAGACCAAACCCGCCGCTGCCGTGCGCGAAGCCTTCGCCGCCGGGGTGCGCGATGTCGGCGAGAACTACCTGCAGGAAGCCCTGAACAAACAGGGCGAATTGACCGACCTGCCCTTGACCTGGCACTTCATCGGCCCCATTCAGTCGAACAAGACTCGTGCGATTGCCGAGCACTTTGACTGGGTACATTCCGTGGACCGTCTGAAAATCGCCCAACGCCTGTCCGAGCAACGCCCTGGCAACCTCGCAGCGCTGAACATCTGCCTGCAGGTCAACGTCAGTGGCGAAGCCAGCAAGTCTGGCTGCACGCCCGAAGAGCTGCCGGCCCTGGCCAGCGCCATCGCCGCGCTGCCACGCCTGCGCCTGCGCGGGTTGATGGCGATTCCCGAGCCGACCGACGACGAGGCCGCCCAACAAGCGGCCTTCGCCCGGGTTCGCGAGTTGCAGGCGAGCCTTCAGTTACCCCTCGACACCCTGTCCATGGGCATGAGTCATGACCTGGAAGCCGCGATTGCCCAGGGCGCGACCTGGGTGCGCATCGGCACCGCGCTGTTCGGTGCCCGCGACTACGGCCAGCCCTGACCCATGCTTTTTCCCTCTTTCCCTATCAAGGACCTGACATGAGCAAGACTCGTATTGCCTTTATCGGCGCCGGCAACATGGCTGCCAGCCTGATCGGCGGCCTGCGCGCCCAGGGCCTGGAAGCTTCGCAGATCCGCGCCAGCGATCCGGGCGCCGAGCAGCGGGCGAAAATCCATGCCGAGCACGGCATCGAGATGTTCGCCGACAACGCCCAGGCCATCGAAGGCGCCGATGTGGTGGTATTGGCGGTCAAGCCACAGGCAATGAAAGCCGTGTGCGAAGCGCTCAAGCCCACGCTCAAGCCCGAGCAACTGGTCGTCTCGATCGCCGCCGGGATCACCTGCGCGAGCATGAACAACTGGCTCGGCGCCCAGCCGATCGTGCGCTGCATGCCCAACACCCCGGCGCTGCTGCGCCAGGGCGTCAGCGGCCTGTTCGCCACCGCGCAGGTTTCGCCGGCCCAGCGCCAGCAGGCTGAGCAACTGCTGTCGGCCGTGGGCATCGCCCTGTGGCTGGACAACGAACAACAGCTAGATGCCGTGACTGCGGTGTCCGGCAGTGGCCCGGCGTATTTTTTCCTGCTGATCGAGGCCATGACCGCCGCCGGCGAGAAACTCGGCCTGCCACGGGAAACCGCCGCCAAGCTGACCCTGCAAACCGCCCTGGGCGCTGCGCACATGGCGGTCAGCAGCGATGTTGACGCCGCCGAACTGCGCCGTCGGGTCACCTCACCGGCCGGCACCACGGAAGCGGCGATCAAGTCGTTCCAGGCCAATGGATTCGAAGCGCTGGTGGAACAGGCGCTGGGTGCCGCTGCGCACCGCTCGGCCGAAATGGCTGAACAACTGGGCAACTAAGGAGCCGAAGATGATCGGATTGAACACCGCTGCAATCTATGTGCTGCAGACCCTCGGCAGCCTGTACCTGCTGATCGTGGTGCTGCGCTTTGTCCTGCAACTGGTGCGCGCGGACTTCTACAACCCGCTCAGCCAGTTCGCCGTACGCGCCACCCAACCGCTGCTCAAGCCGATGCGCCGGGTGATTCCGAGCCTGTTCGGCCTGGACATGTCGTCGCTGCTGCTGGCGATCATCATCCAGCTGCTGGTAATGGGCCTGACCCTGCTGCTGGCCTACGGCACCACCGGCAACCCGCTGCAATTGCTGGTCTGGTCGATCATTGGCGTGACCGCGCTGTTTCTGAAGATTTTCTTCTTCGCCCTGATCATCAGCGTGATCCTCTCTTGGGTCGCGCCGGGCAGTCACAACCCGGGCGCCGAGCTGATCAACCAGATCTGCGACCCGTTCCTGGCACCGTTCCGCCGTATCCTGCCGAACCTCGGCGGCCTGGATATCTCGCCGATCCTGGCGTTCATGGCGCTGAAGCTGATCGACATGCTGGTGATCAACAACCTGGCGGCGATGAGCGGGATGCCGGAGATTCTGCGACTGCTGGTCTGATCTCTCGCGGGGCAAGCCCGCTCCCACAGCACTTCTGTAGGAGCGGGCTTGACCCGCGATGCTTTCCTTGCCGCACTTCGCAGTGGTCTTTAGACTTACGCCTCATTCAAGCGTGAGCAGGGTCGATGTCCACTGTCTTTCCCGAAGATTCGGTCGGTCTGGTAACACCGCAACTGGCACAGTTCAGCGAGCCGCTGGCGCTGGCCTGCGGTCGCTCGCTGGCCGCCTATGAACTGATCTACGAAACCTACGGCACGCTCAACAGCAGCGCCAGCAACGCCGTGCTGATCTGTCATGCGTTGTCCGGCCATCACCATGCCGCCGGCTACCACAGCCCCGACGATCGCAAGCCGGGCTGGTGGGACAGTTGCATCGGCCCCGGCAAGCCGATCGATACCAATCGTTTCTTCGTGGTCAGCCTCAACAACCTTGGCGGTTGCAACGGCAGCACCGGCCCCAGCAGCATCAACCCGCTCACCGGCAAGCCCTACGGCGCCGATTTCCCGGTGCTGACCGTGGAAGACTGGGTGCACAGCCAGGCGCGCCTGGCCGATCGCCTGGGTATCCAGCAATGGGCCGCCGTCGTCGGTGGCAGCCTGGGCGGCATGCAGGCGCTGCAGTGGACCATCACCTACCCCGATCGCGTGCGTCATTGCCTGGACATCGCCTCGGCACCCAAGCTCTCGGCACAGAACATCGCCTTCAACGAGGTGGCACGCCAGGCCATCCTCACCGACCCGGAATTCCACGGCGGCTCGTTCCAGGATCAGGGCGTGATCCCCAAGCGCGGCCTGATGCTGGCGCGCATGGTCGGGCACATCACCTACCTGTCCGATGACTCCATGGGCGAGAAATTCGGCCGCGAGCTGAAAAGCGACAAGCTCAACTACGACTTCCACAGCGTCGAGTTCCAGGTTGAAAGCTACCTGCGCTATCAGGGCGAGGAGTTCTCCGGGCGTTTCGACGCCAACACCTACCTGCTGATGACCAAGGCACTGGATTACTTCGACCCGGCCGCCAGCCACGGCGGCGACCTGGCAGCGACTCTTGCGCATGTCACCGCGGATTACTGCGTGATGTCGTTCACCACCGACTGGCGCTTCTCGCCAGCGCGCTCGCGGGAGATCGTCGATGCGCTGATCGCCGCACGCAAGAACGTCTGCTACCTGGATATCGATTCGCCCTATGGCCACGATGCCTTCCTGATCCCGACCCCGCGCTACATCACGGGATTCACGAACTACATGAACCGCATCGTCTGCTGAGGAGCCTATGAGAGCCGACCTGGAAATCATCCAAGACTGGATCCCCGCCGGCAGCCGGGTACTCGACCTCGGTTGCGGTACCGGTGAACTGCTGGCGTCGCTGCGCGACCACAAGCAGGTGGCCGGCTACGGCCTGGAAATCGACCCCGACAACATCGCCCAGTGCGTGGCCAAGGGCGTCAACGTCATCGAGCAGGACCTCGACAAGGGTCTGGGCAACTTTGCCAGCAACAGTTTCGACGTGGTGGTCATGACCCAGGCCCTGCAGGCCGTGGAATACCCCGACCGCATTCTCGACGAAATGCTGCGCGTCGGCCGCCAGTGCATCATCACCTTCCCCAACTTCGGCCACTGGCGCTGCCGCTGGTACCTGGCGACCAAAGGTCGCATGCCGGTTTCCGACTTCATGCCGTATACCTGGTACAACACGCCGAACATCCACTTCTGTACCTTCGAAGACTTCGAGGCCCTGTGCAGCGAACGCCGCGCCCAGGTCCTCGACCGCCTGGCGGTCGACCATTTGCACCGCCACGGGTGGGCGAGCAAGCTATGGCCTAATCTTCTAGGTGAGATCGGCATTTACCGTGTCAGCAGCCCCGGCCTTACCGAACACAAGGTCGCGGTTTAACCCGCACACCGGAGGAGAACGATCATGGGTCGCTTGTTGAGTTTTTTACTGACTGCCTGCCTGAGTGTGACGGCGGCCGCCGCCGATGCCATCAAGGGCGAACGCCAGGAAGTGTTCGGTGATACCACGGTGCACTACAGCACTTTCATTTCGACCTTCCTGCAACCAGATATCGCCAAGGCTGCGGAACTGGTGCGCAGCAAGAACCAGGGCGTGATCAACGTCTCGGTGATCAAGGCTGGCAAGCCACTGGTCACCCAGGTCAGCGGCACCGTCAAGGACCTGACCAGCAACTCGGTGCCGTTGAAGTTCAAGCAGATCACCGAACAGGGCGCCATCTACTACATCGCCCAGTTCCCTGTTGAACAACAGGAAACCCGGACCTTCACCATCGACGTTGGCATTGGTGGCAAGACCGAAACCATCAGCTTCAACCAAGAGCTTTTTCCAGGCGAATGATGACTTTTCAGCAAATCGTATTGGCCAGCCATAACGCCGGCAAACTCAAGGAACTGCAGGCCATGCTCGGTGACACCGTGCAACTGCGTTCGATTGGCGAATTCAGCAGCGTCGAGCCGGAAGAAACCGGCCTGTCGTTCGTCGAAAACGCCATCCTCAAGGCGCGCAATGCCGCGCGCATTTCCGGCATGCCGGCGCTGGCCGATGATTCGGGCCTGGCGGTGGACTTTCTCGGCGGCGCGCCGGGCATCTACTCCGCTCGTTATGCCGATGGCAAAGGCGATGCGGCAAACAACGCCAAGTTGCTCGATGTGCTCAAGGACGTCCCGCAGGAGCAGCGCGGCGCCCAGTTCGTCTGCGTCCTGGCCTTGGTCCGGCATGCCGACGACCCGCTGCCGATCCTCTGCGAAGGCCTGTGGCACGGGCGCATCCTGACCCAGGCCAGCGGCGAGCACGGCTTTGGCTATGACCCACTGTTCTGGGTCCCGGAGCGCGATTGCTCGAGCGCCGAGCTGAGCCCTGCCGACAAGAACCAGATCAGCCACCGTGCCCGCGCCATGAGCCTGTTGCGTCAACGTCTGGGCCTGGCATGACCGAGCGTTCGCCGGCACAGCCACTGCACCTGGGCGAGGCTGGCTTTACTTCCCAAGTACCGCGGGCGGCCCTGCCACAGCTGCCGCCCCTGGCGCTGTACATCCATATCCCCTGGTGCGTGCGTAAATGCCCGTACTGCGACTTCAACTCCCACGCCGCCACCCCCGAACTGCCGGAAGAAGCCTACGTCGACGCCCTGCTCGCCGACCTCGACCAGGAGCTGGGCAACGTCCATGGCCGCCCGATCAGCTCGATCTTCTTTGGCGGCGGCACCCCGAGCCTGTTCAGCGCCCGCGCGCTGGGGCGCTTGCTGGTCGGTGTGGAGCAACGCATACCGTTTGCCAGCGACATCGAAATCACCCTGGAGGCCAACCCCGGGACCTTCGAGCAAGAGAAGTTCAAGGCCTACCGGCAATTGGGCATCAATCGCCTGTCGATCGGCATCCAGAGCTTCCAGCAAGCCAAGCTCGAAGCCCTGGGCCGCATCCACAACGGTGACGAGGCGATTCGCGCCGCCGACATGGCGCGCAATGCCGGCTTCGACAACTTCAACCTCGACCTGATGCATGGCCTGCCCGACCAGTCGCTGGACGACGCCCTGGGCGACCTGCGCCAGGCGATTGCGCTGAACCCCACGCACCTGTCCTGGTACCAGTTGACCCTGGAACCGAATACGGTGTTCTGGAACCAGCCGCCGCTGCTGCCCGAAGACGACATCCTCTGGGACATCCAGGAAGCCGGCCAGGCCCTGCTGGCCAGCCACGGCTACGCCCAGTACGAAGTCTCGGCCTACGCCCAGCCGGGACGTGCCGCGCGGCACAACCTCAACTACTGGAGCTTTGGCGACTTCATCGGTATCGGCGCCGGCGCCCACGGCAAACTCAGCCACCCGGACGGGCGCATCCTGCGCACCTGGAAAACCCGCCTGCCCAAGGACTACCTGAACCCGGCCAAGCCCTTCAAGGCCGGCGAAAAGCTGCTGCCGGTGGACGAGCTGCCCTTCGAGTTCCTGATGAACGCCCTGCGCCTGACCCAGGGCGTAGACATCGAGCTGTTCAGCCAGCGTACCGGCCTGCCCCTGGAGCAACTGGCGGCGGCGCGGCGTGAAGCCGAACAAAAAGGGCTTTTGCAGGTCGAACCGACGCGACTGGTCGCTACCGCGCGCGGCCAGTTGTTCCTCAACGACCTGCTGCAGTATTTCTTGACCTAAGGATTGCGAATGGACCTGGTACTCGACCTGCTCTCGACCGTTTCCCGCTGGAGCCGCAGCAACCTGTCGGAGATTTCCCTGGCCTTGGTGGGCTGTTTGCTGGTGCTGTTTGGCACCGACATCAAAGGCTGGGTCGAACAACGCCTGGGCGGCCTTGCAGGCGCCTTGCGCGTACCGTTCATGGCCTTGCTGGTGATGATCGGCAGCGGTGCGGCGCTGATCTATGCCACCCCGTGGGTGGTGAAGGGGCTGGCGCAGTTCAACAACTATGCGTTGGCGCCAGTGTTGCTGATTGTGCTGGTGTTGATTGGCGTGGTTGCTGATCGGCGCTGACCACCCGTCGGCACCTGATATTTTTGTCAGTATCGCCACGCTCTCAAGCAGTGCTTAGATGATCTCGAGTTTGGTAGCGGCAACTGTGCCGCTGCGAACGTCCCCTGCGCCATGCCATTAAGCCGTTGCGTCGCGCCGGATCGACTTTCAGGCAAGCCTCTTGAGGGACCAGGGTATGTCACTACTACCTTATCTGGACTTTTCTCCATTCGCAGACGAAGACTGGCAGGGCTGGGAAAAAGGCCCTAATGGCGCGCAACTCAAAATGCTCAATGAATCAGGTAATTACTACCTGCGTTTTGAGAATCCGCAAGGCCACATCACCGGTCGGATTCTGAGCAAAACGGTTTCCGGTTTCATTCCCGGCAACCTGTACCGCTTCAGCGTCGACTTTCGCAGAAACATGGAGCAGGACTATTGGCAACCGGTTGTTGAATTGACCGTTTCGGGGATTGGCCGCGCGCCCGACCAAGCCATAGTCGAACCGCATTGGGTGACCTTCTCGTTTGATTTCGTGGCCACCGACAGCACCCACAGGCTGGATATAGCAACGTTCGACCGCGCACCTGACGCGAATGCCTGTTCACCCGAGACGGCAACGTCCAGTGTGCCGCCGGACGCGGTCTCCGCTGACTACAGCCTCGATCAAATTCGCGTTTTCGAACCCGGCCCTGTGACGGAGAATTTCGACAGCTATCCAGACACACACGTCTGGCCCGGTGAAGGCTTCTCAACGGAACACATGAGTATCAGCCTCGCCTCCGACCAGCCCGGCAGCATTGCCCTGCACCAGGCCAGGGAAGAGGATCCCGGTTATGCGCAGCGTCAGGTACTTTGCCTGGGCCACAACACCGGCAATATCTACCCCCCGCAAACCACCCGGTTCGACCTGCCCAGGGTCTGCCAAGCACTGACCTTCGATTGGGCAGATATCCGCCAGCCCGCCCAGGCCAATGCCTATGATGCCGATGGCAACCTGCTCGCCTCTGAGGACTTTGACCCAGGCAGCAATACCTTGAATGCCAAGGTTCAGCTGAATGCCCCGCGTGATGCGCTTATCAGCCGATTCGAGCTCACTACGCGCAACCGTACATCGGTCGATCATTTTGACTTTGCTGCGGATTGATCAATAGCCAGGCAGGTCGCTCTGAGGAGATAACCATGGACATCAAGGCACTGGAATCCACACCTTTTAATACCGACAACTGGAACAACTGGGAAAAAACCGCGGCAGGTATAGACTTGGAGATACTTGAAGACGTCTTCCCCGATGCTCGCCACATAGTGGGCCCTCGGGAGGGGGTCATACAGCAATTGCCTGGTACATTGCTACGCAAGAAAGTCAGCGGTTTCATCATCGGTGCGACGTATAAAATGGCAGCCCTGGTGCGAAATCACCAACAATCAAGTGGGCCGACATCGATTCAGTTGGGGGTAGAGGGTCTTCCCTCAGGTACTTCAGCGGCTGTGGGCAACGGAAGTTTCGCTCAGGTAAATCACTACTTTATCGCCAGGCAATCGCTCCAGACATTGACCATTGGTACTTCGGGCGGGGATAAAAACAACGCCTTCTATCTGGACAGTACCAGTACCGTGCAAGTCCCCAGCATTACTGAAACTTTCAACACGTTACCCGATAGTCCAACCATTACCGCCGGAGGCACGATCGGGACTCCGCATATGGATATTCATTTACCCGCCGGGCAACCTGGAATGGCGCAGATTCATAGCGACGAGCCTTTTGGGGATATGCGCAGCGGTCAGTGCATTTGCCTCTACCATTACCAAAGCGTCCCTGTGCCCACACCACAGCGTGCGCGCATTACCTTAAAAGAAGTCTGTGCCAGCCTGAAGTTCTCGCTGACCCGCGCAACCGCAAACACCAAGGTCTGGGTTTATGACAATAATGACCAGTTACTTGCTGAAAGAGATATACCGCTAGCCGATCAATGGCTAACGTTTGACAGCCTGCCTGGGCGCTTTATCAAACATTTTGAAGTGCAGGTCACAAGTACCACCCTCATCGACAATGTCATGATGATCAACCAGTGAACCGGGTGGGAGGCCCAGGAACGGCCTCCCAGCGCGGTGAGTTGCTTATGCCAGCTTTTCGAACTTCAGATCCCACACCCCATGCCCAAGTCGCTCGCCACGGCGTTCGAACTTGGTGATCGGGCGCTCGGCCGGACGCTCTACGCACTTGCCGTCGGCGGCCAGGTTGCGATAACCCGGCGCCACGTTCATCACTTCCAGCATGTATTCGGCATAGGGCTCCCAGTCGGTGGCCATATGGAACACACCGCCCACCTTGAGCTTGCTGCGCACCAGCGCGGCGAACTCCGGCTGGACGATGCGGCGCTTGTGGTGACGGCTCTTGTGCCACGGGTCGGGGAAGAACAGCATCAGTCGGTCGAGGCTGTTATCAGCCACGCACTTGTTCAGCACTTCGATGGCATCGCAGTCATACACCCGCAGGTTCTTCAGGCCCTGGGTCAGCACGCCGTTGAGCAGCGCCCCGACACCCGGACGGTGCACTTCGACACCGATGAAGTCCTGCTCCGGCGCGGCAGCAGCCATTTCCAGCAGGGAGTGGCCCATGCCGAAGCCGATCTCCAGGGTACGCGGCGCCGAGCGGCCGAAAACCTCGTCGTAGTCCACCGGGCTCTCGGCCAGGGGCAGGATGAACAGCGGTCCACCCTGGTCCAGGCCGCGCTGCTGGCCTTCGGTCATGCGCCCGGCGCGCATCACGAAACTCTTGATGCGGCGGTGTTGGCGCTCTTCGCCTTCGGTGGTGATCGGCGTTTCTTGCGATTCAGTCATCAGGGGCTCTTACTTGATCAGACCATCCAGCGGCGACGAGGCGCTGGCATAGAGTTTTTTCGGCATACGCCCGGCAAGGTAAGCCAGGCGGCCAGCGACAATGGCGTGTTTCATGGCTTCGGCCATCATGACCGGCTGCTGTGCGTGCGCGATCGCCGAGTTCATCAGCACCGCCTCACAGCCCATTTCCATGGCGATGGTGGCGTCGGACGCAGTACCGACACCGGCATCGACCAGCACCGGGACTTTCGATTCTTCGAGGATGATCTGCAGGTTGTACGGGTTGCAGATCCCCAGGCCCGTACCGATCAGCCCGGCCAGTGGCATTACCGCGATGCAACCGGCTTCGGCCAGCTGGCGGGCGATGATCGGGTCGTCACTGGTGTAGACCATCACGTCGAAACCGTCCTTGACCAGCACTTCGGCGGCCTTGAGGGTCTCGATCACGTTGGGGAACAGGGTCTTCTGGTCGGCCAGTACTTCGAGCTTGACCAGGTTGTGGCCATCGAGCAGTTCACGGGCCAGGCGGCAGGTGCGCACGGCTTCGACCGCGTCATAGCAGCCAGCGGTGTTCGGCAGGATGGTGTAGCGATCGGGCGGCAGCACGTCGAGCAGGTTCGGTTCGCCCGGGTTCTGGCCGATGTTGGTGCGGCGCACGGCAACCGTGACGATCTCGGCGCCGGAGGCCTCGATGGCCAGGCGGGTTTCTTCCAGGTCACGGTACTTGCCGGTGCCGACCAGCAGGCGCGACTGGAAGGTACGACCGGCCAGGGTGAAGGGCTTGTCGCTACGAACGTTGCTCATCGGTAATCCTCTTGAAGGTTGAGGGACTTGCAGGTGAAGCGCGAAGGCCTAGCCGCCGCCAATGGCGTGCACCACTTCAACCTGATCGCCGTCGTTCAGCGTGGTGACGTCGTGCTGGCTGCGCGGCACGATGTCCAGGTTGAGTTCGACCGCCACCCGGCGACCCGCCAGGTCAAGCCGGTTGAGCAGGGCCGCGACGCTTTCGCCATCGGGCAATTCGAAAGGTTCACCGTTCAGTTGAATGCGCATGCGCACGGCCGCCATTATTTTTAGGGGCCCGCATTCTAGCCCTGATCAGGGCGCAAACCCAAGGCCGGGCCGCGCCATTCGTCTCGATCCGGACTCGCGGGTCAGCTCAGACGCCAGGCTGCAAGGCCCAGGCACAGCCATCCGCCGAGAAACGCCAGGCCGCCAAAGGGGGTGATGATACCGAGCTTGCCGATGCCGCTCAGGGTCAGCACATACAGGCTACCGGAAAACAGCAGGATCCCCAGGGTGAACAGACCACCGGCCCACCCGACCAGACGCCCTGGCAGGTGCACCGACAGCACTGCTACCGCGAGCAGGGCCAGGGCGTGTACCAGCTGGTAGGTGACCCCGGTATGAAAGATCGCCAGGTATTCGCTGCTCAGCCGGCCCTTGAGGCCATGGGCAGCAAAGGCGCCCAGGGCCACGCCGGTAAAGCCGAAAAACGCCGAAAGCAGCAGAAAACTACGCAGCATTGGGAAGACTCCTAGTCAGCACAGGGTCTGTATAATGGCCCGCACCATCGCTTCGGCCAAGCCATCGCCTATGCTGTCTTCCATTTTCCGTCGCCTCACCCGTGCCCTGCTGTGGTTTGCCGCAGGCAGCGCCCTGCTGGTGCTGGTGTTTCGCTGGGTGCCGCCGCCCGGCACCGCACTGATGGTCGAGCGCAAGGTCGAGTCCTGGTTCGATGGCCAGCCGATCGACTTGCAACGGGACTGGGAGCCGTGGGAGCGAATCTCCGATGAGCTGAAAGTGGCTGTGATTGCCGGCGAAGACCAGAAGTTCGCCAACCACTGGGGCTTTGACTTCAACGCCATCCAGGCGGCGCTGGCCCATAACGAGCGCGGCGGCAGCATTCGCGGCGCCAGTACCTTGAGCCAGCAAGTGGCCAAGAACCAGTTCCTCTGGGCCGGCCGTAGCTGGTTGCGCAAGGGGCTCGAAGCCTGGTTCACCGCTTTGATCGAGCTGCTGTGGTCGAAAGAGCGGATTCTTGAGGTCTATCTCAACAGCGCCGAGTGGGGCGAAGGCGTGTTTGGTGCACAGGCGGCCGCCCGGCACCACTTCGGCGTCGATGCCAGCCAGCTTTCGCGCCAGCAGGCCAGCCTGCTGGCCGCAGTGCTGCCCAGCCCGCTGAACTGGAGCGCCAGCCGGCCCAGCACTTATGTGGCGCGACGCGCAGGCTGGATTCGCCAGCAGATGCGCCAGCTCGGTGGTAACAGCTACCTGGCGCAGCTGGACAGCCCGCGTCGGGCACCTTGGAAGCAATAAAAAACCCGGCAAAGCGCACGCTTTGCCGGGTTTTTACTGCTTGCCCATTACTGGGTAAAGATTTTAGAACGCGCCCATGTAGTCACGCTTGCCCACTTCTACACCGTTGTGACGCAGGATTGCGTAGGTGGTGGTGACGTGGAAGAAGAATTGCGGCAGGCCGTAGGTCAGCAAATAGGCCTGGCCACTGAAGCGCTTCTCTTTCGGCGTGCCCGGACGGGTCACGATTTCAATGCCTTCCTTGCCGTCGATCTGCGCCGGCGCAATGCCGTCCAGGAAAGCCAGGACCTTGCTGATCAGCGCTTGCAGCTCGGCAAAGGTGGTTTCGCTGTCATCGTATTTCGGCAACTCGACCTCAGCCAGGCGCGCCGAAACGCCCTTGGCGAAATCAACAGCGATCTGCACCTGGCGAACCAGCGGAAACATATCCGGATACAGGCGAGCCTGGAGAAACACGCTCGGATCAATGTTTTTCGCCGTGGCGTGAGCTTCGGCCTTGTTCAGCACATCGCTCAGGGCGTTGAGCATCTGCTTGAAGACAGGAACAGAAGCGGCATACAAGGAAATGGTCATAA
Source organism: Pseudomonas sp. NPDC087612 (assembly GCF_044743505.1). NCBI lineage: Bacteria > Pseudomonadati > Pseudomonadota > Gammaproteobacteria > Pseudomonadales > Pseudomonadaceae > Pseudomonas > Pseudomonas sp. NPDC087612. Next base: position 435,396 of record NZ_JBIUWO010000003.1, read on the forward strand.
CAGCCTCGACAGGGGTGGCGGAGAATCATGAAAAAGCCCCGACACGTCGGGGCTTTTTGGTTATTGCCGTTTTGCGAATCAGACCGCGATCAAGGCTTTGACCTTGTTCATCGCGTTCTTTTCCAGCTGGCGGATCCGCTCGGCGGATACGCTGTATTTCTCGGCCAGGTCATGCAGGGTGGCCTTTTCCTCGGCCAGCCAGCGCTGGTAGAGGATATCGCGGCTGCGGTCATCCAGGCCTTGCAGGGCTTCGTGCAGGTTGCTGGTGGAGTTGTCACTCCAGTCGGCATCCTCCAGTTGACGCGCAGGGTCGTAACGGTGGTCTTCCAGGTAGTTGGCCGGCGACTGGAATGCACTGTCGTCGTCGGCTTCACTGGCCGGGTCGAAGGCCATGTCCTGACCGGTCAGGCGGCTCTCCATTTCACGCACTTCACGCGGTTCGACACCCAGGCTTTCGGCGACACGATGAACTTCATCGTTGTTCAGCCAGGCCAGGCGTTTTTTCTGGCTGCGCAGGTTGAAGAACAGCTTGCGCTGGGCCTTGGTGGTCGCCACCTTAACGATGCGCCAGTTGCGCAGGATGAACTCGTGAATCTCGGCCTTGATCCAGTGCACCGCAAAGGACACCAGGCGCACGCCCATTTCCGGGTTGAAGCGCTTGACCGCTTTCATCAGGCCAACGTTGCCTTCCTGAATCAGGTCGGCCTGGGCCAGCCCGTAGCCCGAATAGCTGCGAGCGATGTGTACAACAAAACGCAGGTGGGCGAGCACCATCTGCCGAGCCGCCCCAAGATCCTGCTCATAGTAGAGACTCTCGGCCAGTTCACGCTCCTGCTCGGGCGTCAGCAGTGGAATGCTGTTGACCGTGTGCACATAGGCTTCCAGGTTTGCGCCGGGAACCAGGGCATAGGCAGGTTGCAACGAAGTGGTCATACGAAAAAACCTCCGACTCACTAAACTCGTGCCAAAGGCACTGCCAACATTGACCGGGAACCGCGAAACAAGTTCCCTAAAAATGAAAAGAGTCAATACCAGCAAAAAGACACTATCGCGGTGCAAGCTCGCTCAAGTGGCGGGCGACCGCAATCCAAGCACCGATATACCCTAACAACACCGCCCCAAGCAAGAGGGACAGACCATCGGCTGACGGAACCCCGGCCAAGGCAAAATCACTGCCGTACAGCCCGGAGAGCCCGATAACCGCGTCGTTCAGCCAGTTCAGGCCAAACGCCAGCACGCCCCAGGCCAATACCCCGGCACCCAGGCCATACAAGGCGCCCATGTACAGGAAAGGCCGGCGCACATAGCTGTCGGTGCCGCCGACCAGCTTGATCACCTCGATCTCGGTGCGGCGGTTCTCGATGTGCAGGCGAATTGTGTTACCAATTACCAAAAGCAGCGCCGAGACCAGCAAGACGGTCAGGCCGAAGACAAAGCGGTCGCCCAGTTTGAGAATCGCCGCCAGGCGCTCGACCCACACCAGGTCCAGCTGCGCGGCTTCGACCTTGGGCAGCTCGGCCAGGCGCTGACGCAGGGCTTCCAGCGCCGGCTTGTCGACCTCTGCGGGAGTCACCACCACGACCCCAGGCAACGGGTTCTCCGGCAGTTCGCGCAGGGCTTCGCCCAGGCCGGACTGCTGCTGGAACTCGTTGAGGGCTTGTTCGCGGCTGACGTATTCGGCCTCGGCAACCCCTGGCAAACCTTTGATCTGCTCGCGCAAGGCTTCGCCGTCGTGGCTGCTGGCATCGAGTTTCAAGTACAGGGAAATCTGCGCCGCGCGCTGCCACGAACCACCCAGGCGCTCGACGTTGCTCAGCAGCAACGACAGGCCCATGGGCAGGCTCAGGGCCACGGCCATCACCAGGCAGGTAAAGAAGCTGCCGATCGGCTGCTTGCCCAGGCGCCGCAGGCTGTCGAGCAGGCTTGAGCGGTGGCTTTCCAGCCAGGCGTGCAGCAGGGTACGGAAATCCGGGCCGTCATCGTCGTGGCCGCCGCCGGGTTTTTTCTTTTCCGGCGCAGGGTCAGCGGCTTTTGGCGCTACTCGTTCGGAAACCTTGGGACTGCGTGTCGCACTCATTGCCCGGCCTCCCCATCGCCGATCAAGCGGCCGCGCTGCAGGGTCAGCATGCGATGGCGCATGCGCGCGATCAGCGCCAGGTCGTGACTGGCGATCAGTACGCTGGTGCCCAGGCGGTTGATATCTTCAAAAACACCCATGATCTCCGCGGCCAGGCGCGGGTCGAGGTTACCGGTGGGTTCGTCCGCCAGCAGCAAGGCCGGGCGGTGAACGATGGCGCGGGCAATGCCGACGCGCTGCTGCTGGCCGGTAGACAGGTCACCCGGGTACAGCTCGGCCTTGTCCGACAAGGCCACGCGCTCGAGCGCCGAGTCGACCCGCTTGGCCACTTCGGCCTTGGACAGGCCGAGGATCTGCAGCGGCAGGGCGACGTTGTTGAATACGGTACGGTCGAACAGCAACTGGTGGTTCTGGAACACCACGCCGATCTGCCGGCGCAGGAACGGGATTTGCGCGTTGCTGATCTGCCCCAGGTCCTGCCCGGCCAGCAGCAGCTTGCCGCTGGTAGGGCGTTCCATGGCCAGCAGCAGGCGCAGCAGAGTGCTTTTGCCGGCGCCGGAATGGCCGGTCACGAACAGGAATTCGCCCCGACGCACCCGAAAACTCAACTCATGCAGGCCAACGTGACCATTGGGGTAGCGCTTGGCGACCTGTTCGAATCGAATCATGGATGCTCCCGCTCGGCAAACAGTGCTTTCACGAAGGGTTCGGCTTCGAAGGTGCGCAGATCGTCAATCCCTTCGCCCACGCCAATATAGCGGATCGGCAGGCCGAACTGCTTGGCCAGGGCAAAGATCACCCCACCCTTGGCGGTACCGTCGAGCTTGGTCAGGGCCAGACCGGTCAGTTCAACGCTCTGGTTGAAGTGCTTGGCCTGGTTGATGGCGTTCTGGCCGGTACCGGCGTCGAGCACCAGCAGCACCTCGTGGGGCGCGTCGGCATCGAGCTTGCCAATGACCCGGCGAACCTTCTTCAGCTCTTCCATCAGGTTGTCTTTGGTGTGCAGGCGGCCGGCGGTGTCGGCGATCAGCACATCGATGTTACGGGCCTTGGCGGCTTGCACGGCATCGAAGATAACCGAAGCCGAATCGGCACCGGTGTGCTGGGCGATGACCGGGATCTGGTTACGCTCGCCCCAGACCTGCAGTTGCTCGACCGCTGCGGCGCGGAAGGTGTCACCTGCGGCGAGCATGACCTTCTTGCCTTCAAGCTGCAGCTTCTTCGCCAGCTTGCCGATGGTGGTGGTCTTGCCGGCGCCATTGACGCCGACCACGAGGATCACGAACGGCTTGCTCTGGGCTTGAATGTGCAGCGGTTGCTCGACCGGCTTGAGCAGGTCGGCCAGCTCGTCTTGCAGCGACTTGTACAGCGCGTCGCTGTCGGCCAGCTGCTTGCGCGCGACCTTCTGGGTCAGGCTCTGGACGATCACCGAGGTGGCTTCGACGCCAACATCGGCGGTCAGCAGGCGGGTTTCGATTTCATCAAGCAGGTCGTCATCGATGGCCTTCTTGCCGAGGAACAGGCTGGCCATGCCTTCGCCAATGCTGGCGCTGGTCTTCGACAGGCCCTGCTTGAGGCGGGCGAAGAAGCCGCCCTTGCTCTCTTCGCTGCGCACAGGTGCGGCTGGCTCGGCCGGGGCTGGCTCGGCAACCGGAACTGGCGCTGCAACAGCAGCAACTACAGGTACAGGCTCGGGTTCGGGCACTACCACTGGTTCCGGCGCTACAACCGGCTCAGGTGCAACCACCACCGGCTCAGGCGCGATGAACACTGGCTCAACCACTGGCGCGGGAGCAGGCTCCTGGCGCGGCGGAATCGGCGGCGGTGTGTGTGGCTCAAGGTCGGCGACCAGGGCAACCGGCTCTTCCGGCACGGGCAGCACCAGGCCGGCGGGCGCTGCGGGCTGGACCTCGACCGGCGCAACGGGCGCAACGGCAGCGGGCTCTGGAACAGCAACCGGTGCAGGCGCAGCACCAGGTGCTGCAGCCACCTCGACCGGGGCAACGGCAGCCGGCGTTTCGACCGGCAACGCAGCCGGTTGCTCCGCTTCAGCCGGAATGGGGTTTTGCGGCTGTTCGGCTACGGGTTGCTGCGGTTTTTTGCGCAACCAGCCGAACAGGCCTTTCTTTTCACCAGCCGCGGCCGGCGTCTTTTTGTCGTCGTTGGAACCAAACATGGAAGACGGCTATCTCAGGGTAGCGATGCGCCACTGCGGCGCTTCTTAAATTCTTTTAACGCAGAACAGTCTACTTTTAATCCGGCTCGTTCTTGCGCAGCATTTTGTCATCAAGCCTTCGGGCTGGTTCCATGACAGGCATGGTCCTCAGGCAACCGGATCAGTATCCTAGCACCTCCAAGCCCGCCGACGCTAAGACCACGCGGGCAGTCCTACAGGTTAAACAACGTATGAATGCTCTAGCCCGCCGCGCCGCTGGCCTGTTGCTCAGCACAGTTTGTCTGCCGTTCGCGGCCTTCGCCGCCGATACGCAACCCACCCACGAATTCATTCTCGACAACGGCCTGAAAGTGGTCGTGCGCGAGGATCACCGGGCGCCGGTGGTGGTCTCGCAGATCTGGTACAAGGTCGGTTCGACCTACGAATCACCGGGCCAGACCGGCCTTTCCCATGCCCTGGAACACATGATGTTCAAAGGCAGCGAGAAGCTCGGCCCTGGCGAAGCCTCGCGCATCCTGCGCGACCTGGGCGCCGAAGAGAACGCCTTCACCAGCGACGACTACACCGCTTATTACCAGGTACTGGCCCGCGACCGCCTGCCGGTGGCCCTGGAGCTTGAAGCCGACCGCATGGCCAGCCTGCGCCTGCCGGCCGACGAGTTCAGCCGCGAGATCGAGGTCATCAAGGAAGAGCGCCGCCTGCGCACCGACGACCAGCCCAACGCCAAGGCCTTTGAGCTGTTCAGCGCCATGGCTTTTCCGGCCAGCAGCTACCGCACCCCGACCATCGGCTGGATGGCAGACCTTGACCGCATGAAGGTCGAGGAACTGCGCCACTGGTACGAGTCCTGGTACGTGCCGAACAACGCCACCCTGGTGGTGGTTGGCGATGTCACCGTCGACGAGGTCAAGGGCCTGGCCCAGCGCTTCTTCGGCGCCATCCCGAAACGCGCGGTGCCACCGGCCAAGCTGCCACTCGAACTGGCCGAGCCGGGCCTGCGGGAAACCACCCTGCATGTGCAAACCCAGCTGCCGAGCCTGATCTACGGTTTCAACACCCCGGGCCTGGCCACCGCCAAGGACCCGCGCAGCGTGCACGCCCTGCGGCTGATCTCGGCATTGCTCGACGGCGGCTACAGCGCGCGCCTGCCAAGCCGCCTGGAGCGCGGCCAGGAGCTGGTCACCGGGGCGTCGTCGAGCTACAACCCGTTCACCCGCGGCGACAGCCTGTTCGTGATCTCGGCCATGCCGAACCTGCAAAAGCACAAGACCCTGGCCGACGTCGAAGCCGGTATCTGGAAGCTGCTCGACGAGCTGAAAACCACCCCGCCGTCGGCTGAAGAGCTTGAGCGCGTACGTGCCCAGGTCATCGCCGGGCTGGTCTACGACCGTGACTCGATCAGCAGCCAGGCCACCGCCATCGGCCAACTGGAAACCGTCGGCCTGTCGTGGAAACTGATCGACAGCGAGCTGGACGAGCTCAAAAGCGTGACCCCGGCCGACATCCAGAACGCCGCCCGTACTTATTTCACCCGTGAACGCCTGAGCGTTGCCCATGTACTGCCCGAGGAGAACGCTCATGAGTGAACGCAGCGCACCCCGCTACACCCTGATCGGCCTCGGCCTGTTGTTGCTGATTGGCCTGCTGGCGTTCTTCCTGGCCAAACCTGCGCAATCGGATAACGCCGCGCAACCGGCTGCGGTCACCGAAGCCAAGGCGGCCAACACCCTGCAATCGCTGGCCGAGCTGGATGGCAAGGCGCCAAGCCGCCGGCAACTGAACATCCAGACCTGGAACACCGCCGAAGGCGCCCGCGTGCTGTTCGTCGAAGCCCGCGAGCTGCCGATGTTCGACCTGCGCCTGACTTTCGCCGCCGGCAGTAGCCAGGACGGCGATGCCCCGGGCCTGGCGACCCTGACCAACGCCATGCTCAACGAAGGCGTGGCCGGCAAGGACGTCACCGCCATTGCCGAAGGCTTCGAGGGCCTGGGCGCCGACTTTGGCAACGGCGCCTACCGCGACATGGCCGTGGCCTCGCTGCGCAGCCTGAGCGCGGCCGACAAGCGCGAACCTGCGCTCAAGCTGTTCGCCGAAGTGGTCGGCAAGCCGACCTTCCCGCAGGACGCCCTGGCGCGCATCAAGAACCAGATGCAGGCCGGCTTCGAATACCAGAAGCAGAACCCCGGCAAGCTGGCCAGCATCGAGCTGTTCGAGCGTCTGTACGGCACCCACCCCTATGCTCACCCGAGTGACGGCACCGCCAAGAGCATTGCGCCGATCACCCTGGAGCAACTGCGTGCCTTCCATGCCAAGGCCTATGCCGCTGGCAATACGGTGATCGCCCTGGTCGGCGACCTGAGCCGCAGCGAAGCCGAAGCCATTGCCGCACAGGTGTCCTCGGCCCTGCCCAAAGGCCCGGCCCTGGCCAAAGTGGCCCAGCCAAGCGAACCCAAGGCCGGCGCAACCCACATTGACTTTCCGTCCAAGCAGACCCACCTGATGCTCGCGCAACTGGGCATTGATCGTAACGATCCGGACTACCCGGCGTTGTCGCTGGGCAACCAGATCCTCGGGGGTGGCACCTTCGGCACCCGGCTGATGAGCGAAGTGCGCGAGAAACGCGGCCTGACCTACGGCGTATACTCGGTGTTCAGCCCGATGCAGGTGCGTGGCCCGTTCATGATCAACCTGCAGACCCGTGCCGAGCTCAGCGAAGGCACCCTCAAGCTGGTCCAGGACATCCTCGCCGACTACCTCAAGAGCGGCCCGAGCCAGGCTGAGCTGGACGACGCCAAGCGGGAACTGGCCGGCAGCTTCCCGCTGTCCAATGCCAGCAACGCCAGCATCGTTGGCCAACTGGGTGCCATCGGCTTCTACAACCTGCCACTGACCTGGCTGGAAGACTACATGCAGCAGTCCCAGCAACTAACCACTGAACAGGTCAAGGCAGCGCTGAACAAACACCTGGCTGCTGACAAGATGGTTATCGTCACCGCCGGGCCAAGCGTGCCGCAAAAACCCTTGCCGCCGCCTACTGACAAACCCGCCGAGCAACCGCTTGGCGTACCGGAGCATTAATGGCCAGTCCATCCGCAAAACCGGCCAAGCCGCACCACGGCCAGGGCCAGCTGCGCATCATTGCCGGCGAATGGCGTAGCCGGCGCCTGGGCTTCCCTGACGCGCCGGGCCTGCGCCCAACCCCGGACCGGGTCCGCGAGACCCTGTTCAACTGGCTTGCCCCGCACATCGAAGGAGCCAAGGTGCTCGACGCCTACACCGGCAGCGGCGCCCTGTACCTCGAAGCGCTGTCCCGTGGCGCGGGCGATTCCGTGGCCCTGGACAGCAACCCGGCGGCCATCGCCTGCCTGCGGCAGAACCTCGAGACCCTGCGCTGCCCTCGCGGCCAGGTGATCCAGACCGACGCCCAGCGCTACCTGCAGGGTGAGCCGAAGCTGGCCTTCGACCTGGTGTTCCTCGATCCGCCGTTCAACCAGGGCTTGCTGCCGACCACCTGCGCCCTGCTTGAAGAGCGTCAGTGGCTGGCCGAAAACGCCTGGATCTACACCGAGAGCGAAACCCCGCCATCGACCTTGCAGTTGCCCGGCAACTGGCGCCTGCACCGCGAGAAAAAGGCCGGCCAGGTGTACTACGCACTCTGGCAGCGCGGCTGAGCAATATTCACGACCCGGCCGCCGCCGGGTCGTGCCCGCTAAATATCTAACGCCTTTCACCTTTACGCTTGCTTGATCGTGCGCCTTGTTTTCAACCACAAGGATCACTGTCATGGATCGACGCACCTCCCTCAGGAGCAGCCTGCTCGGCCTGTTTCTGCTATCCGGCCAGGCCCTGGCCGAACCCTCCATTCGCCATGAGTTCACCCTCGACAACGGCCTGCACGTAGTCATCAGCGAAGACCGCCGGGCGCCCGTGGTCACCACACATATGCTGGTCAAGGTCGGTTCGAGCCATGAGTACCCCGGGCAGTCCGGCTTATCCCACGCCCTCGAACACCTGCTCTACCGAGGCAGTGCCAAGACCGCCCCGGGTCAGCTCTCACAGATCATCGAACGCCTGGGCGGCGAGGACAACGCCTACACCCTCCGTGACTTCACCGTGCATCATCAGACGCTCCCCAGTGATCGGCTGGCTGTAGCGCTGGAGCTCAATGCCGATCTGCTCAAAGGCGCAGTGCTGAGCGAACACGAGTTCGTTCGCGAGATCGAAGCGGTCAAGGCTGAGCGGCGAGAGAATGTCGATAACGATCCATTGCTAAGGCTCTTCGAGCAACTGCAGGCCATTGCCTACCCGCAAAGCAGCTATCACACCCCGGTGATCGGCTGGATGAGCGATCTGCAGCGCATGCACAACGAAGAACTGCGCGCCTGGTATCGCACCTGGTACGCGCCCAACAATGCCACGCTGATCATCGTTGGCGATGTGCGGCGTGATGCGGTGAAACACGAGGTTGAAAAGTATTTTGCCGGTTTCCCCCGCCAAGACCTGCCGTTCATTAAAAAGCCCCTTCAGACCGCTGCCCCCGGCCCCCGTCAGGTTACGGTCTACGAGGATTTCAGTACGCCAACCCTGGTCATGGCCTTCAACGTGCCGACCTATGCCAGCGCAGCGTCAGCAACTGACGTACATGCCTTGCGCCTGCTTTCGGCCCTGCTGGGCAAAGGCTTGAGCGCCCGCCTCAGCACCCGGCTGGAGCGCCAGCAAACTCTGCTGACACGCCCTGACGTCAGCTACGACCCGGTGGCCAGGGGCGATAACCTGTTCGAGATCCAGGCTTCAATCAACACCGTTCAGCCCAGGCCACTGGACGAACTGCAAGCGGCGATCTGGGCACAACTGCAGGCACTGAAAAAAAACCCTCCCGAACCTGACGAACTTGCCCGGGCGCGAACACTACTGCTGGCAGAAAACACCTTCGCCCGCGACACCCTCGCCTATCAGGCCGGCGACTTGGCTGCTCTGCTCGGCAGTGGCTTGCCAGCCGCTCAACTGGACAATGATGCCGACGACCTGGCGCGAATAACGCCTGAACAACTACAGCAGGCCGCCAACACCTACTTCACCCGCGAACGGCTTACGGTCGCTTATCTGCAGGCCAAGGAGGCCGATGATGAATAAGTTCACGCGAAACCTTTTACCTATCGTCCTGCTCCTAACATCTGTCATTGCATACGCCCAGAGCGCTGCATCTGAGCTGGGATCCCTGAAATCCACCGCCCCCCTGACCAGCATCCCTCAATTGCCGATCAAATCGTGGCACACGCCTCAGGGCAGCCAGGTGTTGTTTGTGCAGAACAACCATTTGCCGATGTTTGACCTGCAGGTTGTATTCGCTGCCGGCAGCGCCCGCGATGATGGCGCAGCAGGCCTGGCACAACTCACCCTGGGCATGCTCGATGAGGGCGCAGGCCAGTACGATGCCCTGCAGATTGCCGAAGGCTTCGATGCGGTCGGCGCACAGTTTCACAAGCAGGCCGGGCGAGACAGCCTGGCCGTAACCCTGCGCAGCCTCAGCAGCCAGGAGCACAGCAGCAAAGCCGTCGGCTTGCTGACAGATGTACTCGGCAAACCGCAACTTGCCGATGACAAGCTGCAGGCGATCAAGGATCAGCTCACCAGCCAGCTCATACAACGCCAGGGGGTCCAGACCTACAGGGCCACCGACCTGCTTTACCAGCATGCTTACGCCAATCACCCCTATGCGACGAACAGCGCCGGCACCAGACAGACAATTGAATCGCTGACCATTGCCGATATCCGCGCATTCCACCAGCAAGCGCTCGCTGCGGGCAATGCCCTGATCACCCTGGTCGGAGACCTTTCGCTTGAGCAGGCTCAAGCCATTGCACTTCAAGTATCGTCAGCACTGCCCAGCGGGCCGGCACTCTCACCTTTACCCGTGCCCGCTGCTTTCGAGCCGGAGATCTATCACCTTGAGCATCCGGGCAGCCAGGCGCTGTTGTTGTTTGCCATACCCGGCATCAGCGTGCACCATGCCGATGCACCGGCGCTGACCCTGGCCAATCTGATACTGGGCGGCCCCGGCGCGACTTCGCGCCTGTTCGATGAACTGCGCAGCCAACGTGGTTTGACCTACGGCGCCAGATCAAAGCTGATCCAGCACCCTGCCAGCGGCCTGTGGACCTTTACCACTGAGGTCGAGGCCAGGTACCGCGATGCCAGCATGGCGTTGCTCGAGCAATTACTTGCAGACTACGCGGCACAGGGCCCGACCGCGCAGGAGGTCGAAGACGCGAAGCACAAGCTGCGCGGCAGCTACCTGCTGGGTTCAGTGAGCAACCAGCAGATCAGCGATATCCTGATCCACACCGGGGTCAACCAGTTGCCGCTGGACAGCCGCCAGGCGTTTCTCGACAAGGTTCAGGCGCTGACCCTGGATCAGCTGAAAGTCGCGTTGAAAAAACACCTGAAGCTCGACAAGCTGGTGCAAATCAGCGTCGGCCCGACGGTCGAACAAGACGCCTTGCCGAACATCGAGCCTGCGACCGGCTGATCGGTGCGGGCAACTGCCAGTAACCGGACATACACTTGTCTGAAACAGATCTGCGAGTACGCCACGATGTGTGCCTCAACCCCCAGCCCCTTCAAACCCGCCCTGGGGCTGGGCAATCCACATATGCAGACGCTCTGGGGGCCGCTATGGCGCAAGTCAGCGGCCCTGAGCCGCCAGCGCGAACGTCTGTGGCTGGCTGATGGCGATTTCCTCGACCTCGACTGGCACGGCCCCCATGAAGCGACAACCCCGGTGGTGCTGGTGCTGCATGGGCTCACCGGCTCGTCCAGCTCGCCGTACGTCATCGGTATGCAACAGGCCCTGGCCGACCGTGGCTGGGCCAGCGTGGCGCTGAACTGGCGCGGCTGCTCGGGCGAACCCAACCTGCTGCCGCGCAGCTACCATTCCGGCGCCAGCGAAGACCTGGCCGAAGCCATTGACCATCTGCGCGCCCAGCGCCCGCAGGCACCGCTATACGCCGTGGGTTACTCGCTGGGCGGCAATGTGCTGCTCAAGCACCTGGGCGAAGCCGGCTCGGCCAGCCAGTTGCAGGCGGCGGTGGCGGTGTCGGTGCCGTTTCGCCTGGACCAGTGCGCCGACCGCATCGGCCTGGGTTTTTCCCGGGTGTACCAGGCGCATTTCATGCGCGCCATGCTCGCTTATGTGAAGGACAAGCAGCGCCACTTCCAGCATCACGGCCACCACGAAGGGCTGGCCGCGCTGGAGCGCCTGGGGCCGCTGGAAAACCTGCGCACCTTCTGGGATTTCGACGGCCGGGTGACCGCGCCGCTCAATGGCTTTAGCGATGCCAAGGACTACTACCGACGTGCTTCCAGCCGGTATTTTCTGGGCGAGAACCGCACGCCGACGCTGATCATCCATTCCAGCGATGATCCCTTCGTGTTCGCCCATAGCTTGCCAGCAGCCAATGAACTGGCGGCGCAGACCACCTTTGAGCTGCATGCGCGGGGCGGACATGTAGGGTTTGTCGATGGCAGCGTGCGCAGTCCGGGCTATTACCTGGAGCGGCGGATTCCTCAGTGGCTGGCGATAAATCGAGCTGACTGAAAAAGCATCGCCGGCAAGGCCGGCTCCCACAGGATTTGTGGTGTTGCACCGTTCTGTGGGAGCAACTGTCTTGATCAGTCGCCGGTGGCCACCGGCCGTTGGGGGTCGGTAATCCACTCACTCCACGAGCCTGCATACAGCTTGCCCAGCGGATACCCCGCCAGCGCCAGGGCAAACAGGTTGTGACAAGCCGTCACCCCCGACCCGCAGTAAGCGACCAGTTGCTCTGGCGAACGCTTGTCCAGCTTCTGGGCAAAGCGCTGCTTGAGCTGCTCGGCCGGCAGAAACCGCCCGTCGGCGCCGAGGTTGTCGGTAAAGGCTGCGCATTGTGCACCGGGAATATGCCCGGCCACCGGATCGATCGGCTCGACCTCGCCGCGAAAGCGCGGCAGGCCACGGGCATCGATCAACGTAAGCTCCGGCTTGCCCAGGCGCTCGCCCAACTGCGCAGCATCCAGCACCAGGCTGGCGTCCGGCTCACCACTGAAGTTGCCTTCGCGCTTGACCGGCGGATCAAGGCTCAGCGGCAGCCCGGCCGCGTGCCAGGCCTTGAGGCCGCCATCGAGGATGAATACACCACTGCGCTTGCCCAGCCAGGCCAGCAGCCACCAGGCCCGGGCCGCGAAGGCACCTGGGCCGTCGTCGTAGAGGACGATTTCGCTGTCGTTGTCGATGCCCCAGTCCCGCAGGCGCTCGACCAGACGCTCCGGGTCCGGCAACGGGTGGCGGCCGGTCACGCCCTTGATGATCGGCCCGCTGAGGTCGCGCTCAAGGTCGGCAAAGTGCGCCCCGGCAATATGCCCCTCGGCATAGCTGCGCTGACCATAATCGATGTCTTCCAGGGCAAAACGGCAATCGAGAATCACCAGCGCCGGCGCCTCCAGGCGTTCGGCCAATTGCTGGGCGGTGATCAGTTGCGCGAGTGGCATGACAGTCTCCTGAACGATTGAACGGATAAGGCCCGGGCGTTATTGCTCCAGCGCCTGGTTAAGCGAAACGTAGAATTCCTGGCACAAGGCGTCGACGGCGGGGCGCGCCTTGGCGGTGACAAAGCCAAGCTCCAGCACCAATACCTGATAGACACCGCGCTTGAAGGCTTCTTCACTCAAGTGCGCGGAATTTTCGCGAGTGGTGCAGAGAAAACGCACCCAGGACGTAAGCACGATCCAGGCATTGAGGGTCAGCGACTCGATCTGCACGCTGTCCATCTCGACGATGCCGGCCTCGACAAAGCCGCGGTAGATCGCCTGGCCCTGCAGCAGGCAGCGCTGGGAGAAGCGCCGGTAACGGGCGGCCAGTTCCTTGTCGCTGTCGAGCAGGTGTTCCAGGTCGCGGTGCAGAAAGCGGTAGTTCCACATCGCCGCCAGCAACGCCTTGAGGTAGAAGCGCTTGTCTTCGACCGTGGCAACACGCCCCTGGGGCGGGCGCAAAAAGCTTTCCACCAGCTCTTCATACTGGGTGAAGAGCACGGCGATGATTTCCTGCTTGTTGGCGAAGTGGTAGTACAGGTTGCCGGGCGAAATCTCCATGTGCGCGGCAATGTGGTTAGTGCTGACACTGCGCTCGCCCTGCTGGTTGAACAGCTCCAGGCTGTTCTGCACGATGCGCTCGCGGGTCTTGATACGCGGGGCCATGATCAATTCCAGGCGTTGAGCTTGAATGAATAGGTCCATCTTACGGTGTATCCACACCGGTATGTACCCGCAGGCGCTGTGAAAAACAGTCGCACCGGGCACATATTAGAGTATATGCTCTAGAAAACCTGCCTTGCCGTGGAGTTTCGCATGCTCGCCGACGCTACCCGCTCCCTGCCGCCCACCGAATTCGCCGCCCTTGACGCGGTGTTCGCCACCCAGCGCCAGGCCTTTGCCGGCAACCCCCTGCCCTCTGCGCCACAGCGCCGGCAATGGCTGAAAAGCCTGCGCGAAGCCCTGCTGGAGCAACAGGACGCGTTGATCGCAGCGATCAACGAGGACTTCTCTGGCCGTAGCGCCAACGAAACCCTGCTGGCCGAATTGATGCCGAGCATTCAGGGCCTGCGCCATGGCGAAAAGCACCTCAAGCAGTGGATGAAAGCCTCCAGGCGCAAGGTCGGCCTGGCCTTCCAGCCGGCCAGCGCCGAGGTCCAGTACCAACCGCTGGGAGTGGTCGGCATCATCGTGCCGTGGAACTACCCGCTGTTTCTTGCCATCGGCCCGCTGACCTGCGCCCTGGCCGCCGGCAACCGGGTAATGCTCAAGCTCAGCGAAGCAACCCCGGCGACCGGCCTGTTGCTCCAGCAACTGCTCGACAAGATCTTCCCCGAAGACCTGGTCAGCGTGGTGCTGGGTGAGGCCGACGTTGCCCAGGCCTTCTCGCGCCTGCCGTTCGATCACCTGCTGTTTACCGGGGCCACCAGCGTCGGCCGCCAGGTGATGCTCGCCGCCGCGCACAACCTAACGCCAGTGACCCTGGAACTGGGCGGCAAATCGCCGGCCATTGTCTCGGCCAGCGTGCCGCTGGCCGACGCCGCCGAACGCATCGCCTTCGGCAAGACCCTCAACGCCGGCCAGACCTGCGTGGCTCCCGACTACGTGCTGGTGCCACGTGATCGCCTGGGGGACTTCGCCACGGCCTACCGCGACGTCGTGCGGCGCTTTTACCCGACCCTGGCCGACAACCCGGACTACAGCGCGATCATCAACCCGCGCCACCTGGCCCGCCTGGAGAGTTATCTCGAGGATGCCCGCAGCAAGGGCGCCGAGATCATCGACCTGTACCCACAAGAGCCACGCCATGGCCGGCGCCTGCCGCCGCACCTGCTGCTCGGGGTCAGCGACGACATGCGCGTGATGCAGGACGAAATCTTCGGCCCGCTGCTGCCGTTGGTGCCCTACGACAGCCTCGACCAGGCGCTGGCCTACATCAATCAACGCCCGCGCCCACTGGCGCTGTATTACTTCGGCTACGAGCGCAGCGAGCAGCAACGGGTACTGGAACAGACCCACTCTGGCGGCGTATGCCTCAACGACACCCTGTTGCACGTCGCCCAGGACGACCTGCCGTTCGGCGGCATTGGCCCCTCGGGCATGGGCCATTACCACGGCCATGAAGGTTTCCTGACCTTCAGCAAGGCCAAGGCGGTGTTCGCCAAGCAGCGCTTGAATGCCGCGCGGCTGATCTACCCGCCTTACGGCAAGGGGCTGCTCAAGCTGGTGTACAAACTGTTCATTCGCTGAAAAACCACCCACGGGCCTGATAACAATGACCACAAGCCTGCCTGTAAACCCCGCGCTGAGCCGGCGTGGGCTGCTCAAGTTCAGCCTCGGCGCCAGCGCCTTGCTCGCCACCGCAGGGTTGGGCGCCAGCCTCAGCGGCTGCTCGGCGCAAACACCGGCCAGCGGCTTCATTACCCTGCGCGAAAACGACTTGCCGATCCTCCACGCGCTGATTCCGGTAGTCCTGGCTGGCACCCAGGCGGCGGACAACCGCGAAGCCTTGCTGCGCGGGCTGGACAACAAGCTCGCCGCGCTGTCGCCGGCCATGCTCAAGTTGACCCGGCAACTGTTCGACGTGCTCGCCATGGCGCTCACCCGCGGGCCGTTGACCGGCATCTGGGGCAGTTGGGACAACGCCAGCAGCGTGCAGATCGAAGCCTTTTTGCAGCGCTGGCAGGACAGCTCGCTGAACCTGCTGCGCATGGGCCATGCCTCGCTGCTGCAACTGCTGCACATGGCCTGGTACGAACTGCCGCAATCCTGGGCCCATTGCGGCTACCCAGGGCCACCCAAGGTCTGATCCACCGATAACCACAAGAGGCTGAACATGCCCGTACCCGACCTGTTTCGCGACGGCCTTGGCCGTGGCTGGAAAACCCGTGACGCCTCGCGCCTGGACCAGGACCTGAGCCTTGAAACCGACATCGCCATTATCGGCAGCGGCGCCGGCGGCGCCACCAGTGCCGAGCTGCTCAGTGCTGCAGGCTTCAAGGTACTGCTGATCGAAGAAGGCCCGCTGAAAACCAGCAGCGACTTTCACATGCTCGAAGACCAGGCCTACGCCAGCCTCTACCAGGAAGGCATCGGGCGCATGAGCAAGGACGGCGCCATCACCATCCTGCAAGGCCGCGCAGTCGGCGGCACCACCCTGATCAACTGGACCTCGAGCTTTCGCACCCCCGCGCCAACCCTGGAGCACTGGGCCCGCGAACACGGGGTAAAAGGCCTGAGCAGCGCCGAATTGGCGCCCTGGTTCGCACGCATGGAACAGCGCCTGGGTATCGAGCCATGGATCATGCCGCCCAACGCCAACAACGAAGCACTGCGCCGCGGCTGCGAAGCGCTGGGCTACAGCTGGAAAGTGATCCCGCGCAACGTGCGCGGCTGCTGGAACCTGGGCTATTGCGGCATGGGTTGCCCGGTCAACGCCAAGCAGTCGATGCTGGTCACCAGCATCCCGGCGACCCTTGAGCACGGCGGCGAGCTGCTGTACCTGGCCCGCGCCGAGCGCCTGGAGCACAACGGCGAACAGATCAGCGGCCTGCAGTGCGTGGCCATGGACGCGCGCTGCGTCGAGCCCACTGGCCGGCAGATCCGGGTCAAGGCCCGGCATTACATCCTTGCCGGTGGCGGCATCAACAGCCCCGGCCTGCTGCTGCGCTCGGACGCTCCGGACCCCCATGAGCGCCTGGGCAAGCGCACCTTCCTGCACCTGGTCAACTTCAGCGCCGGGCTGTTCAAGGACAAGGTCAATCCGTTCTACGGCGCGCCGCAGTCGATCTACTCCGACCATTTCCAGTGGCGCGACGGCGTCAGCGGGCCGATCGGCTACAAGCTCGAGGTGCCGCCCCTGCACCCGGCGCTGGCCAGCACCTTGCTGGGCAGCTTCGGCAAGGACAACGCCCTGCGCATGGAGCAACTGCCGCACACCCACGTGATGCTCGCCCTGCTGCGCGATGGTTTTCACCCGGACAGCGTCGGCGGCGAGGTGCAGTTGCGCGGCGATGGCTCGCCGGTGCTCGACTACCCGCTGTCGGCCTATGCCTGGGACGGCGTGCGCCGGGCCTTCCAGAGCATGGCCGAGATCCAGTTCGCCGCTGGCGCCGACAGCGTGATGCCGGTGCACAGCGATGCCCGCCATGCAAAAAACCTGGCCGAAGCGCGGCAGATGATCGACGGCCTGAACCTTGAATTGTTTCGTACCCGCCTGGGCAGTGCCCATGTCATGGGCGGCTGCGCCATGGGCGAAGACCCGCGCCAGGCGGTGTGCGACAGCCTGGGCCGGCACCATCAGCTGGAAAACCTGTCGATTCACGACGGCTCGCTGTTCCCCACCAGCATCGGCGCCAACCCGCAATTGTCGGTGTACGGCCTCAGTGCCCGGCTCAGCGACGCCCTGGCCGAGCGCCTGGTGGCTGGCAGATGACAACAAATGGCCGCACTGTCTATAGTGCCTTCAGCGTGGTCGGGCGACTTGGCCGACCGCCACTGCTGCGATACCATCCGACTCCCCAACGCACTCCTGCCAGGACGACGCGATGAACCGAGTGTTGTACCCAGGTACTTTCGACCCTATTACCAAGGGCCATGGCGATCTGGTCGAGCGTGCCTCGCGGCTGTTCGACCAGGTGATCATTGCGGTCGCCGCCAGCCCGAAGAAAAACCCACTGTTCCCGCTTGAGCAACGGGTGGAACTGGCTCGCGAGGTCACCAAGCACCTGCCCAATGTCGAAGTCATCGGCTTCTCCACTTTGCTGGCGCATTTCGCCAAGGAACAGCAGGCCAATGTGTTCCTGCGCGGCCTGCGGGCGGTTTCAGACTTCGAGTACGAGTTCCAGCTGGCGAACATGAATCGCCAACTGGCGCCCGACGTCGAGAGCCTGTTCCTCACCCCTTCAGAGCGCTATTCGTTCATTTCCTCGACCCTGGTCCGGGAAATCGCGGCGCTGGGCGGTGACATCACTAAATTCGTCCACCCGGTGGTGGCCGAGGCCCTGACCGAACGCTTCAAGAAGTGACATCGGCGATTTGACCACGGCGCCCGCGTGCACTGCGGGCGCTAATGCGGCACAATTGTGCCCATTGGTTTTCAAATGCCCGGGTTCTGAGCCCTGGCCGGAGTCCCCATGTCCCTGATCATCACCGACGATTGCATCAACTGCGACGTCTGCGAACCCGAGTGCCCGAACGCTGCGATCTCTCAAGGCGAAGAGATCTACGTGATCGACCCCAACCTGTGCACCCAGTGCGTCGGCCACTACGACGAGCCGCAATGCCAGCAAGTCTGCCCGGTGGACTGCATCCCGCTGGATGAAGCGCATCCGGAGAGCGAAGCGCAGCTGATGGAAAAATACCGCCGAATTACCGGCAAGGCCTGATGCCGTTCGTCGCCCGGGTTACCCCGCTGGTCCTTGGCGCCGTACTGGCGCTGGGGATGGCCAGTGCCCAGGCACAAGGCCCGGGCCGCGCGGCGATTGCCACGCCGCATAGCGACGCGACTGCCGCCGCACGCGAAATTCTCGAGCAGGGCGGTAACGCCTTTGACGCCGCCATTGCCGTCAGCGCCGCGCTGGCGGTGGTCGAGCCTTATGGTTCAGGCCTGGGCGGCGGTGGCTTCTTCCTGCTGCGCGAGGGCGACACACCCGCCCGCTATGCCTTTATCGATGCCCGCGAGCGCGCACCTGGCAAGGCCAGCGAAGCCATGTACCTCAAGGACGGCAAGGTCCAGCCGGGCTTGTCGATCAATGGCCCGCTGGCGGCGGCGATTCCCGGCTTGCCGGCAGCCCTCGCCGACCTTGCTGCCCATTACGGCAAGCTGCCGCTGAAAAGCACCCTGGCCCCGGCTATTCGCCTGGCCAACCAGGGCTTTGCCGTCGACCGCATCTATCGCGACCGCGCGCAGATGCGCTTGAGCGCACTGCGCGACGATCCAGAAAGCGCCCGTCTGTTCCTGATCAACGGTGAAGTGCCGGCCCTGGGCGCTAAAATCCGCCAACCGCAACTGGCCATAACCCTTGAACGTATCGCCAGCCAGGGCCGCGACGGATTCTATGCCGGCCCGAGCGCCCAGGCCATGGTGCAGGGGGTACAGGCCGCGGGCGGGATCTGGAGCCTGGATGACCTGGCCAACTACCGCACCGCCAAACGCGAGCCGCTGCGCTACCAGCTGGCCAATCAACGCGAACTGATCAGCGCCCCGCCGCCCTCGGCCGGTGGCGTGGCCCTGGCCCAGAGCCTGGCGATGCTGCAGCGCCTGCCCTGGCAGAGCGCCGAGCCTGTACAGCGCAGCCATTACGTTCTGGAAGTATTGCGCCGGGCCTACCGTGACCGCGGCCTGCTCGGCGATCCGGACTACGTCAGCAATCCGATACCACAGCTGCTCGCGCGTAATTACCTGACGTCACTGGCCGACAGCATCGACGTGCGCCAGGCCACGCCCAGCAGCAGCCTGCCGCCCGCCCCGGCCTGGCGCGAGGGCGATCACACCACCCACTTTGCAGTGATCGACGCTGACGGCAATGCCGTGGCCGCGACGCTGTCGGTCAACCTGCCGTTTGGCGCCGCGTTTACTGCCCCGGGTACCGGCGTGGTGCTGAACAACGAAATGGACGACTTTGCCGCCGACCCGCGTGGCAGCAACAGTTACGGCCTGGCCGGCAGCCAGGCCAATGCCGTGGCCGCCGGCAAACGGCCGCTGTCGAGCATGAGCCCGAGCTTTATCGAGAGCCCGACCCAGTTCGCCGCCTTCGGCACGCCGGGCGGCAGCCGTATTCCGAGCATGGTGCTGCTGTCGATGATGGGCTTTCTTGAGGGCCGGCCGGTGGCCGAATGGCCGGCGGTGCCGCGCTATCACCACCAGTACCTGCCCGATGTGGTCGAGCACGAACCGGGGGCTTTCAGCACTGGGCAGCAGCGCGAGCTGCAGGCGCGCGGCTACCCGCTCAAGGACCTGGGCCGCAGCTATGGCAATCAGCAAGTGCTGTACTGGGACAAGGCCGGGCAAACCCTCGAAGCCGCCAGCGACCCCCGCGGCGTGGGCGCCGCGCAAGTGCTTAGCCCGCGCTGAGCCGCTTCACTTCTGGCAGCGCGGGCAGTAGACGCTGGCGCGCTGGCCAAGCTTGACCTCACGCAGAATGCTGCCGCAGACCTTGCACGGCTCTTCCCCGCGCCCGTAGACGAACAGTTCCTGCTGGAAGTAGCCCGGCTGGCCGTCGCCGCCGATAAAGTCGCGCAAGGTGGTGCCGCCGCGCTCGATGGCGCAGGCGAGGATGCGCTTGATCTCGATCGCAAGCTTCAGGTAGCGCGCCCGGGAAATGCCCCCGGCTTCACGGCGCGGATCGATACCGGCAGCGAACAGCGCCTCGGTTGCATAGATATTGCCAACCCCGACCACCACCGCGTTGTCCATGATGAACGGCTTGACCGCCATCGACTTGCCCCGCGACAGCTGGAACAACCGCTCGCCGTCGAACAGATCGGTTAACGGCTCCGGGCCGAGTTTGATCAGCAGCTCATGGTTGAGCGGATCGAGGCTCCAGAGCATCGCACCGAAGCGCCGTGGGTCGGTGTAGCGCAGGGCCAGGCCGGATTCCAGTTCGATATCCACATGCTCGTGCTTGGCCGCCGGCAATCCAATCTCGACCAGGCGCAAATTACCGGACATGCCCAGGTGGCTGATCAGGGTGCCCACTTCGGCATTGAGCAGCAGGTACTTGGCGCGCCGCTCGACCTTGACGAAGCGCTGCCCGGAAAGGCGAATGTCGAGGTCCTCGGGGATCGGCCAGCGCAGGCGCCGGTCGCGCACGATTACCCGGCTGACCCGCTGGCCCTCCAGGTAAGGCGCAATACCGCGCCGGGTGGTTTCGACTTCTGGCAATTCCGGCATGGATCAGTGACCGCCCAGTTCGCGAATGGTCTGCTTGAGGTTCTCGAAGTCATACTCGGACAGGCCGACATAATCGAGCACCAGGTGCCCGACGGTATTCCATTCGTGGTCGATGCTCTGGTTGCCCAGCACCCGGTACGAAGCGCAGATGTGCTCGGCCATTTTCAGGATCGCCAGCAGGTTTTTCAGCTGGCTGTTGCGCGCCGAGTCATCGCTGAATACCGCCAGGGCGTTGTGATGGTTGGCGATGGCGTTGCTCAGGTGCTCGGGCAGGCGCCACGACTTGGCGGTGTAGTAACCGACCACCGCGTGGTTGGTGTTGAACACCTGGTTCTCGGTGTCGACCACCCGCTGCTCGGCACCGGCACTGGCGTAGGCATCCTCGAGCACGCTCATGTACTCGGGGAAGCGTTTGAGCATCAACGGCACGCCGCAATCGTGGAACAGGCCCAGGGCATAGGCTTCGTCCACCGCCTGCGAGCCGATGCGCTTGGCCAGGGTCAGGCAGGTCATGGCTACGTCCTGGGCGGTGTCCCAGAAACGGTTGAGGGTGACGATGGTGTCGTCGCTCATCTCGCCCTTGATCGACTGGGCGTTGATCAGGTTGATGATCGAGCGGCTGCCGAGCAGGTTCACCGCACGCTGGATCGAGGCGATCTTGTTGGTCAGGCCATAGTACGGCGAGTTGACCAGCTTGAGCAGCGCGCCGGACAGGCCCGGGTCCTGGGAGATCAGCTTGGCGATCACCTCCAGGTCAGGGTCGGGCATGTATTGCTCGAACTGCAGGTCAACCATGATCTGCGGCTGCGGCGGTACGCTGATGCCTTGCAGGGCATGCTGGATCTGTTCGGCGGAGAGTTCCTGGGACATAAGTACACACTCGGGGCTGAGCGGCGATTCTAACCTGATCGTACCGGCCAGCGGTGAAGCTAAAGGCCATCGCTCTGTTGCAATTTGTCGCTATTCCCCATCGAGGCGTCAGGCATCGGGTTATAATCCCGCTCTTTTTTCCCGGAGCGACGTCATGTCCCTGCCCAGCCTTCGTCTCAAAGCCAATGCCGACCGCCGCCTGCGCGCCGGCCACCTGTGGGTCTACAGCAACGAAATCGACGTCGCCGCGACCCCGCTGCATGGCTTCAAGGCCGGTGACCAGGCGATCCTCGAGACCGCCGGCGGCAAGGCCCTGGGCGTCGTCGCCATGAGCCCGAACAACCTGATCTGCGCCCGCCTGCTGTCACGTGACGCCAAGCTGGCCCTGGACAAGTCGCTGCTGGTGCACCGCATCAACGTAGCCCTGTCGCTGCGCGAGCGTCTGTTCGACAAGCCGTTCTACCGCCTGGTGTACGGCGATTCCGACCTGCTGCCGGGCCTGGTGGTCGATCGTTTCGGCGACATCCTGGTGGTCCAGCTCGCCTCGGCGACCATGGAACAGCACAAGGACGACGTGGTTGCCGCGCTGGTCCAGGTGCTCAAGCCCACCGGCATCCTGTTCAAGAACGACTCGGCCGCCCGCGACGCCGAAGGCCTGGGCCGTTACGTTGAAACCGTGTTCGGCCTGGTGCCGGAATGGGTGGCCCTGGAAGAGAACGGCGTGAAGTTCGAAGCGCCGGTCATGGAAGGCCAGAAGACCGGCTGGTTCTACGACCACCGCATGAACCGCGCGCGCCTGGCGCCGTACGTCAAGGGCAAGCGCGTGCTCGACCTGTTCAGCTACATCGGCGGCTGGGGCGTGCAGGCCGGTGCCTTTGGTGCCAGCGAAGTGTTCTGCGTCGATGCCTCGGGCTTTGCCCTGGACGGCGTCGAGCGTAACGCCGGGCTCAACGGCATTGCCGAGAAGCTGACCTGCATCGAAGGCGATGTGTTCGAAGCGCTGAAAGAGCTCAAGGCCTCCGAAGAGCGTTTCGACGTGATCGTGGCCGACCCGCCCGCCTTCATCAAGCGCAAGAAAGACCTGAAAAACGGCGAAGGCGCCTACCGCCGCCTGAACGAGCAAGCCATGCGCCTGCTGACCAAGGACGGCATTCTGGTCAGCGCATCGTGCTCGATGCACCTGCCTGAAGACGACCTGCAGAACATCCTGCTGACCAGCGCCCGTCACCTGGACCGCAACATCCAGCTGCTCGAGCGCGGCGGCCAGGGCCCGGATCACCCGGTGCACCCGGCGATCCCGGAAACCCGCTACATCAAGAGCATCACCTGCCGCCTGCTGCCCAACAGCTAAGGCGTGGCGCAATAAAAAATCCCGGCCTGGTGCCGGGATTTTTTTCGCCTGCAAGACGCTAGCGGTTGGGCTGCCAGGTCAGGTCGACACCATCAATGGTCAGCGTCTTGTAGCGCGGCATCACCGGTTTCATCTGGCCATGGCGGATCAGCTGAACCAGGCGCTCGGTGTTATCGCGAATACTGTGCAGGCTACCGACTTCGCGCCACTCACCCTTGCCCTCGCGGGCAAACAGAAAAACGCTGGATGCGTAGGTGTGCCGCGGGATCATCAACACTTCGTTGCGCCCGTCGCCATCCATGTCCACGCCCCACAGAAAGCAGCCCCTGCCGGTGCATTGAGTCTCGGCCATGACCATCTTGGCGAACGCCTCGCTGCCAGGCTGCTCGGGGCCCAACCATTCCAGTTTCGGCCCGCGAGTGTCTTCGCCATACCGCGCGTGGGATTCCTCCATGATCCACTGCAGCCTCTTGCGCCCTTCAGCGTCGAACAGCTCGTCAGTCTTGAGCCGCTCTTGCAGCGCCGTGAACGCCTCACGTCCCGGCTTGCCCAGGCCGTGATACAAGGTTCTGGCATCGAATTCCTGGATCGCGGTGCGCCCGCTAAGCAAGCGCTCGACCTGGTTGTTGGCACTGAGCTGCAAAGGGTTCAGCAGCGGGGTATAGAACAGCACCACCAGCACCGCGCTGAGCAGGGCAATCCACGGGTTACTGACCCGCAGGCTATTGAGCCAGCCCTTGCCCGAGGCGAACACCGCCCACAGCGCAGCAAGGCTGTGCACCTGCATCACACCAATCAGCAACAGGGCGAGAATACGCTCAGGCGTCAGGCCGTACTGATTCACCCGCAACCAGCTTGAATAGCCCGCCAACGCCACCAGCACCGGCAAGCACAGCAAGCAGGCCTCGACCAGGCGCTTGAGCACACCCGGATAGGGATTGGCCTGATGGCCATCCTGGAACACGCCGTTGACCAAAAACAGGTTGATGGCCACCAGCAACAGCAGGATGGTGGTCGAGTAGCCGGTGTTCCAGATCGGCTGCAACCCGGTAAACGGCAGCATCAGGCTGAACAGCAAGGCGATCAGTGCGCTCAGTGGCAGCAACACACGGCACAGGGTCAGCAGCACACCGCGCAACAGGCCGATGACCTTTTCGTTCTCCAGGCCCATGCGCATCCCCAGGGAGAACACCACAGCCAGACCGATACGCACCACTGGCGCCGAGGTCAGCACATCTTCGACCTGGGGGATGCCGAGCATCAGGAACAAGCGCCCGCACAGCCACAGCAGCAGCCAGAACAACAGAGTGAACAGCAGCGCCAGGAGGACGATGAAGATGTTGTTCCAGGCATGCCGGAACAGGTCTTCATAACGCGGCCGCAGCCCTTCGCGGGTCGGCCAGCTGAGGATGAAGGCGGTGCCGATGTAGGTCACCACAACCGCGGCCAGCCATGAGCTCTGCCAGACCCAGCCCAGCGTGTCCTGGCTGAAGGTCCAACTGCTGATAAAGCCGATCAGCAGCGTCAGGCCCAGGACCAGCCAGGCGGTACCGCGTTGCAACACCGCACTGCCGAGCAGTTGCAGGTTGACCCCGGCCACCAGCACGGCGGCGCACAGGCCAAATGGCAGCCCGGCGATATCAATCTGGATGTGCCTGGCGAAGAGGAACACCAGGCCTTGCAGCAGGCCAATGGCCAGGTAGAACAGTAAAGATCGACTTATCGCAGGCATTGCAAATCCTTTTGGCCAGTGGGGTGCGAAGCGCGCAAGTCTACCCAAAGCCTGGCAGCCGACGCCAAGGCCTTTACCTTGCGGGCTGCGCCAACGGCCAATTATCACAACGCCATTCCCTCAAGGCCGCAGCGGTGTAGAATCGGGCTATTCATCGCCAGTCATCCCCGGCGGGTTTATGAGCTCTGGCCGAGCGCACGGCGATCCCGCGGCGATCTCGGCTTCATCCGTACCAGCGGCCACCTGCCTTCGGTGCAAAGGACAAGAGAAGCTCACTCCCCTTTTTGTTACCTGATTAGCCGCCAGGAGTGCTTCATGCCTGATTACCGCTCGAAAACGTCCACCCACGGCCGCAATATGGCCGGCGCCCGCGCCCTCTGGCGTGCCACCGGGATGAAGGACGAAGACTTCAAGAAACCGATCATTGCCATCGCCAACTCGTTCACCCAGTTCGTCCCGGGCCACGTGCACCTGAAGGACCTCGGCCAGCTGGTGGCTCGCGAGATCGAACGCGCCGGTGGCGTGGCCAAGGAATTCAACACCATCGCGGTCGACGACGGCATCGCCATGGGCCATGACGGCATGCTCTATTCGCTGCCAAGCCGCGAGATCATCGCCGACTCGGTCGAGTACATGGTCAACGCCCACTGCGCCGACGCCATTGTCTGCATCTCCAACTGCGACAAGATCACCCCCGGCATGCTGATGGCCGCCCTGCGCCTGAACATCCCGGTGATCTTCGTTTCTGGCGGGCCGATGGAAGCCGGCAAGACCAAACTGGCCAGCCACGGCCTGGACCTGGTCGATGCCATGGTCATTGCCGCCGACTCCACTGCCAGCGATGAAAAAGTCGCCGAGTACGAGCGCAGCGCCTGCCCGACCTGCGGTTCGTGCTCCGGCATGTTCACCGCCAACTCGATGAACTGCCTGACCGAAGCCCTGGGCTTGGCTCTGCCGGGCAACGGTTCGACCCTGGCCACCCACAGCGACCGCGAACAGCTGTTCCTGCAGGCCGGGCGCACCATCGTCGAGCTGTGCAAGCGCTACTACGGCGACAACGACCAGAGCGTACTGCCGCGCAACATCGCCAACTTCAAGGCGTTCGAGAACGCCATGATGCTCGACATCGCCATGGGCGGTTCGACCAACACCATCCTGCACCTGCTGGCCGCCGCCCAGGAAGCCGAGATCGCTTTCGACCTGCGCGACATCGATCGCCTGTCGCGCAAAGTGCCGCAGCTGTGCAAAGTGGCGCCGAACATCCAGAAGTACCACATGGAAGACGTCCACCGCGCCGGCGGCATCTTCAGCATCCTCGGCTCGCTGGCCCGTGGCGGCCTGCTGCACACCGACCTGCCGACCGTGCACAGCCCGAGCATGGAAGAAGCCATCGCCAAGTGGGACATCACCCAGACCAGCGACGAAGCGGTGCACCACTTCTTCAAGGCGGGCCCGGCCGGTATTCCGACCCAGACCGCGTTCAGCCAGTCGACCCGCTGGCCGAGCCTGGACGACGACCGTGAAAACGGCTGCATCCGCAGCGTCGAGCACGCCTACTCGCAAGAAGGCGGCCTGGCGGTGCTGTACGGCAACATCGCCTTGGACGGCTGCGTGGTGAAAACCGCCGGCGTCGACGAGTCGATCCACGTCTTCGAAGGCAACGCCAAGATCTTCGAAAGCCAGGACAGCGCCGTGCGCGGCATCCTTGCTGACGAAGTGAAGGCCGGTGACATCGTCATCATCCGCTACGAAGGCCCGAAAGGCGGCCCGGGCATGCAAGAGATGCTCTACCCGACCTCGTACCTCAAGTCCAAGGGCCTGGGCAAAGCCTGCGCCCTGCTCACCGACGGCCGTTTCTCTGGCGGCACCTCGGGCCTGTCGATCGGCCACGCTTCGCCAGAAGCCGCAGCCGGCGGCGCTATCGGCCTGGTGCAGGACGGCGACAAGGTGCTGATCGACATCCCCAACCGCTCGATCAACCTGCTGGTCAGCGATGAAGAGCTGGCGGCGCGCCGTATCGAGCAAGACAAGAAAGGCTGGAAGCCGGTCGAAGCGCGGCCACGCAAAGTGACCACGGCGCTCAAGGCCTACGCCCTGCTGGCGACCAGCGCCGACAAGGGCGCGGTACGCAACAAGGCACTGCTGGACGGGCTGTAAGCAGAAAAGCATCGCGGGGCAAGCCCGCTCCTACAGGTGTGGGAGCGGGCTTGCCCCGCGATGGCCTCAACTCAGTACTTGGCCCGTACAGTGAACGTCAGATTGCGCGGCTCGCCATAAAAGTTCGACCCCCACGAACTGTCCACCCGCTCATAGTAGGTACGATCGAACAGGTTGTTGGCCGTCAGCGTTGCCGACAGGTTCTGGTTGATTTTGTACCCTACCTGGGCCGTGGCAATGCTGTAGCCGCCCTGGACGAAGTCGACGTCACGCTTGTAGTAGGTGGCGCTCACCGCCCGTAGCCCGCCACCGACACTGAAGTCCTTCAACGGGCCATCGGCGAATTCGTAGCGCGTCCACAGGTTGAAGTTGTGCTTGGGGGTGATGGTGGTGCCCTGGTTGGTGTCTTCGCCGCTCAGCGACTTGAGCATGGTGAAGGCATAACCGGTGCTGATGCTCCAGTTGTCGGTGAGGTTGCCGCTCAGCTCGGTTTCCCAACCCTGGCTACGGATCTTGCCTTGCGGCTCGTAGTACTGGTTGTTGGCGACCAGCTCGGCGCGGTTTTCGTCGTAGATGCGAAACAGCGCCACGCTGCCATTCAAGCGCCCCTCATAAAACTCGCGCTTGAGGCCGATTTCGTACTGCTTGCCTTTGCGCGGGGCGATGGTCTGGCCGCCGGCATTCACATCGGTCTGCGGTTTGAACACGCTGGTGTAGCTGGCATAGGCCGACAGTTCCGGGGTCAGTTTGGCCACCAGCGCGCCATAGGGGATGACCTTGCGGTTGATGCTCGACTCGGTGCTGTTGAAGTTGTTGAAGAAGGCGTTGGCGTTGTGCGCTTCGCTTTCGAACCAGGTCACCCGGCTGCCGAGGATCACGTCCAGCCAGTCGGTGGCGCTGATCTTGGTGCGGGCGTAGAGGCCGTACTGGTGCGATTTCGACCAGTTGCCGTTGTCCATTTGGTACTTCTGCTTAGGGATATTGATGCTGCCCGGGTCGAACACGTTGGTGTCGAAGTATTCTCCGCCGCCGTAGGTGAAGTCCTTGTCCAGGTGCTGGTATTCGGCGCCCACCGTCAGCTCGTGGGTACGGCCAAAGGCTTCCACCGGCAAGGTCACGAAGCTGTCCAGGCCCAGGGTCTTGATGTGCGTGTAGTAGGAATAGGCCACGGCCGAGCTGGCGCCGGTGGCCGGGTCGACCGCACCGTCGCTCCAGGTGAAGTTGCGGGTCGGGGTCTCGGCGTCGCGGTAAGTCAGCGAGGTCTTGAATTGGCCGCCGTTGTCCAGGGCATGATCGACTTCGAAGAAGCTTTCCCAGACGTGCTCGTCCAGTTCGTTCCATTTGGCATCGACAAAGGTCGAGCGCTTGACGTCCAGCAGCTTGCCATTGGCGTACGCCGGCAGGCCGAACGCCGGGGTCGAATGGTTTTTCTGATAGGCGCCGCCCAGCGACAGGGTGGTGTCCGGGGTCACGTCGTATTCCAGCCGGCCGTAAACCATTGGCCGCTCGTTCTGGGCGTAGTCGACGAAGGACTTGTTGTCTTCGTAGGCGGTGACGAAGCGCCCGCGCAGGCTGCCGTCGCTGTTGAGCGGGCCGGTGATGTCGACGGTCGAGTGGTAATGATCGTAGGAGCCTGCCGACAGCTCGCCGCTCAGGGCGAACTGGCCGAGGGCGCGCTTGCGCACCAGGTTGATGGTGCCACCAGGTTCACCCGCGCCCTGGTACAGGCCGGAAGGCCCGCGCAGCACTTCGACGCGGTCGAACATCGCCAGGTCGAAGCTGGTCATCAGGTCGCCCTGGCCAGTCATTTGCGAAACACCATCGACCTGCACCTGATCGACCAGGAAGCCGCGCATATATACGTCGTTGAGGCTGGAGCCGGAGTTGTAGCTTTTGATCGTCGCCCCGGTCACCTGACGCATGGCGTCCTGCAGGCTGTTCATGTTCTGGTCGTCCAGGCGCTGGCGGGTGACCACCGACACCGACTGTGGAATGTCCTTGAGCTTCTGTTCGCCCTTGCCGATGGTCAACGCACCGGTGGTGTAGGACTGGCTGCCTTCGGTAGTAGCCCCAAGCACCTTGCCGCCGACCATGGTCGCGCCCAACTGCAGCGCCGCCTCTTCACCCTGGCGTTTTTCCAGGGTCACGCTGTCGCGATCGATGTAGCTGGCGCTCAGGCCGGTGCCAGCCAGCAGGCGGGCCAACGCCTGGTCCTGTGGATAACTGCCGCTGATGCCCGGGGAGCGCAAGCCCTGAGTGACCTCGGCGCCGACCAGCACCTGCACCCGGGTAACCGCACTGAAAGCCGCCAGCGCTGCATCCAGCGATTGCGCCGGAATCTCGAAGCGATACACCTGCGCTTGTGCGGCAGGCGCGGCCAGTATCGGCGTTGCCAGTGTGCCGCAGCCCAGGGCAATGGCCAGGCTCAGCAGGGTGGGCACGCCGGGCAGGCGCCGGGTGGCGGTGGTATGTTCCATCAGTGAAGCTCCCCAGAATCGTCGAAGTCGTTGAATAGCGCCGCACTGTCTGAGAGTGCTTATTATTTGCGCCTACGAGATCAAGGACGTCAGCTACTGGGGAAACCCTGAAATTTTCGTAAGAAAGTTTTCAGCCCTCACGCAACACCCGCAGATACGGGGTGTAATGCTCGGCGCGCAGGCCCAGGGTGTGGGTCAGGGCCTTGAGCACCGCCTCGGGCTTGTCGATCTCGAACACCCCCGAGACCTTGCGCTGGCGCAGGCCCTCGCCCAGCACCAGGGTCTGCCCCGGCCAGTAGCGGTTGAGAGCATCGACCACTTCGACCAGCGGCTGCTCGCGGAACACCAGCTGGCGTTGGCGCCAGGCGAACTCGGCGGCCACATCGAAAGCATGTGCCGAACCCAGTTGTGTGCCGCGATACTCGACGGCGCGACCAGGCTCCAGCAACACCGACTGATGGCTGTCGGCACCGACCTGGACCTTGCCCTGGGCAACCCGCACTCGGGTCTGGTCACCTTCCCGGGCGACGCTGAAACGCGTGCCCACCACCTTCACCCAGCCATCGCCGGAACGAATCACGAACGGCCGCGCCGGGTCATGGCTGACCTCGAACCACGCCTCGCCACGCAGCAGCCGCACCCGCCGCTCGCCACCTGCCAGCTCGACCTGCACGGCCGTGTCGGTGTTGAGCTGCAGCTGCGAACCGTCCGCCAAGGCAATGCTGCGCGACTCGCCAGTGGCGGTGGCGTAGTCGGCACGCCAGCGGTCCGGCCAGGGGCTATTCACCAGTAAAGCGACCATCAGCAATACCGCCGCGGCACTCGCCCAGAGCTGCCGCCGCGGTCGGCGCCAACGCGCGCGCTGGGCCTGACGCAGTTGCCGTGCCGGCTCACGCAGGGCCCCGAGCAGGCCAAGCACCTCGTCCCAGGCCTGGGCCTGTTCCGGGCCCTGGCCCAGCCAGGCGCTGAAGGCCTCACGCTCTGCGGGCGTGACGTCGTCGGCCTGCAGGCGGTAGTACCAGCCACTGGCTTCGGCGAACAGGTCGTCGGCATCCGTGGCGTGAGGGTCGGTCATCGGGGTATCCGTCACTGCAAATGGCCGGTTCATGGACGCGGCCCCGGCGTGCCACTGAGCAAGCGCGCCTTGATAAAGGCCCGGCAGTCGATCAGCGCACGGCGCAATTGGTATTCGACACTACGCGGGGAGATCTGCAGCCGCTCGCCAATTTCCCGGTAGGAACATTCGTCGACATGATAAAGCAGGAAGATATGCCGGGTCGCCTCGGGCAGGGCCTGAATGGCCTCGTGCATCAGCGCTTGTTCCTGCAGCGCCGAGAGTTGCTCGTCGGCCCCGGGCGTTTCGCAGGCCAGCTCGTCGCTGGGCTCACCGCCGTCCAGGCGCTCGCGGCGGATGGCCTGGCGCTGGTGGTCACGGATCAGGTTGCTGGCAATGGTGAAAAGAAAGGCCGGCAGGTTGTCGATCTTCTTGTCGGCAGGCAGCCGCGCCAGGCGCAGGAAAGACTCCTGGGTCAGGTCGGCTGCCACCTGCGAATTGCCCGTGCGGCGCGCAACAAAGGCTTCCAGCGCTTTCTTGTGCTCGGCAAACAGGCGGGCAATCTGCGTATTCCACGAAGACACGGTACTTCCTGGCGATGGACCTCAAGGTGCGCGCACGCTAGCAGAAGATGAGATGAATTCGCAATTGATATCTATTTTGCTTACTGAATCTGCTCCGGCGTAACGATCACCCAGTTCTTGTCCGCCGTCACCGGCAAGCCTTCCTTGGCCTGCGCCGCGGCATGCTTGGCGATCATGCCGTTGAGCTGGTCCATGTACTTGGCCTTACGGTTTATCCACAGGTGGATGCCGCCCTTGGCCACGTCGACGCTATGAAACTGCATATAGCCGTCACTGGTCGGAGTATCGCCACCGACCAGCACCGGCTTCTTCCATTCGTCGATATAGGTAAGGATGGCCGCCTGCTTGCCGGCCATCCAGGTGGCCGGGGTCCACAGATACGGGGTCAGCTCAAGGCCCATGTTGGCCTGCGGGTCATAGCTGCCGGCGCTGATCTGCTTGCGCGCGGTGGTCAGGGCGCCGCTGTTGCGGTCCTTGAGCAGCAGACTGACGCCGATCACGTTCTGCGGTTTGACGTTGTAGCCGTACTTGGGGTCGGCAGCGACCATGCGCACCAGCTCTTCGGAGGCGGCGCTGATCACGTAGACCTCAATGCCGTTCTCCATCAGCTTGTTGAACAGCTCGGCCTGGCCGGCGAACACTTTCGGCGGTTGCACCTCAATGGGCTTGACCTGATCACCCTCGTAATAGCTGCTCGGCACCGGCTTGCCCGAGGCCATCAGCTCGTCGACATAGCCCTTGAGCTCCTTGAGGGTGAAACCGGAAAACACCTGGGCGACCCAGGGGTAGCAGACCATGTCGTCGATTTCGCAGAGCCGATAGTAGTAGCTGAACAGGCTCTCCTTGTGCTCGGCGGTGTCTTTGAAGGGGATGAGCTTGAGCGACGGGTCGAGTTTGTCGCGGCTGAGCAGGCCCTTGTTTTCCATGAACGGCAGCAGCGATTCTTCGAGGTCGAAGCGGTAGCTGGTGTTGTCCATGTCGAAGACCGCGTAGTTGCCCTTGTTGGCATTGGCCGCGATCATACTGTCCAGTTGCTTGGCAGCCTCGGCCGGCCAGTGCTTGAGCTCGGTGGCCCAGCTGTGCCCGGCGAGCAGCAGGGCGAGGCCGGCGGCGAGGATTTTCGGAGCAGACGTCATGTGCATTTCTCCAGAAAAGTGGCCCGCCCACGCTAGCAAAGCCTGCAATGCGCACCGACCCGACAGCGACACCGACACGCCCCTGAGCGGCCACGAGCATTCTGTTTGCGACCTGGCGTTATTCCAAAAACGACTATCGAAATTCCATTTCGATATAAATTCGTTGGTTTTCATGCTGTTAGCATTTCTGTTCGCAATCGCACACAGAGGCGATGCCCCGCCTTTTTTCCTGGAGCTTCAATGAATCTGCCGTTGTCTCTCAATCTGCTGGCGTTCCTGGCCTTGCTGCTAGGCCTGGCGCAAACCCGTCATGGCAACTGGAGCCTGGCCAAGAAAGTGCTGGTCGGCCTGGTCCTCGGCGTGCTGTTTGGCGCTGCCCTGCATGCCATTTACGGCGCCGGCAACCCGGTCCTCAAGGCCACCATCAGTTGGCTCGACCTGGTCGGCAACGGCTACGTGCAGTTGCTGCAGATGATCGTCATGCCGCTGATCTTCGCCTCGATCCTCAGTGCCGTGGCGCGCCTGCACAATGCTTCGTCGCTGGGCAAGATCAGCTTCCTGACCATCGGCACGCTGCTGTTCACCACGGCCATCGCCGCGCTGATCGGCATCGTGCTGACCAACCTGTTTGGCCTGACCGCCGAAGGCCTGGTGGCCGGTACCGCCGAAACCGCGCGCATGGCGGCGATCCAGAGCGACTACGTGGGCAAGGTCACCGACCTGAACATCCCGCAATTGCTGCTCTCGTTCATCCCCAGCAACCCGGTAGGCGACCTGGCCCGGGCCAAGCCGACCTCGATCATCAGCGTGGTGATCTTTGCCGTGTTCCTCGGCATGGCCGCCCTGCAGTTGCTCAAGGATGACGCCGAGAAGGGCAACCGCGCCCTGGCCGCCATCGACACCCTGCAAGCCTGGGTGATGCGCCTGGTGCGCCTGGTGATGAAGCTCACCCCCTACGGCGTGCTGGCGTTGATGACCAAGGTAGTGGCCAGCTCGAACCTCGACGACATCCTCAAGCTCGGCAGCTTCGTGGTGGTCTCGTACATCGGCCTGGGCCTGATGTTCGTGGTACACGGCGTGCTGCTGGCGATGAGCGGCGTCAACCCGCTGCGCTTCTTGCGCAAGGTCTGGCCGGTACTGACCTTCGCCTTCACCAGCCGCTCCAGCGCCGCCAGCATCCCGCTGAGCATCGAGGCGCAAACCCTGCGCCTGGGTATTCCGCAGTCGATCGCAAGCTTTGCCGCGTCATTTGGCGCAACCATTGGCCAGAACGGCTGTGCCGGCCTGTACCCGGCAATGTTGGCGGTGATGGTGGCGCCAGCGGTGGGCATCGACCCGTTTGACCCGCTGTGGATTGCCACCCTGGTGGCGATCGTCACCCTGAGCTCGGCCGGTGTTGCCGGTGTCGGCGGCGGTGCGACGTTCGCGGCGCTGATCGTATTGCCGGCCATGGGCTTGCCGGTTGAGCTGGTGGCCTTGCTGATCTCGGTCGAGCCGCTGATCGACATGGGCCGCACGGCGTTGAACGTCAACGGTTCGATGACGGCCGGGGCGATTACCAGCCAGATGCTCAAACAGACCGACAAGTCGGTGCTGGATGCGCAGGAACATGCGCAGCTGACGCACTCCTGAGTCCTGCGCCGCCCTGAAGGGCCTTGCCGGCGATGTTTTTCAGGCCTTTTCCCAGACCTCGAAGTGATACGCCGGCTTGTCACCTTCAGCCGCATTGGCCTGGCTCGACGCCAACTTCCACTGCGCCGGATCAAACTCAGGAAACCACGCATCCCCTTGCGGGCTGAGCTCAACCCGGGTCAGGTACAGGCGATCCGCCAGGCCGCGCTCGATGGCCTGGGTATACAGCTGCGCGCCGCCGATCAGCATCAGCTCGTCGACGCCCTGCGCCAGTGCCCACTGCTCGGCACGCTCAATGGCAGCCTCCAGCGAGGCGAACACTTCGGCACCTTCGAGCTGCAAGCCCGGCTGGCGGCTGACCACCAGGTTCAGGCGCCCCGGCAGTGGGCGACCCAGCGAATCCCAGGTCTTGCGCCCCATGATGATCGGCTTGCCCAGGGTGGTGGCCTTGAAATACTTGAAATCCCCCGGCAAGTGCCAGGGCATGCTGTTGTCGATGCCGATCACGCGGTTCTCGGCGAGGGCCGCGATCAGGCTGAGGGGGAGTGATGTTTTCATGCCGGCGAGGATAGCAAAGCCCGATCTTCGATGCCTGGGTTATGCTTTGGGCTGACTTGATCAATGGAAGACCGTGTGACTGCACTGACTGACCTGGACAAACGCTGGCTCACCGAAGCCGTGCGCCTGCGCGAAGAACATGCAGGCCCCTTGGAAGACCAGGAAGCCAACCGCCGCGCCCGCCAGGCAGGCGGCGACCTGCCGGCGCGCATCGAAAGCCGCGCCCTGTGGCTGGCCGAACGCGACGGCATGCGCAGCGCCCTGCAACACTGGAAACAAGGCGCTCGCCTGGCGCTGGCAGCCCTGGTGGTACTGGCCGTGCTCAGCGGCGCCGGCCTGGCCCTGGCCGCCCTCGGCGACAGCCTGCGCCCGGTCAACGTGTTCTGGGCCCTGGGCAGCCTGCTCGGGTTGAACCTGCTGCTGTTGCTGGGCTGGCTGCTGGGCTTTTTTCTGGCCGGTGAACAGGGCGCCAGCCTTGGTCGCCTGTGGCTGTGGCTGAGCGAAAAATTCGCCCGCGATGCCCAGGCCGCACACCTGGCCCCCGCCCTGCTGGTGATGCTGCAGCGACAAAAACTCAATCGCTGGCTGCTCGGCCTGTTGGTGCACAGCCTGTGGCTGCTGGCCTTGAGCACTGCGCTGTTGATGCTGCTGATGCTGCTGGCCACCCGACGTTACGGCTTCGTCTGGGAAACTACCATTCTCGGCGCCGACACCTTCGTCGCCCTGACCCAGGCCCTTGGCGCCCTGCCCGCATTACTCGGCTTCAGCGTGCCGGACGTGGCCATGATCCGCGCCAGCGGCGACACGCAACCGGCACTTGAGCTGGCCCGCCAGGCCTGGGCCGGCTGGCTGCTCGGCGTGCTGCTGGTATACGGCATCGTTCCGCGCCTGCTGCTTGCCGCCCTGTGCCTGTGGCGCTGGCGCAGTGGCCGGGCACGCCTGCAACTGGACCTCAAGCTGCCCGGCTACAGCCAGCTGCGCGATGTGCTGATGCCCAGCAGCGAACGCCTGGGCGTCAACGACGCCGCGCCTGATGCCTTGCCGCAGATCGTGCGTGGCGTTGGTGAAGAACACAGCGAAGGCGCCCTGCTGGTCGGCCTGGAGCTGGACGACAAACGCCCGTGGCCACCTACCCTGCCGGCAACGGTGAGCAACGCCGGTATCCTCGATAGCCGCGAGTCGCGCAACAAACTGCTGGAACAGCTCAGCCGTTTTCCGCCAGCGCGCCTGGCGATTGCCTGCGACCCGCGCCGCTCGCCCGACCGTGGCAGCCTGGCGCTGCTCGCCGAGCTTGCGCGCAATGCCGGGGCCACGCGCATCTGGC
The DNA here is from genome assembly GCF_044743505.1 of Pseudomonas sp. NPDC087612. NCBI lineage: Bacteria > Pseudomonadati > Pseudomonadota > Gammaproteobacteria > Pseudomonadales > Pseudomonadaceae > Pseudomonas > Pseudomonas sp. NPDC087612. The sequence goes on from NZ_JBIUWO010000003.1 coordinate 470,983, forward strand.
TGCTGCAGGCAATGCCCGGTCAGGCACTGGACGCTGAACGCCTGGGCGACTGGCATCAGGCCCTAGAACAGCTGGGTTTGAGCTACGCCGACAGCGCCCCGCTGAACTGGCTGGAGCATGGCCATGACTAAGCCGCTGAAACTGGCCGTGGTCGGCCACACCAACGTTGGCAAGACCTCGCTGCTGCGCACCCTGACCCGCGATGTCGGCTTCGGCGAGGTCTCGCATCGGCCGAGCACCACCCGTCATGTCGAGGGCGCACGCCTGTCGGTGGACGGCGAGCCGTTGCTCGAACTCTACGACACCCCGGGGCTGGAAGACGCCATCGCCCTGCTCGACTACCTTGAGCGCCTGGAACGGCCGGGCGAACGCCTCGATGGCCCGGCACGGCTGGAGCGCTTTCTGCAGGGTAGCGAGGCGCGCCAGCGTTTCGAGCAGGAAGCCAAGGTGCTGCGCCAGCTGCTGGCCAGCGATGCCGGCCTGTATGTGATCGATGCCCGCGAGCCGGTGCTGGCCAAGTACCGCGACGAACTGCAAGTGCTGGCCGGCTGCGGCAGGCCGTTGCTACCGGTGCTCAACTTCGTCGCCAGTAGCGACCATCGCGAAGCTGACTGGCGCGAAGCCTTGGCGCGCCTGGGGCTGCATGCGCTGGTGCGCTTCGACAGCGTCGCCCCGCCAGAAGACGGCGAGCGCCGCCTGTACGAAAGCCTGGCGTTGATGCTGGAGCACTCACGACCAGCGCTGCAACGCCTGATCGACGATCAGCAGGCCCAGCGCCAGGCCCGGCGTGAAAGCGCCAAGCGCCTGGTCGCCGACCTGCTGCTCGACTGCGCTGCTTGCCGGCGCAGTGTGGTCGCCGAGCCTGGCGCCGAAGCCGTGGCCATCGAAGCCCTGCGCCGCGATGTGCGCCAGCGCGAGCAACGCTGCGTCGAAGCGCTGCTCAAGCTCTATGCGTTTCGCAAGGAAGACGCCGCCAGCAGCGACCTGCCTTTGCTCGACGGGCGCTGGGGCGATGACCTGTTCAACCCGGAAACCCTCAAGCTGCTCGGTGTACGCCTGGGCAGTGGCGTGGCAGCCGGTGCGGCGGCCGGGGCCGGGGTCGATTTGCTGGTCGGCGGCCTGACCCTCGGTGCCGCGGCGCTGGCCGGGGCGATAGCCGGCGGCGCGCTACAGACTGCCCGCAGCTACGGCTCGCGCCTGCTCGGCAAACTCAAGGGCCAGCGCGAGTTGACGGTGGACGACAGTGTGTTGCGCCTGCTGGCGTTGCGTCAGCATCAGCTGATTCACGCCCTGGATGCCCGTGGCCATGCGGCGCTGGAGCGAATCAAGCTGGCGGCGCCACAAGAGCAGACCTGGCGCGAAGGCAAGCTGCCGCAAGCGCTGGGCAAGGCCCGGGCGCATCCGCAGTGGTCGTCGCTCAATCCCGGGGCGAAAGTGAATCAGGCCGAGCGCCAGGAGCAGATAGATGCGCTAGTGCAGGAGCTTTAGCGCCTTGCCCTTGAGCAGTTGCAGGTCAATCACCGGCACATCCATCTCCTTGGCCAGCTCATCCCACTGGCGCATGCGCAGGCTCACCGCACACAGTGGGTCTTGCTCGAAGGCATCGGCCTCGGCCTCGCTCATCACCCCGCCCTGGTACTCCAGGGTGCGCCGGCTGGCCTCACTCAGGCGCTGGTAATAACCCGGCTGGCGCAAGGTCAGGTAGCGCTTGGCCTCGACGTGGTACTCCACCAGCCTGGCCAAACGCTCGCTGAAGCCGCAGCGGCGCAGGTAGTTGGCGCCAACACGCTCATGGCTGACCACGCCATAGCCGCCCATGTCGCCTTCGGCGCTGCCACAGATATGGCCGATGTCATGGAAGAACGCCGCCAGTACCACCTCGTCGTCATAGCCCTCGGCCAACGCCAGCTGCGCCGCCTGGGACATATGCTCGAGCTGCGAAACCGGCTCGCCAATGTAGTCCTCATTGCCATGCTGCTGATACAAGGCGAAGACCTCGCTGACAATCTGTTCGGCACTAACCATGATCAGTCACTCTCCTCCAGCAAACGGGCGATATGTTGCTCGGCCAGGGCCGGGCCGACGCTCATGCCGACACCGCTGTGCATCAGCGCAGCGCTGATACCCGGCGCCACCTGCAGCAAGGAAAACGGCCCCGGCCCGCCAGAACCATAGACGCCCTGCCAGCGTTCGACCACCTCGATGCGCCCGCCCAGGGTCTGCTCGGCCAGCTCGATCATCCAGTTGTCGACCTGCTCGGCGTTGAACGGTGAAGCATCGCTGCCATAGGCATGGGAGTCGCCGATGATCAGCTCGCCATGGGGCGTCGGGCTGATCAGCAGGTGGATGCCATGCTCCAGCAGGTGCGGGCTGTTGGCCTGCAGTTGCGCTTTCAGCGCCTGGGCCTGCGGCAGGTCGGCGAAGGCGCCGTAGTGCACACAGCTCAGGCCAGTCAGCAAGGCGTGCTGCAGGTCGAGTTTGAAGCGCGGCCGGGCGCGCAGCATCTGCAGACGGCAAACCTGCGGTTGCAGGGCGGCGATGGGTTCGGCGAGCAGGGTCTGGTAGTCGTGGCCGGAGCAGACCACAATCTGTCTGGCGCTGAAGTCCCCCGCCGTGGTCGATACGCGACCAGGTTCGATAGCACGTACCAAGGTTGAAAAGTGAAACGCTACATCCAGTTCCTGCTGCAGGAAGCGGATCAGGCTCGGCAGCGCTTCGCGGGAATACAACTGCTGGTCTTGCAAGCCACGCAAGGCGGCGCGGTGGTGGCGAAACTGGCCGCCGTACAGGTCGTTCAAGGCGGCGCCGCTGAGCAGTTCCACCTGGTAATCATGTTGTGGCGCGCGCTCGGCACAGAAGGCTTCGAGCAGTTCCAGCTCCAGCGCAGTGCGGGCAAACAGCAGCGAGCCATTGGCCTTGAGCTCGAAGCCGGCCTGCTGCGCCCAGTGCTTCCAGATACCACTGCTGGCCTTGGCCAGTTCGAGCATCTGGCCGGGTGGCTGGCCGGTTACCAGGGCCTGGCCGAAGTTGCGCACCGAGGCGCCCAGGGGAGTGGCGCTGCGTTCGAAGACCCGCACCTTGAGCCCGCGCCGGGCAGCGGCGTAGGCATGGGACAGGCCGAGGATGCCGGCGCCGACGATGAGTAGATCGGTCATCTGAGGTTCCTTGAAGAATTCGTCGCCCCATCGCTGGCAAGCCAGCTCCCACAGGTACTGCATACACCAATCCTGTGGGAGCTGGCTTGCCAGCGATGAAGTCAACGCAGTGTTACTGCTGCGCGACCTTCTCCGACTTGCCGTCATAGCGCTTGCGCCATTCGGCGAGGATGTTGTCGCGGTTCTTCGAAGCCCAGGCGAAGTCGTTCTTGATCAGGCGCTGTTCGTAGTCGGCCGGCAGTTCGGTCTGCGGCTTGGCGATGCCCGGCTGGGCCAGGACGGCGAAGTTTTCCTTGTACAGCTCCATGGCCGCCGGGCTCGCCGAGAAGTCGGCCAGGCGCTTGGCCGCGTCTTCATGCTGGCTGCCCTTGATCACCGCGGTGGCTTCGATCTCCCAGCCCAGGCCTTCCTTCGGCAGGACGATGTCCAGCGGCGCACCCTGGCGCTTGAGCTGCACGGCCGGGTATTCGAACGAGATGCCGATCGGGAATTCGCCAGCAGCAGCCAGCTTGCACGGCTTGGAGCCAGAGTGAACATACTGGCCGATGTTCTGGTGCAGGCCGTCCATGTACGCCCAGCCCTGCTTCTCGCCGAAGGTCTGCAACCAGGCGCTGACATCGAGGAAACCGGTGCCGGAAGACGCCGGGTTAGGCATGACGATCTTGCCCTTGTACTCAGGCTTGGTCAGGTCCTGCCAGCTCAGCGGCTTGCTCAGGCCCTGCTTCTCGGCCTCGACGGTGTTGAAGCAGATGGTCGCGGCCCAGACGTCCATGCCCACCCAGGCCGGCGGATTGGCGGCATCGCGGTAGTTGGCGCCGATCTTGCCGAGGTCTTTCGGTGCATAGCTTTGCAGCATGCCCTGCTGGTCGAGGATTGCCAGGCTCGATGCCGCCAGGCCCCACACGGCATCGGCGTGCGGGCGGTCTTTTTCGGCCAGCAGCTTGGCAGTGATGATGCCGGTGGAATCACGCACCCACTTGATTTCGATGTCCGGGTTGGCCTTTTCGAAGGCCTGCTTGTAACTCTTGAGCTGTTCGGCTTCGAGCGCGGTGTACACCGTCAGTTGGGTATCGGCGGCAAAGGCCTGCACGCTGAATGCAGTGAGGACGGCAGCGGCAAGAGCAAGTGGCTTGAACATGATGCGGTTCCTTTGAACAGTACAGGTTGGGAGAGGCAATCAGTGACCCGGCGCGCGCTGGCGCCAGGCTTGGGAGCGTTGCAACAGGCCGCGCGAGGCCCAGGCCAGGAGCAGCGAAACGGTGGCGCTGGTAATCAGGATCAGGGTCGACATCGCTGCGGCGCCGCCGACGTTGCCGGCATCATCCATGTTCAGCACGGCGACCGCGGCAAGGATGGTGTCGGGGCTGTAGAGGAAGATCGCCGCCGACACCGTGGTCATCGCCGAGACGAACAGGTAGCGAATGATGTCGAGCAATGCCGGCAGGCAGATCGGCACCGTGACCCGCATGAAGTGCCGGTACAGCGGTGCCTTGAGCGACAGCGCGGCAGCCTCGAACTCGCCATCGAGCTGGCGCAGGGCAGTGGTCGCGGTCATGTTGGCGGTGGTCAGGTAGTGAGCAATGGTGCACACCACCAGCAGCGCCATGCTGCCGTAGAACACATGCAGCGGGTTGCTGCTGAGGTTGAAGAAGAACACGTAGCCAAGGCCCAGCACCAGGCCCGGCACCGCCATCGGCACGAAGCTGAGCAGGCGCAGCAGCAGGTTCAAGCTGCGCTGGCCCTTGGTTTTTTCCATCAGGTAGGCGCCGGTGAAAATCACCGCGCTACCGATCAGCGCCGTGCCCAGGGCCATGGTCAGGCTGTTGCGGTAGGCCAGCCAGCCGCCACCGGCGGTTTCGTCGAACTGATAATGCTTGAGCGACAGCGACAGGTTGTAAGGCCAGAACTTGACCAGCGATGAGTACACCGCCATGCCCACCACCAGCAACAGCACCGCGCAAATCAGGATGACCACGGCCATGAAGCAGGCATCGCGACGCCGCGACGGCTGTGGCTGGAACACCTGCGCCCGGCCGCTCATCGAATCGCCCTGACGGCGGCGCAGCCAGGCATCGACGGCAAAGCTGAGCAGTGCCGGCACCAGCAGGACCATGCCGATCAAGGCGCCACGGCCGAACTGCTGCTGGCCGACCACGGCCTTGTAGGCTTCCAGCGCCAGCACTTGATAGTCGCCACCGACTACCACCGGCACACCGAAGTCGGTGATGGTCAGGGTGAACACCAGGCAGAAGGCGGCGAACACCGCCTGCCGGGTGGCCGGCCAAGTGATGCTGTGAAACGCCCGCCATGGCCCGGCGCCCATGCTCGAGGCGGCGTCGAACAAGCGCGCATCGGCCAGCGACAGCGCCGACAGCAGGATCATCAGCGCATGCGGGAAGGTGTAGATCGCCTCGCCGAGGACAATGCCCCAGAAGCCGTAGATATTGTCGCTGAGCAGCCCGCGCAGCAGCCCCTGGTTGCCGAACAGATAGACCAGGGCAATAGCCGGGAGCATCGACGGCGCCAGCAATGGCAGCAGCGAAATGCCGCGCCACAGGCCCTTGGCCGGAATCAGTGTACGCTGCAGAGCGTAGGCGAACAGGTAGGCCAGCGGCACCACAATGGCCGCAACGCTGAGCGAGACCTTCAGGCTATTGCCCAGCAGCCAGTGAAAGTTGGCGCTGGCAAACAGTTCGCGAGCAGCGACCAGGCCGCCGCCCTGGCCGGCATCGCTGCTGAAACCGCGCCAGAAGATCGCCAGCAGCGGCATCAATACCGCGACGGTAAGCAAGAGCAGCAGCAACCACTTGCCGCCGACCACGAACAGTCGATCACCCAGCGAAACGCCAGCGCGCTGGCTTGCCTTCGCGTGCGCGATCGGCATGGCGATTGGCGCGGCCATCTCAGGCAAACACCTGCAGGCTGCGCGGCGGCAAGGCGACCCAGATGTCCTGCGAGCCCAGGCGCGGCATCGACTCGGGGGCGACTTCGGCAAGCAGGGCATGGCCTGGCAGTTCGTTGAATTCGAAACTCATGCGGCAGCGATTGCCGAGGAAGGTGATCTCGCGCACCCGCGCCGGGAACAGGTTCTCTTCATGCACCGGCGGGTTGACGCTGATCGCTTCCGGGCGGCAGAACAGCCGACCGCTGCGGGCCTGGCTGGCGCCATCGGCCAGGCGCATGTTCAGCGCACCGACCCGGGCATGGCTGTCGCTGTGGCGCTGGAACGGCAGCCAGTTACCCTGGCCAACGAACTCGGCAACGAACGGCGTGGCCGGCTTGTCGTAGATTTCCTGCGGGGTGGCGTACTGCTCGACCTGGCCGTTGTTCATCACCGCGATACGGTCGGCCATCAACATGGCCTCGTCCTGGTTGTGGGTGACCATCAGGGTGGTGATGCCGAGCTGGCGTTGCAGCTGGCGCAATTCGCTGCACAGGTGTTCGCGCACCCGGGCGTCGAGGGCCGACATCGGCTCGTCGAGCAGCAGCAACGACGGTGCCGGGGCCAGGGCTCGGGCCAGGGCCACGCGCTGTTGCTGGCCCCCGGAAAGCTGGCCGGGGTACTTCTTCTCGCTGCCGCTCAGGCCCACCAGCTCAAGCATCTGCGCCACCCGCTGACGCACTTCGTCACGACCGCTGCCGGCCAGGCCATAAGCGATGTTGGCTTCGACGGTCAGGTTGGGGAACAGCGCATAGGACTGGAACAGAATGCCGTAGTCGCGGGCCTGGGGCGGTAGCTCGGAGATATCACGGTCGCCGATGTACAGGGTGCCGCGATCCTGGCGCTCGAGGCCGGCGATGCAGCGCAGCAGGGTGGTCTTGCCACAGCCGGAGGGGCCCAGCAGGCACACCAGCTCACCAGCGGCGACGTCGAGGGAAACATCGTGCAGGGCGGTAAAGGCGCCGAAGCGCTTGTGGATACCGCGCACTTTCATCTGTGCGCCAGGGTTTGCGACCGGAGTGTTCATGGCAGGACCTCATCGAACGAATGAGGGCCATGCTAGGCGGGCAATGCGAAGGTTCTGTGGCGCAGAGGCAAAAGTTGCCGATAGTGGTATAGGCAGATTTTGGTGTGATGCAAATCCCGCTCCTACACCTCGACCGCCGCCACTTCCTGAGCCAACCCCAGAAACGCCGCCGGCAACCGCGCCTGGCGCCGCTCCTTCAAGCAATACAGATACTCATGCATCAGCGGCGCGCCCTCCAGGCTCAGCACCCGCAGCTCGGGGTTATGCGGCACTTCATGGCGGGCAATGATGCTGATGCCGATATTGCGCAGCACCGCCTCGCGAATCGATTCGCGGCTGCCAATCTCCAGCAGCGAGCCAACCTTCACCCCCGCAGCTTCGAGCATCTGCTCGGTCAGCTTGCGCGTGGTCGAACCCTGCTCTCGTACCAGCAGGCAATGCCCGGCCAGCGCCGACAGCGGCAGCGATTCGCGGCTGGCCAGCACATGGTTGCGATGCACCGCCACCACCAGCGGATCGGTACCCAGCACCCGCCGCACCAGCCGTGCATCCTCGACCAGTTGCGATGAGGCGGCCAGATCGACCCGGTAGTCCTCAAGCAATTCCAGCACCTGCTGGGAGTTGCCGATCTCCACCGACACCTCCACCTGCGGCAAGCGCTCGCGGAAGATCTTCACCAGGTCGAGGATGTAGTACGGCGCCGTGGCAGCGATACGCAAACTGCCCTGACCCTGGCCACTGTTGCGCAGGAAGAACTCGATATCGGCTTCCTGCTGCAGCAGCGCCTTGACCATCGGCAGCAGCCGCGTGCCGTCGTCACTGAGGGTCAGGCGGCGACCGCCACGGTAGAACAGCTCCACCGCGTACTGGCTTTCGAGGTTGCGGATCTGCGTGGTTACCGTCGGTTGGCTGAGCCCGAGTTTCTTCGCCGCCAGGGTAATGCTGCCCAGGCGGGCAACCATGTAGAAGGCTTTCAACTCGGAACTCAACATAGATCCTCTATTTACGCAGCAGGCGCAGGCCGTTGAAGACCACCAGCAAACTCACGCCCATGTCGGCAAACACCGCCATCCACATGGTTGCCATGCCGGCGAAGGTGACTGCCAGGAAGATCGCCTTGATCCCCAGCGCCAGAACAATGTTCTGAGTCAGGATCGCCGCACTCTGGCGCGAGAGCCTGACGAAGGCCGGGATTTTGCGCAAGTCATCATCCATCAATGCCACGTCGGCGGTCTCGATGGCGGTGTCGGTACCGGCCGCGGCCATGGCAAAGCCGATCTCGGCGCGGGCCAGTGCCGGCGCATCGTTGATGCCGTCGCCGACCATGCCGACCCGATGGCCCTGGGCGTACAGGTCCTCGATGGTCTTGAGCTTGTCGGCCGGCAGCAGGTTGCCATGGGCCTGGTCGATCCCGACCTGGGCGGCAATCGCCTGGGCCGTGTGCGGATTGTCGCCGGTCAGCATGACAGTCTTGATACCCAGCTCATGCAGCTCGGCAATTGCCTCGCGGCTGCTGTCCTTGACCGTGTCGGCGACGGCGAACAGCGCCAGCGGGCCGGACTTGTCGAGCAGCAGTACAACGGTCTTGCCCTGCCGCTCCAGGGTATCGAGCCGGGCTTCGAGCTGTGCCGAGCACAGGCCCAGCTCCTCGACCAGGCGATGGTTACCGAGGTGATACAGCTCACCGTCGATCTCGCCACGCACACCGCGACCTGCCAGCGCTTCAAAGGCCGTTACTTCACTCAGGGGCAACCGCTGCTCATTGGCAAACACGGCAATGGCACGGGATACCGGGTGGTCGGAACGATCGGCAAGGCTTGCCGCCAGCGCCTGGGCGCGGCCTTCGAACAACGGTTCGAGCACTTCATGGTCGGTTTGCACCGGCTTGCCATGGGTGATGGTGCCGGTTTTGTCCAGGGCCAGGAAGTCGAGTTTGCGCCCGCCCTCCAGGTACACCCCGCCCTTGACCAGGATGCCTTTGCGCGCCGCCGCGGCCAGGCCGCTGACGATGGTCACCGGGGTGGAAATCACCAAGGCACAGGGGCAGGCCACCACCAGCAACACCAGCGCGCGGTAGATCCAGTCGAACCAGGCGCCAGCCATGAACAGCGGCGGAATCACCGCCACCGCCAGGGCGAAGGCAAACACCGCCGGGGTGTAGATGCGCGAGAACTGGTCGACGAAGCGCTGGGTCGGCGCCCGCGCGCCCTGGGCTTCTTCCACGGCCTTGATGATCCGCGCCAGGGTCGATTGCCCGGCCGCCGCCGTCACCCGGTACTCCAACGCCCCGGCCTGGTTGATGGTGCCGGCGAACACCTTGTCACCGGGGCCCTTCTCTACCGGCAGGCTCTCGCCGGTGATCGGTGCCTGGTCGATACTCGACTGGCCGCTGACCACCTCGCCGTCCAGGCCGATGCGTTCGCCGGGACGCACGCGCACCAGATCACCGAGGGCGACCTGCTTGACGTCCAGCTCACGCCACTGGCCATCGGCTTGCTGCACGGTGGCAAGGTCCGGGCTCAACTGCATCAGACCGCCGATGGCGTTGCGCGCGCGGTCAAGCGAGCGCGCTTCGATAAGCTCGGCGACGGTGAAGAGGAACATGACCATGGCCGCTTCCGGCCACTGGCCGATCAGCACCGCGCCGGTCACGGCGATGCTCATCAGTGCGTTGATATTGAGGTTGCCGTTCTTCAGGGCGATCCAGCCCTTTTTGTAGGTGCCCAGACCGCAACTGAGGATCGACACCAGGGCGACCAGGGCCACTACCCAGGACGGCGCCAGCTCGGCAAAGTGGATTGCTTCGGCGCCCAGCGCCGCCACACCGGCCAACGCCAGCGGCCACCAGTGCTTTTTCACCGGCGCAGGCGCAGCGGTAGCTTCTTCGCTGGCCTCGCTCAACGGGTCGGCCTGCATACCCAACGAGGCGACCGCCTGCTCGATGGCGACAGTGTCGGCATGGGTGTGGCGCACGCCGAGGATGCGGTTGATCAGGTTGAATTCCAGCTGCTCGACCCCGGCCAGCTTGCCCAGTTTGTTCTGGATCAGGGTCTGTTCGGTCGGGCAATCCATGGCCTCGATGCGAAAGCGGCTCAGGCGCGCACCGGCGCTGCTCGCCTCGCTCAGTTGCACCAGCGCTGGTGCGGCGTCGTGGGAACAGCAGCTGTGGGCGTGCTCGGCATGTTCATGCCTGGCGTGATCATGGCTGTGGTCATGATCGTGAGGAGCTTTACCGGGGGTGTGGCTGACAGGCTGATTCATGGGTTCATCCTTAAATGTCCTGTTGCCAAGTGAACACCCTGTAGCCACTATAGGGTCAAGCCACTTGTCGAGGTATTTGCAGATGAAGATCGGAGAACTGGCCAAAGCCACCGATTGCGCGGTGGAAACCATCCGTTACTACGAGCGGGAAAACCTGCTGCCGGAGCCGGCGCGCAGCGAAGGCAACTACCGGATGTACACCCAGGCCCACGTCGAGCGCCTGACCTTCATCCGCAACTGCCGCACCCTCGACATGACCCTGGAAGAAATCCGCAGCCTGCTGCGCCTGCGCGACAGCCCGGATGACCAGTGCGAAAGCGTCAATGCGTTGATCGACGAGCACATCCAGCACGTCAAGGCGCGCATCGATGGGCTGCAGGCACTGCAGGCGCAACTGCTGGAACTGCGTCAGCACTGCCATCCCAAGGAGGTCCAGTGCTCGATCCTGCAGCATCTTGAGGTCAATGGCGCGGTAACGGCGCCAGAGGCGGAGCATTCGCATGTGGGCAGGAGCCACGGGCATTGAAGTGGTCATCTGAAGACAGATTCTTGCAGCAATATGTATTTAGGCTTTGTACGAACTTCTTAGGGAAGGTCTGAAGTAGTCACGAATTACTAGCGGACTCCAGTCCCGTCGATTTTTTCAAAGCGAAGAATTGATCAAAATTATCAAATCAACTGCTCATTTCTATGTTTTCGGCCGCCGCGAACACCGCGCGGCCGCCATTTTCCGCATTACAGGCTCACCTCTCCTGTGTTCGTCCGCAAATGCCAACGCGCCCTCCATAGGTTCGACAGGGCGAACAGCGTCACCAACTGCGCCGTACTCTTGGCCAGGCCACGGAAGCGCATCATCACATACCCGAACTGGCGCTTGATAACTCTGAACGGATGCTCGACCTTCGCCCGTACCTGCGCCTTGGCTTTCTCATCTTGCAGATCGCTGTGTACAAGGCGCTGCGCTTGCCATGTTTCTAGTAGGTGCCGCAACGGGCGACCGTCATGCCCAGGCCGCTTCTTGACCGCAGTGTAACCACCATCGGCACACACCACGTTCTCTTCGCCGTGCAGTAGTTTGTCGATCTGCGTAACGTCCGCGACATTGGCCGCCGTGACTTCCACACTATGCACCAAACTCGATTTATCGTCGGTGCCAATGTGTGGTTTTGCGCCGAAATAATATTGGTCGCCTATTAAAAATAGCGCACCAAGGCATCACATCCATTATTTGTCAACTGTTAGAACTGACAGTTGATAAACGCCTTTACTTAGTCAAGCCTGTGCACAGCCCTCTCCCGCGACAAAAGAGAGAGCCAACTTTACCTTTCAAGGAGTCGCCTTTCATGCAAACAGACCTCATGATATATCGCAACGTTTATTTCGACGGAAACATTTACGTCAAATATAATGGTATGACAACCTTTAAAACCACCAAGTACCAACTCTATAGAGATGGAAAAAAAATCGCAGAAATCGACTCAAGCGAAAACGGTGAGACGATCTGCTTTGAAAACCAAATCGCTGCAAACTACAAAGCAAGCTTTGTCATGGAGCTATCCGATGGAAAAATCCTTACTGGCGACTCCATGGAAATTGATGCTGCATTTCGCTCTCCACTTCTCCCTGAATCTCCACCTACTCGATCTCAGCAAAAAAGCCTTAAAGGCGGCCATTACCTATATGAAAACGTCACCAGTCACTTCCTTGAAGTTAAATTTCATCCTGGTGGACTTGAAAAACTGAAAAATGAAACCTCTCGTGCGCTGACCACCTTTGCCCGATTAAAATCGGGGCTCACCTTCAATCTTGTTTTTTCACCCACCACCACAAAAAAGAAGGGCCTCGAGTCTTTTGCTGATTTTTATCGAATTGATGGCCCCATTGCCACGGACGAACTGATCCCGGTGGCCACCGAGTTAGAAACTCTAGATTACGTTATATATTGCTCCGTCACGCCAGACACCAGAAACATGCAACCACCAGAGCTTCCACTGACAGGAGCCCCTGCAACGGAAGAACAGCAACATGCCAGCAACAATTCTACAACCCCCAACTTCAATTCATTACAAGGTTACCTAGACCCAACCAGAGGAATGAACGTTCGCCACCACTGGGAAAGAAAAAATGGCCGGCTTGCCGTCGTACGACACTTGGACTTTGGCATCTATCGAAACCACGAAGACCTGCGCAATGTTTTCGTGATGAGCAGCAGACCAGAGACCCAAGATTGTAACCATGGAACCGCATCAACTGGATGTATTGTGGGAACAAATAACGGCTTCGGAGTGACGGGCATATCATACAACTGTAGCTTTTACTTCTACGATACGAGCTACATTGACTGGATCGTTCGTGACGCCAGACATGGCGACATTGTGGGAATAGACAATCAATTTTCCCGGGATGGCAAACTACTACCCATGATAGATAACAAGTCCTACTGGGACAAGATCCAAGTGCTTACAAATAGACATATTACCGTCATCCTTGCGGCTGGCAATGGGGGACTCAATTTAAGCACTCCTGGAGTAATGAACGATTGGGGAGATAGCGGCAGCATGCTGGCAGGTGCATGCAGCTCAAGTACCGGCCGCAGGCTTTCATTCTCAAACTTCGGACACATTACCTCGATGATCAGTTCATGGGGGGAAAACGTAACAACTACCGGATATGGCGGCCTGCAGTCAGCGGGAAACAATGCAAGCTATACTCGATCTTATAACGGAACATCAAGCGCCACACCGCTCAGCGTTGGTGCTATTGCGGTAGTACAGGGGCACAGTCTTGAAGGTGGCGGCTACTATCCGCCAGATACTTTCCGGAGCTTACTCGAACGACTCGGCTATACTGAGGGAGTCACCGACAAGATCGGTTATCGTCCCAATGTGCGTGCACTCATAGAAGCTTATGGCGAATGAATCGCTCACAACGAATGACTTGCGCCCCAAACTGTGAGCACCGAACCAAAAGACGATGCTACGCTCCGAGAAGTCTATTACTTCAGCGGATACGAAGGCGATCATCGATTATGTGGATCTAGGGATGAAGACGGCCTGATAGCAGTGGGAGCGGCTGGGCGCTGGCCAAACTTGCCTTGCGATAGCGATTTATCAGTTTCATCGCTATCGCGGGGCAAGCCCGCTCCCACAGTTACATATTCAGACAGTTGTTTCTGCAGTGGCAGAACTCAGACCGCCATCGGCGCCGTCATTGGCGCGTGGTGCTCGTAGCCTTCGAGGCTGAAGTCGCTCGGTTCGATCTTCTCCAGCCACTCTGGCTCGTACACGCCGGTCTTGGCGAACTCCGGCACGCGATCACTGATCACCAGCTTCGGCGCAGCCAGCGGCTCGCGTTTGAGCTGTTCGCCCAGCATGTCCAGGTGGTTTTCGTAGACGTGCGCATCACCGATGAAATAGGTGAACCAGCGCGGCGTGTAGCCGGTCAGGCGGCCCATCAGCGACAGCAGCGCGGCGCCTTCGGTGAGGTTGAACGGCGTGCCAAGGCCCAGGTCGTTGGAGCGGATGTAGAGGGTCAGGGAAATTTCCCTGGTCTCGACATTCGGGTGGAACTGGTACAGCAGGTGGCACGGCGGCAGGGCCATTTCGTCGAGCTGCGCGCAGTTCCAGCCGTGGAACAGGATGCGCCGGCTGCCCGGGTCGTTGTGGATGGTGTCGATGCACTGGCGGATCTGGTCGATGGCCTTGTACAGCACCACGAAGGCTTCGCCGTCTTCCTCGGCCTGGGCGATCTGCTGGAAGCCCTGGCTCTTGGCCAGTTCGATGGCCGCCGGGTTGCTCAGCGGGATGCGCTTGTAGGCCGGCCACTGGCGCCATTGCACGCCGTAGATCTCGCCGAGGTCGTCATGGCCCTGGCGAAACGGGTTGGCCAGCCACTGGGCGTTTTCGTTGGCGTTCTGATCCCAGACCTTGCAGCCCAGCTCACGGAACTCGCCGGCGTTCTTCACGCCACGCAGGAAGCCGACCATCTCGCCGATAGCCGACTTGAACGCCAGCTTGCGGGTGGTGATGGCCGGGAAGCCCTTCTGCAGGTCGAAGCGCAGCATGGCGCCAGGCAGGCTGATGGTGCGGATACCGGTACGGTTACCTTGAAGGGTGCCGTTTTCGATGACGTCGCGGACCAGATCTAGATACTGTTTCATGGCTTACCTGTAGCAAAGACGGCAGGGGATCGCCCTGCCGTGGAAATTCAAACGGCGGCCTTGACCGTGGGTTTGCGGTTGTAGGCCCACCAGATCAGGAAGATGCCACCGACAATCATCGGCACGCAGAGCAACTGACCCATGGTCAACCAGCCGAAGGCGATGTAGCCAAGCTGGGCATCGGGTACCCGCACGAACTCTACGATGAAACGGAAAATACCGTAGAACAGCGCGAACATGCCGGAAACGGCCATGGTCGGGCGCGGTTTGCGCGAGTACAGCCAAAGGATCAGGAATAATGCCACACCTTCCAGGGCGAACTGGTACAGCTGCGACGGGTGACGCGGCAACTGCGCCGGGTCGCTGAACGGCGGGAAGACCATCGCCCACGGCACATCAGTGGCCTTGCCCCACAACTCGGCGTTGATGAAGTTGCCGATACGCCCCGCACCGAGGCCGATCGGTACCAGTGGCGCAACGAAGTCCATCAGCTCGAAGAACGACTTGTTGTTGCGCTTGCCGAACCACAAGGCGGCGAGCATCACGCCGATAAAGCCGCCGTGGAACGACATGCCGCCCTTCCACACTTCGAGGATCAAGGTCGGGTTGGCCAGGTAGGCGTGCAGGTCATAAAACAGCACGTAGCCCAACCGCCCGCCGACAATTACGCCCATGGACAGCCAGAACACCAGGTCCGAGAGTTTTTCGCGGCTCCAGGTCGGGTCGAAGCGGTTCAGGCGACGCGAGGCCAGCAGCCAGGCGCCGCCGATGCCGACCAGGTACATCAGACCGTACCAATGGATTTTGATCCATTTCAGGTCAAGGGCTACTGGATCTATCTGCGGATAAGGCAGCATGGTGACTCCTCTCGTTAAAGCAAAAAGCTAAGACCGACGCAAAACAGCAGCGCGGCGAACAGCCGCTTGAGCAGGCGTGGCGACAGTTTATGTGCCAGGCGCGCGCCGAAGCGGGCGAAAAACATGCTGGTCAGGGCAATCCCCAGCAGCGCCGGCAGGTACACAAAACCCAGGCTATGGGCGGGCAGGTGCGGGTCGTGCCAGCCGAGCCAGATGAAACTCAGGGCGCTGGCCACCGCAATCGGAAAGCCGCAGGCCGACGAGGTTGCCACCGCCTGCTGCATCGGCAGGCTGCGCCAGGTCAGGAACGGCACGGTCAACGAACCGCCGCCAATGCCGAAGATCGCCGAGGCCCAGCCGATCACGCTGCCGGCGAGGGTCAGCCCGGGCTTGCCAGGGATGCCGCGGCTGGCCTTGGGCTTGAGGTCGAGGGCCATCTGCACGGCGATCACCAGAGCGAACACGCCGATGATCTTTTGCAGCATTGGCCCCTGAATGGCCGAGGCGGTCTTGGCACCGATACCCGCACCGACCAGGATCCCCAGGGTCATCCAGACAAAGATCGGCCACTGCACCGCGCCCTTGCGGTGGTGCTCGCGGATGGCATTGACCGAGGTGAAGACAATGGTCGCCAGCGAGGTGCCCACCGCCAGGTGGGTCAGCACCGACGCGTCGAAGCCTTGCAGGGTGAAACTGAACACCAGCACCGGCACGATGATAATGCCGCCACCAACCCCAAACAGCCCGGCCAGCACGCCTGCGCAGGCGCCCAGCGCCAGATAGAGCACGAATTCCATTGTCGCCCCCGTAAATTCAGTCCGGCATGGTAACGGAAGGTAGGCCTGCGGCTCTAGTGAAGACACATTAAGTCGATGGATCGCGTCGGACGCTATCGGTAGAGTGGGCAAAAACACAGAGGTCCACCTATGTGTCTGATCGTCTTTGCCTGGCGGCCTGGGCATGCCCAGCCGCTGATCGTCGCGGCCAACCGTGATGAGTTCTACGCCCGCCCCAGCCGCGTACTGGGGGCCTGGGAAGATGCGCCCGGGGTTTACGCCGGGCGCGACCTGGAAGCCGGCGGCACCTGGCTGGGGGTCGGCCCCAACGGCCGCTTTGCCGCGCTGACCAATATCCGCGACCCGCAGCAACCCCAGGGCGCGCGCTCGCGCGGCGAGCTGGTGGCGGCGTTTTTGCGCGGGGAGCTTGGGGTTGAGGCTTACCTGGATCAGGTGGCCAGCCGCAGCCAGCAATATTCGGGGTTCAACCTGCTGGTCGCCGACAGCACGCAACTGGGTTACCTGAATGCCCGGCAAGCCACGCCGCAGCTGCTGGGCGCCGGGGTTTACGGGTTGTCCAACGCCGGCCTGGATACGCCCTGGCCAAAGCTGGTCAAGGCGCGTGCGGGCTTGCAATTGCAACTGGCCGATCCACAGCCGCAGCGCTTGCTGGAGTTACTTGGGGATAACCTGCCGGCGGCAGACAGCGAGCTGCCAGAGACCGGCGTCGGCCTGGGTACCGAGCGGTTATTGTCGAGCGTGTTCATTGCCAGCCAGAACTACGGGACGCGGGCCAGTACCGTGCTGATTGTCGAGGCCGATGGCCGACGGCAAATGGTGGAGCGCAGTTTTGGGCCGCTTGGCGGGCATCTGGGGGAGGTGTGTTTGCAGGTCTGACGCTATCGCTGGCAAGCCAGCGATGGGCTGCAAAGCAGCCCCCAAACCTCACAAAGGCTTGCCCACTCCTGGCCCGATCATCCGCGCCAGGCCCAGGTTCTTCAGGGCCAGCTGCAGCGAGCTGTGGATAACTTGCGGGTTGTCGATGCCCATGGCCTGGGCCAGCAGTTCCTTGGACTTGCTCATGCTGACCTGACGCAACATCCACTTCACCTTGGGCAGGTTGGTAGCGTTCATCGACAGGCTGTCGAAACCCATGGCCATCAGCAGCACCGCCGCCGCCGGGTCACCGGCCATCTCGCCGCAGATGCTCACCGGCTTACCTTCGGCGTGGGCATCGCGCACCACGTTCTGCAGGGCCTGGAGCACCGCCGGGTGCAGGTAGTCATAGAGGTCGGCGACGCGCGGGTTGTTGCGGTCGACCGCCAGCAAATACTGGGTCAGGTCGTTTGAGCCGACCGAGAGGAAGTCCACCTGGCGCGCCAGCTCGCGGGTCTGGTACACCGCCGCAGGGATTTCGATCATCACCCCCACCGGCGGCATCGGCACGTCGGTGCCTTCGTCGCGCACTTCGCCCCAGGCCCGGTGGATCAGGTGCAGGGCTTCTTCGAGTTCGTGAATACCGGAAATCATCGGCAGCAGAATGCGCAGGTTGTTCAGGCCTTCACTGGCCTTGAGCATGGCGCGGGTCTGCACCAGGAAGATTTCCGGGTGGTCGAGGGTGACGCGAATACCGCGCCAGCCGAGGAACGGGTTGTCTTCCTTGATCGGGAAGTACGACAGCGCCTTGTCGCCGCCGATATCCAGGCTGCGCATGGTCACCGGCAGCGGATGGAAGGCCGCCAGTTGCTCGCGATAGATCGCCAGCTGCTCCTTCTCACTGGGGAAGCGCTGGTTGATCATGAACGGCACTTCGGTGCGGTACAGGCCGACGCCTTCGGCGCCACGCTGCTGGGCGCGAGCGACATCGGCAAGCAGCCCGGTGTTGACCCACAACGGCATGCGGTGGCCATCGAGGGTCACGCAAGGCAGTTCGCGCAGGGCGTCAAGGCCCTGGGCCAGCTGGCGTTCTTCTTCGACGACTTCGGCGTACTGCTTGCGCAGCACTTCGCTGGGGTTGGTGTAGACCTCGCCCTTGTAGCCATCGACGATCATGTCGATGCCGTCGACCTTGGAATACGGCAGGTCGACCAGGCCCATGACGGTCGGAATGCCCATGGCCCGGGCCAGGATGGCAACGTGGGAGTTGCCCGAGCCCAGTACCGAGACCAGGCCGACAAGTTTGCCTTCCGGCACTTCGCCGAGCATCGCCGGGGTGAGTTCTTCGCTGATGAGAATGGTGTTGTCGGGATAGACCAACGACAGCTGACGGGCCTCCTGCAGGTAGGCCAGCAGTCGCCGGCCCAGATCCTTCACGTCCGAAGCCCTCTCGCGCAGGTAGGCGTCGTCCATCAGCTCAAAACGATTGACGTGCTCGCCGACCACCTGGCGCAGCGCGCCCTGGGCCCACTGGCCGGTCTTGATCACCTGCACCACTTCACCGCCCAGGGCCGCGTCTTCGAGCATCATCAGGTAGACGTCGAACAGCGCGCGCTCTTCCGGGCGCAACTGGGTGGCGAGTTTGGCGGAGAGGTTGCGCATGTCTTCGCGCACCCCTTCCAGGGCGTTGTTGAACAGTTTCAGTTCGGCGTCGATGTCATCAACGGTCTTGTCCGGCACCACATCGAGGTCGGCCGGTGGCAACATGACCACCGCCTTGCCCACCGCAGCGCCGGGTGAACCGGGCACACCGACGAACTTGGCCTCCTGGATACCCTTGCCCTGACGGCCCAGGCCACGGATCGAACCGGTGGCCTCGGCATGGGCGATAACCCCGGCCAGCTGCGCGCTCATGGTCACCAGGAAGGCTTCTTCGCCCTCGTCGAACTGGCGCCGCTCCTTTTGCTGGATGACCAACACCCCGACCACGCGACGGTGGTGGATGATCGGCGCACCGAGAAAGGAAGCAAAGCGCTCCTCGCCGGTTTCAGCAAAGTAGCGATAACGCGGGTGGTCGGCGGCGTTTTCCAGGTTCAGCGGCTCTTCGCGCGTGCCGACCAGGCCCACCAGGCCCTCGTTGGGGGCCATGCTGACCTTGCCGATCGAGCGCTTGTTCAGGCCCTCGGTAGCCATCAGCACGAAGCGGTTGGTCTCGGGGTCGAGCAGGTAGACGGAGCAGACCTGACTGCCCATGGCCTCTTTTACGCGCAACACAATGATCCCCAACGCCGTCTTGAGATCCTTGGCGGAGTTAACTTCCTGGACGATCTTGCGCAGCGTATTGAGCATGGCTCGGGGTCGAACTCCGTCGTCAGTCGCGCGCCAGCAGGCGCGGGGCAAGCTCTTTGAGAGCGCGGCGGTAAACCTCGCGCTTGAATGTCACCACCTGGCCCAGCGGATACCAATAGCTGACCCAGCGCCAGCCGTCGAACTCCGGTTTACCGGTCAAGTCCATTCGCACCCGTTGCTCGTTGGAGACCAGGCGCAGCAGGAACCATTTCTGTTTCTGGCCGATGCACAGCGGTTGGCTGTGGGTACGGACCAGGCGTTGGGGTAAACGATAACGCAACCAGCCGCGGGTGCAGGCAAGAATTTCAACATCATCTCGCTCCAGCCCCACTTCTTCGTTCAGCTCGCGGTACAGGGCATCTTCCGGCGTTTCCTCGGGGTTGATACCTCCCTGGGGAAACTGCCAGGCATCCTGGTTGATCCGTCGAGCCCATAGCACCTGCCCAAGATCATTCGTCAGAATGATCCCGACATTGGGGCGAAAACCATCGGGGTCGATCACGGCAGCAACCTCGCAAACGCATGTCACGGCATTGTTCCACAAAGGTCACAAGGCCAGCAACGCGCCTGTTTACCTTATGTGCACCGATGTGAAAAGTCCGTATTCTGTGGGACTTTTCAGATGTTATGCGAGTGACTTAAATGCGCCTGGCTTTATTCGATCTGGACAACACGCTCCTTGGTGGCGACAGCGACCACGCCTGGGGTGACTACCTGTGCGAACGCGGCATTCTCGACCCGGTCGAGTACCAGAACCGCAACGACGCCTTCTATCAGGACTATCTGGCCGGCAAGCTGGACCTGAACGCCTACCTGAACTTCAGCCTGGAAATCCTCGCGACCACGGAAATGGCGCAACTCGACGAATGGCATCGCGACTTCATGCGCGACTGCGTCGAGCCGATCATCCTGCCCAAGGCCCTGGCCCTGCTGAAAAAGCACCAGGATGCCGGCGACAAACTGGTGATCATCACCGCCACCAACCGTTTCATCACCGGCCCGATCGCCAAGCGCCTGGGCGTACAGACCCTGCTGGCGACCGAATGCGAAATGGTCGACGGCCGTTTCAGCGGGCGCAGTACCGATATACCCTGCTTCCGTGAAGGCAAAGTGACGCGTCTGAACCGTTGGTTGCTGGAAAACGGCTACAGCCTGGACGACAGCTACTTCTACAGCGACTCGATGAACGACCTGCCGCTGCTGGAGAAGGTGGCCAACCCGGTCGCCGTCGATCCGGACCCGAACCTGCGCGCCGAAGCTGAAAAGCGCGGTTGGCCGGTGATCAGCCTGCGCGATTGATCGCCGCTATGGGAGCGACTGCCCGCTCCCACCGAAGCCCGCATGATCAGACCGGCTTGGCACCCATCAGCCCGGCGATGGCGATAAAACAGACACCGCTGAACACCGCCAGCGCCAGGGTGAACTTCGGGTTGCCCACGGCCGGCGCCGTGCGCAGGCGGTTGACCCGCGCCAGCAGCCAGAACCAGCTGAACGCCCCGAAGGTGTAGATCACGCTGGACCCCAGCACCCAAGTCTGGCCCAGCGGCCAGCCAATCAGGTGCACCAGCCACCAGCCGGTGAACGGCATGCTTACCAGACAGATGCCCATCAACAGCCAGACAAACACCAGCGGCCGGGCCATCAGCCGGGTGTGGGCACTGGCATCGCCCTTGCGGCGCGCAATAAAGGTCCAGATCGCCAGCCCCAGGGCGCTGCCCAGCAGCAACACGGTGGCCAGGATGTGGGCGGTTTTCAGGGTAGTCAGCAGTTCCATTTCTTATTTCTTCCTCAGGCGTTGCCCAACAGCGTAGACGCTCAGCCCAGGAACAGCCGGTACGCCGGGTTATCGGTTTCGTCCCAGTACGGGTAGCCAATCTTGGCCAGCGCCGCCGGCACCAGGTGGCGCTCATCATCCGGTACCTGCAGGCCGGCGACCACGCGACCATCGGCCGCGCCATGGTTGCGGTAGTGGAACATCGAGATGTTCCAGCGCCCGCCCAGCTTGTTGAGGAAGTTGAACAGCGCCCCCGGACGCTCCGGGAACTCGAAACGCAGCACCAGCTCGTCGCTGACCCGCGCCGCATGGCCGCCGACCATGTGGCGGATATGCAGCTTGGCCAGCTCGTTGTCGGTCAGGTCGAGCACCGGGAAGCCTTGCTCGGTCAGGCTCTGGATCAGCGCGCTACGCGGGTCGGTATCCGGATGGGTCTGCACGCCAACGAAGATGTGCGCTTCGCCGTCGGCATGGTAGCGGTAGTTGAATTCGGTGATCTGGCGCTTGCCCACCGCCTCGCAGAAGGCCTTGAAGCTGCCCGGCTGCTCGGGGATGGTCACGGCGATGATGGCTTCGCGGCCCTCGCCCAGCTCGGCGCGCTCGGCAACATGGCGCAAGCGGTCGAAGTTGACGTTGGCGCCGGAGTCGATGGCCACCAGGGTCTGGCCGGCCACGCCATTGAGTTCGACATACTTCTTGATCCCGGCAACACCCAGAGCCCCGGCAGGTTCGGTGATCGAGCGGGTATCGTCGTAGATATCCTTGATGGCTGCGCAGATCTCGTCGGTACTGACGGTAATCACCGCGTCGACGTAGTCCTTGCAGATGTCAAAGGTGTGCTGGCCGATCTGCGCCACCGCCACGCCATCGGCAAACAGCCCGACCTGCGGCAATACCACGCGTTCACCCGCAGCCATGGCGGCCTGCAGGCAGTTGGAGTCGTCCGGCTCGACGCCGATCACTTTGATGTCCGGGCGCAGGTACTTCACGTAGGCGGCGATGCCGGCAATCAGGCCGCCACCACCAACCGGGACGAAGATCGCGTCCAGTTGCCCCGGGTGCTGACGAAGGATTTCCATGGCCACGGTGCCCTGCCCGGCAATGGTGTGCGGATCGTCATAGGGGTGGATGTAGACATAGCCCTTCTCGTCCACCAGCTTCAGCGAATAAGCCAGCGCTTCCGGGAACGAGTCACCGTGCAGCACCACCTTGCCGCCGCGCGAACGCACGCCTTCGATCTTGATCTCGGGGGTGGTCTTGGGCATCACGATGGTAGCCTTGATCCCCAACTCACGGGCCGCCAGGGCCACGCCCTGGGCATGGTTGCCAGCCGATGCGGTGACTACGCCACGGGCCAGTTCCTCAGCACTGAGCTGGGCCAGCTTGTTATAGGCACCGCGAATCTTGAACGAGAACACCGGCTGCAAGTCTTCACGCTTGAGCAGGATGTTGTTGCCCAGACGCTTGCTCAGCTGGCCGGCGGTCTGCAACGGAGTTTCGACGGCGACGTCGTAAACGCGCGAGGTGAGGATCTTCTTGACGTACTGTTCGAGCATCTGGAAAGCATCACTGAGCGGTTGGGCGGGGTTTGCGAGTCTACCCCAGCGCCCTGTCGGGCGACCACAGCAAGGCAGCGGTTTTAGCCGCTATACTACGCGCCTTCACGATACTCCTCCCCGCTTCGGAGCCCGCATGACCCAGGACCAACTCAAACAGGCTGTCGCCCAGGCCGCTGTCGATTTCATTCTGCCCAAGCTCGACGACAAGAGCATCGTCGGCGTCGGCACCGGCTCGACCGCCAACTGCTTCATTGACGCCCTGGCCAAGCACAAGACCGCCTTCGACGGCGCGGTCGCCAGCTCCGAAGCGACCGCGGCACGCCTGAAGGGTCATGGCATTCCGGTGTACGAGCTGAACACTGTCAGCGACCTGGAGTTCTACGTCGACGGCGCCGACGAAAGTGACGAGCACTTGAACCTGATCAAAGGTGGTGGCGCGGCCCTGACCCGCGAGAAAATCGTTGCCGCCGTGGCCAAGACCTTCATCTGCATCGCCGACGCCAGCAAGCTGGTACCGGTGCTGGGCGCCTTCCCGCTGCCGGTCGAAGTCATCCCCATGGCCCGCAGCCATGTGGCCCGCCAGCTGGTCAAGCTCGGTGGCGACCCGGTGTACCGCGAGGGTGTGCTGACCGATAACGGCAACATCATTCTCGATGTGCACAACCTGCAGATCACCAACCCGGTCGAGCTGGAAAGCCAGATCAACGCGATTGTCGGCGTGGTCACCAACGGCCTGTTCGCGGCGCGCCCGGCGGATCTGCTGTTGCTGGGGACTTCGGAAGGGGTCAAGAGCCTCAAGGCCTGATCTGATTGAGGGCGGCGTTGCAGCCTATCGCTGGCAAGCCAGCTCCCACAGGTTCTGCTGGTGGGAGCTGGCTTGCCAGCGATGAAGCTTACTCGGTCGGCTTCTTGAACACGTAAAACAGGTTCGGCTCGCTGACCAGGTAAATGGTCCCGGCATCGTCCATGGCGATGCCTTCGGCCTGCGGCACACTCTTGTTCAAGCCCTGAAAACCCTTGCGCAGCGACAAGGTGCTCAACGGCTTGCCCTGCACATCCAGCTCCAGCACCAGTTGCGACTCATCCGACAGCGCCAGCAAGTGGCCGCTGCGCTCATCGAACTGCAAGCTCGACAGATCACGCACAAACAACCGCGAATCACGCTTTTGGTCCTGCACCACATGCACCGCATACGGCTGCTCGGGGTTGTCGTGGGGGAAGCCATGCACCTCGTAGATCAGCATCGGGTCGCGCTCCTTGGCGACGAACAGACGCTTGCCGGCCGAGTCGTAGGCCAGGCCCTCAAAGCCTTTGTTGCCATTGAGGCCAATGCCCAGGGTCAGCTGTTCGGCATCCTTGGCGTCGAGAAACGGCGTGTTGTCGGTCAGGCGCACGCGAATCAGGCGCTGCTCGCGCTCATCGGTAATCACGTAGCTGTTGGCGCCGACGTACTCCACCGCCTCCGGATCACCAAAGCCGGTCAACGGCACGCGCCTCAGGATACGCCCGTCCAGCGACAGCTCGATCAGCTCGGAACGCTTGTTGGTCACGGTGAACAGGCTGTTGCGGTCAGGGTCGAAGGTCAGCGCCGAGATATCGTCGTCCAGGCCTTCGATGGGTTGCGCCTCAAGCACCACCTGGTATTGATCCAGGCCGATGCTCTGCTCGAACGGCTGCCACCAGGTCTTGAGGTTGAACCAGCCGCGCTCGAACAAACGGTATTGCTGCCCGGCAACGGCGACCAGGAGCAAGGCGAGCAGGCTCGCAACCAGGAAAATCAGCGGCAGGCGGATGTAGCGACGCATTCAGGTGGACTCTTTGGGTGACAGCCTGAATCTTCCCACACTCAACTGAAGCGAAACTTAAATCCTGACGTAGGAAAAGTCTGAAATCACGGCTTTTTGAAACGATAGAACAAGTCCGGCTCACTGACGATGTACAGCGTGCCGTGTTCGTCCATCGCCACGCCTTCGGCGCGCGGAATTCGCTTCTTCAGGCCGTTGAAGCCGCCCAGCAGGGTCATGAAGCTGACCTGCTCGCCCTTCTCGTCCAGCTCCAGGAGCATGTTGGAGTCAGCCGACAGCACCAGCAGATGCCCGGTGCGCGGGTCGACACCCAGCGCCGAGAGGTTGCGCAGGTCCAGTTCGTCGCTTGGCAGCGGCTGCTTGTCGCCGGTCAGCGGGCTGTGGCCGTCGCTTTTCCAGGTGAACAATGCCGGCGGCCGCTCTTCGCCGAGGATGATGCGCTGCTGCAGAGGGTCCCAGGCCACGGCTTCGAAGGCCTTGTTCTGGTTTGCCGAGGGGCCGAGGTCGTATTGGGGGAAATCGGCGATATTCAGCGACTTGGTGTCGGCAGCAAGGGTGACGATGGTCATCTTGTGATCGCGCTCGTCGACGATCGCCAGGCGCCCGCCTTCAAGCACGGCCACGCCCTCGGGGTTGCTCCAGCCCACCAGGGGCATCTTGCGCAGCACGTCGCCATCAAGGGTCAGTTCGACCAGAAAGGGATTCTTGCCCATGACCGCGAACAGAGTTTTGCTCACCGGGTTGTAGGACAGGTCGGAAGCTTCATCGTCCTCCATGCCCGGCAAGACCTTGGCATCGATATCGACCTGGTAGTCCGGCAACCAGATGCTCGCCTGTTGCTCGCTCTGACTTTCGAAACGCTCCTGCAACCAGAGCAGGCCACGGTCATCCCAATGCATGGCGATCGCCACGCCATAGCCGATGATCGCCGCGGCCACCAGCCAGGTGGACCAGCGCAGGGCCAGGCCACGCTTGCGCGCAGGCGGCAGGGAATTGCTCGAAGGAAGAGGAGTGGCCATGGATTTGTGCTCTTTTTGCCAGTTGATAACACCGTACCGGCACATTTCGCAGAGCCAGGTCCGCAAGCATTATCCGGATCGATTGTGAAAAAAATGGCAAAAGCCGACGGGCAGTATGGCAGCCAGTATTTCTGGCTGCCACGTCGGTGGTTCAGAGCACCTGGCTTTCGAAACGGCTGACGCCTGGCAGTTCGAGCACCAGTTGGTCGCCGGGGTTGAGCGGGCCGACGCCAACCGGGGTACCGGTGAGGATCACGTCGCCGGCCAGCAGCGAGAATTGTGTGGCCATGTGCTGGATCATCGGCACGATCGGGTTAAGCATCAGCGCGCTGTTGCCGTCCTGGCGCACCTCACCGTTGAGGGTCAAGCGGATGCCGATGTCGGTCAGGTCCTCAAAGGCACCGACCGGCACGAACGGCGGCAGTACGCAGGCGCCATCGAAGCACTTGGAGCGCTCCCACGGCAGGCCCTTCTCTTTGAGTTGCGCCTGCAGGTCGCGCAGGGTCAGGTCCAGGGCCGGGGCAAAGCCGGAGATGGCGTCGAGCACTTCTTCTTCTGTGGGGCTGGTAGACAGCGACTTGCCGAGCAATACGGCAATTTCCGTCTCGTAGTGCACCGAGCCACGCTCGGTCGGGATCTTGAAGCCGCTGTCGAGCGGCACCACGCAACTACCCGGCTTGATGAACAGCAGCGGCTCACTCGGGATCGGGTTATCCAGCTCTTTGGCGTGCTCTGCATAGTTGCGCCCGATGCACACCACCTTGCCCAGCGGAAAGTGAATACGCGTGCCGTCTACATACTGGTGCTGATAGCTCATTACCGACTCCTGGCGCTATTGGATGCTCTTGTGCCTGTGGCTTACTCGACCGCGAAGATCTTGCCCGGGTTCATGATCCCGTTAGGATCGAACGCCGCCTTCACTGCTTTCATGTATTCGATTTCGACCGGCGAACGGCTGTAGGTCAAGTAGTCGCGCTTGGTCATGCCTACGCCATGCTCGGCAGAGATCGAGCCGTTGTACTTCTCGACAGTCTCGAACACCCACTTGTTGACCGTCGCGCACTTGGCAAAGAACTCGTCCTTGCTCAGGTTGTCGGGCTTGAGGATGTTCAGGTGCAGGTTGCCGTCGCCGATGTGGCCGTACCAGACCACTTCGAAGTCCGGGTAGTTATCGGCGACGATCGCGTCGATATCCTTGAGAAACGCCGGTACTTTGGACACGGTCACGGAAATGTCGTTCTTATACGGGGTCCAGTGCGAGATGGTCTCGGAGATGTACTCGCGCAACTTCCACAGGTTCTGCAGTTGCTGCTCGCTCTGGCTCATGACGCCGTCGAGCACCCAGCCCTGCTCGACGCAGTGCTCGAAAGTGGCCAGGGCATCATTGGCCACCTCTTCGTTGCTGGCTTCGAACTCCAGCAAGACATAGAACGGGCAGTCGGTTTCGAACGGTGCCGGCACGTCGCCACGGCCCATGATCTTGGCCAGGGCCTTGTCGGAGAAGAACTCGAAGGCTGTCAGGTCGAGCTTGGCGCGAAACGCGTGCAGCACCGGCATGATCGAGTCGAAATCCGGGGTACCGAGGACCATCGCCGTGAGGTTGTTCGGCGCCCGATCCAGGCGCATGGTCGCCTCGACCACAAAGCCCAGGGTGCCCTCGGCGCCGATGAACAGCTGGCGCAGGTCGTAGCCGGTGGCGTTCTTGATCAGGTCCTTGTTCAGCTCGAGCAGGTCGCCCTTGCCGGTGACGACCTTGAGGCCGGCCACCCAGTTGCGGGTCATGCCGTAGCGAATAACCTTGATCCCGCCGGCATTGGTGCCGATATTGCCGCCAATCTGGCTGGAACCTGCCGAGGCAAAGTCCACTGGGTAGTAGAGGCCCTTGTCTTCGGCAAAATCCTGTAGCTGCTGGGTAACCACCCCCGGCTGACAGACCACCGAGCGGTCGAACTCGTTGAAATCGAGAATCTGGTTCATGTAGTCGAACGCCACGACCACCTCGCCATTGGCCGCCACCGCTGCAGCTGATAGCCCGGTGCGACCGCCCGACGGCACCAGGGCGACCTTGTGCCGGTTGGCCCAGCGCACGATGGCCTGGACCTGGTCGATGCTCTTGGGGAAGACGATGGCCGAGGGCGCGGGGGCGAAGTGCTTGGTCCAGTCCTTGCCGTAAGCCTCAAGGGAGGCCGCATCGGTCAGCACCTTGCCGGGCTCTACCAGGGTCATCAGCTCATCAATCAGCGCAGAATCGGTCATCGATAGAACTCTCGAACTATTCATAGTCACCCTGAGCACTCTTCACGTCCCAGGGATGGGCGTATCGGGGGGGACTCATGCTAGCATACGCCCCCCGCCGATCGTGCTTCAGGCCGATGCTGCGAGAGCTTCACTTCCCTGCCATTTTTCTCCGGGACACAGGTTTACGCAGATGAGCAAGACTTCTCTCGATAAGAGCAAGATCAAGTTCCTTCTTCTCGAAGGCGTCCACCAATCCGCCGTGGACGTCCTCAAGGCCGCCGGGTATACCAGCATCGAGTACCTCACCGGTTCTCTGCCCGACGCTGAGTTGAAAGAAAAGATCGCTGATGCCCACTTCATCGGCATCCGCTCGCGCACTCAACTGACCGAAGAGGTTTTCGACTGCGCCAAGAAACTGGTCGCTGTCGGCTGTTTCTGCATCGGTACCAACCAGGTTGACCTGAACGCCGCTCGTGAGCGCGGTATCGCCGTGTTCAACGCGCCGTACTCCAACACCCGCTCGGTGGCCGAGCTGGTGCTGGCCGAAGCGATCCTGCTGCTGCGCGGCATCCCCGAGAAAAACGCTTCCTGCCACCGTGGCGGCTGGATCAAGAGCGCGGCCAACTCCTTCGAGATCCGCGGCAAGAAGCTGGGCATCGTCGGCTACGGCTCGATCGGCACGCAACTGTCGGTCCTGGCCGAGAGCCTGGGCATGCAGGTGTTCTTCTTCGACCCGCTGACCAAGCTGCCACTGGGCAACGCGACCCAGGTCACCAGCCTCAACGAACTGCTGGGCCTGGCCGACATCGTCTCGCTGCACGTGCCTGAGCTGCCATCCACCCAGTGGATGATCGGCGAGAAAGAAATCCGCGCGATGAAGAAGGGCTCGATCCTGATCAACGCCGCCCGCGGTACCGTGGTCGAACTGGATCACCTGGCTGCGGCGATCAAGGACAAGCACCTGATTGGCGCCGCCATCGACGTGTTCCCGGTCGAGCCGCGCTCCAACGATGAGCAATTCGAAAGCCCGCTGCGTGGCCTGGACAACGTGATCCTGACCCCGCACATCGGCGGTTCCACCGCTGAAGCCCAGGCCAACATTGGTCTGGAAGTGGCCGAAAAGCTGGTCAAGTACAGCGACAACGGTACTTCCGTGTCGTCGGTCAACTTCCCTGAAGTGGCCCTGCCGGCGCACCCGGGCAAACACCGCCTGCTGCACATCCACGAAAACATCCCGGGTGTACTCAGCGAAATCAACAAAGTGTTCGCCGAAAACGGGATCAACATCTCCGGTCAGTTCCTGCAGACCAACGAGAAAGTCGGTTACGTGGTTATCGACGTTGACGCCGAGTACTCGGACCTGGCGCAAGAAAAACTGCAACAGATCAAGGGCACTATCCGTTCCCGCGTTCTGTTCTAAGTTTTCCGTGCGACAAAAAAGGGAGGCCGTGATGGCCTCCCTTTTTTATGCCCGCCTTACTTGACGGTAACGGTGATCTTCTTCGACTCGACGCTTGGCTTGAACGGCACGTGGAACTTGTCGCCCAGCACCAGTTGCAGGGTGTGCTTGCCCGGGGTCAGGGTCAGTTTTACTTCAGTCTGTGCCTTGCCGAAGTGCAGCACTTGCGGGCCCGCCGCCAGCGGCGCGTTGTTTTCCGGCAGCAGGCTGGTTGGCAGTACCTGGTCGGCTGCAGGTTCTTGATCGACGTCCACCAGCAAGTGGTGGTGGCCGCTATGCGGGGTCTGATCACCCGCCGGCTTGAGCTCCATGCCCTCGATGCCGAATTTGACGGTGAAGGTCTGGTCGACCGTGGCGCCATCGGCCGGGGAAACGATGAAGACCTTGGCGGCTTTTGGCGGCTCCTGGCTTTTCAGGCCATCGGCGGCAGCGGCAAAGGCCGAGACCCCCATCAGCAATCCGGCGACGGCTGCACGCGAAAATAGGCTTTTCATTCACTTCTCCTGTGTTTTACTTCAATAACCCTTGCCACTGAACGAACGGCAACGGTGGATTACCATAGTCCAAATGCGTCAAAACATGTTTAACAACGGTGACAGAAAAATTTCGCCGCCCGTTAAACATCCTCCACCTGACGTGGTCTTAAGTTGTGTTCGACCGTGACAACACCAGAAAGTCGCGGCGACTCGATTTCACTGCCAAGCATTCAAGGGGCTTAAATGCGTTTTGCCATTGGGGTACTACTTGCCACCCTGCTCAGCCCATGGGCACAGGCCGAGCTGATCGACGACGTCAACGACCGCGGTGAACTGCGCATTGCCGTAGAAGCCAACATGGCGCCGTTCAATTTCAAGGAAAACGACAAGCTGAGCGGCTTCGAAGTCGAGCTTGGACAGTTGCTGGCCAACGAACTGGATGTGCGCGCCGAGTTTGTCGTGGTTGAAGCCAAAGACCTGCTGCAAGGCGTTGAAAGCGGCAGCTACGACATCGCCATCAACCACATCGCCGCTACCCCTGAGCTTAAGGAGCGCCTGGATTTCAGCGAGCCCTACGCGTATTCCAGTGCCCAACTGATCGTGCGCAAGGAAGAAAAGCGCCCGCTGGGTTCCCTCCAGGCCCTCAAGGGCCATAGCCTGGGCGTGGTCCAGGGCAGCCAGTTCGCCGAGCAGGCGCGGGTGGTCGAAGGCGTGGACCTGCGCAGCTACGCGGATGCCATGCAGCCGATCAAAGACGTGGCCAGCGACCAGATCGATGCCGCCATCAGCGACCGTTTGCTGGTGCCCTATGCCATCCGCGACAGCCAGCAAGCGGTGAGCAAGGGGGCCACCGTTGGCCCGATCCTGACCCTGGCGATTCCGTTTCAGAAGGGAAACCCGGCGTTCCAGAGCGCTGTGGACAACGCCCTGCAGCGAATCAAGGCCGATGGCCGCTTGAGCGAGCTGTCGCAGAAGTGGTTCGGGATGGATGCGAGCAAGCCGCCGAAGTAACAAAAGCTTCGCGGGGCAAGCCCGCTCCCACCGGGCCCGGTAGGAGCGGGCTTGCCCCGCGATGGTGTTAAAGCTGTTTCAAGGCTTGCTCTGCCGCCTCAAGCTCCAGCTCACTGAACACCTGCACCCCTTCCCGGCGCAGTAACGCCACAGTCACCCCTTCGCCGGTGACTTTGGTGCCACTGAAGGTACCGTCATAAGTCAGCAGATTGCCACACGAAGGACTGCCTGACTTGAGCACCGCGATACGGATGCCATGCCGCCGCACCAGCTCCAGCGCCCGCTGCGCACCGGCCAGAAATTGCACACTGACATCCTCGCCCGTGACGGTCAGTACCTGCGTGTCACCTTCGAGCACCGCTGCGCCCTGGCCACCGGGGATCTCCGCCGGTGGCCGTGGCGTTGGCAAGCCGCCGGCCACTTCAGGGCACAAAGGCACGATGCGCCCCTGGTTTTGCCATTGCTGGAGCAATTCCGGATGGCCGCTGGCGCGTCCGTCATAGCGCACCGGCTGGCCGAGCAGGCAGGCACTGACCAGGACCTTGTGCATCTCAGAACGGCTCGTTGCCGCGGCGGCGGAACCAGCCGGTCAAGGACAGGCGGTCGCGGTGGGCCGGCAGCACTTCGTGGGGGACTTCGCCGGAAAGGAATATCACCAGGCAACCGCCGATCGGTGGCACGTCGTGCTCGACCTCACCCTTGAGGGTCATGCGTAGCTGGCCGCCATGTTCGGGCTGCCAGCCTTCATTGAGGTAGATCACCGCCGAAACCATGCGCCGGTCGTCGTCGCGAAAGCGGTCAAGATGTTTGCGATAAAAGGCACCCGGCGGATACAGGGCGAAGTGGCACTCGAAGTCCTCAAGACCGAGGAACAGCCCGCGATTGAGGGCCAGGCGCAGGCTGTCCATCAGCGCCAGGTAGTGGTCGCAAGGCTCGGCCTGGCCGGGCTCCAGCCACTGGATGCGGTCGCCGCGGATGCCCTCGCGGACCTCCTGGGCAACGCCCCGACCCACGGCTGCCGGTTCCAGCTCGCCCTCGGCGGCGCGTTTGCGGCACTCGGCCGCCAGCGCCAGGGTCAGAGGCTCTGGAAGAAAGGTATCTTGCTGCGACCAGCCACGGGTGGCCAGGTCGTCGACGATGCGCAACAGCAGGGGGTCATCAGGGGATATGTGCATGTCGCGCATAGTATCGATCTGCTGCGAAATCCGACAGCGCCACTTGGCCGAGAGTATGCAATGGCTTCTCGACAAAGCCCCGCCATGGCAAGGACAATAGCGCCCTGCCGACAGGAGTCCTGAATGCGCCGTTTGTTTTTACTGCTGATGATGATCTGCACCACGCCTGTCTGGGCAGACAGCCTCGACCAACTCTACAAGGTCGCCGGCTGGCCCGAGCAGCGCGCCCACTTTACCGATGCCCTCGATGCCGCCCAGCAGCGCTATCGCAACAGCCTGCCGCCTGCGGTTTACCAGGCGCTGGTCAATAACAGCAATCAGCGCTTCCAGGCCCAGGCCGTGGATAAACGCGCCGAGGCCCAATTGCGCGCCAATCTCAGCGATCCAGCGCCGGCCCTGGCGTTCTTCCAGTCGCCGCTGGGGCGCAAGATCGTCGCCGCCGAACTGCTCGCCACCCGTCGCGACCAGTTGGCCAAGAATGCCAAGGGCCTGCCCAAGGTCCAGGCCAGCGACAACCGCCTGCTGATCATCGGCCACCTGGCCCAGGCCCTGCCGGCCCGTGAAGCCGGTGCCGAAGTGAGCCTGGCGATTGCCGGGGTCGCCGCCGACAGCCTCAGCCAGATGATCCCCGGCCTGCTTGGTGGCGGTCAGGCCCAGGGCCTGCTCGACGGCCAGCGCCAGCGTCTGATGGAGCAGATCGGCAGCGAGCTGAACAACACCCTGCTGTACGTCTATCGCGACTTGTCCGATGCCGAGCTTGAAGAGTTCGCCACCTTTGCCGAGTCTGATGAAGGCAAGGCGTACTACAAGGCGGCCCTGGCGGCGATCCGCGCCGGCCTTGCGGTGGGCCAGGAAACCTCGCAGCTGAAGTGATCAGCCCAGGCGCTGGTCGATGAACTCGAAATAGCGCGCGCGAATCGCCGGCAGCTCGTTGGCCAGGTGATGCCGCGCTTCGGGGATCATCAGGATCCGCGGCGCGGCGAACTTCTCCCCCAGCACCTTGAGGTTGTACGGCCAATCGACGGTCATGTCGCATTCGCCCTGGATGATCAGCGGCTGGCGCGGGCTGAGCGGCGCCGCCTCGATACGCTTGACCCAATCGAGCAGCGCCCCGACCCAGGCCGTCGGCAGGCGCCTTGGCTGCAGCGGGTCGGCCAGCAGGAACGGCAAGAAGGTCGGGTCGTTGCTGTTCTCGCTGAAGCGCCGCTCGATACCGTTGACGAACGGCTTGAGTACCCGGTAGCTGAACTTCGACCAGCGCCAGGCCCGTGGCCGTACCAGCGGCGCCAGCAGGATCACCTCACCCTGGGCCGGGCTCTGGGCGCCGTGATGCAGCAGATGGTCGACGACGATGGCGCCACCGGTGCTCTGCCCGAACAGGTGCCAGGGCTGCGGCAACTCAAGGCTGCGGGCCTGCTCGAACAACGCATGCAGCACCTGCTGGTAGGCGCTGAAATCATCGATGCTGGCCCGCTCGCCGCTGGACAGCCCGTGCCCCGGCAGGTCGCAGGAAATCACCGCATAGTGCTGGTCCAGCGCCCAGTCGATGACATGCCGGTACAGGCCCATGTGATCATAAAAGCCATGCAGCAGAATCAGCGTTGCCACTGGCGCTGCCGGCAGCCACACCTGGCCGACCACCTCGAAACCTGCGGCGTCGAAGCGCCCGAGCCAGCTCTGCGGGGCCTCTTCGCGGGCGGGCAGATCCAGCCCGTAGAAGCGCTGATAGGCCTGGCCCTGCGTCGACAGCGGCTGCCGCGCCGCCAGGGAGGTCAGGCTGGCACGTAGGGAGTCGGGCTGAAATGACGCGGGCATAAAAGAATTCCAGACGCAAAAGCGGGTTATTGACCTGTGATATTCATCTGTCGCCGCCGGCATGGCAAGCTAGGCGACTTTTTTCGGATATTGCCGACATGCCCCGCTCGCCCCTGCGTACCCTGCCTGGCCTGTTGCTCGCCGCCCTCTGCGGCGCCGGCCTGTGGTGGGCCTACGACAGTTTTCAGAGCCGCTACCTGCGCACCTTCGACAATCAGACCGCGCTGTTCTCCGGCGACCGCCTGCAACTGCCGGCGGGCATTGCCGGCCCCGGCCCGATCCGCCTGGTGCACTTCTGGGACCCGGCCTGCCCGTGCAACGTCGGCAACCAGCAGCACCTGGGCGAGCTGATCGAGCACTTCGCCCCCCAAGGCGTGGAGTTCTACGTGGTGCAAAAACCCGGCACCCGCGGCCAACTGCCTGCCACCCTCAGTGCGCTCAAACCGCTGGGCGAGCTGCCCGGCGCCGAACACCTGCCGGCCACCCCCGGCGTGGCGATCTGGGACCGCAACGGCCAACTGGCCTACTTCGGCCCCTACAGCGAAGGCGCCACCTGCAACTCCAGCAACAGCTTCATCGAGCCGATCCTGCTCGCCCTGAGCCAGGGCCGCGCCGTCAGCGCCACGCACACCATGGCGGTGGGCTGCTACTGCCCCTGGCAGCCCTAGCGCACCCGCGCAGGGTTGCCCACCACGGTGGCACCCGCCGGCACATCGCGGGTGACCACGCTGCCGGCGCCGATCACCGCGTTGTCGCCCACCGTCACCCCCGGCAGGATGATCGCGCCGCCGCCGATCCAAACGTTGTTGCCGATCTTCACCGGCCGCCCGCTTTCCAGGCCGCTGCGGCGTAGCGCCGGGTCCAGCGGGTGGTCGGCGGTGTAGATCTGCACCGCCGGGCCGATCTGGCAGTCATCGCCGATACTTACCGGGGTGACGTCGAGGATCACGCAGTTGAAGTTCATGAACACATTGGCGCCGACACTGATGTTGTAGCCGTAGTCGCAATAGAACGGTGGGCGAATCACCGCGCCGTCACCGACCTTGCCGAAATGCTCGACCAGCAAACCATGGCGCTGCTCATTGAGCAGCTCGGCGCTGTTGTTGTAGCGCTGCATCCAGTGCTTGTTGGCGATCTGTTCGGCCTGCAGCTGCGGGCAGCTGGCGTGATAGAGCTGGCCGCTGAGCATCTTCTGCTTTTCACTGAGACTCATCTTCCCTCCTTTGGGGCTATCCTCTGTCCGACTTTACCTCGATGATCGGACCACACGATCCGCTAAAAAGCACAAGGAGTCACGATGAAGCGCAGCCTGACCTTCCTCGCCGTGGTCATCGCCGCGGCCGCCGGCGGCGGTTACTGGTACGTGCACGGCAAGCTGCCGCAACGCCAGGGCGAGGTTACCCTGAGCAGCCTGCAGGCACCGGTCAATGTGCGCTACGACGCCCGCGGCGTGCCACATATCCAGGCGCAGAACGAGGCCGACCTGTACCGTGCCCTGGGCTATGTGCATGCCCAGGATCGCCTGTTCCAGATGGAGATCATCCGCCGACTGGCCCGTGGCGAGCTGGCCGAGATCCTTGGCAGCAAACTGGTCGCTACCGACACCCTGTTCCGCAGCCTGCGCATTCGCGAGCAGGCCGAGCTTTACGTCGAACGCCAGGACAAAACCTCGCCCGCCTGGCTGGCCCTGCAGGCCTACCTTGAGGGCGTCAACGCCTGGCAGGACAGCCATCCCAAGCCGATGGAGTTCGACGTGCTGGGCATCTCGCCACGGCCCTTTACCGCCCAGGACACCATCAGCATCGCCGGCTACATGGCCTACAGCTTTGCCGCAGCGTTCCGCACCGAGCCTGCGCTGACCTATATCCGTGACCAGCTGGGCGCCGACTACCTGAAAATCTTCGACCTCGACTGGAACCCGCAAGGCGCCCTGGCCAGCACGCCAGCCCTGGCCGCCAGCGACTGGCAAAGCCTGCAGCAGCTTGCGCAGCTCAGCCAGCAAGCCCTGGGCGATGCCGGCATTCCCCAGTACGAAGGCAGCAATGCCTGGGCCATTGCCGGCAGCCGCACGCGCAGCGGCAAGCCGCTGCTGGCCGGCGACCCGCATATCAGTTTCGCCGTGCCATCGGTGTGGTACGAGGCGGAACTGAGCGCGCCCGGCTTCAACCTCTATGGCTATCACCAGGCGCTCAATCCCTTCGCATCGCTCGGGCACAATCGCGACTTCGGCTGGAGCCTGACCATGTTCCAGAACGATGACGTCGACCTGATCGCCGAACAGGTCAACCCCGACAACCCCGAGCAGGTCAAGATCAACG
Source organism: Pseudomonas sp. NPDC087612 (assembly GCF_044743505.1). Lineage (NCBI taxonomy): Bacteria > Pseudomonadati > Pseudomonadota > Gammaproteobacteria > Pseudomonadales > Pseudomonadaceae > Pseudomonas > Pseudomonas sp. NPDC087612. The sequence goes on from NZ_JBIUWO010000003.1 coordinate 507,033, forward strand.
GCCAGTGGCAAACCCTGAGCCAGACCCATGAACAGATCGCAGTGAAGAACGAGGCGCCGGTGGACATCACCCTGCGCCGCTCGCCCCACGGGCCGATCGTCAACACGGTGCTGGGCGACATGGCGGGCCCGACGCCGATTGCCGTGTGGTGGGCGTTCCTGGAGACCGAGAACCCGATCCTCGATGGCTTCTACCAGGTCAACCGTGCCGACACCCTCGACAAGATGCGCGCCGCGGCGGCGAAGATCCAGGCACCCGGGCTCAACCTGATCTGGGCCAACGCCCGTGGCGATATCGGCTGGTGGGCGGCGGCGCAGTTGCCGATTCGCCCTGCCGGAGTCAACCCGGGCTTCATTCTCGATGGCAGTACGGCGCAGGCCGACAAGCTCGGTTTTTATCCTTTCAGCGCCAACCCGCAGGCGCAGAACCCGGCCAGCGGCTACATCGTCTCGGCCAACTTCCAGCCGCCAGCGAACATACCGGTGCCGGGCTATTACAACCTGGCCGACCGTGGCCAGCGCCTGAACCAGCACCTGGCCGACCCGCAGATCAAGTGGGACCAGCAAAACAGCCAGGCGCTGCAACTGGACACCGCCACCGATTACGGCCCGCGCACCCTGGCGCCGCTACTAGCAGTGCTGCGCGAAGTGGCCGAGGGCGATCAGGAGAAGGAACTGGTCGAGCAACTGGCGGCGTGGAATGGTGACTATCCGGTGGACTCGGTCAGTGCCACGCTGTTCAACCAGTTCCTCTACGAACTGGCCTACACGGCGCTGCACGACGAGCTGGGCGACACCTGGTTCCAGACCCTGATCAGCACCCGCGCCATCGACGCCGCGCTGCCGCGCCTGGCGGCCGACGCCAGTTCACCCTGGTGGGGCAAACAGGGCAGCAGCGAGCAAGGCGATCGCACCGCAGCGGTGAGGCAGGCCTGGGGCAACACCCTGGCGCACCTGCGCGAGACCTTCGGCAACGACCCGGCCGGCTGGCAATGGGGCAAGGCACATACCCTGACCCACAACCATCCGCTGGGGCTGCAGAAGCCGCTCAACCTGTTGTTCAACGTTGGCCCGTTTGCCGCGCCGGGCAGCCATGAAGTGCCCAACAACCTGTCGGCGAAAATCGGCCCGGCGCCATGGCCGGTGACCTATGGGCCATCGACCCGGCGCCTGATCGACTTTGCCGATGCCGGCCAGGCACTGACCATCAACCCGGTCGGGCAAAGCGGGGTGTTGTTTGACCGCCACTATGGCGACCAGGCCAAGGACTATATCGAGGGCCGCTACCACAAGGCCCAGATGGGGGTGATTCCGGCGCAAAGCACCTTGAAGCTCGTGCCCCGGAATTAGCAAGGCTGCGCCTTGCATCGCTGGCAACGCCAGCTCCCACAGGTCCGATGGACACAAGTTCATTGTGGGAGCCGGCCTTGCCGGCGATGGGCTGCGCCAGCAGCCCCAAAGGGTCAGCCCTGCCAGTTACCGCCTTCGACAATCACGCTCTCAGGCTTGGTGTCATCGCTCAGTTCCTTGCGCACATACTGGTCATACAGCTTGAGCAGGTACTTCTGCTCGCCCAGGCGCGCCAGTTCGGCGTTGACCCAGTCGCGCAGCTCGATATTGCCCTTCTTCACCGCCGGTGCAATCGGCGCTTCCTCACCGAGTTTTTCTTCCAGCACGCGGTAGCCCGGGTTCTGTTTCGACCAGCTGAACAGGATCAGGTTGTCCTGGGCATAGGCATCACCACGACCACTGGCCAGGGCCTGCAGCGACTCGGTGTTCTTCTCGAACTTGAGCAGCTTCCAGTCCGGATGGTTCTTGGTCAGCCAGATATCAGCGGTGGTGCCGGTGGTGACGATGGTGGTCTTGTCGGCCAGGTCATCGAGTTTTTTCACGCTGCTGCCTTCCGGCACCAGGGCCTGCACGGCAACCCGCAGGTTGGGGTTGGTGAACTCCACCGCTTCCTTGCGCTCCGGGGTCACGGTCATGTTGGCCAGGATCAGGTCGACCTTGTCGCTTTGCAGGAACGGAATACGGCTGGCAGGCTCGACCGCCACGAACTCGACCTTGTTCTCGTCGCCGAGCAGGTCCTTGGCAAACTGGCGGCCGATGTCGGTATCAAAACCGACATAGCGCCCGGCCTCATCGACAAAGCCGAATGGCGGCTTGTCGGTGAAGACGCCGACGATCAGCTTGTCGCGGGCCTTGATGGTTTCTAGGTAGCTGGTGGCTGGGGCGGCGCCAGCGGCGGCCGGCTTGCCCGGTTCTTCAGCCTTGTTGCAGCCGGCCAGCAAGGCCAGGCCGAGTAGGGACAACAGCAGTTTCGACGTCTTGGCAGTTTTCATGACAATTCCTTTGCGGGTGTTTTGGGCAGGCTTTCAACAAAGGAGAATTTCTCCAGGAACTGCTGCGCGCGTGCGCTCTGCGGGTTCGTAAAGAAGCTCTCTGGGTCGCGCTGTTCAAGGATCCTGCCGGCCTCCATGAACACGATGCGGTCGGCCACCGCGCGGGCGAAGGCCATTTCATGGGTGACGATGAGCAGGGTCATGCCGTCGCGCGCCAGGCCCTGGATTACCTGCAGCACTTCCTTGACCATTTCCGGGTCGAGCGCCGCGGTGACTTCATCGAACAGCATCACTTGCGGGTTCATGCACAGCGAGCGGACGATGGCGATGCGTTGCTGCTGGCCCCCGGAAAGCTGGCGCGGGAAGGCGTCGCGCTTGTCCAGCAGGCCAACCCGGGCCAGCAGGGCTTCGGCCTGGGCCTGGGCCTCGCGGCGCTCGCGCTTTTGCACCTTGAGCGGGCCGAGCAGCAGGTTGTCGATCACGCTCATGTGGCCGAACAGGTGATAACTCTGGAACACCATGCCGACCTGCTGGCGCACTTGGCGCCAGTCGGTGCCAGGCGTCAGCAGCTCTTCACCGGCCAGGCGCAGGCTGCCGCTGTGGGCGCTTTCCAAGCCATTGAGGCAACGCAGCAAAGTGCTCTTGCCGCAGCCGCTGGGGCCGAGGATCACCACCACTTCACCGCTGCGCACCTGCAGGTCGACGTGGTCGAGCACCTGCTGCTCGCCGAAGAATTTATTGAAGCCCTTGAACTCGATCAGTGCGCTCATGCGTGTGTCCAGCGACGCTCCAGCGCACGCGAGGCGGCTGACAGCGGGTAGCAAATGAAGAAGAAGAACAGGAACAGCGCGCCGTAGATCAGCACCGACTCGTAGGTGCGTTCGATGATCTGCTGGCCGACCTTGATCACATCGACCACGCCGATCAGCACGGCCAGCGAGCTGGTCTTGATGATCCGCGTGTAGATGTTGATGGTCGGCGGGGTCATGCGCTTGAGCGCCTGGGGCAGCAGCACGTAGCCGTACAACTGCACACCGGACAGGCCGATCGACAGCCCCGCTTCACGCTGCCCGCGCGGCAACGACTGCAGCGCACCGCGCACCACCTCGCCGACTTCGCTGGCGCCCCACAACGACAGCACCAGCACCGCACACCAGAAGCTTGGGATGCTCACGGCAAAGAAAATCGGCAGGCCGAAGAACAGCAGGTACAACCAGACCAGCACCGGAATCGCCCGAAACAGCTCCAGGTAGATGCGCAGCAGCAGGTTCACACTGCGTTTGCCCAAGGTCGCCAGCACGCCGTAGAGCACGCCGCCGAGGGTGGCAAAGAGGATGCTCAGCGCCGAAATCGCCAGGGTTTGCGCAGCGCCCTTGCCCAGTTGCGGCAAAGACACCAGCAACAACTCAAGACCCGAACTGGCCATGTTGCAGCCTCCGTTCCAGGCGGCTGAGCAGCAGCGACAAAGGCAGGAACAGCAGCACGCAAATCAGCGTCAGCACCGCGAGCATCTCGTAAGTCTTGTAATACAGGGCGATGTAGCTCTTGGTGGTGTAGAGGATCTCTGGCACCGCCACCGCCGACACCACGGTGGTTTCCTTGAGCAAAAAGATGAAATTGGCGAACAGCGCCGGCAAGCTGAGGATGCCTGCCTGGGGCAGGATCACATGGCGCAGCAGCTGGCCTTCCGACAGGCCGATCGAGCGCCCGGACTCCAGTTGCGCCACCGGCACCGCCTCGACGCCGGCGCGCAGCACCTCGGTCAGGTAGGCGCCGCCGAGGAAGGTCATGGTGATGATCGCCGCAGCGAAGCCGGAAATCTTCAGGCCCAGCTCCGGCAAGGCGAAATAAACGAAGAACAGCTGGATCAGCAGCGGCGTGTTGCGCGCCAGCTCCACGTAGAGTTTGACCAGGCGCTGCAGGTACGGCGTGCGGTAAACCAGAATCGCGGCGTTGACCAGCGCCACCAGCAGCGAAGTACCGATGGCGATCAGGCCGACTTGCAGTGTGACGCCCACCGCCTTGAGAAAGGCTGGCAATGTGCTAAGGATAAAGGCGAAGTCGAAGCTCATGGAGTGAGCCTCGGCAGACGATGACGATGCGACATGGACAGGATCTCGGACCGGCCCGAGGGTAAACGGGCGGCTCTACACAGGGGTTGTCAGTGCGGGTGAGCACAATAGGTAGACTCTAAAGGTATAAAAATATTTCTTTAAATACCTTTATTGCATATTGATATCACCCAAACAGCTAACCTGCGAAATCCTTGGCGGTGACGGGATCTTTCTGCTGAAAATGCCATCCAAGCGCTGTCGACCCATCACACCAACAAGGAAGACAAAGGATGAATAGCGCCCCCACTCTCGATGCAAAAGAACTGATCAAGTGGCTGACGGCATTGCGCCGGGCGGTCAATGCGGGGAATTGAAAGCACTGTGGGAGCAAGGTTGACCCGCGATGCGATTTGACTGGTAGATCGCATCGCGGGGCAAGCCCGCTCCCACAGGATGTGTGTGTGTGTAGCCTCTTAGAACGCCGGCAGTACCGCGCCGCTGTATTTCTTCTCGATGAAGGTCTTCACTTCAGGGCTGGTCAGGGCCTTGGCCAGCTTCTGGATGGCGTCGCTGTTCTTGTTGTCCGGACGGGCCACCAGGAAGTTCACGTACGGCGAGTCGGCGCCTTCGATCACCAGGGCGTCCTTGGCCGGGTTCAGGCCGGCTTCCAGGGCGTAGTTGGTGTTGATCATGTCCAGGTCGACCTGATCGAGCACACGCGGCAGCATGGCCGATTCAAGCTCGCGGAACTTCAGCTTCTTCGGGTTCTCGGCGATGTCTTTCGGGGTCGCCAGGGCGTTCTTCGGATCCTTCAGGGTGATCAGGCCAGCCTTCTGCAACAGCAGCAGGGCACGACCGCTGTTGCTGCCTTCGTTAGGAATGGCAACGGTAGCGCCTTCCTTCAGTTCGCTCAGGCTCTTGACCTTCTTCGAGTAGCCGCCGAAGGGTTCGACGTGCACGCCGATCACGGTTTCCAGGTGGGTGCCTTTGCCTTCGTTGAAGTTCTTCAGGTACGGCAGGGTCTGGAAGTAGTTGGCGTCCAGGCGCTTCTGGTCGACCTGCACGTTAGGCTGCACATAGTCGGTGAATACCTTGATCTCCAGGTCCACACCTTCCTTGGCCAGGGTCGGCTTGATCAGCTCGAGGATTTCCGCGTGCGGTACCGGGGTAGCGGCAACTACCAGCTTCTCGCCCGCCTGGGCAAAACCTGCAACCGACAGAGCGGCCGCCAGAGCAGTCAACAACAGAGCCTTTTTCATGCGCAGTCCTTATTCGAATACATGGCCATCGGGCGACGGCGAAGATGGGGGTTGCCAGCACTTTGCTAGCTGGCTTGAAGCGGACAATACCTAGATTTTTTATACCAGAACAATATCTTTTATTTTGCTGCTTATGCCATTTTCAACGGACACCGCCATGCACCCCATACATGGCATCAGGCAGCGGGTTGCGTCAGACGCAACAGAGTCTTCTCCAGCAATTGTTGCAGAGCACTGCGCTCACCCGGCTCACCAAGGCTCAGAAGCTGCTCCAGCTGGCTGGCCAGAGCGCTCAAGGGTGTCGGCAGGTTCAAATGCTCGGGGAGGATTTCTTCACCGCTGCTGACCAGCAGGGCAAAGTGAATGACGTTCTCAAGCTCACGGGTATTGCCCGGCCAGCTGTGCAGCTCCAATACCCGCTGCGCCGCTTCGCTGATCAACGGCACCGGCAGGTTCAGGCGCGGGCTATAGATACCAACGAAATACTCGGCCAACGGCAGGATATCGCCGACCCGTTCACGCAAGGCCGGCAGCTCCAGCTGGCCTTCGCGCAGGTAGTGGTACAGGCGGTCGTGGAACTTGCCGGCGCTCACCGCCTCGGCCAGGTCGATGCTCGAGGCGGCGACCAGGCGCACGTCCACCGGGTTTGGTTGCTGGGCACCGACGCGGGTGACTTCGCGGTTTTCCAGCGCCGAGAGCAGCTTGATCTGGATCGGCAGCGGCAGGTCGGCGATTTCGTCCAGGTACAGGGTGCCGCCGTTGGCCGAGCCGAACCATCCGGCCCGGCTGCTGGCCGCGCCGCTGTGGGCACCGGCGCTGTAGCCAAACAACTCGGCGTCGGCATAGGTCGGGCTGATCGCCCCGCAGTTGACCGAAACAAACAAGCCGCCGCGATCACTGGCGCGATGAATCTGGCGGGCCAGCAATTCCTTGCCAGTCCCGGTTTCGCCGCGGATCAGCACTGGCAGGGCCAGGGGCGCTAGCAGCTCGAGCTCTTCGCGCAATTGCCGCGACCGCGGATCGACGAACACCAGCGCCTTGGCGCGGATGCTCAGCGGGCTCTTGTCCAGCTCGGGAAACGTCAACAAAGGCTGGCCGAAGGTGTCGTGATTACTCATGGCAAACTCCCGCCCTTGGCGCTTTCCGGCCGGGCGTTCGAATCAAGGCAAATGGTCAGCGCCTGAAGCTCAGGCGCGGCGTAGAGCGTGCTGTTCGAGACGGTTCTGCAGGCGGTACAGGTAAGCGAAGCCCTGCTCCCAGCGACGGTGCCCGGACTTGACGTTGATATGCCCGGCACCTGCGAGGAAGCCCGTTTCGGCGCCCCAGGCACGGGCCAGCTGCATGGCCCGCGGGGCACTGACAGCCGGGTCGTTGTCGGAGCTGACCACCTGGCTTGGGAACGGCAGCAGCAGCTGTGGAATCGGTGCAAAGTTGCGCAGTGCCGGCGCACAGGTCGGCCGCTCAACGTCGGCCGGCGCCACCAGCAAGGCACCGCGTACCCGGCGCAACAGGGTAGCGCTGGCTTGCGCGGCCCAATGGGCAACGGTGATGCAACCCAGGCTGTGGGCGATCAGGATCACCGGCGACTCATCGGCGGCCACCGCCTGCTCGAGAGTTGCGACCCAGTCCTGGCGCTGCGGGTTCAACCAGTCGGCCTGCTCGACCCGGGCGCTGTTGGGCAGCACCTGCTGCCAGTGGGTTTGCCAATGCTCGTCTGGCGAACCTTGCCAGCCCGGCACAATCAGGTAACGGATCGACTCGTTGCGCATGGGACGCCTCCTGCTGCGTTTGCGTGCATGAGGCCAAGTATAGGGAGGTGGTTATATTCGTAAAGGAATAAGAAGCTATTTATTAATAACCAAAATATAAATTTTCCATAAAAAAAGGGACCACCCCCTGCCGAAGGACCGGTCCCTGAAGCATTGCCTGAGAGATGTTGCTCAGCGGGCGGTGATCACCGACAACTTGGTGATACCGGCACGTTCGATCGAGGCCATGGCGCGCGCCACCTCCCCATAATTGACGCCATCGTCGGCCTGCAGCTGTACGCGCAGTTCCGGGTCTTTGGCCTTGGCCGCCTGCAGGTTGGTTTCCAGCAGATCCGGCTGGATCTCGTCCTTGTTGATAAACAGCTTGCCGCCGCCGTCGATGCTCACCACCAGCGGATCCTTCTGTTCCACCGGAGCCACGGCCTCGGTCTTGGGCAAGTTGATCGGGATGGCGTTGGTCAGCAGTGGCGCGGTAACGATGAACACCACCAGCAGCACCAGCATCACGTCCACCAGCGGCGTCACGTTGATCTCGCTGAGTACTTCGTCACTGTCCTGGGTCGAGAAGGCCATATCAGGATGCCTCCTTCACTTTCTGGGTGTGCTGGCCAGCGGCGGCCTTGTAGGCAGTCGGGTGCACCAGTACCCGGAACGCGCTCTTCTGCGCCAGGCTGTAGAAGTCGTGGGCAAAGTCATCGAGGTCGGCGGCGGTCAGCTTCAGGCGGCGCAGGAAGTAGTTGTAGACCAGCACCGCCGGCACCGCGACGGCAATACCGACACCAGTGGCGACCAGCGCCGCACCGATCGGCCCGGCCACGGTTTCCAGGCTCGCCGAACCTGCGGCACTGATGCCCTTGAGCGCTTCCATGATGCCCCAGACAGTGCCGAACAGGCCGATGAAGGGCGAGGTGCTGCCGATACTGGCGACTACCGCCAGGCCGGTTTCCAGCGACCGACGCTCACGCACGATCTGCTGGCGAAGGGCACGTTCGAGGCGGTCCTGATGGTTGATCGCCTGGCTCAGGTCGCTGGCTTGCTGGCCTGGCTCGCCGACCGCGATAGCGGCGTAACCGGCCTGGGCGACCCGGGCTGCGGCGCCGGGTTGTGCATGGCTGAGCTCGGCAGCGGAATCCAGGCTTGAAGCCGCCCAGAATTGTTTGTGAAAGCGTTTGTCCTGGTTCTTCAGGCGAACGAACTGCACGCCCTTGACCAGGGCCAGGCCCCAGGTGACGACGGAGAAGCCCACCAGCAGCCAGATCACCGCGCTTTCGATGGATTCGAGGGGGGATACCAATACAGTCATGATCAATACTCTCTTCTGTTAGCGCGAATTAGCGGATCTTGAAGTCGATGGGTACGCTGACCCAGCCGTCCTGGGCCACGTCGCCCTGCTTGGCCGGGACGAAGCTCCAACGCTTGACCGCAGCCAGGGCGGCGTCGTCGAGCTGCTGGCGGCCACTGCTTTTCTGAATCTGGATGTCACCCGGCTTGCCGCTGGCCAGTACCCGCACCCGCAACAACACCGTGCCTTCCCAGCCGCGACGCTGGGCCAGCGACGGGTACTCCGGCGCCGGGTTCTTCAGGTACGCGGCGTTGGCCGAAGCCGGGGTCACCGGCGCTGGTGCCGGCGGAGCCGGGGGCGCTGGTGGTGCTGCCGGTTGTGGCGGTACGGGCGGTTGCTCGACCGCCTTGGGCGCAGGCTTGGGTACCGGTTTAGGCACAGGTTTCGGCTTGGGCTTGGGTACCGGCTTGGGCGCAGGTTTGGCGGCCAGCTCATCAACCACCGGTGGCGGCGGCTCGACCACTGCCGGTGGCGGTGGCGGAGGCGGCTCGACGGCCGGCGGCGCTGGCTGGGAAAACTCGATGGTCATCGGCGGGATTTCCGGCGGCACCACCGGCAACACCGGGGTCGGCGCCTGGCTCACCCAGTACGCCAGCGCACCGTGCAAGGCCAGGGCAAACACCCCGAGCAGAATCTTCTCCCGACGGCTCAGCGCGCTTTTCGGCGTGCTTTGCAGACGCAACTGCGCCAGCGGCAACCGCAGCGGGCGACCGAGGTCGACCAGCTCGCCGCTCGGCGACTGGCGCCAAAGCACATCGTGAGCACTGGCGGCGGTCTGGACATTACCCATTGATCAACTCCTGGGACGTGAGTGCGTTTCGTCGAAGGCAGGTCAATTGCCTTCGCTGGGGTGGATCATCAACTTCTGTTACTTATGTCTTAAAGTAATTTTTAAAGTTATGAATAGAACCAAAATACATATACGAATTAGCTGAACCGCTCTAAGCCGCGCCCTTCAAGGGCTGGCGCCAACGCCCTGAAACGCCATGCCTGCAGGGCATGAAAAATATTCGCCAAAGGCATCGAAAAACACCGTTTCAGAAGTCGTAGCGGCCGGTCACACCCAAGGTCCGCGGGGTGCCGAGCAAGCCTTCATAACCGCCGTTGGCCGCGCTCCAGAGGGTGGTGTAGTAGGTTTTGTCGAAAGCGTTCTTCAGCCACAGCGAGACATCCCACTGGCCCAGGCCAAGGTCGCCACGCAAGCCGGTGGAGAGGTTAACCACGGCGTAGCTGGGGATCTGCGCGAAGTCCGAGTCCTCGACCGTGCCTACGGCCTTGGAGCGGAAGGCGTAACTGGCGGTGACGTAAGGTTGCAGGCCGTTGTCCAGATCCCACTGGTACTGGCCGTTGGCGTTGGCGATCCATTTCGACGCACCGACTACCTGGTGGCCACTGAGGTCGCAGGCCGCCGGTGCCCCCGGTTGCAGGGCGACTTCCGGCGCGCACGGGGCATCCTTGTAAGACAGATACCGCACGTCGTTGTAGGAGCCGTTGATGTTCAGGGTCAGGCCACGTACCGGGATCAGCGTGCTTTCCAGCTCCACCCCGCGTGAGCGCACGGAGCCAGCGTTGGTCAGGTATTGCACGCGGTTGGCGTCGTCGTAGGCGTTGGTCTGGTAGCCGTGCACCTCGGTCCAGAACAGGTTGGCGTTGAGCTGCAGGCGACGGTCCCAGAGGGTGCTCTTCAAGCCCAGCTCGGCGTTGTTGGCGCGCTCGGTGCCGATCAGCAGCGAGTCGGCGCCGGCAACCGGTGCGGTACCGACCGCCAGGTTGACGCCACCGGACTTCTCGCCGTGGGACAAGGTGGCGTAGCCGAGCAGGTCATCGGTAAAGCGATAACTCAGGTTGAGCAAGCCCGAAGGGCTGGTGCTGTACTGGTTGAGGTCGCCCGAGTCATAAGCACCCACCCGGCCCTGGCGCGCGGTTGCCGCAGCGCCTGCAACCGCCGCACCACCGACGGGCGCGGCGCGATCGACCCAGGCGCTTTTCTCCTCATAGGTGCCGCGTACCCCGGCGGTGAAGTCCAGGCGCTCGGTCAGGTGCCAGGTGCCCTGGGCGAACAGGGCAAAGCTGTCAGTCTTGATATGACCCTTGCCGACGCTGCTGACATTGGCCAGCGCCCCGGTAGGCGTACCGTTCCAGATATCCGCCTGGGGCCCGTAATGGACGAAGGATTTGTTGTCCAGGTCGGAGCCGAAGTAATAGGCACCCAGTACATAGTCGAAGAAGCCGCCGGTTGGCGAGGCCAGGCGAAATTCCTGCGAGTACTGTTTATCACGCACCGACACCCCGGCGTTGTAGGCCGCCGGCACGTTCAGGCCATCATCGTTGCGCGGGGTGAAGTCCCACCAGCGGTAGGCGCTTACCGAGGTCAGGGTGAAGTCGTTGTCCAGGGTCCAGTTGGCTTCCAGGGAAGTCCCGCCCTGGAACACCGTGACCTGCTGATCGTCATCGAGGTTGACCTTGCGCTTGCTGCCATCGACCAGCGTCGCCCCGGCCGCCTGGGCCCGCGCTTCATAGCGGTTGACGCCATTGATGGTCGGCCCGGTGCTGTACAGCAGGCGAGTGCCGGCGCTGGAATCTTCTTCGTTGTAGTCGCCGATCCAGCGCAGGTTGAACTGCTCGTTGGGCTTGTACAGCAGCTGGCCGCGAAAGCCCTGGCGCGAACCGCCGTTGAGGGTGTGGCCGTCGAATTCGTTCTTGATGTCGCCATCGTTGCGCGTGCGGTAGGCCGAAATGCGCCCGGCCAGGGTCTCGCTCAAGGGCCCGGACAAGGTGCCCTTGGTCTGCAAGTAGCCATCCTCGCCCACCGAGGTTTCGATGCTGCGCTCGGGGGTGAAGCTTGGCGCGCGGGTGCTGATGTTGATCACCCCAGCGGTGGTGTTCTTGCCGAACAGTGTGCCCTGCGGGCCACGCAGCACTTCCAGTTGCTCGATGTCCATGAGGTCGAACACGGCCATGCCCGGGCGGCCGAGGTAGACGTTGTCCAGGTACAGGCCGACGCTGCCTTCCAGGCCGTCGCTGGCCGGGTTGTTGCCCAGGCCGCGAATCGACACGCTGGACTGGCGCGCGTGCATGTAGGCGACGTTGACGCTGGGCACCAGCTGCTGCAGGTCCTGAATGCGATACACCCGCTGGCTTTCCAGGGCCTGGCCGTCAAGCACACTGATCGGCGTCGGCACCTCCTGGGCGCTCTCTTCGCGGCGCCGGGCGGTGACGGTGACGGTCTTGAGCTGGCTGTCGCTGGCCTTGACCTCAGGCTTTGCCGAGTCGGCGGCCTGAGCCGGCAACCAGTGCGCGCTGCCAGCCAGCAGCAAGGCCAGGGGCAGGCGCTGGAGCCGCCGTGAAGACAAGGGTGCAGCGCGAAGGGTCGGGCTCATGGGCGGCTCCTGGCAAAGGAATTTATATTCCTTTAAGTTATTTATTTATGATTCGACATACATTTACTGCATAAGAGATTGCCTTTATAAGGAGTGCACCAGAGGCAGAGCAAATGCGTTTGCCCGATACTTTTTATGTGAAAAATGCATATAGACCTGCGCCAACTCCGCCACCTGATTGCCCTTGCCGAGCACCGCAGCTTCGTCGCCGCGGCGACCGCGGTGAACCTCTCGCAATCGGCCTTCAGCCGCAGCATCCAGGCCCTGGAGCACAGCGCCGGCTTCCAGTTGGTGGACCGCTCACACAAAGAACTGCCACCGACCAAGCAGGGCCTGGTGGTGCTCGAACACGCGCGCCGGCTGATCAGCGGCGCGCGCCAGTTGAGCAACGAGATCAGCCAGTTCAATGGCCTGGAAGCCGGCGAACTGCGCTTCGGCTGCGGCCCGGCGCCCGCCGCGGGCCTGGTGCCACGGGCGATTGGCGGCTTCATCGGCCGCTACCCCAAGGCGCGGGTGCAGTTTCAGGTCGATGACTGGCAGAGCCTGAACAAGCGCCTGCTGGCCGAGGAGTTCGAATTCTTCGTCGCCGACACCCGCAGCTTCGAGGCCGACCCGCAATACCAGACCCTGCGCCTGCGGCCTCGACGCTGGCATTTTTGCTGCCGCGCCGGGCACCCGCTGGCGGCGCTATCGAGCGTCAGCGCCGAGCAACTGTTGCACTACCCCTTGGCCGTCACCCTGCGCCCACCCAACCTGCGCAAGGTAATCGCCGACCTCAGCGGCCGCCCGGATTTCGTCGCCAATGTCGAATGCGAAAACAGCTACAGCCTGCTTGGGGTGGTGCTCAATTCCGATGCCATCGGCATCTGCGGCGCCTACAGCGACGCCCTGCACAACGCCAACGGCAAACTGGTGCGGCTGAGCATCGACGGTCTGAGTGACGACTGCGAAGAGCTCTACACCCGCTACGGCATCGTCAGCCAGGCGCGCCTGCGCCTGTCGCCGCTGGCCGAGGCGATGATCGAACAGATCATCCTCACTGATCAGGCCGACCGCGCCCTCGACGCCTGCAACCTGGAGCAACTGGCGATCTGAGCCATTGCGCAAAACGCATCGACTGCATTCGGCAAATGCGCTTGTGATGCGCGCCCCGGGCGGCGAAAACAGTCAGCTGAAATCTGCCCAGGTGACTGCCATGCCCCACCCCACTGCCGTGCGCAACGTGCTGTACATCATGTGCGACCAACTGCGTCGCGATTACCTCTCGTGCTATGGCCACCGCCATCTGCACACGCCGAACATCGACCGCCTGGCCGCCGCCGGGGTGCGCTTCAGCCGCGCCTACACCCAGGGCACCATCTGCGGCCCGTCGCGGATGTCGGCCTACACCGGGCGTTATGTCAGCAGCCACCAGGTGGCCTGGAACGGCGTGCCGCTGCCGCTGGATGAACTGACCCTCGGTGACTACCTGCGCCCTGCCGGCATCCGCACCGCGCTGGTGGGCAAGACCCACGCCACGCCGAACCAGGACGCCTTGCAACAGCTGGCCATCGACCCGCTGATGGCCGAGCAGCTCAACGAGGTGGGGTTCGAACCGGTTGCCCGCCACGATGGCATCTTCCCCGACGACCCGCTGTTCGCCGACAAGCGCGAAAGCGCGCCCTACACCCGCTACCTGCGCGACCACGGCTTTACCGGCGACAACCCCTGGCACAGCTGGGCCAATGCCGCCGCAGGCGAAAACGGTGAAATTCTCAGCGGCTGGCACATGCGCAACGCCGACCTGCCCACACGCCTGCCCGAGCAGCACTCCGAGACGGTCTACAGCACCGACCGCGCCATCGACTTCATCCAGGCCCAGGGCGAGCAGCCCTGGTGCCTGCACCTGTCGTACATCAAGCCGCACTGGCCCTACATCGCCCCGGCGCCTTACCACGCGCTGTACAACGCCAGCCAGGTGCAGGCGCCGATAGCTGTTCAGCCAGGCAACGACCATCCGGTGTATGCCGCGTTCCGCCAGCACCAGGAAAGCCTCAACTTCTCTCGCGAAGAAGTGCGCCTGAAAGTGATCCCCACCTACATGGGCCTGATCAAACAGATCGACGACCAGCTCGGGCGCCTGTTCGATGTGCTGCAAAGCAATGGCCGCTGGGACGACACCCTGATCGTGTTCACCAGTGATCACGGTGATTTTCTCGGCGACCATGGCCTGGGCGAAAAGGAGTTTTTGCTAGAGCCTGCGGTGGGCGTACCGCTGATTGTGCGTGATCCACGGGCGGCGGCGGATGTCAGCCGCGGCACGGTGGATGAGCGATTGGTTGAGACCATCGATGCGCTGCCGACCTTCCTCGACGCGCTGGGGCTGCCGAGTGCCGAGCATCGGCTGGAGGGGCGTTCGCTGATTCCGCTGTTGCATGGCACCGCCAGCGCCTGGCGCAGCTATGCCATCGCCGAATACGACTACGCCTTCCAGGCCCCGGCCCGCGAGCGCCTGGGCCAGCCGATCGACCGTTGCCGGATGACCATGGTGCGCAGCGAGCGCTGGAAGTACCTGGCCTATGACGGCTTTCGCGCGCAACTGTTCGACCTGCTCAACGACCCGCAGGAGCTGCACGACCTGGGTGCGGACCCGGCCTATGCCAGCGTGCGCGAGGCCCACCAGGGTTATCTGTTCGAATGGCTGAGGGGCTTGAAGCGGCGGACCACCATCAGCCATGCCGAGATCGAGCGGCGTGGGCAGTGGTTTCGCTATGGCGAACCGCGCGAGGACAGCGTGGTGAAGATCGGGGTGTGGTAGGGGCTGCTTTGCAGCCCATCGCTGGCAAGCCAGCTCCCACAGGGTTCAGTGTATGCAGTACCTGTGGGAGCGGGCTTGCCCCGCGATGAGGCCCTCAGATATTGGCCACTTTCTGCCAGACCTTGGGCTTGAAGAACAAGGTCTCGCCACGCGCCAGACCGCTCAGGCTGTCATGGTCCTTGACCACTTCGGCCTCGATCAGCTCGCTCTGCCCTTCGACCTTCAAGGTCACCCGGGTCGTCGCCCCCAGCGGACGGATATCGCGCACCTGCGCCGCGTGATGGCCTTCAATTTCATGGCGCGACAGCGACACTTCATGCGGGCGGAACATCACGTGCTGGCCTTCGCTCAGGTGCAGGCGGTTGGAATCGCCAAGGAAGTGATAAACGAAGTCGCTGGCCGGGTTCTCGTAGACCTCGCCCGGCGAGCCGATCTGCTCGATCACGCCCTTGTTCATCACCACGATACGGTCGGCGACTTCCATGGCCTCTTCCTGGTCGTGGGTAACGAACACCGAGGTCAGGTTAATGTCTTCGTGCAGGCGCGCCAGCCAGCGGCGCAGCTCTTTGCGTACCTTGGCATCCAGGGCACCGAACGGCTCGTCGAGCAGCAGTACCTTGGGCTCCACCGCCAGGGCGCGGGCCAGGGCGATACGCTGGCGCTGGCCGCCCGACAGTTGCTCCGGGTAACGGTCGCTGAGCCAGTCGAGCTGGACCATGTTCAGCAGCTCGTGGACCTTCTCGGCAATCTTGCTTTCGTTCGGGCGCTCGCCCTTGGGCTTCATGCGCAGGCCGAAGGCGACGTTGTCGAACACGCTCATGTGGCGAAACAGCGCGTAGTGCTGGAACACGAAACCGACGTTGCGATCACGCACATCGTGGCCCGAGACATCTTCGCCGTGGAAGACGATGCTGCCCTGGTCGGGGGTTTCCAGCCCGGCGATGATCCGCAGCAGGGTGGTCTTGCCGCAGCCGGACGGGCCGAGCAAAGCCACCAGCTCGCCGCTGTGGATATCCAGGTTGATGCTGTCCAGAGCCTGGAAAGCGTTGAAGCGCTTGCTGACGTTACGAACTTCGATCGACATGAATTATTCCTCCGCCGCGTTATGGCGCAGACGGTTAATACGGGACTCGCTCCACTGCTTGAGCAGCAGGATGAAGAGCGCCAGGATCAGCAACAGGCTGGCGACGCTGAAGGCCGCAACGTGGTTGTATTCGTTGTAGAGAATCTCGACGTGCAGCGGCAAGGTGTTGGTGACCCCGCGAATATGACCGGACACCACCGACACCGCACCGAACTCGCCCATCGCCCGCGCGGTACACAGCACCACGCCGTAGATCAGGCCCCATTTGATGTTGGGCAGGGTCACGTGCCAGAACATCTGCCAGCCGTTGGCGCCGAGCAGGCGCGCGGCCTCCTCTTCCTGGGTGCCCTGCTCCTGCATCAGCGGGATCAGTTCACGGGCCACAAACGGCACGGTGACGAAGATGGTCGCCAGAACGATACCCGGCAAGGCGAAGACGATCTGGATGTCATGGTCCTGCAACCACGGCCCGAACAGGCCCTGGGCGCCGAACATCAACACATAGACCAGGCCCGCGATCACCGGCGACACCGAGAAGGGCAGGTCGATCAGCGTGACCAGGATGCTCTTGCCACGGAAGTTGTATTTGCTCACACACCAGGCAGCGCTGACCCCGAACACCAGGTTCAGCGGCACCGAGATGGCCACGGCGATCAGGGTCAGCTTCAACGCCGACAGGGCGTCGGGCTCGAAGATCGCCTCGAAGAACGTGCCCAGGCCCATTTTCAGGCCCTGGGACACCACGATCACCAGCGGCAGCAGCAGGAACAGGGCGAAGATCAACCAGCCAAGGCTGATCAGGATACGCCGTGAAGTGGCGCTGCCACGGCGGGCGGCATTGGCCGAAGCGGCCGCGCCAATAGAAGTCGCAGACATGGACGTGGCCTCCTTCAAGGGGTTTCGATGCGCCGCTGCAGCAAGTTGATCAGCAGCAACAGGATGAAGGAAACCACCAGCATCAACACGCCGATGGCGGTGGCGCCGGTGTAGTCGTACTGGTCGAGCTTGACCATGATCAGCAGCGGCAGGATTTCGGTCTTCATCGGCATGTTGCCGGCAATGAAGATCACCGAACCGTACTCGCCAACGCCACGGGCAAAGGCCAGGGCAAAGCCGGTCAGCCAGGCCGGCAACAGCGCCGGCGCCAGCACGTAGCGGAACACCTGCAGCGGCTTGGCGCCCAGGCAGGCGGCGGCCTCTTCGACTTCACGGGGAATGTCGGCCAGCACCGGCTGCACCGTGCGCACCACGAACGGCAGGGTCACGAAAGTCAGCGCCAGGGTGATGCCCAAGGGGGTGTAGGCGATCTTGAAACCGAGGTCGGTGGCGAACTGGCCGACCAGGCCGGCTGGTGCGTACAGCGCGGTCAAGGCAATGCCGGCAACCGCAGTAGGCAGGGCGAACGGCAGGTCGATCATCGCATCGATGATCTTGCGCCCGGGAAAGGTGTAGCGCACCAGCACCCAGGCCAGCAGGGTGCCGATGATGCCGTTGATGATGGCAGCGTAGAGGGCAGTGCCGAAGCTCAGCTTCAGCGCCGCAAGCACCCGCGGGGCACTGACGATGGCCCAGAACTGCTCCCAGGTGAGCTGGGCGGCATGTATGAACATGGCGGCCAGCGGTATCAGCACAATCAGGCTGAGGTACACCAAGGTGTAGCCCAGCGTCAGCCCGAAGCCGGGTATGACGGGGGAAATACGACGTGACATAAAGGTCCCTGGTTGAACGCACGAAGCCCGGGACGAATCCCGGGCCCATGCTGGCTACTGAACGGCGATTATCCTGCCGGGCATCACTGCGCCGTGTAGATCTGGTCGAACACGCCACCATCGTTGAAGAACTTGGGTTGGGCAGTTTTCCAGCCACCGAAGTCTTTGTCGATAGTCACCAGGTCCAGTTTAGGGAACTGCTTGGCGTATTCGGCGGCCACTTGCGGATCACGCGGACGGTAGAAGTTCTCGGCCGCGATCTTCTGCCCGGCCGGGCTGTACAGGTGCTTGAGGTACGCCTCGGCGATCTGCTCGTTGCCCTTTTTCTGCGCGTTCTTGTCGACCACCGCCACTGGCGGTTCGGCAAGGATCGACAGCGACGGCACGACGATGTCGAACTTGTCGGCGCCACCGTCTTCCTTGAGGGCCAGGAAGGCTTCGTTTTCCCAGGCCAGCAACACGTCACCCTGACCGTTGTTGACGAAGGTGATGGTCGAGCCACGGGCGCCGGTGTCCAGGACCGGTACGTGCTTGAACAGCTCTTTCACGTACTCCTGGGCCTTGGCTTCGCTGCCACCGGCTTTCAGGCCGTAGGCCCAGGCGGCGAGGAAGTTCCAGCGGGCGCCGCCGGAAGTTTTCGGGTTCGGGGTAATGACCGAGACGTCCTTCTTGATCAGGTCGCCCCAGTCCTTGATGCCTTTCGGGTTGCCCTTGCGCACCAGGAAGACGATGGTCGAGGTGTACGGGGTGCTGGCGTCCGGCAGGCGGGTCTGCCAGTTGTCCGGCAGGGTCTTGCCGAGCTTGGCCACTTCGTCGATGTCGCCGGCCAGGGCCAGGGTCACCACGTCGGCACGCAGGCCGTCGATCACCGCACGGGCCTGCTTGCCCGAACCGCCGTGGGACTGCTGGATCTTCACCTTGTCGTCCGGGTGAGCCTGCTGCCAGTGCTTGATGAACTCGGCGTTGTACTGCTGATACAACTCGCGGGTCGGATCATAGGACACGTTCAGCAGTTCGTAGTCCTTGGCGATTGCGGAACCGGCAAAAACGGCGCTGGCGAGTGCAGCCAGGGCATAACGGCGGATGGACATGGTGAAGCTCCCGATTGGCGTATTTTTCTAATTAGGTGGCGCGGTAATCAGCTGGGCTTGTTGCCGGGGTTCTGCAGGCGGAACTTTTCCTTGCGTTCGATCTGGACGACCTGGGCGTTGTGCACGGTGATTTCCACCGCGCCAAACCGCAGGTCGCGCAGGGCGCTCTGGATTTCGCGCAGAATGGTGGCTTCGTCCTGACCGTCAACGCTACGCAGAGATGCGCTCATGCTCGTGCTCCTGTGATATGGGTGCCGTGCAGTGCGTGAAGGGGAGCGACTGCGCCTGGCTTGAGGGCAATCTTAGGGGGGCGCGAATATTCTTAAAAATACTATTTAAGAATTTTTATATAACTGAAATAGAGTTTCGCGGGACAAGTCGGATCGCCGCCCCGCCGCACCTGCACTTGTAGGAGCGGGCTTGCCCCGCGATAGGGCCCTCAAGCCCAGCGCAATTGCTGCGCCGGCACCGGCCTGCCAAACCAGTAGCCCTGACCCAGCTGGCATTGCTGCTCCAGCAGAAAACGCGCCTGCTCGGCCTGCTCGATACCCTCGGCATGCACCAGCATGCCCATGCTTCGGGCCAGGGCGATGATCACCCGGACGATCGCCACATCGTCTTCATCACAAGGCAAGCCGGCGACAAAGCCCTGGTCGATCTTGAGCTTCTGCACCGGCAGGCGCTTGAGCCGCAGCAGCGACGAGTAACCGGTGCCAAAGTCATCGATGGCCAGGCGCAAGCCCAGTTCACGCAAGCGGTGCAGTTGCTCGAGCGCCACCTCGGGGTCTTCCATTACCGCGCTTTCGGTCACTTCCAGCTCCAGCAGGGCCGGGTCCAGCGCCGTATCGTGGAGTACCTGAGCGACTTGCTGGTAGAGGTCGCGATGGCCAAACAGACGACTGGAAATATTCACCGCGACAAACTCCAGTGCCCGCCCCTCGGCCTGCCACTTAACCATCTGCAGGCAGGCCTGGCGCAGCACCCAGGTGTCGATATCGGCAATCAGCCCGGTGCGTTCGGCAATCGGGATGAACTCCCCGGGCGGCACCAGCCCACGCTGTGGATGCTGCCAGCGCACCAGGGCCTCGACGCCAATCATCTTGCTGCTGAACAGGTCGTGCACCGGCTGGTAATAGACCCGCAGTTCTTCCTGCTCCAGAGCCCGGCGCAGCTCGCCAGCGGTTTCGACCCGCTGCTGGGCATGGGCGGTCAGCTCCTCGGTGTACAGCGCATAACCGGCGCGCCCGCAGGTTTTGGCCTTGAACAGCGCCGAGTCGGCATTGCGCAGCAATTGCTCGGCGCTCAGGGCGTCGCTGGGGAACAGGCTGATGCCGATGCTGACGCTGATGAACAGGCGCTGGCGGTCGACTTCGAACGGCGCCTTCATGCCGTCGATGATGCTCTGGGCCAAGGCCGCGGCCTGGCCGACCTGCGGGCAGTTCTCGGCGAGCACGGCGAACTCGTCACCGCCCAGGCGCGCCAGGGTCACGCCGTTGCCCAGCAGCGCCTTCAAGCGCTCGCCGACCACCTTGAGCAACTGGTCGCCGATGTTGTGACCGAGGCTGTCGTTGATGCTCTGGAAATGATCGAGGTCGAGCAGCAGCAAGGCGCAACCGCGCTTGTTGCTCTGCGCTGCGGCCAGGGCCTGCTGGGTGCGGTCGTTGAACAGCAGGCGGTTGGGCAGGTCGGTGAGCGGATCGTGATGGGCAAGATAGGCCAGCTCGCGCTCGGAATGCTTGATCGCGCTGATGTCGCTGAATACCGCAACGTAATGGCTCAACTCGCCGCTGTCATCGCTGATGGCGCAGATGGTCTGCCATTGCGGATACACCTCGCCGCTTTTGCGCCGGTTCCAGATCTCGCCGCTCCACTCACCCTTTTCGGCCAGGGTGGCGTAGATCTGCTGGTAGAACGCCGCACCGTGGCGGCCGGACTTGAACTTGCTCGGGCGCTGGCCGAGCACTTCGTCCTTGTCGTAGCCGGTGATCTGCATGAACGCCCGGTTGACGTGCACGATCAGGCCATCGCGGTCGGTGACCAATACCCCTTCAAGGGTGCTGTCGAACACCGCCGCCGCCATGCGCAGGCGCTCGCGGTCCTCGCGGCGCAAGCGCACGCCGACGCCAATGAAGTTGAGCAAACGGGCGCGCGAGACAAAAATCAGCAAGGCGCTGCACAGCACCCAGAAGTGCGCGCTGATCAGTTGCCAGCGGGCGATTTGCTCGGGAGCATCGAAAAGACTGTTCAATAATTGATCAGACAGAGCCAGCCACAGTACCGACAGCACGAGGTAGAGCGCCGCCATGCGCATGGCGTCTCGAATGGAAGCAGACATAAGGTCCCGGGCAAACCCACAAAAATTTGTGGGGGATTATAGGGTAGAAACATCCGGTGACCTCCTATCTAAAAGGCCGACTGGTTTTATTTGCTGGCGCAGGGATAATGTTTCCCGCTGTTCCCTATGTTTTTGAGGGCCATTTAGCCTATGTGGTACGAAGGTTTGCTCAACTTGTCAGTGTGGCAATTGCTGGCAGTTACCCTGGTAATGACGCATGTGACCATCGTCAGTGTCACCGTTTACCTGCACCGTTACTCTGCCCACCGCTCGCTGGAACTCAACGCCGGGCTCAAGCACTTTTTCCGTTTCTGGCTGTGGCTGACCACGGCGCAGAACACCCGCGAGTGGACTGCCATCCACCGCAAGCACCACGCCAAATGCGAAACCGTCGATGACCCGCACAGCCCGGTGATCAAAGGCCTGTCCACGGTGCTGCGCAAGGGCGCCGAGCTGTACCGCGAAGAGGCACAGAACCCGGAAACCTTGCGTATCTACGGCAAGAACTGCCCGGAAGACTGGATCGAACGCAACCTCTATAGCCGCTACAAGCTTGGCGGCATCGCCCTCATGGCGGTGATCGACCTGCTGCTGTTCGGCACCGCCGGCATCACCATCTGGGCGGTGCAGATGATGTGGATTCCGTTCTGGGCCGCCGGCGTGGTCAACGGTCTGGGCCATGCGGTCGGCTATCGCAACTTCGAATGCCGCGACGCCGCCACCAACCTGGTGCCCTGGGGCATCATCATTGGTGGTGAAGAACTGCACAACAACCACCACACCTACCCCAACTCGGCCAAGCTCTCGGTCAAGCGTTGGGAGTTTGACATGGGCTGGGCCTGGATCAAGCTGTTCTGCTGGCTGCGCCTGGCCAAGGTGCAGCGCGTCGCGCCCATCGCCCACCGGGTCGAAGGCAAGGGGCAGCTGGACATGGACACCGCCATGGCGATCCTCAACAACCGCTTCCAGATCATGGCCCAGTACCGCAAGCTGGTGATCGCGCCGCTGGTCAAGCAGGAGCTGGCCCGCGTCGACGACTCGGTGCGCCACCAGTTCCGCCGCGCCAAGCGCTTGCTGTCGCGGGAGACCAGCCTGCTGGAAGACCGTCATCACCTGCGCATCCAGACCATGCTCGAGCACAGCCAGGCACTCAAGACCATCTACGAAAAACGCCTGGCCCTGCAGCAAATCTGGGTACGTACCAGCGCCAACGGCCACGACATGCTCGCGGCCATGAAAGACTGGGTGCACGAGGCCGAAGCCAGCGGTATCCAGTCGCTGCGCGACTTCGCCACCCAGCTCAAGACCTACTCGCTGCGCCCTGCCCTGGCCTGATGCCGTTGATCGGCGCGCCCGTCCCGCGGCGCGCCGACCGGAACTTAGCCGCCTAATCTCACTCTGACAGGCATATCGCCCGCGTGGCGGGCCGGGTCGTGGCCGCACGCCCCCGTCGTGAGAATTTCCGCGCAAATGGTCAAGAACAAACCAACAACCCTGGCCTGCAATCCGCCACCTGAAGCCGCCCAGACCCTGCTGGCCCTGATGCACGCCCAAGGCGAAGTCGCGCGCCTGAGCGAGCGTGAACAGCTGTTCAGCTCGTTGCTCGACAGCGTTAACGCCGTGCTCTGGGCCTTCGACTGGGAAAGCCGCCAGGTGCTTTACGTCAGCCCCGCCTACGAGCGCATTTTTGGCCGCCCGGCCGGCCTGCTGCTGGCCGACTTCAATGAGTGGCGCGACAGCATCTACCCCGACGACCTCGACTACGCCGAACGCAGCCTGGCCGAAGTGCTGGTCAAAGGCGCAGTGGAAGACCGCGAATACCGCATCATCGCCGCCGACGGCCAGGTGCGCTGGATCAGCGACAAATGCTTCATCAACCAGCAAGCCGACCCCAGCCAGCGGGTGATCATCGTTGGCATGGCCGAGGACATCACCGAAAAGAAGCAGCTCGAAGGCGAGCTGCAGCGCCTGGCCACCACCGACGTCCTGACCCAGAGCAGCAACCGCCGGCACTTTTTCGAGTGCGCCCAGCACGCTTTCGAAACCGCGCGACTGGAGCAGACGCCGTTATCCTTCCTGCTGCTCGACATCGATGACTTCAAGCAGATCAACGACACCTACGGCCATCAGGAAGGCGACTATGTGCTGCAGCGCATCGCCGACACCGGCAAGGCGGTGTTGCGCCGTGGTGATCAGTTCGGGCGCATTGGCGGTGAAGAATTCGCCGCAGTGTTTCCGGGTTGCACCCCAGAGATCGCCCAGCAGATTGCCGAACGCCTGCAACGCGAGATCCAGCGCTTGAGCTTCAGCCATGACGACAAGGTATTTGGAGTGACGGTGAGCCAGGGGCTGACCGGGATTACTGAAGAAGATGAGTCGCTGGACAGCCTGTTCGCCCGGGCGGATGCGGCCATGTACCAGGCCAAGCGCCAGGGCAAGAATCAGATTGTAAGAGGCTGAAAAGCATCGCTGGCCTTGCCAGCGATTGGGCCGCACAGCGGCCCCAGAGTCTCAAACCTTGCGCAACCTGCCCAGCTCCGCCATCCCCACCTTGAGCAAGCGCGCCGTCTTGCTTTCAGCCAGGCCTTCGAGCCCCTGATCCGCCGGAAGGCGCGCCAGTTGCCCGGCCAGGTTCATCACCAGCGCATCGCGTGAATACACGCCGCCGCCCAACTGGTAGATCGCCGCAATCAGCTCACGCAGCTCCAGCGGCAAGCGCCAGCGGGTGCGCAGCGCCGAGCCGAACGCCGCGCCAAACTCGTTGAGCGACAGCTCCACCGAGTCTTCATCCAGCTCACCGCCGGCCTGCTGCCATTCCTGCAAACAACGCAACAGCGCCAGATCGCCCAGGCAATGCAGCAAGCCGGCGCAATAGCAGCGCTCCTGATCGAGCTCGAGCATGCGGGCCAGGGTTCGCGCGTATTCGGCAGTGTGCAGTGACAACTCCCAGAAATGCTCGGCATGACGCGACAGGATCGGATCACTGAGTTTGGCGCTGCGCTTGAGCGCAAGCCCCAGTATCAAGTTCATGCTCTGGGTGGTGCCCAGCTTGTTCAGCGCCTGCATCAGGCTCTGCACCGCGCCATCGCGATGCAATGCGGCGCTGTTGGCGGCGGCAATGAGCACGGCGGTAACCTGCGGGTCATTGCGGATCTCGGCCTCCAGCACCTTGAGGTCCAGGCCCTGGGGTTGCAGGCTGCGCTTGATCGCCAGTTTCACGTCGGCAAACAGCGGTCCGCCATCGGAATTGGCGCGACGCCCTTCGAGAAAACGCGGCAAGGTCGAGCCCGGCTGCAACGGCGGCACCGGACAGGCAACCTCCTCGCCGGCGCTGAGCAGCAGGTCTTCCAGGCGCTGACGCAGCGAATCCATGTTCAACGGCTTGCTCAGGTAAGCGGTGGGTGCGAACGGCAGCACCTCGCGGACACTGGCGGCATCGCTGCGGTTGCTCATGAGAATGAACGGCAGTGCCGGCTGGCGACCTTTGGCCCGTACGTTGCGCAGCAAGTCGAGGCCGTCGCCGCCGGGCAGCTCGCGCGCGGCGATGATCAGGTCCGGCTTGCTGGCCAGCGCTGCCAGCGCCTGCGAGCCATCGGCACACACCTGCAAACGCGCATCGCAGCGCACGCTCAGCAGCATCTGGCTCAGCATGTCCCGCACCCAGGGGTCGCCTTCGGCAATCAGCACGCAAGGCGCCTGGGCGGGCTCTACAACGCTCATACACAACTCTCCCGATATTCCGCTACACGCAATCCTGTGCACCTTCCAAGGTGTCTCCTTACAGGCAACCTTAGCCGCCTGGCCTTCCTTTGGGCGAAAAAAAACCCGCCGAAGCGGGTTTTTCTTCTAATGCGTCACAGTTTACGCGAGTTCTGCGAAGCACTCTTCGATGATTGCCAGACCTTGGTCCAGTTGCTCATCAGGCGAGGTCAGCGGAACCAGGATACGCAGGACGTTGCCGTAAGTGCCGCACGACAGCAGGATCAGACCCTTGTCACGCGCCTTGGCCACAACCGAGGCTACAGCGGCAGCGTTAGGGGTGTGGGAACCGGCTTTGTCGAACACTTCAATAGCGATCATCGAACCCAGGGCACGCACGTCACCGATGATCGGGTGCTTGTCCTGGATCTTGCGCAGGCCGGCGACCAGGCGCTCGCCAACGGCCTTGCTGCGGTCCAGCAGTTTTTCTTCTTCGAACACTTCCATCACGGCCAGGGCCGCGGCGCAAGCGATCGGGCTACCAGCGTAGGTGCCGCCCAGGCCGCCTGGAGCGATGGCGTCCATGTACTCGGCCTTGCCGCACACACCGGCCAGCGGGAAGCCGCCAGCGATGGACTTGGCGAAGGTGGTCAGGTCTGGAGCAACGCCCATCTGTTCCATGGCGAAGAAGGTACCGGTACGGCCAGCGCCGGTCTGAACTTCGTCGGCGATCAGGAGGATGCCGTGCTGGTCGCACAGGGCACGCAGGCGCTTCATGAACTCTTTCGGCGCAACGTAGAAACCACCTTCGCCCTGAACTGGCTCGAGGATGATTGCGGCGATGTCACGGGCTTCGGCGTCGTTCTTGAAGATGCGTTCGATGGATGCGATCGAGTCGTCGATGCTCACGCCGTGCAGTTCGTTCGGGTAGATGGCGCGGAAGATGCCGCCTGGCATCAGGCCCATGCCGGCCGAGTAAGGCACGACTTTACCGGTCAGGCCCAGGGTCATCATGGTGCGACCGTGGTAGGCGCCGGTGAAGGCGATTACGCCGGCACGGCCAGTGGCGGCACGGGCGATCTTGATGGCGTTCTCAACGGCTTCGGAACCGGTGGTAACCAGCAGGGTTTTCTTGGCGAAGTCGCCTGGCACCTTGGCGTTGATCTTTTCGCACAGCTCGACGTAAGGCTCGTAGGCCAGTACCTGGAAGCAGGTGTGGGTCAGCTTGTGCAGTTGGGCTTCAACGGCAGCGATGATCTTCGGGTGCACGTGACCGGTGTTCAGTACCGCGATACCGCCGGCGAAGTCGATGAACTCGCGGCCTTCGACGTCAGTGACGGTGGCGTTTTTTGCCGACTCGGCGAAGATCGGGTGGATCTGGCCAACACCGCGTGGAACAGCGGCGACACGACGTTGCATCAAAGATTCGTTGGTCTTGCTCATAATGTCCTCAATTCGCCACACACAAGGTGGCGCGATTCAAGTCGGAGTGGCCGGTATTCAACTGCAGGCAGCATGCGTTGATCGACTGCTGCAGGGGCCCAGGCCACTGGATGTACGGTGTAAAAAAGGCCAGCGAGACGTCGCTCTCGCGCCCCGCTGGCAGAGGTAAAGCCTTACGCTGCGATCAGACGCTGATGCACAGGTATTTGATTTCCAGGTAGTCCTCGATGCCGTACTTGGAGCCTTCGCGGCCCAGGCCCGAAGCCTTGATACCGCCAAACGGCGCGACTTCGTTGGAGATCAGACCGGTGTTGATACCGACCATGCCGTACTCCAGGGCTTCGGCGACACGGAACACACGGCTCATGTCACGGGCATAGAAGTACGAGGCCAGGCCGAACTCGGTGTCGTTGGACATGGCGATGACTTCGGCCTCGTCCTTGAAACGGAACAGCGGCGCCAGCGGGCCGAAGGTTTCTTCCTTGGCCACGGCGGCGTTCTTCGGTACGTCGACCAGAATGGTCGGTTCGAAGAAGTTGCCTTCGATCAGCTTACCGCCGCTGAGCACCTTGGCGCCCTTGGCGACTGCGTCTTCGATGTGTTCCTGGACCTTGGCCACGGCCTTGCCGTCGATCAGCGGGCCGGTAGTGGTGCCGTCTTCCAGGCCGTTGCCGATTTTCAGCTTGGCCACTGCGGCCTTGAGCTTCTCGGCGAAGGCATCGTAGACGCCGTCCTGAACGTAGATACGGTTGGCGCAGACGCAGGTCTGGCCGTTGTTGCGGTACTTGGAGATGATCGCGCCGTCGACGGCCTTGTCCAGGTCAGCGTCGTCGAACACGATGAACGGCGCGTTGCCGCCCAGTTCCAGGGAAACCTTCTTGATGTCTTTGGCGCATTCGGCCATCAGTTGGCGACCGATCTCGGTGGAGCCGGTGAACGACAGCTTGCGCACGATCGGGTTGCCGGTCAGCTCGCTGCCGATGTCGCCGGCGCTGCCGGTGACCACGCTGAGCACGCCAGCCGGGATACCGGCACGGGTGGCCAGCTCAACCAGGGCCAGGGCCGAGTACGGGGTTTGCGAAGCAGGCTTGAGCACCATGGTGCAGCCAGCGGCCAGGGCCGGGCCGGCTTTACGGGTGATCATCGCCGCCGGGAAGTTCCACGGGGTGATGGCTGCGGTCACGCCGATCGGCTGCTTGATCACGATCAGGCGCTTGTCTGGCTGGTGACCCGGGATGGTGTCGCCGTACACGCGCTTGGCTTCTTCGGCGAACCACTCGATAAAGGAAGCGGCATAGGCGATTTCGCCCTTGGCTTCGGCCAGTGGCTTGCCCTGCTCAGTGGTCATCAGGCGGGCCAGGTCATCCTGGTGCTCGATCATCAGCTCGAACCAGCGACGCAGCTTGCCAGCACGTTCTTTGGCGGTCAGCGCACGCCAGGCCGGCAGCGCCTTGTCGGCGGCCTCGATGGCACGGCGGGTTTCAGCGGCGCCCATCTTCGGCACAGTGCCGATGATCTCGCCCGTTGCCGGGTTGTTGACCTTGATCGTCTGGCCGTTGTCCGCGTCCAGCCACTCTCCATTAATGAAGGCTTGCTGGCGGAACAACTGGGCGTCTTTAAGCTGCATGTCGGGCTTCCTTAACTGCACCGTGCAGGCACGGAGCGAATTATTGATTGTAGAAAAAGGAGAGCGTTTGAAATCTCAAACGAATCCTAGGATCAACGACGAGAAAGGACAATAGGGTGTTCGAAAAAAAGAACAAAAAGCGCTGTGCGGCGGATTTTTTCGGATCAACGTCACTTATAGCCCCTGGAGTGTGCGAAATCGACCACAGCCATTTCGACGATGGACGCCGCCAGCCTAGATGGGTATTATGGCGCCCGCGTTGCACTCGTAGCTCAGCTGGATAGAGTACTGCCCTCCGAAGGCAGGGGTCGTGGGTTCGAATCCCGCCGAGTGCGCCATATCGATCAAGGCTCAGGTGAATACCTGGGCCTTTTTTGTTTTCCGGCCCAGTTACTCCCTGTGTGGGAGCGGGCTTGCCCCGCGATCCGATACGGCAGGCAGACCACAATCGCGGGGCAAGTCGGGTCGCCGCACCGCCGCACCTACCAGCGCGCATCTATGTCAGATTATGTTTCGAAGTCTCGAAATGTGTCGTCCTAAGAAATACCCTACGCGGTCTGTCGATGCCCGTCTGCTTGTCCCTGGGAACTCGTGCCTCTAGGCTCTTGCCCGTCACCGAAAACTCGGTGATCGGGCGTGGTAACCCGGAGTGCGCATCATCCTATACAGTCAATGGCGGCTGTATGCGGGAGGCTTTCGAGCCTGCCGGGATTGATGCTCTCCCCGGTTTACCACCCCGTGTACAGCTGCCACCCTTTCGTGTGGTAACGGATTGTGGTGTCAGCTCCGACTTGCGAGCATCGACATGAAAAAAATCGTTCCAGATCCACCACTGGATAAATCCACCACCACCGCACACTCTGTCTTCGGCAACTGCCAGGCCGGGCACTCTGCGCTGTTCGCTGTCTGCTCCGGTGTCGCCGCCCATGATGCGCTGGTGCATGCCTCTCTCTACTTAGGCTGCGCTTACGACACTGGCTACAAGGCCTTCGACGATATTGATCCGGCCCACAAGGGCTTCTTGTGGTCGACCCTGCATTCGGTAGAAATGGCCAAAGGGTTGGTGGATGCCTTGCTGGATGGGATTGAGGAGCGGGTGGGTGAATAGCCGCTGACCACTGGTATTGTGGGAGCGGCGGTACGACTTGCCCCGCAATGCGATGCGGCCGGTAGATCGCGATCGCGGGGCAAGCCCGCTCCTACCAGAAACGCTGGAGGCTCTGTGGGAGCGGGCTTGCCCCGCGAGGTGGTCGCCGCTCCTACCAGGCTAGAAATTCAGACGCGCGCCGGCATACAGGGTGCGCCCCGGGCCCGGCTCGTAGTAACGCCCGGCGCCATCATTGATACGCAAATTGTCGTAGTAATGACGGTCACTGAGGTTATCCACACCCAGGTACGGCTCCAGGGTCTGGCCGCCAAGATCAAACTGCTTGCCAAGGCGCAAGTTGAGCAAAGCGACCCCGGCCACCCGCGCGCTGTTGGCGTTGTCGGCGTACTGCGGGCTGTAGGCATTCATGTTCACGCGCGCATAAAAGCCATCACGCTCGTAAGCCACTTCGCTAAACAACGTCTGACGCGGGATGCCCGGCAGGCGGTTGTCGTCAAAGCCGTTGAAGTCGGTGTAGCGGTAGTTGTTGAAGCTGTAGGCCATGGACAGACGCCAGTGCTCCAGCACCTGGTAGTCGGCGCTCAGCTCAACGCCGTCGCGGCGCGACTTGCCGGCGTTGCGGTAGAAGGTCTGGCCGCCGTCGACGTAAGGCACCAGCTCATCCTCAAGCGCGATGCTGTAAAGCACCGCCTCGGCGCGCACGTCGCTCCATTCGCCTTTGATTCCCAGCTCACGGTTGAGCGCCTTGGCCGGTTGCAGGCCCGGGTTGAAGCCGCCACCTGCCGGGTTGGCCAGTTCGTTGACCGTGGGCGTTTCGAACGAGGTGGCGACGCGGGCATAGACCAGGTAATGCTCGCTCAGGCGATAGCTGAGGCCGGCGCTGTAGTTCCAGTCATCCAGCGTGCGCGAGCCGGAGTCGTCGCCGTCACGCTCGAAGCGGTCGTCCACCGCCAGGCGCATGCTGTCGTAGCGCCCGCCCAGGGTCAGTTGCCAGCGCTCGCTGAGGTCGATGCTGTCTTGCAGGTACAGGCCAACGCTGCCGGCCTTCTCTTGCTGACGCAGGGTCAGCGCCCCGGTGCCGCCGCCGATCTGGTTGTTGTGGCGTTCACGCTCATCGCGCTGCTGTTCAAGATCGACACCGGCGGTGACGTGTTGATCCAGGCCGAACCAGCTGGCCTTATGGGTGTACTGCCCGCCTACCCCGGCGAACAGCCGGGTGTAGGAGGTCTGCCCGCCATTGGCGTAAGGCAGGCGATTGCCAAACTCGCGCCGCCCCAGCCAACTGCGCACTTGATAACTGTCGGCCTCGCCAAGATCGCCGGTCCAGTTCAGCGCCAGACGCTGCTGGGTGATGTCTTCGTCGGAGTTGTACAACAGGCTCTGGGCGCGGGCCTGGTCACGTTTGGCGTGCACTTCGGCGAGGGTCAGGGCGCCAGGGTCTTCGGAACGGTTGTCGAGCGCCTGGAACGTTACCCCCAGTTGCCCGGCATCGCCCTGCCAGCGCAGCTTGCCGGTAAGGTTGCGCGCCTCGGAGCTGGAGTGCTGGCGATAGCCGTCGAGGTTGGTGACATTGAGCGCCAGCAGGCCGCCAAGGTTGCCGGAGGTGCCGCTGGTTTCCGCACGCAGGCGTTGGTAGCCATACTCGCCACCACTGACATCGATGGACGATTGCGGTGTCAGCGACGGCTCGCGGGTCTGGATTGCCAATACCCCGCCTGCACCGTTGCCATAAAGCGTCGAGGCCGAGCCGCGGATCACTTCGACGCGCTCCACCAGGCCCAGGTCAACGCCGTCCATTTCGGTCTGGCCATCGGGCATGGTCAGCGGTACGCCGTCGACCATCACGCGAATGCCGCGCATGCCGAAGCTCGAACGCGCACCAAAGCCACGAATCGACAGGCGCATGCCCTGGGCCATGTTGTAGCGGCTCTGCGACACGGTGCCGGGCACGGCCGAAAGCAGGCCATCGAGGGTCAGCAGTTGCTCGCCGGGCTTCTCGGCGATGTCCACGGCGCTAACCGAAGCCGGGGTCTGCAACCAGGCGGAATTGACCCGGGTCGAGGTCACTTCCAGCGGCGCCAGTTCGACGCTGTCGGCACAGGCGCTACCGGCGCCGAGCAACAGGAGGGTCATGACGGAGTGCCGCCTGGTAAACATGCTGAATCCTTGAATCGATAGGGACAGAAAACGCAGGAAAACCTGCGCTGAAAAAATTGGCGCAGCAGCAACAGCCAGTTATAAGGCAAAATGCTACTAACTGATTCGCATTTAACGAGTCAGACCCCTGGAATACACCAGCAAGAAGGATCTTTATGAAGCGGTTCGCTGTGACCCCGGCCCGGTGGGTCGGGATGTTGTGCTGCCTGTTCGCCTTGAACATCGCACAGGCCAAGGACGACGGTACCGACCCCTCCGTCACCATCGAAAAGGACATTCTACGCACCGTGGTGGCCGAAGACGGCAGCTACGCCGCCACCCAGGACCTGGTCCTGCTGATCAATGAAGAACGCGCGATCCAGGCCAAGGCCCAGCAGTCGTTGTACTACAACCGCACCCTGGAAACCCTCGAGGTGACCCAGGCCTACACCCAGAAGCCCGATGGCCGCAAAGTGCAGGTCAGCCCCGAGCAGATCAAGGAGCAACAGGAGCAGCAATCGTCCCAGGCGCCGATGTTCCATGACAGCCTGGTCAAGGTAGTGATCTTCCCCGAAGTCGCCGTCGGCGATCGCCTGGTGCTGAGCTTCAAGAAACAGCGCAAGACCCCGCTGTTCCCTGGCCAGTTCGAAGACCTGGCGATGCCGCAGTTCCACCCGACCCAGCAGTTCACCCTGATCTACGACCTGCCGAAGAACCTCAAGCTCAATGCCGAGGCCAAGGGCTTCAAGGCTTCCAGCCCGAAGGCCGAGCCTGGTCGCAAGGTCTACCAATGGGATTATGTGCAGGGTGACAACGCCCGTACAGAACTGGGCGCAGTAGCCTACTCGGACTACGGCAAGTACCTGGCGGTTTCCACCTTCGCTGACTACAGCGAGTTCGCCAAAGCCTACGCGGCGCGCGCCAACAGCGAAGTGACGCCCGCCATCCGCGAACTGGCGGAAAAGCTCACGGCCAAGATCGACGACCCGCGCGACAAGGCCCTGGCCCTGGGTGACTGGGTGCGCCGCAACATTCGCTACGTGGCGGTTTACATCGGTGCTGGCGGCGTGGTGCCGCATGCCGCCGATACCGTGCTGAGCAACCGTTATGGCGACTGCAAGGACCACGTGGCCCTGCTCGAAGCGCTGCTGGCCGCAGTCAATATCGACAGCACCCCGGCGCTGATCAACCTCGGCAATGCCTACGCCCTGCCCAAGGTGCCGACCCTGGGCGTGATCAACCATGTGGTCACCTACATCCCGAGCCTGGACCTGTACCTGGATTCCACCGCCGAAGCCATTGCCAGCGGCTACCTGCCCGCTCCGGTGCTGGACAAACCCACCGTGCTGACCCGCTCCGGCAAGCTCGGCCACACTCCGGCCACCCAAACAGGCCTGGTGCACAACAGCACCACCTACACCGTGGCCAGCAGCGGCGCCGCCGACTTCAGCCACGCTTCGAAAATCGACGGCTGGGCCGCCGAAATGAACCGCTGGATGATGCGCAACATGCAGCCGGCCGAGCGCGACCTGCTGACCCAGCGCATCCTCGCCGCCTACGGCCAGCGTGGTAGCGGCAAGATCAGCAGCGACGACCTGGAAACCAGCGGCGCCTTCGAGATGCACATCAACGGCCGCAGCGAAAACCTGGTCAACCTGCCCGGCCCGATCGGCGTACCGACCCTGACCAGCCTGGCGGGCGGCATCGCCCAGAATATCTTCGGCTTTATCGCTGAAAAGCAGCGCACCCAGGACTTCACCTGCATCTCCGGCATCACCGAAGAACAAGCGCGCTTCGAGTTCCCGGCCGACGTCAAGATCATCGCCGCGCCCAAGCCTGTGAGCCTCAAGGACAAACACTTCGACTACAGCGCCGACTATGCCCTGCAAGGCAACAGCCTGGTGATCAAACGCCGCCTGGACTTCCACAACCCGAAAGCGGTGTGCAGCGTGAAAGACTTCGAGAAGATGAAGCCAACCCTGGACGCCATGCTCAACGACCTGAACAGTCAGGTGATCGTGCAGAAGAGCTGAGGTCCTGCGCCCTGCCGAATCCCTCGGGAGGTCAGCAGGGCGCTGTCACTGTTACGCCAACGTCGAAGTCTTTGATAAACTCCGCCGCGCCCTGCGCTGCGCCACGCAAGCGGAACTATCAAAAGGAATTGTCATGGCAATGGTTTTTTGCCGCGGTTGTGCCATGGAAATCCATGAAACGGCGCCCAGCTGCCCACAGTGCGGCGCCCCTCAGACTCCCTCTGCCACCACGCAACCTGCCGGCAAGCGCTTGTCCTGGATGGCAGCCAGCTCGCTGATCCTGTGCATCGCCTGTGTATTGACGCTGTTCGAACCAGCCAGCTGGGATCGTAACACCCTGTGGGGGATGGGCTTGTTTGCACTCACCGGGCTGGTCCTGGGCACGCTCAGCCTGGTCAAAAAAGAACCGCGAACCTACATGGCAATTACTGGCGCGGTGTTGTCAGGCATTTTGTTCATTTTGCTGATCTGGCTAGTCATGTAAGGGACAACACATGAATATGGTTTTTTGCCGTGGCTGCGCCAAGGAAATCCACAACAGCGCCGTGGCTTGCCCAGCCTGCGGTGCACCGCAACCTGCTGCAACCTTCACTGCAGCACCTGCGCCAGCCGGCATCTGGTACGTTGAACTACTGAAGAAATACGCCCTGTTCTCCGGTCGGTCACGCCGCCAGGAATACTGGCTGTTCATCCTGGTCACCTTCCTGGTGTACATGCTGGTGCCCTATCTCGACCGCGAGCTCCGTACCGGCACGCTCTTCGCTTACCTGTACAGCGTGGCATTGCTGGTCCCGGGCATTGCCGTAGCCGTTCGGCGCATGCACGACACCGACCGTAGCGGTTGGTGGCTGCTGTTCCCGCTCGTCAACCTGATCTTCCTGTGCCAGGACAGCCAGCGTGGCCCGAACCGTTTCGGCCCAAACCCGAAAAACACCTGATCACGGCTTGATCGAGAGTCAAAGCAAAGCGGCCATCATTGGCCGCTTTTGCATTTTTGCGCCCATGACGTTTTTCAATCACATCGATGCCGCTTTCGCCCTTGCCCTGCAGCGATCTGTACACGATTCTTTAGCTATCTGCCGTCACCCACTCCCAGCATCGCAGAGGCCTCTATGAAAACCGTGGCACAGCTTCTAAAAACAAAAGCCCAGCAGCACCACCAGGTTCACACCATCGGCCCCGACCACATGGTGCTCGATGCGCTGAGGTTGATGGCCGAGAAGAACGTCGGTGCCCTGCCGGTGGTGCAGGACGGGCGTGTGGTGGGGATCGTCAGTGAGCGCGACTACGCGCGCAAGATGGTGCTCAAGGGCCGTAGTTCGGTGGGCACGCCGGTCAGCGCGATCATGAGTGCGCCGGTGATTACCGTCGACCCACACCAGAACGTTGAATACTGCATGAACATGATGACCAACAGTCACCTGCGCCACCTGCCGGTGGTCGAGAACGGCGAGCTGCTGGGCCTGCTGTCGATTGGCGACCTGGTCAAGGAAGCCATCGCCGAACAGGCCAACATGATTCTGCAACTGGAACAGTACATTCGCGGCGACTGATTCGCGGCGGGCTCAGCGGTATTCGCCCTCCAGCTCATCGAGCTGGTGGTCGAAGCTGCGCAGGCGCGCTGACCAGGTGTACACCAGCACTTCCAGGTCGCGGTTGAGCACCGCGGCGCCGCGCCCGCTGCTCTGCTGCGAGTCGCACAAGTCCAGTTGATAACGCTCCCGGGCCATTGCAGTGGCAACCGTAGACAGCTCGCGGGCGTTGTCCAGCCAGTGGCGGCGGTGGTCATGGGTTTCGCGGTCGAGCTCGCGGCATTGGCGTTTCAGCGCTTCCAGGCTCTGCTCCAGCGGCGTGCCTTCAAGCTCGCCCATTACCTCCTGGAAGGTACGCCCGGGCTGCCAGTAACTGCCCCAGAAATAACGGTCGAAGACGGTTTCGACCCGGCGCAAGGCAACCTTGGTGTTCCAGATAGCCACCAAGGTTCGCCCTTGGGCCAACTGGCGTTTGCTCACCCGCAGTTGCTGCCAGGCAATCCACGCCAGCGCGGTCAGGGCCAGCGCCCCGATCACGCCCCCGGCGGCGTAAAGAAATACCAGAGCCTGACCCAACTGGTGGGTCTGTTTGATTCCATAGAAATAACCGACGGTCAGCAGCCCCAGGGCGGTCACGGCACACCAGAAACCGGCGGCATAGGGATCTTTCATTGGCGCTGTCCCCTTGTTGTTTTTCCTGAGCATAGCAACGCCATTCGCCGGTCGATGTGCCGCTCGGCGTTTATTTTTTCGGACGCCGCAGCGCCTCGTTCAGCTGGTCGAACGGCACGGCCCAGTCGGAGTCTTCGATAATGCTTTCCTTGAGAAATGCCCGCTGGCTCTCGGTCCAGAACGGTGCATCAACCAGCTTTATTTCATTCTTGAGCGGCGAGTGGCTGGTGATGAACTGGTCAATGCCCTGGGGATCATCAGCCAGGCCCAGCTGTTTGAAGAGCTCCGAAAACGGATGAATATTTGATTCCATGCGTGACTCCTTGGGGCCAGGACGGGCATCCACGACGCCAGCCTGGCAGTGGGTTGATCATCAGCAAACCTCACGCACTTCGGCGTTCGGTACCAGTTTCAGGTATTGCGTCATGTTCATGTGGATCAGGTGATCGTGATCACCGGCCTCGACATAGATATCGCCCTGACGGGTCAGGGTCGGGTCGAGCAGCATCTTGATCGAGTAAGCATCGCCCAGTGCCGGAATGGCGCCACGCTCGCAGTCGCCGAACAGATGCGGCAGCCCGCTTTCATGGGTCATTTGCCAGGCGCCGGTGGCGCGTACCTTGCTCATGTCCAGGTGACGGTTGGCCGGTAGCACGGCCATCAGATAGTTGCCGTGGCGGTCGTCGAGCATGACCGACTTGGCCACCCGCTCGGCGGGCACTCCAGCGGTACGGGCCGACTCAAGGCTGGTAGATGAGTGCGGGTGAGAAATGATGTCGTAGTCGCAGCCGGCCTTGTCCAGGCACTGCTGCAGGGTTTTTGCCATACGCATGATGCACCTCCGGATACAGCGCCCCCACTTCTGAAGTTTAGGCCGTGCTGCCGCAAGCAGCCGACTAAACTTATTGGACACGCACAGCCCGGGTGAATTCAGGTGATCGCTCGCTGGTGTCGGCACCTGCTGGTTTTATTGATGCTCGGCGCCCTGACGAGCGGTGTGGCTGCGCCCGGCAATCCGGTGCTGGTACTGAGTATCGACGACGCCATCGGCCCGGCCAGTGCCGACTACCTGATACGCGGCCTGGAGCAGGCCAAGACGCAGCAGGCGCAATTGGTGGTCATCCGCCTCGACACCCCGGGCGGGCTCGACAGCTCGATGCGCGCGATCATCAAGGCGATCCTCGCCAGCCCCGTGCCAGTCGCTACCTTCGTCGCCCCCGGTGGCGCCCGGGCGGCCAGCGCCGGCACCTACATACTCTATGCCAGCCATGTCGCGGCCATGGCCCCGGGCACCAACCTCGGCGCCGCCACGCCGGTGCAGATCGGCGGGATGCCAGGCCCGCCGAAAGACCCGGCTGCGCCCACCGGCGACAAGCCAGCACCGAGCAGCGAACAAGACACCCTGACCCGCAAGCAGATTAACGACGCTGCCGCCTATATTCGCGGTTTGGCGCAACTGCGCGGGCGCAATGCCGACTGGGCTGAACAGGCGGTACGCGAATCGGTCAGCCTGCCGGCCAACGAAGCCTTGCGCCTGAAAGTCATCGACCGCATCGCCAACGACCTGCCCGACCTGCTGCGCCAGCTCGATGGCAAAAACCTCGAAGCCGCCGGCCAAGCCGTACAGTTGCACACCGCCAACGTCAGCATCATCGAACGCGAGCCGGACTGGCGCACGCGCCTGCTGGCGGTGATCACCAACCCCAGCGTGGCGCTGATCCTGATCATGATCGGTATCTACGGGCTGATGTTCGAGTTCATGAGCCCGGGCTCCGGGGTCGGCGGAGTGATCGGTGGCATCTGTCTGCTGGTGGCCCTGTATGCCTTGCAGTTGTTGCCGGTGAGCTATGCCGGCGCGGCGCTGATCCTGCTCGGCATCGCCTTCATGATTGCCGAGGCGTTCCTGCCCAGTTTTGGCGTGGTCGGCTTTGGCGGCATCGTTGCCTTCGTGGTCGGCGCGGTGATCTTGATGGACACCGACGTGCCCGGCTTCGGCATCCCCCTGGCGCTGATCCTGACCCTCGCCCTGCTCTCGGCGCTGCTGCTCGGCGGCGTGCTGGGCATGGCCATGAAGGCGCGCCAGCGCGCGCTGGTCAGTGGCGATGCCGGGCTGGTGGGTAGCCTGGCGACGGTGATGGCGGTCAATGCCAGCGACCCGTTCATCGGTTCGGTGCAGGCGCAGGGTGAACAGTGGCAGGCCCAGTGCCAGACGCCACTGCAGGTGGGGCAACGCGTCCGGGTGATGACACGCAAGGGCGTACTACTGGACGTCAGCGCCGAGGCACAACCACCGGCGCAAGGAGACTGAGATGTTTTTCGAACTGGGCTTTGGCGCCTTGCTGGCGCTGCTGGCGGTATTGTTGCTGTCGGCCTTTCGCATCCTGCGTGAATACGAGCGCGGGGTAGTGTTCCAGCTCGGGCGCTTCTGGCGGGTCAAAGGGCCGGGGTTGGTGCTGTTGATTCCGGGGATCCAGCAGATGGTCCGGGTCGACCTGCGCACCGTGGTGCTGGATGTGCCGCCACAGGATGTCATCACCCGCGACAACGTCTCGGTCAAGGTCAACGCGGTGCTGTACTTTCGCGTGCTCGACCCGCAGAAGGCGATCATCCAGGTCGAGGACTTTCTCATGGCCACCAGCCAACTGGCGCAGACTACCTTGCGCGCGGTGCTGGGCAAGCATGAGCTGGACGAACTGCTGGCCGAGCGCGAACGGCTGAACCTGGACATCCGCCAGGTGCTGGATGCGCAAACCGATGCCTGGGGCATCAAGGTGGCCAACGTCGAGATCAAGCATGTCGATCTCAACGAGTCGATGATCCGCGCCATTGCCCGCCAGGCTGAGGCTGAACGTGAGCGGCGGGCCAAGGTGATCCATGCCGAAGGTGAACTGCAAGCCTCGGAGAAACTGATGCAAGCGGCAGAAATGCTCGGCCGCCAGTCGGGGGCGATGCAGCTGCGCTACATGCAGACGCTGGGCAGCATTGCTGGCGACAAGTCGTCGACGATTGTCTTTCCGTTGCCGATAGAGATGCTTAAAGGGCTTGTGGATAAGTGAGACTCATCGCGAGCTACCAGCCACCACCCAACGCCAGGAACAAGCCGATCTGCCCCATCGCCACCTGGGTATTGGCCGCCGCCAGTTGCGCGCGCATCTCGGTGTAGGTGCGGGTCGCCTGCAGGTCCGCCAGGAACGACTCACGCCCGGCCTGGTAAAACCTATGGGTCTGGTCTGCCGCCAGTTGCGCCGAACGCTCGGCATCGGCCAAGGCATCGCGGCGCTCGAGCAAGGCGCTGTATTGCGCAAGGCTGGTCTGGGTTTCGCGAATGGCGTTGAGCACCACCCCGTCAAAATGCGCCAGCGCCGCCTGGGTCGAAGCTTGCGCCTCACGGATGCGCGCCCGCGAACCGTTGGTCGGTACATTCCAGGTCAGCAGCGGGCCGAAGCCCCAGCGGTTGGTCGCAGGTTTGCCGAGATTTTCCAGGATACCGATGGTGCCCACCTGGGCACCGATGCTGATGTCCGGATACAACTCGCGGCCAGGCTGCGTTCCGCCTGGCGGATATCCGGACGGCGCTTGAGCAGCGCGGCGCCATCGCCCACTGGCAGCACCTGGGCGATATGCGGCAGCTCGGCGCAATCGCCGGTTCCGGCCGGCAACTGGTTGAGCGGCTTGGCCAGCAACATCGACAAGGTGTACAGGCCCGCTTCACGCGCAGCCTGGTAACGCGGCAGCTCGGCGCGCAAGGATTTGAACTGGGTTTGCGAGCGGGTCACCTGGGTTTCGTCACCACGCCCGGCATCGCGCAAGCGTTGGGTCAGGGTCACGCTCTGCTGCTGCAGGTCCAGGGACTCATGGGCGATATGGTATTCCTCGTTGGCCGCGCAGACCTGGGTGTAGGCACGTACCACGTCGGCCACCAGGGTGATGCGTGCGGTATCGGCGGCGGCCTGGGTCGCGTCGGCATTGGCCTGGGCGGCCTCGACGCCACGCTTGAGGGTGCCCCACAGGTCGAACTGGTATGACGCGCTGATGATCGCCTCGCCGATGTTGGCCACCGGCACTTTCTCTGGTTGCAAAAAGGCTTCGCCAGACTCCTGCAAACGCTGGGCACCCAGCTTCACACCGCCGTTCAGGCCACCCTGGGCTTCGGCCTCTTCGACCTGGGCACGGGCCTTGGCGATGTTCGCCGCCGCCACACGCAGTTCGCTGTTGGCCGCCAGGGCCTGGCGCACCAGCTCATTGAGGCGTTCGTCCTGATACAGATGCCACCAGTCTTTCGGCACGGGCGCCGAGACCACGCTGCTGGCGTCCTGGCGCAGTTGGCCCTGCAAGTCGGCGCGCTGGATCGCGGCATCCTCGGGCACGTTGTAGTCCGGCCCGACCATCTGGCAGGCCGACAGCAGCAGGCTCAAGCCGAGCAGTGACAGCCGTTTCATTGGCCCTTGTCCTCAAGGATCGACACCGTCGCCGTACGCCCGGCGATCATGCGAAAGTCTGCCGGCACCTCATCGAAGGCAATCCGCACAGGGATCCGCTGGGCCAGGCGCACCCAGCTGAACGCCGGGTTGACGTTGGGCAGCAGGTTGGCGCCGCTGCTGCGGTCGCGGTCCTCGATACCGGCGGCAATGCTTTGCACCCGCCCGCTCAGTCGGGTGTTGTCGCCGAGCACACGGATATCCACAGCCTGGCCGATGTGAATGCCGGCCAGCTTGGTTTCTTCGAAGTAGCCATCGACGTGGTAGGAGTCGCTGTCGACCACCGACAGCACCGGCCGCCCGGCACTGACAAACTCGTGGGCACGCGGCGCGCGGTCGTTGAGGTAGCCATCAACCGGGCTGCGCACCACCGAACGGTCGAGGTTCAACTGCGCAGCATCCACCGCCACCTGGGCTTCGGCCAGGGCCGATTCGGCGCGGGCCTGGCGCGACTGGCTCTCTTCCAGTTGCTCGGCGGCCACCAGGTTACCCAGGCCACGATTACGCCGGGCTTCGCGCTGGGCCTGGGCCAGGGTTTCCTTGCGCTCGGCCAGGGTCGCCTGGGCCTGGCGCAGGGCCAGGTGGAAGCGGTCCTGGTCGATGGTGAACAGCACGTCGCCACGCTTGACCACCTGGTTGTCGCGTACCTCGACCTGCTGGATCAAACCGGAAACATCAGGGGCGATCTGGATCACATCGGCGCGGATGTGCCCGTCCCGGGTCCAGGGGGCGAACATGTAGTACATGACCATCTGCCAGACCAACACGGTCGCCAGCGTCACTACCAGCAGGGTCAGGACCACGCGGCCCAGGGTCAACAAGGGTTTTTTCATGGCAGCATCAGGTTTCGGCAAAAGTGATCGACCGTGCCGAGCAGCACGGCGTAAAGCGCAACGTTGAACAACGCCCGGTGCCAGACCAGGCGGTAGAAATGCACGCGGTTGAGCAACGCGTGCACACCGAGAAACAGCAAATAGGTGACGACCATCATCACCAGCAGCGTGGGCAGGAACACCCCGCTGATATCCAGATCTCCGATCACAGCGGCGCTCCATCGATGCCATAGGGCAGTTGTTGCTGATCGTCGGATGGCTCAAGCACCACCTCGACCCCCGGCAACAGCGCCAGGCGCAGGCCGCTCAAGGCGTGCAACAGGTGCACCCGGGCCTCGGCGCTGTCGGCCAGGTCGTTGAGGTTGAGGGCGCGACGGGCGCGCTCCATGCTCTGCAACAGCACCTCGGGCGCGTGCAGCCGACGGCGGGCGTCCAGGCAGGCCTGAAAGTGTTCGCCCACCTCTTCCACCACCCGCCCCAGCAACTGGCGCGGCTGCGCGCCGACCCGTGGCATATAGGCCAGCAGGTCGAGCAGGTTCAGGCCCACGCGCAGGTCTCGCAGGGCGGTGCCGGTGTCCTGGCCGGTCTGGGTCAGGCGCGGCAGTTGCTGCATCAGCCGGTCGAGCATCTGCACGCCCAGTTGCCGGTGCTCGGCCAGGGTCGCCGGCTGGGTCATGCCGACGATGTCGTGCCAGCTGAAACGGGTCAGGCGCTTGGCCGCAAGCTCAACGCCGAACGGGCGCACCACCAGGGTCCAGACGAAGGCGAACAGCAAGCCCACCGGCCCGGCCAGGTTGGCGTTGATGAAGGTCAGGAAGTTGGCGTCGTAGGCGCCCTGGATGCTGATGAACGAGGCGGTGTTGACGATAGTCAGCAAGGTGCCCAGGTAGAAGCGCGGCTGCACGGTCAGGGTGCCGACGCAGATGCACGGTATGGCGAAGGCCAGCACCAGCATCGGAAAGTCATGCAGGTTAGGCAACACCAGAAACAGGTAAAGGCTGGCAAACAGCACCGACAGCGAAGTCCAGAAGAAGAACCGGTAGATCTGCGGCGCCGGGTCGTCCATGGCGGCAAAGAAGCTGCAGGCCACGGCGGCGAGAATCACCGCGCTGCCGCCGTCGCCCCAGCCGAGCAAAATCCACAGGGTGGTGGCAACGATGATCGCGCTGACGGTGGAGAACACCGAGTAGAGCATCAGCCCCCGGTCGAAGAACGGCGTCAGCCGGCCCAGGCGCCAGTGCCGATACACCGCGCGCCAGGGCGAGAGGTCTTCGTTGCGGATGGCGTGCTGCAGGCTGCAACAGTCTTGCCACAGGTCGGCCCATTCAGCCAGCCGATAGAGCGCGTTGGACAGCAGCAGCGAGGCGCGCTCATCAAGGGCGGCGGCGCTCGGTTGCATATGTTCGATGTGCGCACGCAACGCCGACCAGCGTGCCGGCGATGGATCCTGCGCGGTGCCCTGCAGCCAGGCGCGGGCTTCGCTCAGCAATGGCTGCAGTTGTTCGCTCTGGGCCGGAGCACGGCCTTCAAGGGCGAGCAAGGCGTCGTCGAGGGCATCGATCACCGGTAGCAGGTGGATCATCCGCCCACGTAGCTCGCGGGCATTCTTCACCGTTTGCGGCCGTGCGCCTTCATGGGACAACTGGCCGATCATCAGCTCCAGCGAGTTGAAGGTGGTGACCATCGAGGCACGCAAGCCGCCGACTTTATCGGCAGTCGCCTCGCGGGCCAGGAAGGTATCGCTGTAGCGGATCGCCTCGTTGAACCAGTTGCCAGTGGCGCCAACCAGCACCGGGGTCAGGCGCCGTGGCCAGAAGATCGCTCCGACCACTGCCGCACAGACGATGCCCAGGCAGATCTCCTGGGCCCGCGACGAGGCAATGTCGAACACTGCCAACGGGTCGTCGACCACCGGCAGGGCAATCATCGGCAGGGTGTAGCCGGCCAGCATCAGCGCATAGCTGTTGGCGGTGCGCAGGTGCAGCGAGAGGAACAGCAAGGTGCCGGTCCACAAGGCCACGGCGACGGTCAAAAGCACCGGTGTCTGCACCAGCAGCGGCACCAGGAACACCGCCCCGGCGGCGCCGAGCAAGGTGCCCATGGCGCGATACAGGGCCTTGGAACTGGTGGGCCCGACGAACGGGCTGGAGACGATATACACCGTAGCCATGGCCCAGTAAGGCCGTGGCAGTTGCATGAGCAAGGCGATGTACAGGGCGATCATCGACGCGGCAAAGGTGCGCACCCCGTAGAACCAGTCGCGCGCCGGCGGCATCGAGCTGAAAAAACCGTTCACGTCGGCACGCCCGGGGTGCGCTGGGCAGCGTCTTCGAAGGCGCGCAGCACACGCAGGGTGGCCAGCAGGTCGGCTTCGTCGATGCCCTGCAGCACTTCGCGGCGCAGGCGCACCAGTTCGCCTTCGATGGCTTCGGCCAATACCCGACCGCTGGCGGTCAGGCTCAGGGCCTTGGCCCGGCGATCGACCGGATCTTCCGTACGGCAGACAAAGCCTGCATTGCACAGCTGGTCGAGCAGGCGAACCAGCGACGGGCTTTCGAGCCCCGCCGCCTGGGCTACGGCGACCTGGTGCACGCCATCGCCCAGGCGCACGATCATCAGCAAAGGGACCGCGCAGGCTTCGGAAATGCCGTAGCCGGCCAGGGTCGCCTGGCAGATGCGCCGCCAGTGCCGGCCGGCCACCACCATGCCGCTGCTGATGTTGAGTTGCAGTGCGTCGAGGGTCATGAAGGGAGGTTCGTGGCTATATTCATAGTTTGCTAACTATCAATATTCTTCGATCACCGCCCCTGCCGTCAATAGTGGCTGACAAACGTCATGTTCAAGGTTGCAGCTGATCGTCCAGCTTCATGTTCAGCGCCAGCTTGCTGCCCAGGCTGATCGCCTGCTCGCGCCAGAACAGGTAACGCAGGGCGTTGTTGACCTCGCTGAAATGCACCGCCAGCTCTTCGGCAGCCTGCATCACCCCGGCCACTGCGGCCAGTTCCAGCCAGTACACGGCGGCCTTGCTGTCGACGTTGACCGTCAGCCCATGCAGCAGGCGATAGCCGACCTCGAAGCGGCAGCGTGCGTCACCGCGCTGGGCGCCGCGCAGGAACCAGCGGTAGGCCTGCTGCAGGTCGACCTGCCAGTCCTGGCTGTCGCTGTCACAGATTTCTTCTTCGTAGAGATCACCCAACGCCGCAGCGGCGTGTTCCAGGCCACGCTCGAACGCCTGCTGGTAGTACTCTGCCGCACTGGCATAGGCGACCTCCACTCCCTTGCCGAAGTAATGCTGCTGGCCGAGGTTGAACCAGGCTGCGGCACTGCCCTGCAGGGCCGCCATACGCAGCAGGTGCCCGGCCAGGGTCGGGTCGGCGCGCCAGTACTTGCCATTGAGCCAGATCCAGCCCAGGTCGTTGAGCGCGCCGACGTTGCCTTCCAGGGCCTGGGCGCGCAGGTCGTCGTACACCGCCTGCAGGTCGCTGGCTTCGTCCAGGCGGCTGATCAGGGCGAAACTCTCGCCCAGCACTGCCCGCTGGCTGGGCATGCCGACCCCGGCGTACAACCGCTGCAGGCGGCCAGGGCGGCCGGGCGCAGGGATGATCCGCTCGGGCAACAGGCGCTCAAGCAGTGGGTAGATGTTGCTTGCAGCTGACATGTTCGTCCTCATTGAACTACCCACAGATCCAACAGCGGGAGTGATGAGGCGTGATTCTGCGCACGGCCACGACAAAACCTGTCGCGAACGATTCAGTTAGGGCACTCAACTGCTTCATCCTTGATCTGGATACATAAATGGCTAATTGCCATATCACTGCGCTGGCGCCATGCTACAACCGCAAGCCTAGACAAGGACGCCACCTTTTGCCCTCCGCCACGACACGCGCCACCCTCAGCCGCCAATGGGAGTTGCTGCGCCAGTTGCCCAGCCGCTCACCGGGCATTACCAGTGCCGAGCTGGTTGGCCGCCTGCAGGACGCAGGATTCACCATCAGCAAGCGCAGCATCGAACGCGATCTCAACGAGCTTTCGCTGATTTTCCCGCTGGAG
The DNA here is from genome assembly GCF_044743505.1 of Pseudomonas sp. NPDC087612. Lineage (NCBI taxonomy): Bacteria > Pseudomonadati > Pseudomonadota > Gammaproteobacteria > Pseudomonadales > Pseudomonadaceae > Pseudomonas > Pseudomonas sp. NPDC087612. The sequence continues at coordinate 551,805 of NZ_JBIUWO010000003.1, forward strand.
CGCAACGACAAGAGCATCCCGTACGGCTGGCACTGGGCAGCCAACGCCTGCATTGAATTGCGCGGTATCAGTGTCAGTGAGGCGCTGAGCCTGGCGCTGGTGGAAGAGGCGGTACGCCCGCTGTTGCCGGGGAGCATGCTCAAGGTGTTGGACCCGCGCTTCAGCCATGCCCGGCAGAAACTCGAACACCTGTCGGGAGCGAACAAGGTGGCGCGCTGGCTGGACAAGGTCGCCAGCGTACGCCCGGACATGAACATGCAGGCCCCGGAAGTGCCCGACAGTATCCTCGAGACCGTGCAGCATGCGCTGCTTGAGGAATACCAGCTGCACTGCCAGTACTACTCGGCGCACAACGACAAGCTCAGCGAACTGACCCTCAACCCGCTGGCGTTGATTCAGCGCGGCCAGGTCAGCTACCTGATTGCCACCGCTGCGCCCTATACCGACATTCGCCAGTTCGCCGTGCATCGCTTTCGCAAACTGCGCATTCTCGACAGCCCCACCGAAGGCCTGCGCGCCTTCGACCTGCAAGCGTACCTGCGCAGCGACGCCCTGCAGTTCGGCGATACCGACAAGATCGAACTGCAGGCCTGGATCAGCGACAACCTCGCCCGCCTGGTGCGCGAGACGCCGCTGTCGGCCGATATGCACCTGACCCCGCTGGACGCCGGGCACCGCCTCAAAGCTACTGTCAGCAACAGCTGGCAGTTGCGCTGGTGGCTACTGAGCCAGGGTGACGGGCTGATCGTCGAGCAGCCCCTGAGCCTGCGCCAGCAAATTGCCGAAACCCTCAACAATGCCGCGGCGCAGTACCAAAGCGCCTGAGCCGCTCAGCGCTGCATGCCCCAGCGGCGCACAGTGATGCGCTCCAGAGAGTTGAACACCAGGCTCTCGACCAGCAAGCCGATCAAGATCACCACCGCAAGGCCAGCGAACACCTTGTCGGTGTACAGCTCGTTGCGGTTCTGGAAGATGTACCAGCCCAGCCCGCCCTTGCCGCTGGTGGCGCCGAACACCAGCTCGGCGGCGATCAGCGTGCGCCAGGCAAAGGCCCAGCCAATCTTCAGCCCCGAGAGGATCGACGGCAGCGCCGCCGGAATCAGGATATGCACGACCAGGCGCAATCCGCGCAGGCCATAGTTGCGCCCGGCCATGCGCAGGGTTTCACTGACGCCAAGAAAGCCGGCGTAGGTATTCAGCGCCAGGGCCCAGAGCACCGAATGCACCAGCACAAAGATCAGGCTGTTGTCGCCCAGGCCGAACCACAGCAGCGCCAAGGGCAGCAAGGCAATCGCCGGCAAGGGGTTGAACATCGAGGTCAGGGTGCTGAGCAGGTCGCGGCCGAACTGGGTCGACACCGCCAGGCTGGTCAGGCCAAAAGCCAGAACGATGCCCAGTAGGTAACCCTTGAGCAGCACCACCAGTGACACCCCAACCTTGGCCAGCAACTCGCCGCTGAGCAGGCCGTCGTACAGGGCCGCGGCGGTTTGTAAAAAGCTCGGCAGCAGCAGGTCGTTGCCCTGATAGCGGGCGATGGCTTCCCAGGCCAGAGCCAGCAGAATCAGGATCAGGCCCTTGCGCAGCCAGCCCTGTTGCCAGAGGCGCTGGCCGAGCGGCAATTGGCGCTCAAGCGGAACGCTGAGCAACGGTTCGAGAACCACTTCGTATTCCTGACGCGGCGTAACAATCGTGGTCATGGCAAAACTCCCGGTCAGTAGGCAATGCGAATGTCGGCGAAACCCATCGCCGGGTCGTGCTCGACCTGGGCATCATCGTCGAACAGCAAGCGGTGGATACGCCGCGCCGAGGCCTGGAAATCACTGGCGCCAAGGCTTTGCAGGTTGTACTGGTGGCTATGGATTTCAGCGCGTACCCGGCCCGGATGGGGCGACAGCAGGAGGATGCGGTTGCCGACCACCAGCGCCTCTTCGATCGAATGGGTAACGAACAACAGGGTGAAGCGCACCTCTTCCCAGAGCAGCAGCAGCTCTTCCTGCATCTTGCGCCGGGTCAGGGCGTCGAGGGCGGCGAAGGGTTCGTCCATCAGCAGGATCTTTGGCTGCATGGCCAGCGCCCGGGCAATCGCCACGCGGGCTTTCATGCCGCCCGACAGGGTATGCGGATAGGCATCAGCGAAACCCGCCAGACCGACCTTTTCCAGGTAGTGCAAGGCGCGCTGTTCTGCCTCCTTGCGCTTGAGCGTGCCCGAGGCGAGCAACGGGAACATTACGTTGTGCTTGACGGTTTTCCACGGCGGCAGCTGGTCGAACTCCTGGAACACCACGATGCGGTCCGGGCCCGGGCCCTGCACGGCCTGGCCCTGCAGGCGGATCTGCCCTTCCCGGGGCTCGATGAAGCCGGCCACCGCCTTGAGCAGGGTCGACTTGCCGCAGCCCGAAGGCCCGAGCAGGACAAAGCGGTCGGCTTTGTCCACTTCGAAACTGACCTGATGGGTAGCCCGCACCACGCGCTGCGCGGTGCGGTATTCGAGGCTTACGTTATCCACCTGCAGCAGCGGCGGCGTGGCGACGCTGCTCAGCTTGCTGACCGTGTGGCCTGGCAATGGGGTGTTCATCCGGTCAGCTCCCTTGCAGCGGTTTCTCGTCCTGGAAGAAGTAGTCTTTCCAGGATTCGGGTTTGTGCTTGATCGCGCCCACGCGGTAGAGGAACTCGGCCAGCGGGTAGGTGTTTTTTGGCGTCACGCTGAATTCGTACTGCGGGTTGTCGATGATCTTCAGCAACGCCTCGCGGTCGATCTTGGCCTTGGTCACGCGAATGTAGGTGTCAGCTGCGGCGGCCTTGTCGTTCTGGGCAAACTCGGCGGCTTCGGCCAGAGCATCAACAAAGGCTTTGTAGGTCTTGGGGTTGTCATTGCGGAATTTTTCGGTGGCGAACAGCACGGTCGGCGAGTTCGGGCCGAGCAGGTCGTAGGTGTTGAGCACCACGTGCACGTCCTTGTTGGCCAATACCTGGTCCTGGAACGGCGGGTTGGAGAAGTGCGCGTTCAGCTCGGTGCCGCCGGCCAGCAAGGCTGCGGTGGCATCCGGATGAGGGACGGCCAGGGTGTATTTGTCGAGGCGGTTGTATTCCTTGTCGCCCCACTGCTTGGCGGCGGCGTACTGCAAAAAGCGCGACTGCACCGAGACACCCACCGCCGGCAGGGCGATGCGGTCTTTCTCGCTGAAGTCGGCGATGGTCTTGACCTTGGGATTGCTGCTGACCAGGTAATAAGGGAAGTTGCCCAGCGAAGCCACGGCCTTGACGTTCTGGCGGCCCTGGGTGCGGTCCCAGATGGTCAGCAGCGGGCCGACGCCGGCACCGGCGATGTCCACCGAGCCTGAGAGCAAGGCGTCGTTGATCGCAGCACCGCCCGACAATTGCGTCCAGTCGACCTTGATGTCGATGCCCTGCGCCTTGCCGTGTTTTTCGATCAGGTTCTGATCGCGCACCACGTTGAGCAGCAAGTAAACGATGCCGAACTGCTCGGCAACGCGGATTTCACCTTCGGCCTGGGCCGTGGCCGGCGCCACCAGGCTGCCGGCGAGCAGGCTGGCACCCAGGCCGATACTGGCCGCCAGGCGGCTGATTGATTTGCGCATGCTGTACTCCTCGAAAGATCAGAACGGGGCATCGCCCTGGATGGTGGTGCGGTACAGCTTGCGGCGCAGGTGCGCAGGGCAGCCGCTGGCCAGGTGGATCAACGAGCGGTTGTCCCAGAACACCAGGTCATGGGGCTGCCATTGATGGCGGTAGATGTTCTGCTCGAGCACGCTGTGGGCGTAGAGCTCGGTCAGGATCTGCCGGCTTTCATCGTCGGGCAGGCCAACGATGCGGGTGGTGAAGCCTTCGCTGACAAACAGCGCCTTGCGGCCGTTTTCCGGGTGGGTGCGCACCACCGGGTGAATCACTTCCTGCACCTGCGCCAGTTGCTCGGCAGTCAGGGTCGGGCGCCAGTTGCCTTCGAACTTGGTCTCGCTGTAGCGAGCGGTATAGGAATGCGCGGCGCTGCGGCCTTCAACGGCTTTGCGCAGGGCCTCGGGCAGGCCGTCCCAGGCTTTGTGCATGTCGGCGAACAGGGTGTCGCCGCCTTCGCTGGGCAGCTCCTGGGCGTGCAGCATCGAGCCCAGGCTTGGCAGTTCCTTGTATGACAGGTCCGAGTGCCAGAACTTGCCGGCGTCGCCCAGGCCAATGTTCTGCCCGTTCTCGACGATGTTGGAGACGATGAGGATTTGCGGGTGGCCGCTGAGCAGGAACTGCTTGAGCACGTGGATCTGCAGCTCACCAAAACGGCGGCTGAAGGCGATCTGTTGTTCGGGGCTGATGCGCTGGTCGCGAAACACCAGCACGTGGTGGTCGAGATGAGCCCGGTGGATCCGGGTGAAATCTTCGCCGCTGACGGGCTTGCTCAGGTCCAGGCCGATGATCTCGGCGCCGACGGCACCGCTGAACGGCAGGATTTCGAACGCTTGCTGCTGTGCGCTGTCGATGGACGACAAGGCGTTAGAGGCCGCTGACATGATTCACTCCCACGCAGAGCGCGCCCAAAGGTGCGCGCATCGATCAGAAACTCACGGTGTTCCGTGTTGATTCGGTCGTGCGGCGCGCCGATTGGTCGGCAGGTACGCAGGGGAGTGACTATAAAGTCATAAGAGGAAGAATTTAAATATCTTTAGTGCATAAGCATATGGTGAGGTTGCGGGCCTCTTCGCGGGGCAAGCCCGCTCCTACACAACTCTGTAGGAGCGGGCTTGCCCCGCGATGCTGTCAACGCTCGCGCAGCGCTTCGGCCCGGGCGCGGATGATCGGCTTGAGCAGGTAGCTCAGCACGCTCTTCTTGCCGGTGATGATGTCCACCGAAGCGACCATCCCCGGGATGATCAACAGCGGCTTCTCGTCGGTGCCCAGGTGGCTGCGCTCGGTGCGCAGCTTGATCACGTAGAAGGTGTTCTTGTCTTCGTCGGTGATGGTGTCGGCGCCGATCTGTTCGAGCTTGGCCTTGAGGCCGCCGTAGATGGTGAAGTCATAGGCGGTGAACTTGACCATCGCCTCCTGCCCCGGGTGCAGGAAGGCGATGTCTTGCGGGCGGATGCGCGCTTCGACCAGCAGGGTGTCGTCCAGCGGGACGATTTCGACCAGGTCGCTGCCCGGCTGGATCACACCGCCAACGGTGTTGACCAGCAGCTGCTTGACGATACCGCGCACCGGCGAGGTCACCAGGGTCCGGTTGACCCGGTCGTCCAGGGCCTTGCCGGTGGCCTGGGCCTTGCTCAGGTCGGTGCGCGCCTCGTTAAGCTGGGTCAGGGCTTCGCTGCGGAACTTGCCGCGGGTCTCGTCGATCTTGCGCTCGACTTCCTTGATCGCCGATTCGGCCCGCGGGATCGCCAGCGAGGTGGCATCCAGCTGGCCGCGGTTTTCAACCTCGGCACGCTTGAGGCGCAGCACTTCAACCTGGGAGATTGCGCCCTGGGCCACCAGCGGCTCGGACATGCTGATTTCCTGGCGCAGCAGCTGCAGGCTGTTGCGGTACTGGCCCTGCTTGGAACTGAACTCGCGCAGCTCTTGCTGGCGCTGTACCAGTTGCTCCTGCAGGCCGCCGATTTCGTCTTGCAGTTGCTGGCGACGGCTCTGGTACAGGGATTCTTCGTTGGCGGCCTGGCTTGGCGCAGCCTTGCGGATTTCTTCGTCGATCTTCAGCGGCCGGTCTTCAACCTCGGCGCTCAGGCGCTCGACGCGCAGGGCCATGGCCAGGCGATCAGCCTCAGTCTCGCCGACATTGGAGACAAAACGGGTGTCGTCCAGGCGCAGCAAGGGGTCGCCGACTTCGACGATCTCGCCTTCTTTGGCGTAGATCTGCGCGACGATGCCGCCTTCCAGGTTCTGGATCTTCTGCAGTTTCGACGACGGAATCGCCTTGCCTTCGCCACGGGTAACTTCGTCGATAATGGCGAAGTTGGCCCAGAGCCCGAGGAACAGGAAGAAACCGATTACCCCCCAGATGGTCAGGCGCACGATGCGCGGCGCATCTTCGATCAGCGCCTTGTTGACCTCGGGCAGCGGCTGGCCGCTGAGCGATTCGGAACCCTTGAAATACCTGCGCAGGCTGTCCTTGATCTGGCCCATATCCATCTTAAGCAACACTGATCTGCCCCTTCTTCAGCGCATCCATGACGGCGGCTTTCGGGCCATCCGCGACTATCTGCCCGCGATCGACAACGATCAGGCGGTCGACCAGTGACAACAGCGAAGCCCGGTGCGTCACCAGGACCACGGTCTTGCTCTCGATAACCGCTTGCAGGCGTTGCTTGAGGCGTTCTTCACCGGTGTTGTCCATGGCGCTGGTCGGTTCGTCGAGCAGCAGGATCTGCGGGTTGAGCAACAAGGCGCGGCCGAGGGCGACGTTCTGGCGCTGGCCACCGGAAAGATTCTGGCCACGCTCGCCGACCTGCAGCTCGTAACCTTGCGGGTGCAGCCGGGCGAATTCGTGAACCCCGGACAGCTCGGCCGCCTGCAGGACCATTTCGTCCTCGACATAGCGCGCACCGCTGACCAGGTTGTCGCGCAGGGTACCGGCCAGCAGCTGGATGTCCTGGGGCACGTAGCCGATGTTGTGGCGCAACTCGCTGACGTCGATCTGGCGGATGTCGACGCCATCGACCAGCAACGAGCCGGCATCGGCTTCATAGAGGCCGACGATGAGTTTGGCCAGCGAGCTCTTGCCCGAGCCGCTGCGACCGATGATGCCGATTTTCTCGCCGGGGCGGATCGACACATTGACGCCCTTGAGCGCCAGGTTCTGCTGGTTGGGATAAGTGAAATCGACGCCGCGAAACTCGATGGCGCCCTGCAGTACCTGACGGCTCAGCGGGCGCTCTTCGAAGTTGCGCTCTTGCGGCAGCTCCATCATCTGGTCGGTGGAGACCATGGTCACCTTGGCTTGCTGGTAACGGGTCAACAAACCGGAAAGCTGGCCCAGTGGGCCGAGGGCCCGGCCACTGAGCATGTAGCAAGCGATCAGGCCGCCCATGCTCAGATTGCCGGCCATGATCTGGTAGACGCCAGCACAAATCAGCGCCACGCCGGCCAGTTGCTGGATCAGCAGGGTAATGTTCATCGCCAGGCCCGAGAGCACCTTGACCCGCAGCTCGAGGCGGCTGAGGGTGCCGATGGTCTGCTCCCACATGTACTGGCGTTCGCTTTCGGCGTTGTTGACCTTGACCGCATCGAGCCCGGCGAGAGTTTCGATCAGGCTCGACTGGCGCTCGGAGGCCAGGGCCATGGTCCGCTCCAGGGTCGCCACCAGCGGCTTTTGCAGGGCGTAGCCGATACCCAGGGCCAGCGGGAAGGCGATGATCGGAATCCACACCAGGTGCCCGCCAATGATGGCGATCACCAGCAGGATCAACAGGGTGAACGGCAGGTCGATGAGGCTGGTCAGGGTCAGCGAGGCAAGAAAATCGCGCAGGCCCTGGAATTCATGAATGTTCTGGGCAAAGCTGCCGACCCGTGCCGGCCGGTACTTCATGGCCATGCCGACGATGCGTTCGAACAGCGTCGCCGAGATGATCAGGTCGGTCTTCTTCCCGGCCAGGTCCAGGCACAAACTGCGCAGGCCCTTGAGAATCAGATCGAAGATGTAGGCACCGGAAATCCCCAGGGCCAGGACCCACAGGGTCGAGGTGGCCTGGTTGGGCACCACGCGGTCGTAGACGTTCATCACGAACAGCGGCGCGGCCAGGGCGATCAGGTTGATCACCAGGCTTGCGGCGATGGCGTCGATGTACAGCCAGCGGCTGCGCTTGAGGGTGTCACGGAACCACGAACGCGCACGCGGAATCAGGTTGCCGTGGTTGACGTCGAACTTGTGCTGCGGCTGGGCGAAGAACACCCGGCCACTGTAGTCGCTCAGCAACGCTTCGCGGCTGACGTGCACCTCGCCGCCGTCGCTCTCGCTGAGCAACAGGCGCGCGGTGTCCTCATTCTCCCAACCGAGCAACACCGTGCTGCGACCGTCCTTGAGCAGGAGCATCGCCGGCATGGCGATGCTCGGGATCTGCTCCAGCTTGCGTTGCAGCAAGCGCCCCTGCAGGCCGGCACGGGCCGCCGCACGCGGCAGCAGCTCCGGGCTCAGGCGCTGGGCCGGCAACGGCAGGCCGGTGGTCAGCATGGCCCGGCTGGCGGGCTTCTGGTGCAGCACGCAGAGAGACAGCAGGCTGTCCAGCAACGGATCGTCGTGCTGACTGCGTGGATCATGGCTGAGCTGGACTCGACTGACTTCTGATTCCACGCGGGCTCTCTTAACGGTTGCGGTTGGCTATAACAGTGAACCTCAGTTCATGCCTGGCAGGTTCACTTTCGGTTTAAGGTCGTTCTGCACCACGGAGGCCATCGGTGCGACAACACCCTGGCTCTTGAGCAGTTGACCAATGGTCGCTTTGATTCGGTACTGAGTAAACACTTGGCTGTTCTTCACTTCAGCCAGACGGCGCTGGGCAGTGAAGAGTTCGTTCTCGCTGTCGAGCAAGTCTAGCAAGGTACGTTCGCCGAGGCTGAACTGCTTCTGGTAGGCGCTGCGCACACTGTTGCTGTGATCGACGTATTGCTGGGCGATCGGCACCTGCGCATTGGCGTTGTCCATAGCGTTCCATGCCAGGCCGAGCTCCTCATTGAGCTGGCGCAAAGCATTGTTGCGAATGTCCAGCGCCTGGTTGGTCAGGTACGACTTGGATTCCAGGTCGGCCTTGTTGCTGCCGCCGGCATACAAGTTGAAACTCATACGCAGCATAGCCTGCCATTCGTTGTTGTGGCCGTTCATGCCATCCAGATCGTTATCGGCCGTCCGTCCGAGTTCTGCATCAAAACGCGGATAGAAAGTAGACTTTGCAGCCTCGTATTGCTTCTCCGCTGCGGCGATATCGGACTCTGCCGAGCGCAGGATCGGGCTGCTCTCGACCATCTGCTGGCGGGCTTCGTCGAGGTTGGCCGGCAACAGGTCGACAAACGGCGCAGGGCTGCTTAACTCGTCCGGCAGCTGACCGACCACGCTCAGGTAGTTGGTCTTGGCATCGGCCAGGTTGGTCTGCTCGGTGATCAGGTTGTTGCGGGCCTGGGCCAGACGCGCTTCAGCCTGGTCAAGGTCGGCCAGGCGGCCGACACCACGGGCGGTGCGCAGTTTGATCTGGTCATAAATGCGTTCGTGGCTGCGCAGATTGTCTTCTGCCAGGCGAACCATCTCGCGGCGGGTCAGGACGTCCAGGTAAACCTGGGCAACGGTCAACGCGGTGCGCTCGGAGGCGCCCAGCAGCGAGTAGGCGCGGGAGTTGACGGTGGCTTGCTGACGGCCAACTTCACTCGAGGTGGCAAAACCGTCGAAGACCATCTGCCGCAGGCGCACGCTCGACTCACCACGGTTGAGGGTTTCCCAGCGGTTGCCAGTGCTCGGGCTGTCGGTGCCTTCACGGCCATAACCGGCGAGCACATCGACACGTGGCAGGTAACCGCCCTTGGCGGCGCGCAGCTGGTAATCGGCAGCGATTCGGCTGTTAACCCCGGCCTGGATTTCCGGGTGTACCTCGAGGGCTTTCTGCATGGCCTCTGGCAGGCTCTGTGCTTGAACGAAACTGGTGGCGAGAACGAAAGGAAGAGCAGTGAACAGTGACGCGCGCATTTAACTTTTTTCCCAGGGACGTCTTGTCCCAAATCACAGCAGAAATCGTTGCTGCATTAGAAAATGGCAACCGGAATGACCTTATGTCGGAAACTTCCGAAGGGGTACTTGGTTCGTACAGAGGAAGAGTGGCAGCCGCTCAAATATCAATGTGACATTACGGTGCTGATTGTTTAGGATGGCAGCACGAAGGTCAATACTTTGGCATAAACTTAATAGCCAACAGTTATCGACAATATATTGACGTCAAAAGCACCAAACTTACTATTGAAACATTCCATCAGAAATCGGCAATTCAACGCCGGCTGGCATGGAAGCCAAATTGAACGGGTAGCCCGGAGAGTCCAATGAGCAGTGTTGTTGCCATCGTCAAAAGCATTGTTGGCCAAGTAATCGCCGTATCCCCAGAAGGGATTCAACGTGTACTCATCGAAGGTGACCGCCTGTTCGCTGGCGAGCAGGTGCTCACTGGCCTGGCCGGCGCCGTCACCCTGGAGCTGGCCGACGGCCGCACCCTGGACCTGGGCCGTGACACCCAATGGAGTGCCGAGGCCCCGGACAGCAGCACTGACCTGGCGGCAGCAACCGCCCAGGCTGCGCCTTCGGTCGAAGAGCTGCAGCAGGCCATCGCCGCCGGCGCTGACCCGACCACCGAACTCGAAGCCACCGCAGCAGGCCCGTCGGCCGCCGGTAGCGGCGGCGCGGCCGGTGGTGGCCATAGCTTCGTCATGCTCGACGCCACGGCAGGCTCGGTCGACCCGACCATTGGCTTCCCGACCGGCCCGATCGGCTTTGCCACCGGCGCTGCGACCCAGGAACTGGGCGGCCTGGACGATGCCAACAACCCCAACACCACCACGCCTACGCGCGAATCCGGCCTGAGCCTGAGTGCCACGCCGTCGATCACCGAGGCGGGTGGCGTAATCATCTACACCGCCACCCTGGGCCAGCCACCGCTGACCGACCTGACCGTGACCCTGTCCAACGGCCAGGTCATCGTCATCAGCGCCGGGCAGACCACCGGCAGCGTCAGCGTGACCATCCCGCCGAACGACACCGTGTACCTGGACGGCAGTGAAATCTCCGCGACCATCACCGGCACCACCGGCGGCGCGGGCCTGATCATCACCCCGGACACCACCCCGGCAGTGACCCAGATCACCGACACCATCGACACCACCACGGTCAGCCTGACGGCCAACCCGAGTGTCACCGAAGGCGGCGTGATCACCTACACCGCCACCCTGACCAACCCGGCGCAGACGCCGGTGACCGTCACCCTGTCCAACGGCAGCACCATCACCATCGGCGCCGGCCAGACCACCGGCACCGTTGATGTGCAGACGCCGCCGAACGACGTCTACAACAACGGCAGCAGCGTCAGCACCACCATCACTGGCGCCACTGGTGGCAACTTCGAGAACCTGGTACCGAACCCGAACCCGGCGGTCACCACCATCACCGACTCGATCGATGACACCGGCCTGAGCCTGAACGCCACCGGCAGCGTCGCCGAAGGCGGCTCGATCATCTACACCGCGACCCTGACCAACCCGGCCGGCACCCCGGTGACCGTGACCCTGAGCAACGGCGCGGTGATCACCATCGTCGCCGGCCAGACCGAAGGCAGCGTCACCGTGCCGGCGCCGAGCGATGACGTGTATGTCGATGCCGGCAACGTCAGCGTCAGCATCGACAAGGTCGATGGCGGCAACTTCGAAAACCTGGTGGTCAGCAACCAGCCGGCGGTCACCGAAGTTACCGACACCATCGATACTTCGACTGTCACCCTGACCGCAAACAGCAGTGTTGCTGAAGGCGGCGTGGTCACTTACACCGCTTCGGTTACTGCGCCGGTGACTGGCTCTGCGCTGGTTATTACTCTGGCCAATGGTCAGCAGATCACTATTCCTGTTGGTCAGAGCACTGGCTCGGTTGAGTTTGTTGCGCCGAACAACGTGCACACTACCAATCCGGACCTGACCAACAGCATCACTGGCACCACCGGCGGCAACTACGAGAAGCTGGACACTGCCGGTAATCCGGTAACTACCGTTACTGATGGTCCAGGTACTGACGACACTACCGGTCTTAAACTGACCGCTACTGGCTCGGTTGCTGAAGGTGGTTCGATTGTTTATACCGCCACGCTGACCAACCCGGCTGGCACCGAAATGAAGGTGACCCTGAGCAATGGTGAAGTCATCACCATTGCTGCGGGGCAGACTGAAGGCAGCATTACCGTTGCCGCGCCTGCCGATGACGTATACATCGATGCTGGCGAAGTCAGCGTCACTGTTACCGGCACCACTGGCGGCGACTTCGAGAAAGTTGCTGTAGATGGCACTCCGGCTGTAACGCAAGTTACTGACACCATTGATACTTCGACTGTCACTTTGACAGCGAACAGCAGTGTTGCTGAAGGCGGCGTAGTTACTTACACCGCTTCGGTGACTGCGCCGGTTACCGGTTCTGCGCTGGTTATTACTTTGGCCAATGGTCAGCAGATCACTATTCCTGTTGGTCAGAGCACTGGTTCGGTTGAGTTTGTTGCGCCGAACAACGTGCACACCACCAACCCGGACCTGACCAATAGCATCACCAGCACCACCGGTGGTAACTACGAGAAACTGGATACTGCCGGTAACCCGGTGACTACCGTTACTGATGGTCCAGGTACTGATGACACTACCGGTCTCAAGCTGACCGCGACGGGTTCGGTTGAAGAAGGTGGTTCGATTGTTTACACCGCCACACTGACCAACCCAGCCGGCACCGAGATGAAAGTCACCCTGAGCAACGGTGAAGTCATCACCATTGCCAAAGGCCAGACCGAAGGCAGCATCACTGTTCCCGCGCCGGAAGACGATGTGTACGTCGACGCGGGCGAAGTCAGCGTGACTGTCACCGGTACTACCGGCGGCGACTTCGAGAAGCTGGCTGTGGATAACACCCCGGCCGTGACTGAAGTCACCGACACCATCGATACTTCGACCGTCACCCTGACCGCTACCCCAAGCGTCACTGAAGGCGGTGTCGTCACCTACACCGCTTCGGTTACTGCGCCAGTGACTGGCTCCGCGCTGGTGATCAACCTGGCCAACGGTCAGCAAATCACCATTCCAGTCGGCCAGAGCAGCGGCACCGTGGACTTCGTTGCACCAAACAACGTGCACACCACCAATCCGGACCTGACCAACAGCATCACCAGCACCACCGGTGGTAACTACGAGAAGCTGGATACCGCTGGCAATCCGGTTACTACCGTTACTGATGGTCCAGGCACCGATGACACTACCGGTCTGAAACTCACCGCGACGGGTTCGGTTGAAGAAGGCGGTTCGATTGTTTACACCGCCACGCTGACCAACCCGGCTGGCACCGAGATGAAAGTCACCCTGAGCAACGGTGAAGTCATCACCATTGCCAAAGGCCAGACCGAAGGCAGCATTACCCTGCCGGCGCCGGCGGATGACGTGTACGTCGATGCCGGTGAAGTCAGCGTGACCGTGACCGGTACCACCGGCGGCGACTTCGAGAAGCTGGCTGTGGATAACACCCCTGCCGTCACCGAAGTGACTGACACCATCGATACGTCGACTGTCACTTTGACCGCTACCCCAAGCGTGACCGAAGGCGGCGTAGTGACCTACACCGCGTCCGTCACCGCTCCGGTTACCGGCTCCGCGTTGGTCATCAACCTGGCCAACGGTCAGCAGATCACCATCCCTGTGGGTTCCAGCTCCGGCACCGTGGACTTCGTTGCACCGAACAACGTGCACACCACAAACCCGGATCTGACCAACAGCATCACCGGCACTTCGGGCGGTAACTACGAGAAGCTGGATACCGCTGGTAATCCGGTTACTACCGTTACTGATGGCCCTGGTACTGATGACACTACCGGTCTCAAGCTGACTGCCACCGGCTCCGTCGCTGAAGGCGGCGACATCATCTACACCGCCACGCTGACCAACCCAGCCGGCACCGAGATGAAAGTCACCCTGAGCAACGGTGAAGTCATCACCATCGCCAAAGGCCAGACCGAAGGCAGCATCACTGTTCCGGCGCCGGAAGACGACGTGTACGTCGACGCGGGCGAAGTCAGCGTGACTGTCACCGGTACGACCGGCGGTGACTTCGAGAAGCTGGCTGTGGATAACACTCCAGCCGTGACTGAAGTTACCGATACCATCGACACCAGCACCGTCACCCTGACCGCGACTCCAAGCGTGACTGAAGGTGGCGTTGTCACCTACACCGCTTCGGTTACTGCGCCAGTGACTGGCTCCGCGCTGGTGATTAATTTGGCCAACGGTCAGCAAATCACCATTCCTGTGGGTTCCAGCTCTGGCACCGTGGACTTCGTTGCACCGAACAACGTGCACACCACTAACCCGGATCTGACCAACAGCATCACCGGCACTTCGGGCGGTAACTACGAGAAGCTGGATACCGCTGGTAACCCGGTTACTACCGTTACTGATGGCCCAGGTACTGACGACACTACTGGTCTGAAGCTGACCGCCACCGGCTCCGTCGCTGAAGGCGGCGACATCATCTACACCGCTACGCTGACCAATCCAGCTGGCACCGAGATGAAAGTCACCCTGAGCAATGGTGAAGTGATCACCATCGCAGCAGGCCAGACCGAAGGCAGCATCACTGTTCCAGCGCCGGAAGACGACGTGTACGTTGATGCGGGCGAAGTCAGCGTGACCGTGACCGGCACCACCGGTGGCGATTTCGAAAAACTGGCTGTGGATAACACCCCAGCCGTGACCGAAGTGACTGACACTATCGATACTTCGACTGTCACGCTGACCGCTACCCCAAGCGTCACTGAAGGCGGCGTCGTTACCTACACCGCTTCGGTCACCGCTCCGGTGACCGGCTCTGCGTTGGTCATCAACCTGGCCAACGGCCAACAAATCACCATTCCTGTGGGTTCCAGCTCGGGTACCGTGGACTTCGTTGCACCTAACAACGTCCACACCACCAACCCGGACCTGACCAACAGCATCACCGGTACTTCGGGCGGTAACTACGAGAAGCTGGATACCGCAGGTAATCCGGTGACCACCGTTACTGATGGTCCAGGCACTGACGACACTACCGGCCTTAAGTTGACCGCCACCGGCTCCGTCGCTGAAGGCGGCGAGATCGTCTATACCGCCACGCTGACCAACCCGGCTGGCACCGAAATGAAGGTCACCCTGAGCAACGGTGAAGTGATCACCATCGCCAAGGGTCAGACCGAAGGCAGCATCACTGTTCCGGCTCCTGAAGACGATGTGTACGTCGATGCGGGCGAAGTCAGCGTCACTGTCACTGGTACTACCGGCGGCGACTTCGAGAAACTGGCTGTGGATAACACCCCGGCCGTCACCGAAGTGACTGACACCATCGATACTTCGACTGTCACTCTGACTGCGACGCCAAGCGTCACCGAAGGTGGCGTGGTCACCTACACCGCTTCCGTTACTGCGCCAGTGACCGGTTCTGCGCTGGTGATCAACCTGGCCAACGGTCAGCAAATCACCATCCCGGTCGGCCAAAGCTCGGGCACCGTGGACTTCGTTGCACCGAACAACGTGCACACCACCAACCCGGACCTGACCAACAGCATCACCGGCACCACCGGTGGTAACTACGAGAAGCTGGACACTGCGGGTAACCCGGTCACCACCGTTACTGATGGCCCAGGTACCGACGACACCACCGGTCTGAAACTGACAGCCACCGGCTCCGTCGCCGAAGGCGGCGAGATCGTCTACACCGCCACGCTGACCAATCCGGCTGGCACCGAGATGAAAGTCACCCTGAGCAACGGTGAAGTCATCACCATCGCCAAGGGCCAAACCGAAGGCAGCATCACTGTTCCGGCGCCGGAAGACGACGTGTACGTCGATGCTGGCGAAGTCAGCGTGACCATCACTGGCACCACTGGCGGCGACTTCGAGAAAGTCGAAGTCGACCCGGCGGCTGCCGTGACCGAAGTCACCGATACCATCGACACCAGCACCGTCACCCTGACCGCGACTCCAAGCGTCACTGAAGGCGGCGTAGTGACCTACACCGCTTCGGTTACCGCTCCGGTTACCGGCTCCGCGCTGGTCATCAACCTGGCCAACGGCCAACAGATCACCATCCCGGTCGGCCAAAGCTCGGGCACCGTGGACTTCGTTGCACCTAACAACGTGCACACCACCAACCCGGATCTGACCAACAGCATCACCAGCACCACCGGCGGTAACTACGAGAAGCTGGATACCGCAGGTAATCCGGTTACTACCGTTACTGATGGTCCAGGTACTGACGACACTACCGGTCTCAAGCTGACCGCCACCGGCTCCGTCGCTGAAGGCGGCGAGATCGTCTACACCGCCACGCTGACCAACCCGGCTGGCACCGAGATGAAAGTCACCCTGAGCAACGGTGAAGTGATCACCATTGCCGCAGGTCAGACCGAAGGCAGCATTACTGTTCCAGCTCCAGAAGACGACGTGTACGTCGATGCGGGCGAAGTCAGCGTGACCATCACTGGCACCACCGGTGGTGACTTCGAGAAAGTCGAAGTCGACCCGGC